>NZ_CP134223.1:4324444-4942222 GCF_031599675.1 Paenibacillus pedocola | reverse complement strand
CATCTGCGTGATACGCATTACAAAGGAGCGGTGAAGCTCGGGCATGAGGGATACCAGTATCCGCATAATTTTCCGGGCCACTATGTCAAACAGGATTACCTGCCGAAGCAGATTGCCAGAAGAGTATTCTATCAGGCAACCGAGCAGGGCAATGAAGCGAAGATCCGCCATAACCAGTCGCTGCGGCGCGGGCAGAATTAACGCTGAGCGGATGTTAATGAGCTAACACTAAAGTAAGGCAACAAAAAACTCTCTTTGGCTTTCGCCGAAGAGAGTTTATGCTGTCTGCTGGTTTAGTGCGGCTGAGGAATGACCTTCTCCGCAGCTTCAATGGTTCCGCCGCCCAGACATTGTTCACCAAGATAGAATACAACGGCCTGGCCTGGTGTAATTGCCTTTTGCGGAACATCGAACACGACATGAACGGTGCCGTCTTCCCGCGCAGTCAGCGTAACGCCCTGGTCGGGCTGACGGTAGCGAAATTTGGCCGTGCATTTCAGCGGTGCATCACCAGGCGTAAGCGTCTGGCCGTCAATCCAGTTCACACCGGAAGCATTGAGACTTGTGGAATACAGGCTGTGATGCTTGTCTCCCTGCACGACGTACAGGATATTGCGCTCCAAATCCTTTTCCGCGACGAACCATGGTTCACCGGTTCCGGAACCTCCGATTCCTAAGCCCTGCCGCTGTCCCAGCGTGTAATACATCAGGCCTTCATGCCGGCCTTTGACTTCACCTGTGGCGATATCGACCATGTCCCCGGATTGTGCCGGCAGATACTGGCTGAGGAATTCGCGGAAATTACGTTCGCCGATGAAGCAGACGCCGGTGCTGTCTTTTTTCTTCGCGGTGTAAAGTCCGGCTTCTTCAGCGATTCTCCGCACTTCCGGTTTCGGTAGGTGGCCGATCGGGAACATCGCTTTGGAGAGCTGGTACTGGTTCAGCGCATTCAGGAAATAGGTCTGGTCTTTGTTGCTGTCTACGCCGCGGAGCAGCTTAAACACACCGTCTTCCTCCACAACACGGGCATAATGTCCGGTGGCTACATAATCAGCACCCAGCTGCAGCGCTTTGTTCAGGAATTCTCCGAACTTGATCTCGCGGTTGCACATCACATCCGGATTAGGCGTCCGCCCGGCCTTATATTCATCGAGGAAATAGGAAAAGACTTTATCAAAGTATTCCTTCTCGAAATTTACGGTATAGTAAGGAATATCGATCTGCTCGCATACGCGGCGTACATCCTCAGCATCGGTCTCTGCCGTGCATACACCGAACTCGTCGGTATCGTCCCAGTTCTTCATGAAGATGCCGATGACGTCATAGCCCTGCTGCTTGAGCAGAAGCGCTGTAACGGAGGAATCGACTCCTCCAGACATTCCGACGACGACACGTGTATCCTGATTTGCCTTTGTCATCGTAATCACCATTTTCTATGCAAAAAATACCGGTATCACACTAAACACCCGGCTCATTTTGTATTATAACACACCTGTCTACCCCAAGCTCCCTTTGATCAGAGGAATTTGTTGCGGAAAAGCAGGCGATTTTGACAATTTGTCCACCGGAGGCGAACATTTTGCCAAAAAGTTGTGTTTTGCGCTGCAAATGTGTCCGCAGATATGATAACATAAGCATAGAGCAAACATCGGAATACGTTGATATGACATTTCTCATGTCTACTGAGCTTTCTATGATTCAGACACCAGCAGCAATTAAACCGAAAGAGGTGCCCCTTTGAAAATATCAACAAAAGGACGTTACGGATTAACCATTATGATGGAGCTTGCCCTGAAATTCGGCGAGGGGCCTACATCGCTTAAAAGCATTGCCGAAAAAAACGGTTTGTCCGAGCATTATCTGGAGCAATTAATTGCCCCGCTGCGGAATGCCGGACTTGTAAAGAGCATCCGCGGAGCCTACGGCGGATATATTCTGTCCCGGGATTCAGCGACCATCACTGCCGGTGACATTATCCGCGTTCTGGAAGGACCGATCTCCCCGGTTGATTTCACCGAGGAAGACGACCCGGCCAAGCGCGATCTCTGGCTGCGCATCCGCGATAGCATCGCCGATGTGATGGATTCCACCACCTTGTCTGACCTGATTAACTATAAGGAAGAGAACAAGGCAGATAACTATATGTTTTACATCTGAGCTGCTCTTCAGAGCTGTTCTTCATCTGTATTGCTTTCTACACCAAAAACGCCTAACCGGCCGGTTAGGCGTTTTTGCTGCTTCCTGTGAAAGCTTCTGCTACACAGAAGCCAGCGGGAAATGGCAGGCTACCATCCGCCCGGGTGCTGCCTCCTCAAGCAGCGGCTCCTGCATACGGCATTTCTCCTGTGCCAAAGGACAGCGGGTATGGAACCTGCAGCCGGAAGGCGGATTGGCGGGAGAAGGAACATCACCCTCCAGGACGATACGGTCCTGCTTGCGTCTTGGGGTCGGCTTGGGAATGGCGGAGAGAAGCGCTGCTGTATAGGGATGCAGAGGAGCGGCGAACAGCGCCTCCGTCTCAGCGACTTCAACCATTTTACCCAGATACATAACTCCTACGCGGTCCGAGATGTGGCGTACGACATTCAGGCCGTGGGCGATGAATAAGAAGGTCAGTCCAAGCTCCTTCTGCAGCTTCATGAGCAGATTGATCACCTGGGACTGGACGGATACATCGAGCGCGGATACCGCTTCATCTGCAACGATGAACTGCGGATTTAGCGCGATTGCCCGGGCGATACCGATCCGCTGGCGCTGTCCGCCGGAGAACTCATGCGGGTAGCGGTTTCTCCGGCTGGCATCAAGCCCTACGAGCTCCATAAGCTCCACCACTCTGGCATCGATATCCCGTGCAGACATGCTCCGGTGAATGCGCAGCGGTTCGCCGATAATATCCTTGACGAGAAAGCGGGGATTCAGTGAACCGAAAGGGTCCTGAAAAATAATCTGCATTTCCTCGCGCAGGCGGCGCATCTCCTGATGCCCCAGAGAATGAATATCTTTACCTTTAAAAAGCACTTCTCCTTCTGTCACACTCTGCAGCCGGAGCAGCAGACGTCCAAAGGTAGACTTCCCGCAGCCGGATTCTCCGACCAGGCCAAAGGTTTCGCCTTTGCGGATGGCCAGGCTTACCCCGTCAACAGCTTTTACTTGGCCAACAGTCCGGTTCAGCAGGCCTTTGGTGATGGGAAAATATTTTTTGACGTCCTTAATGTCTACCAGTACCTCGGCTGAGGTCAAAGCTTTACTGTCAGCTGTAACAACCGCTTCCTTAACCATGTGTTCTCACCTCATCGCTGTAATCGGTCTGGACCGGTTTGTCTTGGAACAGCCAGCAGGACGTCCGGTGATCGCTCGTAATCATGAAATTCGGCGGCTCCTGGCTGCGGCAGATCTCCATCGCATGCGGGCAGCGCGGATGAAAACGGCAGCCGGACGGAAGCTGGCCGATTGGCGGGATGGTTCCGCGAATGGTATACAGCTCACCGCCGCGTTCCCCTTCAAAGCCGGGAATGGACTGCAGCAGCCCCACTGTATACGGATGGCTGGGGTGATCGAAAATCTCTTCAACCGTACCTTCCTCGACGATAGCCCCGGCATACATAACCGCGATCCGGTCTGCCATCTCTGCAGCTACCCCCATATCATGAGTGATAAGCAGGATCGACATGCCAAGCTCCGCCTGAAGCTTACGCAAAAGATCGAGAATCTGCGCCTGGACGGTTACATCAAGGGCTGTCGTCGGTTCATCGGCAATCAGCAGCTCCGGGTTACAGGCGAGCGCAATGGCGATGACCACGCGCTGACACATCCCGCCGGACAGTTCATGCGGATATTGCTTAGCCCGGATCTCGGGTGCCGGAATGCCAACCAGCTTAAGCAGATCAACAGCAGCTTTCATCGCTTCGTCGTTTCCTTTGTTCTGATGCAGCCGAAGGCTCTCGGCTATTTGTTCGCCTACGGTGAATACCGGATTGAGAGAGGACATCGGGTCCTGAAAGATCATCGCGATCTGGTTGCCGCGGATTTTACGCATGTCCTCCTGCTTCTTCGCGGCAAGATCCTGACCATGGAAATCTATGCTGCCTTCCATAATCATTCCTCCGGCATAATCGATCAAACGCATGATAGCCAGTGAGGTTACGCTTTTCCCGCTGCCGGATTCACCGACAAGACAGACCGTCTGGCCTTTCTTAACCGAAATCGAGATTGCATCTGTAGCTTTGACGAGCCCCTTTTCGGTGGCAAAGCCGGTGGTCAGTTTCCGGATTTCGAGTAGTTTTTCCGCCATTTTTCCAGCCTCCTCCGGGATTTGGTCACTTGCTGTCTGGGATCAAGAGCATCCCGGATTCCGTCGCCGATAAAGTTAACGGCGAGTACTACAAGCAGGATGCAAAGGCCCGGATATACGGCCTGCATCGGGTCAACCAGCATGAATTCCTGGGCGTTGCTGAGCATGACTCCCCAGCTGGCTTTTGGTGCCTGAACACCTAGCCCCAGATAAGAGAGTGCCGATTCACTCAGGATGGCACCGCCGACCATCAGAGTCGCATTGACGATGATCGGGAAGCTCGCATTGCGCAGCAGATGGCGGAAGATAATTCCCCAGCTCGATACGCCGATCGCTTTGGCGGCTTCAACATATTGCATCTCCCTTAGCTGCAGGAAGGTACCGCGGACCAGCCGGGCAATGCTCATCCAGCTCGTCAGGGCCAGGATCAGAATCATGTATTTAATCTGCGACCCGAAGATGGCCATGAACAGGATGTTCAGGAAAAGTGAAGGTACAGAGTTCATCACATCAACAATGCGCATGAATACCGTATCGACCCAGCCGCCAAAATATCCTGAAATTGCCCCGATAACGGAACCGATCGCAACGGAAGCCAAGGCAACAGAGAAACCGATCATTAGAGAAACCCTCGCGCTGTACAAAAGTCTGGTAAACACATCGCGTCCAAGCTCGTCTGTCCCGAGCAAATGGCCTTCGGCACCCGGCTTCAGATTAGGAAACATCAAATCAATGGCTGCCGGGTCGAACTTGGTGAGCTTAGGGGCTAATATCCCGGCGATAATAAAGACGAGTAATACAATAAGTCCGCTCATCGCGTAAGGATTGCGGGAGAACTTCTTCCACAGCACTACCCATGGGCCGGGAGGCCGTTTAGAGACATCCGCTGAAATCTGCGGGCCGGGAGCAGGTGTCAAACCGCTATCAGGTGTTCCGGAAGCAGATGCAGACGATTGGGCAACAAGTTGTGAATGGTCGGTACTCATGCTGCTTTGCCTCCTTGCTTGCCGAGTTTTACACGGGGATCTACTACGGCATACAGGATATCAGCCACCAGATTGCCGATGACGACCATGACAGCTATGACAATGGTGATGGACATAAGCGCCGAGTATTCACGTGAGTTCGCCATTTCTACAAACCAGCGGCCCATCCCCGGCCAGTTGAAGACATTCTCCGTCAATGTAGCCCCTGCTACCAGAATAGGCAGATCAAGTCCCAGTATCGTAATAATTGGGATAAGCGCGTTGCGCAGCGCATGCCGGAATACAACCTTACGTTCCTGTACTCCTTTGGCCCGGGCAGTGCGGATATAATCCTGATCCAGGACCTCGAGCATGCTTGACCGGGCATATTTCATATAAGAGGCGAGGAAGCCAAGTGCCAGAACCGTTACGGGCAATACGAGGTGCATGAATAAGTCTCCGATATCCCCCTCATGTCCTCTAGAATGCATATCCGAGAGTGGAAACCAGTCCAGCTTAATGGACAGCCACTGCTGAAGCAGTATTCCGAACCAAAAGGTAGGCATCGCGAACCCCAGATAGGAGATGAAGGAGGCCGTCTGATCAGACAAGCCGTATACCTTGGTGCTGTTATAGATGCCCCATGGGATCGAGATCACCAGCGAAACCAGCCAGGCAGCCCCCATGAGAATAAAAGTATTGGCGATACGCGGCCAGAGCAGATCCGATACGGCAATATGGTTTTTGAAAGTGTAACCCAAATCGCCTTGCAGCAAATCGCCAATCCAGTGGACATACTGGACCGGAATAGGTTTATCCAGACCGAGATTCTTAGCTTGCTGCTCAAGCACCTCAGGGGACAGTCCCGGGGACAGCATCACTTTGGTCGGCCCTCCGGGAGCAGCGTGAATGAGAAGAAATGTAAGCAGCGTTATCAGAAAGATGACCAGTACTGATTGCAGTACGCGACGGATCAGATATTCTGTCATGAACTATATCCTCCTAGAGAAGTTAGGGTATAGAATCCGGAATGCAATCTCCCTCAGACAAAAGGAGAAGGAGAAAGAGACTTCTCTTTCCCCTTCCGAGATTCTATTTCCTGTGTCCGTTATGTTTAGTCAGTTACCCACCATTTAATAGCGTGGAAGAATTGTCCATAGCCGAGGGATGGTTCCGGAGCATCTTCTTCTGCCCAGTGGACTCTAGGACCCGTGCCAATCGCCTGACCGTACTGGTACAAGAATACATAAGGAAGATCCGTGGAGATTTCTTTACCTACCTCTTTATAAATCTCTTTGCGTTTATCCTGGTCAACGGTGGAGTATCCGTCTACCCACAGCTGATCCAGCTTCTCGTTCTTATACCAGCCGGCGTTCTGTCCGGCAGGCGGGAAGTACTTGGAGGAGAAAATGCTCTCAGCATCCGGGTCCGGGTTGTTCAGGGACCAGGCCAGGAGAACCGCCTGGAATTTACCCGGTGTGACATTCTGGTCAATCCAGGAAGCGAAGTCAATGGCTTTCGGAGTTACTTCGATACCTACATCCTTCAGGTTCTGCTGGATAACGGCAGCGACCTGTTCACGGCGGCTGTTGCCGGCATTGTACTGCAGCTCGAAGGAGAAGCGGTGACCGTCTTTGGTGAGAATACCGTCAGTGCCGGCAACCCAGCCATCTTCAGCGAGGAGCTGCTTGGCGGTTTCTGCATTGTAGTCATAGTTCACGGCTGCATCACCCGGGTCAGCCCAGGTATCCGGCAGGAACGGTGCATTCATCAGGGCGCCTACACCTTTAAGAATATTGTCTACCATACCTTGACGGTTGAGAGCGTGGGCAATCGCCTGTCTGGTCTTCTGGCCTTCGAATAATCCATATTTGTCCTTGAAATTGTTGGCATCAAAGTTGAATCCAAGATATTCATACTGCGCACCCGGCTTCTGGATGATCGCAATATCGCCATCTGCTTTGGCTGCTTCAACCTGTGTTACCGGAATTGCACTGATATGGTCGGTGTCGCCTTTCAGAATGGCTTGAACCTCGGTATTCTGATCCGCGTAGATTTTGTATACGAGCTGGGAAATATGTGGTTTAACTTCTCCCCAGTAGTCTGGATTGGCATCCAGCGTGTGGCTTTCGCCTTGTTTCCAGGCTGTCCATTTCCATGGTCCGCTTGTTACGGTTTTAGCCGGGTCAGTCCCGTATGCGTTCGTCTGAATGTCTTTTGGAGCTACATCCTTTAGAACATGCGCGGGTACGATGGCTTGGCACAAAGCATACAGGAACGGTGCATAGACCTGGCTCATTGTAAATTTAACGGTATGGTCATCAACCTTCTCAACGGTTTTCACCTTATCATACTGGCTGATCAGCGGTGATCCGGTTTCCGGATTCTTCGCGGTTTCAATTGTATACACTACATCATCCGCAGTGATCGGCTGGCCGTCACTCCATTTGATGGTATCTTTCAATTTAACGGTATAGGTCAGACCATCCGCGGAGATTTCCGGAAGCTCTGCAGCCAGCGACCACGGTTCAGCGGTTACGTTACCTGCACGGTCCAGATCATAGATTTGTGCGAATACGAAGTTGGCGACATCGCCTGATGAGGTGTCGCCAATCAGGAGCGGGTTAATATTAACGATATCGGAGAAGGTGCTCATTACGAGGGTTCCGCCGTCAACCGGTGCGTCAGCGGCCGGTGCAGAGGCTTCAGGTGCCGCACTTTCTGCAGGAGCTGTGCTCTCTGCAGTTGCGTTAGGAGTATTTGCAGTGTTATTTGTACTGCAGCCAGTGAACAAAATTCCTATGAGCGATACGATAAGTAAGATAGACCACCAATTTCTTTTTTTTGTCATTCCGTTTACTCCTCCTTTTTTAAGTGCGGGTAAGTAGTTTACCTGATACTGGACTTAAAATTGAGTTGTTCTGGGGTGTAGTCCGCGCTCTTGCTGTCTCTCTGTAATCTAAGGCTTTGTTCGACCTCCTCGGCAGTTAGATAGTGCTTGCCCAATGAATGGATCTTAGTGATGTTGGAGAGTTTCTGCTGTCCATGTAATAACCCTTTGCTCTGTTAGGCGACGTCCGTTTCTGCAATACAGCACGGGGCGCTGAATAGACCGGAGGTCAATTAGAGACAGAAAGAAACTTCCCAACCTGGCGGGCAAAACCTTTGTATATAAATTATGGTTTATACTACATGTTAATAATTCTTACGTCAATATAATATTTTGTAGTACATTTATTTTGGTAAACTGATAAAAAATGAAATATTTAGGCATATAGGGCAAGGTATAGGTAGGTTTTATGAAAGTATATAAAACTTACCCGTTTACTATTGTTATTATAAATGACCCATATGTCACATTGTGTCGATAGATTATGGTGTTATTGTGTTATTTGTGACATCTGTCGACAAGACTTTGGATAAAATGCCGGAACTCTTCGAAACGGGCCAGCCTCACTATTGACGATTCTGATGCGAAATACTAAAATAAGTCTACGATACTAGGGCGATGGAGTTCGCCGTAACTGCCGCGAGGCTAATGACTCCTACCAGCGAAATATTTCCTGGTAGGAGTCTATTTGTATGTATGATTTTCATGCGAAAGGAACGAATATAATGACCCGGTTGAAACAAAAATGGTCTGAGGCTGCTGAGAAATGGTGGTTTGCTGCATCTTGGGGAACTTTACTTAAATGGATTGTACTCGGGGGCGGAGTGGGGATATTAACAGGAACAGCGTCAGCTTTTTTTCTGAAAAGCCTGGACTTTGTGACGGATACAAGACTGGCCCATCCATGGCTGCTCTTTTTGCTTCCTCTGGGAGGGGCACTGGTCAGCTTGTTATATTTCAAATACGGGGGCAGCAGTGCTAAGGGAAATAACTTAATTCTGGAGCAAATTCAGGCTGGCAATGAGCCCGTAATGCTGCGGATGGCTCCGCTTGTATTATTTGGAACGCTTATCACCCATTTGTTTGGCGGCTCTGCAGGACGGGAGGGGACCGCGGTGCAGATGGGCGGCAGCCTAGCGGATTGGTTTGGAAAGATGTTAAAGGTCGGCCCCGTTGACCGGAGGATTCTGCTGATTTGCGGGATTAGCGGCGGCTTTGGCTCGATCTTTGGAACACCTTTAGCGGGAACGGTGTTTGGACTGGAAGTGCTTGCGATTGGGTTAATCAGTCATGAAGCGCTTATCCCTGCTTTTATCGCCAGCTTTGTCGGTAATTTGACAGCTACTTCATTCTGGGGCATCACACATCTTCACTATCCCATAGGAGATATTCCTTCTCTGACTTTTGTAGTACTGCTTAAGGTTGTATTTGCTTCCATTTTGTTTGGACTTACCAGCATCCTGTTCAGTGAGCTGACACATGCGCTGAAAAAGGGCTATACCCGCTGGTTCGCTAATCCAATGATAAAAAGTGCTGTCGGTGGCGTAGTGATTATTGTGCTGGTTTACGTTGTGGGGACTAGAGATTATCTGGGGCTGGGGATCCCTCTGATTCAGGATTCATTTACCGGGGACGTTGCTCCGTTTGCTTTCTTAGGAAAGCTTGTATTCACATCGCTGACCCTGGGAGCGGGTTTTCAAGGCGGGGAAGTCACACCGTTATTTGCCATTGGTGCTACATTGGGACATGCATTATCCGGTTTTTTACACCTGTATGCCCCTTTTCTGGCCGCACTCGGTTTTGTCGCTGTATTCTGCGGTGCCACTAACACGCCTATCGCCTGCTTTTTGATGGGCATTGAATTGTTTGGAGCCGAAGGGGCCGTTTACCTCTTTATCGCTTGTCTCGTGAGTTATTTGTTCTCGGGGCATACCGGCATCTATACCGCTCAACAAATCGGCATATCCAAAAGCCAGTTCACTTCCTTCCCGCAAGGGACAACTCTGGCCAAGGCCAAGCTGCTTAGAAAGAAAGGCAAAGACCCCTCATGATACTTACTTACGGCCTCTATATTTTTTTGAACCGTTTTATCGTCCAATAGGGCAAGGACAATAGACCCTTGTCTGTTTTTAGCTCGAAGGAATCCGCTAACTTTCCCTTTTTACATATCCCTCTATAGGTTTCACCGCTGATCAGATGAATCTCGAGCAGAGTTCCTTCAGCGATCGCTTGTTGGAATTTTAGTGTTTGCAAAATACTATCTCCTCTTAATATATATGCTTTTTATAGCCATGTACTTAATTAAACCAACTGACATTTCTTTACACGCAAAAATGGATAATTGACAAAGTTGTAATGTTTGCCGTTTATGCATCAGGCTTCTTTTATCAGTTCTTTATAGTTATTGCGCACATTGCCAACCTCTGAGGATACCGGATAGGCATGCATCTGTGCCGCATTGTATGGCCGGAGCAGACCCATTAGGGAAGGGATATCCTGATTGCTGCGGTCCAGCCACTGTGATTCGGCTTCCGGGCTGAGAATAACCGGCATCCGGTCGTGAATGTCCGCCATCAGGCTGTTTGCCTCCGTGGTAATAATCGTGCAGGTGCTGAGCTTGTTGCCGCTGGCATCTGTCCAAATATCATATAAGCCGGCCATCGAAAAAATA
The DNA here is from genome assembly GCF_031599675.1 of Paenibacillus pedocola. Lineage (NCBI taxonomy): Bacteria > Bacillati > Bacillota > Bacilli > Caryophanales > Paenibacillaceae > Paenibacillus > Paenibacillus pedocola. The sequence continues at coordinate 4,931,405 of NZ_CP134223.1, read as the reverse complement.
CTCCGGTCCTGCAGTACAATCCGCATCGGTTGTTTACCGCCAGCCTGCTGTTTCCACTCATAAAACCCGTCGGCAGGTATGAGGCAGCGGCGTGAGCGGATCAGCCCTTTAAAGGAGACTTTCTCCAGCAGCGATTCTGCACGGGCATTAATCATTTTGCTTCCGAGTTTATCATCCTTGGCCCAGGAAGGTACCAGCCCCCAGCGTAGGACCCCCAGCTTGTTAGAGGTGCCGTTATTAATGACCGCCGGAATATGCTGCATCGGAGCCGCATTGAATTTAGGCGCGTAATGGACAATACTGGAGTCATCGGTAAAATACCGCAGCATCAATTCTTCCATCGTTACTGTAATCGTGTATCTGCCGCACATCCTGGCTGCACCTCCGTTTTAATCTGCTACCGGGCGGCAAAGTTTACAGCTTTCAGGGCCACCGTGCGATGCTCTGAGTGTTTATTATTAATAGAACTTGAACAGTTACAGCTATTATAAATCATGCTGCATTAAATAGTGAAGTAAAGAAAGAGAGTGATCCTATGATATTGGTAAGCTCCTGTCTGGCCGGGATGAAAGTCAGATATAATGGTACAGATTGTCTGGAAGAGAGTCTGATGAGTCTGCTGGACAGCGGCAAGGCAATTGCGGTCTGCCCTGAGCTGCTTGGGGGCTTCTCTACCCCCAGAGAACCGGCTGAAATCGTCGGCGGAACCGGCGAAGATGTGCTGAACGGGAAGGCCCGGGTGATCGATAGATCGGGAAATGATGTTACCGGGATGTATCTAAAGGGAGCTTATGTGACCCTGGAAAAAGCCCGTGCATCCGGCGCTACTTCCGTAGTGCTCAAGCAGAACAGCCCATCCTGCGGAAGTACAATGATCTATAACGGAGAATTCGCAGGCCGAAAAATTCACGGAGAAGGCGTTACGGCCGCACTGCTGCGGATAAACGGCATTGAGGTCATCTCCGAAGATGAGCTTGCAGCCCGTCTGGAAGAATTTAGATTTCACTGAAATCAGGGTACCCGCCGAGGCAGTATATCAGGGGAAGCTGAAAATAAGCTGAATATCTGCCGGAGGATTAGAGGTGCAGCCTCTTGACAGATATTACAATATTGTGTTTATTCCCTGGTGGTAAAAGAATCTGTTCAGCAGTATAATCGAGTAGTCCTGTAAGAAAATACTGAAATTCAATTTCAAGAAGCGGAGAAACAAGTCATGAAGCCCATCTATTTGGACCACGCCGCCTCAACCCCGGTTCATCCGGAGGTGGCTAAGGTTATGTACAATATAATGATCGGAGAATACGGCAATGCGTCCAGTGTACATCAGTTTGGACGTTCCGCCAAAAAGATTATTAACGGTGCGCGCGATTCTATCGCGGGCTTTTTAGGCTGTGCGCCTGATGAATGGATCTTTACCAGCGGAGGCACGGAAAGCGATAATCTGGCCTTGTTCGGCGCTGCCGCCGGCACCGCAGAGAAAGGCAGGCACATCATTACTACAGCTGTTGAGCATCATGCAATTCTGCATACCTGCGCGGAATTGGAACGGCAGGGCTATTCCATCGCCTATCTGCCGGTAGATTCCACAGGGTTAGTTGCTGTTGCAGATGTTGAAGCAGCCCTGCGGGAAGATACCGTTCTGATCAGTGTGATGTTTGGCAATAATGAGGTTGGAACGGTACAGCCGATTGAGGAGATTGGGAGATTGGCCGCTGAACGTGGAATCCTGTTCCATGTTGATGCTGTACAAGCCCTCGGCATGCTGCCGATCAACCTGCTCGGGCTGCCGGTGGATTACATGAGCTTCACTGCCCACAAAATCAGCGGTCCGCAGGGCATAGGCGGCCTCTACGTACGCCGCGGTGCGCCGCTGCACCCCAGACAGCATGGGGGGTTGCAGGAGCGCGGCAGACGGGCCGGCACGGAGAGCCTGGCGGGTGCGGCGGGGTTTGCCAAAGCAGTGGAACTTGCGGTACTGGGCCTGACACAGAGGCAGGACCATGCTCTGCGGCTGCGAACCACACTGCTGCAGGAGCTCGACCGCCGGATCGGGCGGGACGCTTACGTGATCAACGGTAATACACAGCATTTTTTGCCGGGAATTCTAAATGTGAGCTTCCCGGGGGCGAGCACGGATGTGCTCCTGATGAACCTGGATATGGAGGGGATTGCTGCTGCCAGCGGTTCGGCCTGCACCTCGGGTTCGCTGGAAATTTCGCATGTTCTGCAGGCCATGAAACTTCCGGCAGAACTTTTACATTCTGCGATTCGTTTTAGCACAGGTTTGGGTAATACTAATGAAGAAATGGAGTACGTTGCCCAAAAAGTTGAAACTATTCTGAAACGGCTGCGTAAATAAGACCAGGGATTGCTACAGTCTTGTGTCTGTTTCAGTTTTTCACTTCTCTGGGAACTCGTAAGTATACTCAAAGTGAGGGGACTTAGCAGTCATGAAACTTCAGGATTTGATTGGCCTCACTATATATGAAGTTGAAGAAGGTAATGAAGTCGGCAAACTTGTCGATTGTTTACTCGATTCAAACTGGAATATTACGGGTATTGAACTGGAAAGCAAGTCTTTTTTCTCCAGTCATGTGAAAGTTGTGGCATGGGAAGACATTGTCGCTTATGGCGAAGATGCTATTATGATTCGCAGTAAAGAGTCGATTGTTAAGGCCGACACTGACCATATACCATATACTTTTCTTTTGGGAAAGAACAAACTGAAGGATTTGCAGGTACTGACTGCATCCGGAACGAACCTAGGACGAATATCCGATGTTTATTTTGACCAGAAGTTGGGAAACACAATAGTAGCGCTGGAAATCAGTGACGGGCTGGTAACTGATTTGATCGAAGGCCGCAAATGGCTGCCTTGTTCTGAAGGGATGTCCATTGGGGAGAATGCCGTACTGGTTCCCGCGATGAGCGAAGAACGGCTACAAAAAGCCATTAATATTGTTAACGGATAGGTGGAATGTATTATATGAAGTGTCCAAACTGTAACTCCAAGGATATCGGCAAGATCGGTTCACACCAGTTCTACTGCTGGGGCTGTTTCATCGAACTAACGGTCAACGGTGAGAAAATGTCGGTTTATCAGGTGGAAGAAGACGGCACACTCAGTTCGCTTGACGATCTGTTCTCGGGTGAGGATATTGCTCAGGATTTCCCCCAAATCCATGCATCCTCCTGATTTGAAACCTAATGATGCTCAACAAGAGTTACATAGATTCACCGCGCCTAATTCTCAGGCAGCTGCTGCAGCTGTCTGAGAATTAGGCTTTTTTCATTTTATGCGAAAGTTGCATCTTTGTTATACGCACTAAGGAATTGGTATGTTACCTGCAGCGGGCGGACTCTATACTGAAATCGACCGGCGGCAACGCCGGAAGTCTACATGTATTTACATAAGGGGGAATGTGAAGATGTACCGCAGGGGAATATCTAAGCTTCTGGTTACTGTTATGCTGCTGTCAGGTCTGCAGCTTCCGGGGAACATCGGACTCGCAAAAGCAGCCGGTCCGGAAGGGCTTCCCGGATCAGCAGTAAGCGTAAGCAGCATTAATGCGGCCGGAACGGCAAGGTTTGCCGATATGAAACAGCATTGGGCGGCGGAGGCGGCGGACAGGCTGGCAGCCGCCGGGATTCTGCAAGGTGACGGTCAGGGGCAATTTGGGCCCAGCCGGGCAGTCTCCCGCGCGGAGATGGCAGTTATACTGGGCCGGGTGTTTCGCTACACCGATTCGGGCAGTGCCGCTTTCAGTGATGTAAGCGCTTCTTCCTGGTATAGCAAGGATATTGGCGGGAGCAACGCAGCGGGTATTATCACGGGTTACGCGGACGGACGGTTTCAGCCGGAAGCCGCCGTAACGCGGCAGGATGTGTTAACGATGCTTGGACGGGCTTTCATGCTGGAAGCCGCCTCCCAAAATGTACTGGCCGCTCAGGCAGACGGGTCATCGGTCAGCGGCTATGCCAGGGAAGCAGTGAGCGCTATGCTTGACGCCGGTTATATTCGCGGCGACTCGGCAGGAAAGCTGAATCCGCAGGCTCCGATGACACGCGCCGAGCTGGCGGTGCTGCTCGGCCGGATGATCGGATGGATCAGTGCGGACGAAGGAAGCTATTCGATTGGTGAGGTGTCCGGCAATGTTATTGTCAACCGGGCGGACGTACGGATTGAAGGCGGATCGGTCAATGGAAATCTCTATGTGACTGCCGGAACGGGTGAGGGAGCAGTATCGTTTTCCGGACTCAAGGTGAAGGGTACCACACGTATCTCCGGAGGCGGCGGACATTCGGTGGTCTTTCACAAATCTTCCCTGGGGCAGACGATTGTAGACAAGGCCAAAGTGCCTGTGCGGCTCGTCCTGGAGGATGAAAGCTCCGCGGCCCGGATCGAATTGATCCATCCGGCCAAAGTTGAAATTGGGACCAGCTCAAGAGTGGATGCCCTGATTGTCGGTACCGGCGCTGCCGGATCAGAAATTGTGAACCGGGGGCACATAGGCTTGCTGGATCCAAAGGCGGGCAGTGTGCTTCTCAACGGCACAGCCCTCAAAACCGGAGAGACGCTTCGGGGCTTATCCGGCAGTGCAGCCTCACCGCAGGCCAGTGCTACGGCTGCCGCAGCCGGCGGTGGAACCGGAGGAGGAGTGACACCGTCACCGACGCCTGCAGCGACGGCCAGCGCCGCACCAACTGCAACGGCGGCGGCAAGCGCTACACCGGCTGCAACGGCGACGGCTACTCCGGCAACCAATAATGATCCCTGGGAGCTAGTCTGGAACGATGAATTCGACGGCAGCTCCATTGACGGAAACAAATGGAATGTACAGGATACCGGAACGGTATACAACAACGAACTGGAATATTACCATCCGGACAACGTTGCACTCGAAATGGAGAGCGGGCAGGGTGTGCTCGCACTGGAAGCACGGAAGGAAGCTTACGGCGGGAAAGAGTATACTTCCGGCAAGCTGACCTCCAAGATGAAGGGCGACTGGACTTACGGTAAATTCACGGTGCGTGCCAAGCTGCCGGTTCAGCAAGGCATGTGGCCGGCCATCTGGATGATGCCAACCGATGAAGAGAAGCAGTACGGACCTTGGCCTGGTAGCGGCGAGATGGACATTATGGAATTGACGGGACCGGTGGCCGGTGATACGGAGAAGGCTGATCTGTACCCGAGAACCGTGCATGGTTCGCTTCATTACGATATCCCGCACATGTCCCAATCCAAGACTTATGTTCTGCCCGAAGGCAAAACATTTGCTGACGATTATCATGATTTCACGCTTGAATGGCTTCCGGGCCTGATCCGGTATTACGTGGACGGTAAAATGTATTTTGAAACGAGCGATTGGGGGACAAAGGCAGAAGGCCAGCCGGATTACTATACTTATCCTGCGCCGTTTGACCGGCCGTTCTATATGATTCTCAATCTGGCGGTCGGCGGCGATTGGCCGGGCAACCCGGCTGCGGACTTCCAGTCAGATAAGATGTATGTCGATTATGTCCGGGTTTATAAGTATAAACAGCTGGATGAGTGGCCTGACGTAACGGGAAAGCGGCCAACAAAGCCCGAAACCTCTGATCCGCAGCGTCCTGTGCTTGCAGACGGGAACCAGATTTACAACGGTGATTTCAAAGGCGCCGCAGCAGCCGGCGGACTTCCGCAATACTGGGAATTAATCAAGAATGCAGGCGGTGCGGGCTCAGCTTCCGTCATCGAAGACAAGGATAAGGGTAAGGCAGTGAAGGTGGCTATCCAAGAGGCGGGAACCCAAAATTATTCCGTCCAGCTCACCCAAATGCCGCTTCTTCTGGAGAAGGGCAAAGCCTACAAAGTAACGTTTGATGCCAAAGCAGATGCGGTCCGTCCGGTGATGAGCAAGCTGACCGAATTCGGCGGCGGATGGACAGCGTACTCTAAAGAACGGAATTTCCAGCTTACCCCGGACTGGCAATCTTTTGAGTATACCTTTAACATGGCGCAGGCTACCGACAACAATGTCCGTTTTGAATTCAATCTCGGTCTAAACGATATTACGGCTTATTTCGCTAATGTCCGGGTAGTTGAGACCCAGCCCCTGCCGGTAGTCCGCACTCCGCTGGCTGACGGCAACCTCATTTACAATGGAGGGTTTGAGCTGGGAGAAGACAGGCTGGGCTATTGGAGATTTGCGGTTAAGCCGGAATCGGGAGCAGCGGCGGATGCTAAGGTAACCAATATCCTGGAGCTTCCGCTCATGAAACGGATATTCAGTGTACAAGTCGATAACACCGGTAAGTCGGCGGAGGATGTAATGCTTACGCAGACAGGTCTGCCTTTGTCTGCAGGAGGCGTCTATCAACTCTATTTCGATGCCCGGTCGGAACAGTCTCAGCCGATGGGTATTAAGCTTGAGGCCGGTGGCGGAGATACCCTCTATCCTGACGGATCATCGCTTACTCTAACGCCGGAATGGAAGAGCTACACAGCGGAGATCTCCATGTCCAGCTCTGCCGGCACCGAAGGTACATTATCATTCCTTCTTGGCCAGGCTGCCGGGCACACCGAGATCGATAATGTGCGTCTCGTCCGTATGGCCGAGCCGCCTGCATTAAACGGCTACCTGCATCTCCGGGGTGATCAGTACTCCGGGGCATCGGGAATCAGCCTGATGCCAAGCGGCGAAGGCGGTAAGGATATCACCGACATGGACAAGGGCGATTACGCGGAGTACAAAGTGGTTCTTCCTCAGGCGGCAAGCATAGTTCCTGTGGCCAGGGTATCCAGTGTACGGGCCGGTTCCGAACTGGAGCTGTCCGTTCTGGATGCCGGCAAGCGCAGTGTGGCGACAGCAGCCGTCTACAGCGCGGCTATCGGGGATACGGGAGGACTCCAATCCTACCGCACAGTCATCGGTGTGCCACTTGAGCTGCCTGCCGGAAGCTATTATTTCCGTCTTGAAGGCAGCGGCTACAACCTGGCTTGGCTGGATCTTTCTCGTGAGCTGGTGGTGAACGGCAGCTTCAGGGAGGCTTCGACCGAAGGCTGGACGCTGTTCAAGAAGGACTGGGTCGACAATGATCCGGTAAAGAATACTGTAATGACTGCCGAGCCTGGAGCGTTAAAGGTTGACCTTGGCGGCAGCGGTGACGAGGAATGGAATGTTCAGGTGAAGCAAGGCGCGATTCTGATGGAGCAAGGCAAGAAGTATTTGCTCCGCTTCGATGCGGAAGCATCCATAGCACGGCTGATCCGGGTACTGGTCCAGCATGACGGCTCGTCAGATAACGATTGGACTCCATATATGAACGAGACAGCGAGCCTGAGCGAAACCGGCGGACATTACGAATACCTGTTCACTGCCCCGGTAAGCGATCCCGCCGCCCTGCTTCAGTTCACTCTGGGTAAGGTGTCGGAGCTGATTGGAGCGCATAGTGTCAAGCTAAGCAATATTTCCCTGCTTCAGGTGAGTCCGGTGATGGCTGGTGAGGCTTATGGGGAGAATCTGATACCGAACGGAGACTTCTCGGCTCCGCTGCAGGGCTGGAGCAGCTATTCATCCGACAGCGGAGAATTGTCTATTGACAATGTAAATGGGGCGCTGCGCATGCAGGTAGGCTCCACAGGGTCGAACAGCTGGGACCGGCAGGTCTATTACGAGGGAGTAGCCTACAACGAAGGCAATCATTATACACTCACTTTTAAAGCCAAGGCAGAAGCAGCTCGCAAAATGAACATCAGCATCGGCTGGCTGGATGCCGCGAATAATTACACCTGGCATGGATATGCGAGCAAAGTGGTTGATCTTGGTACAGAATACAACACTTACACTTTAGAATTCGACGTTACCGGAGGGAGCACGTCCATCGGCCGCATTTCTTTTGAACTGGGAAATATTCCGGACGGAGGCACAGGCCATCTTGCGGTGGATGTCGATGATGTGGTGTTGCTGAACAACGGAACAATACCGGCACCTTGAGACAAGCTTAATAATTTGTTATCCAGGCTTGGGATTTGTTATATAGACGGGCAAGAAACGCTTTTATAATCAAGACATGGGGAACGGGCAACCGTTCTCCGCGATTTTCAAACGACAATGGGGGAGATTTATTTTGAAAAAGACAGCAGTATCAATCAGTGCACTGCTCATGGCATTTTCAGTAGTTGTCAGCGGGTGTGGAGGCAATAGCAATTCCACAAATGCGGCTAACAACGGAGGAGTGAAAGAAGAGTCGAGCGCAACTACGGCTCCTGCAACTTCAAAAGCTCCAAGCATGGAACCTGTTACACTGAACGCCTGGGTGATGCCGAACAGCCCGAAACCGGATGCGGACTTCCTGAAGACCATTGATCCCTACCTGAAAGAGCATCCGAATGTCTCCGTCAAGGTAACGGTACTTGACTGGGGTTCTGCCTGGACTAAGATCACAACGGCGGCAACAAGCGGCGAAGGCCCGGATCTGCTTCAACTGGGTAGCACCTGGGTACCGGCAATTGCCAGCATGGGCGGTATTGATAAAGTGACTGACAAAGTTGCTGATGTGGGCGGCGCAGAAGCCTTCTTGCCGGCTATCTGGAAAACAACCTCCATCGCAGGCGACAGTGAAGTATACGGAGTGCCTTGGTTCGTAGATGCACGTGCGATTTACTACCGGACGGATGTATTCAAGCAAGCCGGTGTTGACACAGCAACAGCTTTTAAGGATTGGGATTCCTTCAAAAGCGCGCTGCAAGCGGTCAACGGACAGACGGTTGACGGGAAGAAGATCGCCGCACTCGGACTTCCGGGTAAAAACGACTGGAACGTAGTGCATAATATCTTCCCTTGGATCTGGGCTGCAGGCGGCGACGTTCTGTCGGAAGATAACAAAAACGTAACCTTCAACGAAGACAAAGGGCTTGATGGGGTTATGTACTACACAGGACTCGCAGCGGAAGGCCTTGTTGACAAGGCATCGCTTGAAAAGAACTCGTCGCAGATCGAGGGTGACTTCGGTGATGGCAAATCGGCCGTAATTATCTCCGGCCCATGGCTTGCGAAGAACTTTGCGACACCAAAAGCAAACGGCGGTATGGATGACAAGAAAGCAGCGAAAAACTTCGCGGTTGCTCCGCTTCCAGCCGGTCCCGGCGGACAAGCTACCTTTGTCGGCGGCAGTGAATTGACCGTATTCAGCGGCTCGAAGAATAAGGAAGCTACTTGGGAGCTTATTAAATACCTGACCGCTGATGAAGCGCAGAAGGCCTATGCTGCCGTATCCGGTCAGCTTCCAGCCAGACTGTCTCTTCTGGAATCGCCAGATCTGGATGCCAACATGAAAGCATTCTCGGAAGCAACCAAATACGGAAGAACCTATCCGGCTATTCCGCAATGGGGACCTACAGAAACAGCACTGCAAAAGCATTTTGCCAACGTCTGGGATATCGTTGCCGGCGTGAAGGGCAAGTACAGTAGAGAAAGCGTCAAGGAAGAGCTGGATTCTGCAGCAGCTGAAGTCAAAGCTATTATTAACCAATAGGATCTTGGGATGCCGCCGCGCGCAGGGTGCGGCGGCTCTTCTATTAGCAAAGTGAGGGATAAGAGATGGGACTCCATACTGAAAAAAATCTTCCCGTAAAAGCGGCCGCAAGCAAACGCGCAGTGTGGCGCAAGCGGGTTAGAGATAATAAATTTGCTTATATGCTGATGGTTCCGACCATCATTTTCATGTTGCTGGTGCATCTGCTCCCGATGATTCAGGGATTCTGGATGTCCTTTTTGAAGCTGAACCAATTTACGTTGGGCAAATATTTGAAGGCACCTTTTGTAGGGATAGACAATTATGTTGGACTGTTGTTCAATTCCGATAATCCGGTCCGCCAAGGGTTGAATTTCGCCATTCGCAACACGGCCATTTACGCGGTCATCGTGACGATTGGTGTAATGGTTATGGGCCTAATGATGGCCATGCTGCTGAACCGTGATTTTCCCGGCCGCAGTATTGCCCGTACAGCAATGTTGCTTCCATGGGTTGTACCGTCTTATGTTGTCGGTGTACTCTGGGGCTTCATGTGGCAGCAAAACGGTATTATCAACTATTTCCTGGTTGACGTTCTGCATCTCTATGCAGAGAAGCCTTTCTGGCTGCTTGGACCGAATACGATTTGGGCGATCATTATCCCGACCATCTGGCGAGGCTGGCCGTTCCTTATGGTTATTTTCCTGGCTGGACTTCAGACGATTCCGGAAGATATCTACGAAGCGGCAACCATTGACGGTGCGGGCAAATTCCGCCAGTTCTGGAATATGACGCTGCCGATGCTTAAGCCGGTTATTGCCGTACAGCTTTTATTCCAAATTATTAACAACGTCTACTCCTATAACATCGTTTCCACGATGTTCGGCAACGGTGCCGGATATCCAGGGGAATGGGGCGACCTCCTGATGACAGCTTTGACCCGCCAATCCTTCGGTTATTGGTCCTTCGGTTCAGGTTCTGCCGCTTCAATCATGCTGATGTTTGCCATGCTGATGATCGTCGGCGTTTGGTACCGCGCTTTTAGAACGGAGTTGAATACACAATGAGTACACATCGTAAACGTTCTGTCAGTTCGTTCCTGCTGACTTCAGTAACCTGGCTTATCGTTCTATTGACGATATTCCCAATCTTGTGGATGGTCTTCACCTCACTGCACTCCAATGATCAAATTCTGAACGGGATCACTACCTTCAGCCTGCCGAAGCCGCAGTGGGTCAATTATATCAATATGTGGGATACAGTTAACTTTGCCGTCTATTTCCGCAACAGCCTTCTGATCTGCGGTGCGACGACTCTGCTTGCCGGTACCTTTGCTGTACTGGCCGGATATGCACTGGCCCGGTTTGATTTTCCGGGATCGAAGCTGTTCAGCATGAGTATCATATCCACCCAGTTGATTCCGGGGATTATGTTCCTGTTCCCGATCTATCTGATGTTCCTGTGGATCAAGAATACATTCGGCTTGCCGATGATCAACACGTACTGGGGAATGATTCTCGTCTATACGGCGTTCTATACCCCGATCAGTATCTGGATTATGCGCAGCTTCTTTGTCTCGATTCCAAGAGATTTGGAAGAATCAGCTACCATTGACGGCTGTACGAAATTCCAAGCCTTTTACAAAATTATTCTGCCGCTGTCTCTGCCCGGGATCATTGCGACAGGTATCTTTATCTTCCTTACGGCTTGGGATGAGCTTCTCTTCGCCTGGGTACTTACGACCAGTTCGGATGTACAGACCATTCCAGTCGGCATCCGCCTGTTTGTCGGCCAGTACAATACCCGTTATGACCTGCTGATGGCCGCTTCTACTGTAGTAACGGTACCGGTTATGGTGATATTTTTCATGACGCAGAAATACTTTATTAGCGGTATGACCGCGGGGGCCGTCAAGGGCTGATCCGCAGCATGCCAGGAAAGGAAAGAGCAATCATGCTAAAACTTACTACCGCAAGAGAAGCAGCGGCTTCGGCCGAAGACATCCTCAGGCAGGCGTTCGCTGACCGGATAGGAGCTGGCGCGCACGTTAGTGCCCTCTTCACCGATTCGGAACGCCGGGGGGCTGTGGGCATAGCCGGTTTGCCGATTCGGGTGCCTGCCATTCAGGAGCTGCTCAAGCTGCCCGCCTTGGCTGCGCTGCTGCCGGCTGATGCCGGCGCATCGGCGCTATTCACAATAACCGGTGATGGCGCGGGACTGTCGTTGTATATCCGGCACGCCGGAAGGGAGGAAGAGAGCGCTGAAATACCGGAGACCACCGCAAGGGAAGCGCTGGCGCAACTGCAAGCCGCACCCGGCTGGGCCGGGTCGCTTAACACGGAGGGAGAGCATATCATTGATTTGCGCTCACCCGTGCCGGGTCCGCATTTCGCGGTCAATCTGCTGCTGGGCAACCGTCTGCAGTTCTCCCATCCGCTCCAGACTACACCGAAGAGTGTTGTAGACCGGTTCGGCGGCGGGAGCTTCCGCTCCCACGCGGCAACCCAGGTGCTGGCTACCCGTTGGGATATGCGTCAGGAAGAGAACGGCTTCCCGGCCAACCGGCAGTTTTATTTGTTCGAAAACGGGAAGCAGATCTTCTACTCCGCAGACCCCGGAGATGAAGGGATTGAATCGGCGGTCTGCCGGCATTCCCAGAATTCAACCGTAATCACCTACCGTACGCATTGCAGATTGGAAATTATACGCACGATCTTTATCCTGCCCCACTCCGAAGGTCTGCCTCTGGCTACCGAAATGCAGCGGATAGAGATTGTGAATCACGGAGAAGGCGGCCGCCGTCTCCGGCTTGTCTACACCGGAATGTTCGGTTCCGCTGCTCCGGGTGCACTGTTCGAGGATGTGCTGTACAGCAATGTCATCATGCAGGGCGGCGTGCTTCAGGATTCCTCGGGAGCAGTGGCGGCCATCAGTCCCGATTATTATCCGGAAGGCGGACGTCACGACCTGCGCTTCCACACGATGATCGTTCACGGCGCCGAAGGACCGGTGCTGCCGCGCGAATATTGTGTCAGCTACAATGAGTTCGTCGGTACAGGCTCGCTGCACCGGCCGGCCGGTGCGCTCAAACTGAGCAGCATTCTGCACCGCAAGGGACCGGGCTTCTTCGCTGTAGCCGGTGAGGTTCATATAACAGCCGGCAGCGCGGTAACTGTCGACCAGTTGACCGGACTTGTCTCCGACAAGAGCGGTGCGCCTTGGAACGACACGGTACTGGCGGACGAGGTGGGGGCCTTGGTTGCCCGTTTCTCCGACCGCAGCGCTGCGGAATCGGCGCTGGCGGAATCGTCCGGCTTCGTGCGGGAGTATGGCAAGTTCCTGCAGGTATCCTCCGGTGACGGGGATTTTGATGTGTTTGTCAACCGCAACCTGCCGTTTCAGGTGCTCTACCAGACGTTTGTCTCCCGTTCCTTTTGCCAGACACAGAAGGGGTACCGGGAAATTGGTTTCCGCGAAATCCAGGATTTGTACGCCTCGATGTATTATTTCGTCGGTATGGGAAGAAGCAGCCTGGTGAAGAGTCTGCTGAAAGAATGGACCGGTATGGTGTTCGAGCTGGGCTATGCTTATCACAATTTCTTCTGGATCGGCAAGGAGCCGGGCAAATGGTCCGACGACGCACTATGGCTTGTTCAAGCGGTCTACCGCTATGTAATGCTCACAGGAGATCTGAAATTCCTGGACGAGTCCTGCCCGGTGGCGGGGCAAGATACCAGCCGCCCGGTATTCGAGACTTTGAAGGCGATCATTGTATATTCAGGGCGGATTTCAGTCGGCCGCCACGGTCTTCCGTTGCTGGATTTCGCAGACTGGAACGATTGCCTGAAGCTCGACGATACGTATCTCAACGGCCCGGCCAAGGAAGAACGCTATCGGAAGCAGCTACAAGCAGGCGGAGTCTTCGGCGATCCGCTGAATAGCGATTATTCCGAGAGCGTCATGAATGCTTTCCTGCTGAAGGTAGCGGTGGATGAATTGTCCGTACTGGCTGCGCGGAAGGGAGAGCAGGACTATGCCGCGGAGCTGGACCGCTTCGGGGCAGAGCTGCGGGGACGTATTCAATATCATGCCTGGAAGGATAACTTCTTCGCGCGCGTGCTGTTCAACCGGTATGAGAACGGCGAATACACCTATTTGGGAGCCGCCGGGGATGGTCTGTCTTCAGATCCGGCAAGTGACGGTTCTTACTTCCTGAACTCCTTCAGCTGGAGCATCTTGTCCGGCTGTGCGGATGAAGCGCAGATCACTGTGATGCTGGACACAATGAAGGAACATCTGATGACCCCATTTGGGCTGAAGCTGGTTTCACCTGTGGCACTGGGACGGGTGTCCTCTCACACGGCTTCGGACGAATACTTTCCGGGTGACCGGGAGAACGGCGGCGTGTTCAAGCATGCCTGCATGATGGCCGCTGCAGCCATGTTCAAGGGAGCCAAGGAAGTATCAGATGCGAAGCTTGCTGCCGAGTTGGGCCGCTTTGGCTACTGGCTGCTGGACCGGATCATGCCGTTTAAGACGATGGAAGATCCGTTCGCTATCTGCGGGAATCCGCGATTCTGCACCCAATACAACAACAGCGAGACGGGTGAGAACGTCGGTCCGATGCTAAGCGGTACATCGACCTGGCTCACCCTCTCGCTGATGGAAGCGCTGGGTATTGAATATACGGCGCAAGGCATTAAGCTTAATCCGATCCTGCGGGAAGAGCAGACCGACTTCGCCTACACCCTGAAGCTCGGCGGCTCCTCATACCGGATTACGATCAGCAAGCCGGAGGGCTTCCGCCGGATACAAGACGGAACAGCCTGCCTGTCGCTGGATGGCCGGGCGCTTGAGGAAGGTCTTGTGCCGACGGCGGATGATGGCCTCTCCCATGAGGTGGAACTGCGATTTGAAGGCTAAGATCGTTATAACGCCCGGTCGCGGAACTCTTGCGGGGTCATGCCGGCGTATTCCTTGAAGAGCTTAATGAAATAATGAGCGTTGGAGTAACCTAGCTCAGCGGAAACTTCATAAATTTTCAGCGGCGTATGGATCAGCAGATACGCCGCTTTTTCCATCTTTATCTGGCTGATATAGTCGCTGATTCGCTTGCCTGTCTCCAGCTTGTACATTTTGGACAAGTACACCGGGTGCATCTGGACATGATCGGCGATGGCCTGGAGCGAGACGTAATGCAGATTGTTGTTGATATATTCATGAACGTTCTGAATCAGGACAGTCCGGCTATTCAGGCGTTCCGATTCAAAATGCTCTCTCAGCAGAACGATGACCTCAAGCGCCCATTCCCGCAGCTTGTCCGGCGTCTGGAAGGGAGCTTGCTCCAGCAGCGGATTGCCTACAATCTCACTCAGCATTTTGTTGTTCTTGTGGGCGAAATAATAGAATGCCGTCTCCAGATGCAGGCGGGCTTCATGAATGTGCTCCAGTGAGCGGTCGGGATTCCGGACCAGCTCCGAAGTAATGGCATTGAGCTTGTCTTCGATACCCTGCCAGTTGTTTGCTTCGAACATATGAAAGAGCAGCGGAGGCTCATAGAGCGGCTGGAGAATCTCTACAGGCTGGGAACCGCTGGTGTCCGTTACATCCAGATAAATACCTGTTTCGCTGCCGATATGCTGGCGGATGGCCGTAATGGCGGATTGATAGAGCGAATAGACCTGGTCAGGGAATTCTCCCCAGCCTGTGGTTACAACGGAGAGGCCGCCTCCAATCAGCGTGCTGACATGGTTCTGCAACTGATAGGCTGCCTGCGCGACATCATACCCCGGATTACCGCCGGGTTCAATGTCATCCCTGGGCTGCAGCAAAAATATGAGATAATCATGCACATCCTTGCACGACCAGATGTGGAAATGGTCTTGGAACAGCTCCTGTGCGATATTGATGATCGCGTATTCGAACAGCAGCATGCTGCGCATGTCCTGCTGGCGGAAGAATTCCTCCGGTCTGACGACTGCGAGGCATACCTGCAGGTCGGTCCGCAGCGGCAGATCGAACTGGGCCAGCCGCTCTTGCAGCTGCTGTCCGGACAGCTTCCGTCCCTGGAGCAGCTCACTAAGCAGGCGGTCCCGCAGGAGAGGAAGATGCTCGCGGAAGGTCTGCATCGTCCGCTGATAGGAGGACCATGTTTCCCATTCTGTACGGAGCTCCTCCTGGAGCTTAACGATGACGTCGATTAGCTGGTTATTTGCAATTGGCTTAAGTAGGTAGGCGCTGGCCTGCTCTTCTATCGCCTTACGGGCATATTCAAATTCGGCATAACCGGTCAGCATGACAACCCGGATATGCTTCCAGCGGCTGCGGATGGACGCGATCAGTTCAATGCCCGAGATTTCCGGCATATTGATGTCAGTGACTACAATGTCGATAGGATAGCGCTGAAGCAGCTCCAGCGCTTCGTACCCGGAGTAGGCTTTGTGAACCTGTTCGAACCCCATTTCCGCCCAAGGAAGCGAGATGGATAAATCATCAACAACATAGGGTTCATCATCAACCAGCAGAATTTGGTGCATCGTTTTCCTCTTTCTTCTCCATACGGAGTGTGATTTTTAGACCGCCGTCAGGTGAAGAGGCGATCAGAAGGCCGGAAGAATCATCATAATGAGACTTAAGACGCTGCTGGATATTCCATAGTCCGCAGCCTCCGTCCTCCCGCCGCGATTCGGATATTCTGGCATACAGAGAGGCAATCTCCTCCTCGGTCATACCGGCTCCGTTGTCCTCAACGGTGACTGTGACTGCTTCAGGCGTTTGGCTGGCGGTGATCCGGATGAAGCCCTGGCCGATTTTTTTCTCAATGCCATGGATGATACTGTTCTCGACTAAGGGTTGAATCAGCAGCCGGGGGATTTGCAGACCAAGCAAATCATCGGCAATATCCATCTCATAATGGATGCGCTGTTTCCGCAAATTCTGAATTTCCAGGTAATTCTCCAGCAGCTTCAGTTCATCTTGAAGCGTTGTGAGGGAATGGTCGACTTTGGTGATGTAGCGGTAATACTCGCCAAGATTAAGCGCCATCGCCTCCACCGAATCCGTATCGCCGACAACGGCCTTGCTCTTGATGAAGAACAGGCAATTGTATAGAAAGTGCGGATTGATCTGTGATTGAAGCTGCTTCAAGTGAGCGTCCTTGGCCCGGATCTGTTCCAGATAGACCTGCTCAATTAGCGATTGAATCTTTTCTGCCATCTCGTTAAACTCTTCGTTGAGCATCGTGAACTCAGGATTAGTCTTGGCATGAATACGGGTAGACCAGCGTCCTTCCTTCATTCTGTTAAGGGAGCGCAGCAAGAGGCTTACCGGACGCTGAACTTGGCGGTAGAGCTGCAGCGAGAACAGCAGGCTCATGACCAAAAGGATGGCCGATCCTGTCAGGAAGGAATAGCGGCTGCTCCGGATCGGCTGAAGAATCTGCTTCAGCGGCGAATAATGCACTACCTGCCAATTGATGGCAGAGGATGGGACTGAACTGACAAGGAAGCTGCCTCCCTTAAGGCTAAAGATTTCTGATGTTCCTTGACCGGTCGAAGAAGTCAGCGTTGCAACGATCTGCTTCGCCATTTCAGGGTCGGTATTGCGGGAAAGAATCACCCCGAAAGATGGATTAAACAGGAAAGTGTCGCCCTTGTTTTGCGACTGGTAGGCATCGAACAACCGTTCAATATTGGATACAGGAAAATACATCGACAACAGGAGTCCCGCCTCGCTGGGCACATTTCTTCTCTCGATAGGATCCGACAGCAGCAGGCGGAAGCCCGCTTCAGCACTGCCCTTGTCCTCCGGGATATACTCCCAGCCCGCAGGCAAAGGCTTCTTCAGTACGGAGAAATCAAAGGAAAGAGAAGAATCCGAGCCAAGGGTCTCGCCGCTCAGCGGCTTGTACAGGACAATCCGGTTCTCCCATGTACTGGAGCTGGTCTGAAGGGAAAGCTTCTCCAGCACGGTCATAATGGTCTGGGCAGGATCAATGAGATGGCCCAGTTGCCGGATCTGCTCATAGTCGCGGACGGTCGGATCTCTCTGCAGCGCATACATGCTGCCTGCTAATTGGTTGATATTGTTGTCCAGCTGTTGGGTCAGGAACTCCAGATGATTCAAGTCGGTCGTCTTAATCTGATTGGTAATGACGCCGATATCCTTTCGGTATGACAAACCGTAGAATAAGAGCGTAACCGAAATGAGAGAGAGAAGAATGGCAAGCATTTTAATGAATAGGTTCGGCCGCCGGGTCATAAGATCATCCTTTACAAAGACTTCAATCTATTAAAAGCAGTGTATCACACGATGCTGAAGACGATTGTGATACAATCGGTTCAACTCCCCAGTATTTTACGAAAAGCAGGTGTTCCATGAAAATCCGTGTATCGCTATTCATACTGCTCCTGACGTTGTCGGGTTGCGGCTTCCAGAGCACCGGCGAAAGTCTCCCGGAAGCTTCCCAGGAGAGCTTAACGCCTCATTTCGAAGTCAGTGAAGGCAGATATATTCCTTCTGTAGATCTGTATACAGTAGGCTCCGTCAACCCCAATCTGACCTTTAAGAAGGGCGAAAGCCTGGAACATAACGTGCATACGACATGGGCTGAGGAACGGCTGGGTATCCGCATCCGTTATCTATGGACCATCTCCGGCACCTCCGAGACCTATGCCAACAAGCTGAGGCTTGAACTGGCCAAAGGCAATATGCCCGATGTTGTAACGACAAGGGATGCCGATATCATCCAGGAACTGATTGATTCCGGGCAGTTCATGGAAATAGGCAGTTTATTTGAAAAATATGCTTCCGCGGTGTGGAAGAAGGCCGTGGCCGAGGACCCCTCGGCGTGGGATCCCTTCGTGCGGGACGGACACAAGTATGCAATTCCAATCATGGACTATGAATATAACTCCGATCCGCTGCTCTGGATCCGCCAGGATTGGCTGGACAAGCTGAATCTGGCAGCCCCGCGGACTCTGGACGAACTGGAACGGGTCATGGATGCCTTTGTTAACCGGGACCCGGACGGCAACGGTCTTAAGGATACTTACGGCCTCGCAGTCGGCTTCAGGAATGGTGCCAATACCTGGATGGGCGACAGCAGCTGGATTTTTGGCGCGTTCGGCACGGTTCCTGAGCAATGGAACCGCCGGAGCGACGGAACACTGGAATACGGGTCCGTGCTGCCAGGCGCCCGGAAGGCTGTCGCACTCATGAAGCATTGGGTGGGGCAAGGATACTTGTCCACCGACAGTGCATGGCTGGATGAAGAAGGCGCCGCCAATCTGTTCGTTTCGGGCAAGGCCGGCATCATTGCCGGTCCGTACTGGATGCGCGGGTGGCCCTTATCCTTCCTGACCGATACAGACCCGCAGGCACGCGTCCAGGCTGTCGCCATACCTTCCGGACCGGACGGCACCGCCATGAGAAGAGGCACCTTGCCTGTCAACGGTGCTATTCTGATTAACAAGAAGATGAAGCATCCTGAAATCTTCTTTACCTATCAGAATTATTTGTTTGATTCATACGCTACCTCGACCGGCGAATTCGTCAATGGTCTTGCAGAGGGATATGATTGGACCATCGTCGACGGCAGTCCGACCATTATGCCTTCTGCTCTGCCGATGGGCGGCATCCGGGTCGCTTCTTACACGCTGACCTTCGATGGAGCGAGAATTCCTTCCAAGGTCATCAAGGAAATTCCGGAGGACATAGCTCCCGTGCTGCTCGGCCAGAAGGAGGCTTCCCGTAAGGAGCAGTTCACTGGACCGCCAACCGTGACGATGAAGAGCGCCGGGGAGCTACTGAAAAAGCTGGAACAAAAAAGCTATCAAAAAATCATCTTTGCGGACAGCGGCATCGGGGAATTTGACGAATTTGTCGGCAAATGGAGAGCCTACGGGGGATTAACCGAAACCTCAGAGGTCAATGCCTGGGACCGCAGCCGCCACTAATTGCCGCAGGGACAAGAAACCGCCTTGATTAAGGCGGTTTCTTGTCGGAATGGCGCCGGGAATTTTTACTCGCCCGACGCTTGATCCGGAATATAGCGGAACTGGTCATAGTAAGCGTGGAGCGGGACCTTGCCGTCAAACGGCTCCAGCCAGGAGTCCACACCGGTTCCGTTCCAGAGGTTCATCATCATGCGGCCCGGGGTGGAGGGGATGTTCTCGGTGGCTGTGTGAACGGGCCGGCCGTCGATGTACCAGGTAATGGAATCCCTCTTCCAGTCGAAGGCGTACCAGTGGAATTCCTGTGAGGCGTCAAAGCCGAGGTCAATCACCTGCTCGTGCCCCCCTGTTCCGTCAGTGAAGTAATTAAGCTGGACCTGCCGTGTATTTTTGCCCAAAAATTCAATGTCGATTTCGTCCCAAGGCTCGCCTTCCGAGGGGCCGGTATAAGTGAAGAAAGAGGACACCACACCTGGATGGGCCGCCGGCTTCATCCGGATTTCATACCGGCCATAGCTGTACTTGTCCAGCGAACGGTACTCTGCACCGTCGTACTCTCCCGGAGACGGGCTGGTGAGCGACAGGGTCATGAGGCCATTCCCGGCGAAAGAAACGTTGTCCTCGCGCCAGGTGCAGTTGAACATATCTCCATTAGAATAGCCATCCGTTTTCTTCCAGAACTCCGTGTTGAATGTGGTGAAATTGTCTTTGACGCTCCCGGCTTCTGAGCCGGATGCTGAAGTGAAAGCCCATATTCCCCATACAGCGGCCGAGAGAGCTGCAACCGCTGCGAATGTTTGGATTAACCTGCTGCGTATCAAACCTGTTCCTCCTGTGATGTTTTCTTGCTAATATCGTACTGAATGACGGCTGCAGCCGCCATACCAATGTGTCAATCCGGATAACAAATTCTGAAGATAACGGTTTTGAACAGATGCAAAAGGACCCCTGTGCAGCCCCGGGGTCCTTTTGTTCGCTATTAGTTGCCTGTATATTTCAACCAATCGTAATAGGCATACAGCGGATTAGCCCCGTTATATGATCCGAGCCAGGAATCGACGCCTGTACCGTTCCAGAGGTTCATCATGATTTTACCGGCATGGGAGGGAATATTGCTGGTGGCCGTATGCTTAAGCACTCCATCCACGTACCATTTAATCGACCCTGCCTGCCAATCGAAGGCATACGTATGATAACCCTGTGAAGCATCAAAGCCCAGATCGACAACCTTTTCATGTCCGCCAACGCCATTAGTGTAATAATTGAACTGTACTTTAGTCGTATCCTTGCCAAGGAATTCGATATCAATCTCATCCCATGGTGTTCCGTCGGAAGGACCGGTATACGTGAAGAAGGAGGAGACGATTCCGCTGTTTTTGGCCGGCATCATGCTGACCTCATATTTGCCGTAGCCATACTTGTTTGTAGAACGGTATTCTGCCCCGTCAAACTTATTGTAGCTGGAGCTGGTCAGTGCTAAACGAAGCTGTCCTCCGCTGGTAAACGAGATATTGTTGGCGCGCCAGGTACAGTTAAACATACCGCCATTGGAATAGCCGTCGGCTTTTTGCCAGGTTGCCGAATTGAAGTAGGTCAGAGGTTCATAAAAGACGGTGGCTGCCGAAACGGACGGAGCCCCCGCCAGCAGTCCGGCAAGCAGCAAAGTCAGACCTGCACCGCAAAATTTTTTTAGCCTTTTCATAATAATTGCACCCCTCCTCAAAATGTAAGCGTTTTACAATATGTATTTTAGCCAAGGCCGATTCCGTTCACCATACCAACTTTCGAACCTGTATAACAAAAAACAATTATTTGTTAGGCAACAAGAGTATTTTGCTTTCCTCCCACACATACTGATATCGTATGTCTGTCTTAGGCTGAATACGATCAGGAGGGATAATGTGGAGCAATGGTCGCAAAGCAAATGGTTCCGCTGGATGATCGGTGTGCTGCTCGCCCTGATCATTTTATATTTTGTCTGGCTGCTCCGTCCGATGCTGCATGGGATATTCGTTTTTTTAAAAGCGATTCTGGCGCCCTTTCTGGCTGCGATGATCATTTCCTACGTACTGAATCCGGTAGTCAGTATGCTGGCCGGGCGGAAAATGCCGCGGGGTGTGGCGGTGCTGCTCATCTATACTGTATTCCTGACCACGCTTGCCGTTATAGCCATTAACCTGATCCCGATGTTCATCGAACAGCTGGAGGAGCTGAATGAGCATTTGCCGGAAATGACGCTGCATGCGCAGGGCTTAATGCGGAAGATGAATACCAGGCTGATTCCGCCGGGTGTAGAAACAGGAATGAATAACTGGTTTTTTCAATTGGAGAACCGGCTTGCAGAGGGGATCTCCCATTTTCTCGATAATATCGGAACAACGATAGGCTTGCTGTTCAACGCCTTTATCGTGCCGTTTCTTGTTTTCTATATATTGAAGGACTTCGATGTATTTGAACGGACGGTGGTTTCCTGTCTGCCCCGCTCCCGCCGCAAGTCGATGGTGAAGCTGCTGAAGGATATTGATGATGCGCTCGGCAATTATATCCGCGGCCAGTTTCTGGTCTGCCTCATCATCGGAGTGCTGGCCTATATCGGTTACGCGATTATTGGTATGCCGTACGCCCTATTGTTTGCCTGCGTGGTGGCAGTGTTCAATATCGTTCCTTATATGGGCCCGTTTCTCGGGGCGGCTCCTGCGATTGTGATGGCGACTACGGTCTCGCTGCGGCTTGTGCTGCTGGTGGCGGTCGTGAATATGCTGTGCCAGATGCTGGAGAGCAATGTCATCTCTCCCCAGGTGGTGGGCCGCAGACTGCATCTTCATCCGCTGATGATCATTTTTGCCCTGCTGGTCGGCGGGGAGGTTGCAGGAATGATCGGCTTAATCCTCGCGGTGCCGATCTTTGCAGCCGGAAAAGTCGTCATACAGCATATCTTTACGTATTATATCCGGCGTAAGCCTGTATGAGCTGGCAAAAACATTGACTATAGACGACAAAGTTGTATATAATATTGTGTAATATTACGATTAGCATTTCAAATACCTATCGATGAAGAGGAGTATTAATTCGCTGGACGTTAGTTCAGAGAGCCGGTGTACAGGTGCAAGCCGGTTAACGAAGCGGATGAACTCACCTCGGAGTAACGGCGCAAACCGCAGGTGCCTGTAAAACATTTTTACAGCGTCCGGCGTGTGAACCGTCGTCGCCTCACCCCCGATAAAGGGTGTCAAAGTGAGTGGCAGGCAGAGCATGTCCAGCCGCTAACTAGGGTGGTACCACGGGAATTCAAACCTCTCGTCCCTAGCGTAAATACGCTAGGGATGGGAGGTTTTTTTGCGAATATAAGAATTTATAGATTTTAAGCTATAAATCACCCTTATATTTCTCGCGAAAACGGATGCCGTCCTTCAAAGACGGCGAAGCCGTTTTCACTTACAAGCAGCATTACTCCAAGGAGGAGAATTAGATGAGCGAGAATCAGACAAGTACGGCAGCCGGGGCTGGCTACCGCGCCCAGACCATCGAGCCGAAATGGCAGAAATTCTGGGATGAGAACAAAACCTTCAAGACCGGCGAGAGCCAGGACAAACCGAAATTTTACGCGCTGGATATGTTTCCGTATCCTTCTGGCGCAGGGCTGCATGTAGGCCATCCGGAAGGGTATACGGCGACAGATATCATCTCCCGCTACAAACGGATGCGCGGCTACAATGTGCTTCATCCGATGGGCTGGGATGCTTTCGGTCTTCCGGCAGAGCAGTATGCGATGGACACGGGACAGCATCCGCGCGATATTACGTTCAAAAATATCGACAACTTCCGCCGCCAGATCAAATCACTGGGCTTCTCGTATGACTGGGACCGCGAGATCAGCACAACGGATCCGGAATATTATAAATGGACACAGTGGATTTTCATCCAGCTGTACAACCGCGGATTGGCTTATGTGGCAGAGGTATCGGTCAACTGGTGTGAAGCGCTGGGAACCGTACTGGCTAATGAAGAGGTTATTGACGGCAAAAGCGAGCGCGGCGGCCATCCTGTCGTCCGCAGACCCATGCGCCAATGGATTCTGAGAATTACGGAGTATGCTGAACGTCTGCTTGAGGATCTGGATGAGCTGGACTGGGAAGAAAGCATCAAGGATATGCAGCGCAACTGGATCGGCAAATCCACCGGTGCGGAAGTGAACTTTGCCATTGACGGCCATGAGGCGAGTCTGGAAGTATTCACTACCCGTCCGGATACGTTGTTCGGAGCAAGCTATTGTGTGCTGGCACCTGAGCATAAACTGGTCGATATCATTACAACCGAAGCCCAGGCTGCTGCGGTTGCAGACTACCGCGACAAAGCAGCCCGCAAGAGTGATCTGGAACGTACAGACCTCGCCAAGGAGAAAAGCGGCGTATTCACCGGCGCTTATGCGGTTAATCCGGTAAACGGCGCTAAAGTGCCGATCTGGATTGCCGATTATGTACTGGCCGGTTACGGTACCGGAGCGATCATGGCTGTTCCGGGACATGATACCCGTGACTGGGAGTTCGCCAAGCAGTTCGGCCTGAACATCATCGAAGTCGTACAGGGCGGCAACGTGGAGGAAGAAGCCTACTCTGGCGACGGCCCGCATGTGAACTCTGACTTCCTGAATGGTCTGGAGAATAAAGAGGCTATCGCGAAGATGATCGCCTGGCTGGAAGAAAAGGGCAGCGGTAAAGGCAAAGTAACCTACCGCCTGCGCGACTGGCTGTTCAGCCGCCAGCGCTACTGGGGTGAGCCGATTCCGATTCTGCATCTGGAAGACGGCACGATGAAGACTGTTCCAGTAGATCAGCTGCCCCTGATGCTGCCGGATGTAGATGCGATTAAGCCTTCGGGTACCGGCGAATCCCCGCTGGCCAACGTTACCGAGTGGGTAGAGACGGTTGATCCGGAGACCGGCATGAAAGCCCGCCGCGAGACCAACACCATGCCGCAATGGGCCGGCAGCTGCTGGTACTACCTGCGTTATATCGATCCGCGTAACGACAAAGAGCTGTGTTCACCGGAGAAGCAAAAGGAATGGCTGCCGGTTGACCTGTACATCGGCGGAGCTGAGCATGCGGTGCTTCACTTACTGTATGCCCGCTTCTGGCACAAAGTGCTGTACGATATCGGTGTAGTGGATACGAAGGAACCGTTCCACAAGCTGGTGAACCAGGGCATGATCCTGGGGAACAACAATGAGAAGATGAGTAAATCGCGCGGCAATGTCATCAACCCGGATGAGATTGTGGAAGCCTACGGGGCAGATACCCTGCGTGTCTATGAAATGTTCATGGGGCCGCTGGAAGCCACCAAGCCGTGGAATGAAAAAGGCGTGGAAGGCATCCACCGCTTCCTCTCCCGTGTATGGCGCCTGTTCGTGAACGAAGACGGCAGCCTCAGCGCAAAAATTACGGCGGGCGGCGGTACTGATGAGTTCAAACGCACCTGGCACAAGACGCTGAAAAAGGTGGGTGATGATTTCGAACACCTGCGCTTCAATACAGCGATCAGCCAGCTGATGATTTTCATCAACGATGCCTACAAGCAGGAGAGCCTGTCCAAGGAAGCGGCAGAGCACTTCGTACAGATGCTGTCGCCGCTGGCGCCGCATATTGCCGAAGAGCTGTGGCAGCTGCTCGGCCACGAAGGAAGCATCAGCTATGTCCCTTGGCCGGCTTATGAAGAAGCCTGGACGGTGGATGCTGAGGTTGAAATCGTCGTACAGGTGAACGGCAAGATCGTACAGCGTGCACTGGTAGCTGCGGATATGGGCCAGCAGGAAATGCAGGATCACGCACTGGCACTGCCGAATGTGAAAGCAGCTGTAGAGGGCAAAACCGTACGTAAAATCATTGCGGTTCCCGGCAAGCTTGTAAATATTGTAGTGGGTTAAGCGAAGAACGCAACTCTACCCGCAGCTACGGATGATTCCGTGCTGCGGGTTTTTGTTTCTTGCCATATGAACGGACGCAGGAACTGGAAATGGCTTTCCTTACAAGAGTCGACTAGCGGTCCAATGGACCTTGAATGATCCCGCTCTGGCCAAAGAGAGCATCCAGCCTGTGCAGATCCTCATTGTATTTGTCGTGAGTTGTGGTGATCAGCCGTTCGAATACGCCTTCCAGGCTGGAACGCAGGTGGTTCAGTGCCTCCGCCGTAATTCCTCCGCGGACGGCAACCCGTTCCTGCAGCTCCTGGGGAGTGAACCCCCCTTCCGTCAGCAGCTTGCCTGTACCAAGCAGCATTTCACCGGCCAGCCGGCTGACCAGTGCCTCGTCGATGCCGGTCGCTTCTACAGCCGCTTCAATCCACCGTTCCAGAAAATAGCTGAGGAACGCCGGACCGCAGCTGGAGAAATCAGAGGCAATCCGGGTATGACTCTCAGGGATTTCCGCAGGGATGCCAATAAATGATAATAGCTGGAGCAGCATCAGTCTGTCTTTTTTATTTAACCTGCTGCCGAAGATGCAAAGAGAAGTCCCGCTCTTGACGGAATGAGTGATGCTGGGAATAATCTTGGCAACTTTGGAAGGCAGAACGGATTCCAGATGGTAGAGCTGGACAGGACTTGTAATGGATACCACTATTTGCTCGCTGCGCAGACAAGGAGCAATTTCATCACTTAGTGTTTTGAACTGCAGAGGTTTGACACATAAAAAGACAATATCGCTTCCTGACGCGGTTTCGCTGTTGTTTGCGCAAACCGTAATACCGGGGTGAAGCTTCTTGAGCTCCAGCAGCTTGCCCGGGCTGCGGTTACTGGCCAGCACATCACATGGATCAAGTGCTCCCGAACTAAGAAAGGTCTCAATGAGCAGACCGCCCATGCTGCCTGTTCCGATAAATCCCACTTTCATCCTGTGGTTACCTCCTTTCTTATGTTGCTGGGCTTACAGGAATACTCTTCGTTAAATGTATGCGGGTCAGTCTTGGACAAATGACAGGTTTTAAACGTATTTTTGAATAAAATTCCAGTTAGATGAAGGAGGACGGCTTGATGAACAAAAGAATGATCGGTTCTGTGATCGCTGCCGCGCTGCTGGGCGGAGGATTGATCTGGGCTGCGGACCACAGGGCAGAAGAGGGGATCGCAGGCTGGGAGACGCTGAACGCCGGAATGGCGCAGGTTTTGGGGGCGGGAGATGGTGGGGCGGAAACAGGAGAAGGTGGTGTTGCTCGTAACGTTGCTTCCGGTAATGGTGCGTTAGAAAGCGACGTGGATAACGAGGCCGGGGCATCGGATGCCGTAAGCGGTAGCGCGGGCGGATCAGTGGCTGACGGTGCAGCAGCGGGCAGCGGAGCCGCAGTTTCAGGTGCAGTGAGCGGGAGTGTGTCGGCTGGATCGGCGGGTAGCGGTGGAGGCGCAAGCAGCACAGCGGCTGAAACCATTGTAAGTACGGCACCCCCTGCTGCAGTCCCACCAGCGGCGGACGGCAGGATAAATGTGAACACAGCAGATGCCCAAGCGCTGATGAACCTGCCGGGCATCGGGGAGAAGAAAGCGCAGGCGATCATCGACTACCGCAGCAGTACAGGGGCGTTCCGCAGCTTAGCCGATTTGGGTAAGGTGAAAGGGATCGGCCCGAAGATGCTGGAGCAACTGGAGTCGCTGGTTGTTTTTTGAGGCAGAAAGCTCCGTGTGTTATATTGACGGGAACTGGAGCAATCGCCCTTGGAGTAGTTTATAGTTCCATTGTCGGCCATTTCACCACACATCCGGTGGTCATTTAGCTCGAAGCAGAGAACTATAGACTCGGTTAGTACGATAACTGTATCTGGCTGCAGTTAAAAAGCATCAATTCAGCTGATTTCTAGCTGTAATTGTATTTTGTACATTTGGAATGGGCTGTGTACCGTTTACGGCTGGATAATGTGATAAGCAAGTGTATGAAGTGCAGTTAAATTCTTTTTCAAATTAGTCTCAGCGGTTATAAGTGTATAGAATGCAGCTGCAGTGAGAAATCAACTTTTCACCGGAAACGTCCTGAGCAGGCTGTTTACCGGACATGCTTTATAGTGAAAGAATGCAGCATTATGGTACAATAATGAACAACTATTTATGAGGAAGTGGAGATTGCTGATGACTGTGGCCTACCGTAAGAACTGGGATACATACTTCATGGACATTGCCTGCATGGTCTCCACCCGCTCACGCTGCCCCCGCCGCCATGTCGGCGCTGTGCTGGTGCAAGGTAAGAAGCTGCTGGGCACTGCCTATAACGGCGCACCCATGGGTGTTCCGGACTGCTCGGAAGCTGGCTGTATGGTCTCTGAGCAATATGAGCGGGAGATCGTTGGCGGCGTAGAGACGATGGTGAAGAAGCAGCGCTGTATCCGCACAATTCATGCTGAGCAGAATCTGCTGCTGTTCACCGACCGGAGTGACCGGGAAGGCAGTACAGTCTATGTCACAGATGAGCCGTGCTGGACCTGCGCTAATATGCTGGCTAACAGCGGCATTGTGGAGATCGTCTATCTGCGTCCTTACCGCAAGGATATGGAGAAGGTAGAGGCCATGCTGGGCTCCAAGGGGATCGTGTTCCGCCAATTGGAGAACTATGAGCCGCCGAAGGAGACCATGATCACTGTATCAGAATAACCGGCGGCGCTGCCGCAGCCGGAGTAAGAATAAGCTTCAGGGGAAGAACCTCTGCACACGCTATGTTTGCGTATGCAGAGGTTCTTTTTTTGTGAACAGGCGATTACAGAAGGAGGATGTTCATGAACAGAAGGCCGCTCTTAAGCTTCACAATCTGCTGGATTGCCGGCAGCTCGGCAGGCTGCTTATTCTCCGGTCACGGACTGCTGATCTACATCGCCGGCTGTTTGCTGCTGGTCGGGATCTGGGCAATCAGCGGGGGGATACGCTGGAGAACAGCAGCGGTGTTCGGTCTGGCAATTGCTGCAGCAGCCCTGTATTGGGAATGGAGCGAGGCCCGCAATGTCAGCCTGCTGCCGGAGGCGCTGGGAAAACCGGCAATCGAATTGAATGAGATTTACGTTACAGCCGCAGGTGTTATAACATCTCCGGTGGATCGGGACGGGGACCGGGTGGATTTTACGGTAAAGCTGTCCCAGATCGGAATGGATCAGCAGGAGGGTCAGGTAAAAGACGCAGCAGGTGAACTTGTCGCCGTGCAAGTTAAGCTCCAGGCTGAAAGTGAAATCGCCGTGGCTGCCGGATGGCAGCGGGGAGACAGGGTAGTCATTGAAGGAGAGCTGGAGCAGCCGCAGGCGGCGCGGAATTTTGGCGGATTCGACTACCGTGCATATCTGCTGACCCAGAAAATCCACTGGCTGCTAAAAGGGGCGGGAACGGCCAGCGTTAAGGATAAACCTCCGGTATCATGGGGGCCTTCCAGTATCCTGCGCTGGAATGATGCGGCACGCGCTGTGCTCGGTGCAGAGATGGACCGCTTATTTCATGGGGCGCATGCCGGATATATGAAGGGTCTGGTCATAGGAATCCAGAAGGATCTGGATCCGGAAACCTTCAAGCAGTTCTCGCAGCTGGGCCTGACGCATATTCTGGCCATCTCGGGGATGCATGTTGCTGTTTACGTCGGGGTGATCTTATTTGTCCTGCGCCGCTGCCGCGTTACCAGAGAAACGGCTATAACGATAACCTTGCTGCTTGTTCCGGTATATGTACTGCTGTCCGGTGCCGGGCCGTCGATTGTTCGCGCCGGGCTGATGAGCATGATCGCCTTGCTGGCCGCCAGGTTCGGCCTGCTTAAGGACGGGATGAACATCTTGGCTGCTTCAGCGCTGCTGATGCTGGTCTGGAATCCCTATCTTCTGCTCAGTGTCAGCTTTCAGCTGTCCTTTCTGGTAACGGCGGGGCTCATGGTGTACACGCCTCTGGCCGCGCCTTTGTTTAGACGTCTTCCCAGGTGGCTGGGCAGCACCGTTTCGGTTACATTAATCGCGCAGCTGGTCTCTTTTCCGCTCACAATCTATTATTTTAATCAATTTTCGCTGCTGTCCTTTCTCGCAAATCTGCTGCTCGTTCCGTTTATCACTTTTCTGGTGCTGCCGCTCGGAACGCTGACGCTGCTGCTAGGACGGTTCTGGAACGAGGGAGCACTTGTCATTGTACGGTTTGCCGAGTTTTTGAATAACGCAACGTTTGCAGGGGTGAAGCGGGTGAACGGATTTAGTGCGGGAGTTCTGATCTGGGGTTCACCTTCACTATTATGGATTTGCGTTTATTACATGCTGCTCTATGGCCTGCTGTATATCCTGAAGCAGCGGACAGAAGCTAGAGTCGCTCCCCAGTACATGGAGGATGAAACCAGACCGTTGTCAGAGCTCGAACACCCGGGGGACGATAGTCGACTCCATCACAAAGCCAGAAGGGGCGGAGCGTTATCGCCTCATCAGCCGTTCCCCATTCCGGGTTCATCCCGCTGGAGTGGTCCGGCTGCTGTGCTATGCGCCGCCGGGATAGCGCTCCTGCTGTACAGAGGCTATTATGCGGAGGAACTGAGTGCTGGCGAGGGGGCTATCAGCTATCTGGATGTGGGCCAGGGTGACAGCATCCTGATTACTACACCGGAGGGAGCGCATATTCTGGTCGACGGCGGGGGGACGGTTAGCTTCGGGGACCGGGGAGAATGGCGCATCCGCCGCAGCCCGTTTGAGATCGGTGCCAAAACGCTGCTGCCCTTGCTGAAGCAGCGGGGCATCCACCAGCTGGACGCAGTGATATTAACCCATGGCGATCAGGATCACGCGGGCGGGCTGCAGGCTGTACTGGAAGGCATGCCAGTCTCGGCACTGCTGTTCAACGGAACGCTGACCGGCACAGAAGCGTATGGCGAACTGATGGATACGGCGCTTGCGCAGGGTGTCCGGATGTACGCCGTACATCAGGGGCAGATGCTTGCTCCGGATGATGAGACGCGGTTGTTTTTCCTTTGGCCGGAGCCACAGGAGGATAGTCATACACTACTCCATGAAGTCGAGGACCAGAATCACGAATCTGTCGCATTCCGGCTGGAGATGAACGGCCACAGCTTTCTTTTTACTGGAGATATGGATGAGGCGGCGGAGGAAGACATTATTCAAGCGGGGCAGCAGTCCGGAATAGGTGAAAGCGGGCCTATCGACGTGCTGAAAGTAGCGCACCACGGCAGCAAAACCGCAACAAGTGCAGCCTGGCTGAAGTTCTGGAATCCCGCTGCAGCGGTGATCTCTGCCGGGGTCAACAATCTGTACGGGCACCCCAATGCCGGTGTATTGGAACGATTGTCAGACTCGGCTGCGGCGGTATACCGGACGGATCTGCAGGGAGAGATTCAGCTCAGGGTACGGAAGGAAGGGGTAAGGGTGAGGCATAAGCTTTAAGCACCCGGCACCCATCATTTGCATGAAATAATTTCCCCAAGCAGCTGACTATCCGCCTTTTCGGTGCAGATGAACTATTCTTTAAGATCACTTCTCCATCAGTGGAATTTGCAATCCCCTGTACCCTGTTCCTGCAATTGCTGTTATCATGCTGGTAAGGTTTGTCGCTAATCCCCGCCTGATTCGCCAGCGCTCTGGTGAACGGTATCGGATGCATGTAAGCTATTATGAAATATTACCGCCATTACCGGCCCCTTCGGATGTTTACATAGAATATAGGAAAATTGAGGGAACCAATTGCAGCCTGGTGAGTCTTATTGGGCGAGAGGTGAGAGAGAACATGCACAGTGAAGAATTACCTTATGCCGTGGCCTATGCGCCGTCCATGACGCTTCGGGAGATGATGGAGACGTACGGCTCGGATGTGTGGCATTATGCGTTTTTCCTGACCCGCAGCCGCGAGCAGGCGAATGACATCAGCCAGGAGGTGTTCCTGAAAGCTTACCGGAGCATCGGAAAATACCGCGGCAACGCCACCCTGAAAACCTGGCTGCTGACGATCACCCGCAATACGGCATTCAGCTGGAGACGGAGCAGCTTTTGGCGCAGGTTTGCCCCGCTTGGAAGCGAGCAGGGAGTACGCCAAGCGATGTCTGCGGAAAAGGAAGCGATCAGCAACCAGTATGTAAGCCGGATCTGGGAGCTGATTATGGAGCTGCCGGATAAGCACAGGGAGGTACTGGTGCTGGAGATTCAGCAGGAACTGTCCACCGCGGAAATGGCTCTACTGCTCGGTGTAGCCGAAGGAACGGTCAAATCCCGGCTGTCGCGGGCCAGAGACAAAGTGAGAAAGGCGCTTGAGGAGGAGGAACGATGAAGAGTAAACAGTTTGAGAAATCAGCAAACACGTCGAATCAAAAGCCGGAATGGTACCGCCAGGCCGGACGCAGTCCTTTTCAGGAGGACGGCTTCACCCCGGAGCTGATGGCCCGGATCGAGCTGGCAGCTGACAGCCGTGCTGCGGCGGGCAGAAGATTCTTTTCACGCAAAAGCTTCAGTCTTGCCGGTTTATCGGCCCTCCTGCTGTTCGGTGTGCTGGTCTGGCCGCTTGGGAGCCTCGGCAAGGGGGATTACGCAGCTCAAATTGCCTCCTTGTTCAGTAAATCTACCGCTGCCGCTGTGCAGCCATCGGCTGTACCTTCTCCATCAGCGGAAGCGAAGGATTATAATCCGCCTGTAGGCTCGGCAGAGTTCGAAATCGGAGGGCAGAAGTATTATATGCCTTTGTCATTTAGCGGAGATAAGTCAAACGCGCGTGCAGTCGAGACAGATGCAGGCATTGTCTGGTCTCCGCCGCCACCGGTAGTAAATTACACTAAACCCAAGCTGACTCATAACACAGAACCGTATTCGCTTTATCTGACTCCCAAAGGTCATCCGGAGCTGTCGGCTGCATCAGCAAAACGCATCTATACCTTCCCGCTCTATGCCGGTGGGGCACAAACATACTATAACCTGATGGGAGTTGAAGGTGCCGGGAAGTATGCGATTTTGGTTAGCAGCACATATACGCTAGGGGAAGGACGCGCCAATTATTCCAAAGGGAAGCTGTCTGTCATTGACGTGCAAAAGGCAGCTGCGGGAGCAACTGTAACACCAACAGAGATATTTACGGTAGAAAAGGAATATGGAAACTATAAGTCATTTATCTCCATCGACCTGAAGCATGAGGAATTGCTACTGGTGTACTATACCCCCGGGGATAACGGGAAGTGGATTGCCCATAACAAGCTGTATGATCTTAAAACCGGCGAATCGCAGTTGCTTACTGGAGAGTTCACTGCAAATCAAAAGGATTCAGGCGCTAAAAAATCGACCTCGTTTGCAGACCACGACTTGAATACTTTGATCCAAAGTAAGATCCTAACTGCACACTATGAAGTAAACGGCGAGAAACGCTCACCTGAAATCACGCTGCCGCTTGGCCAGCAATGGATCTATGACTGGTGGTTTGAAGAATACGGTGTGAAGTATGAGCAGCAGTACTAAGGAGTTTCGCGTAAGCTGTAGCTCCGATAATTGATTACTAGATAATTTACTAAAAAAAAGCTATACTTTTGATAATATCAAAGGTATGGCTTTTTTATATAGGCAGAGTGGAGCGGAAAAATGAAGAAATTAACGATTGAGGATGTTGCTCAAAAAGCGGGAGTGTCCAAAAGCACAGTCTCGCAATTTTTGAATAAACGGTTTAAATATATGAGCGAGGCCACGAAGAACCGGATTGCCGATGTGATTGAGGAGCTGAACTATCAGCCGAACGGCCTGGCCCGCAGCCTTAAGCAGAACCGTACCCACATGGTCGGGATCATTGTCGCGAATATTGACTATTCCTTGTCCATCCAGTGCATCCGGGCGATCGAAAATGAGCTGTCGCTGCGCGGCATTCAGGTCATTATCTGCAATGCCGATGAGAATGCTGATAAAGAGAATACTTATGTGGAAACGTTAATCGCGCGCCAGGTAGACGGGTTGATTATTTTCCCTACAGGCGATCAGTCTTCTGCTTATAGCAAGTTAATTGATGCAGAATATCCGCTTGTTTTCATGGACCGGCTGGTGGAGGGGGTAACGACCCAGAGTCTGCTGCTGGATAATGAAATGGCCGTCAAAACAGCGGTTAAGGAGCTGACGCGCCACGGTCATGAGGCGATTGCGATTCTTTCACTGCCGCTCGGGGAGCATGCAATTACACCGCGCAAGGAAAGAATGAGCGGCTACAAAAAGGCAATGGAGGAAGCGGGTCTGCCACTCAATGACCGGTACATGCGCAGTGTGCCGCGGGAAGAGATCTCCGCTGCGCTGGATGATCTGCTGCGCCACCCGCAGCCCCCGACAGCGCTGCTCGCCGCCAACGACCTGGTGCTGGGCGAAATTCTCAAGTATGCGAACCGTCATTCCATTGCCATCCCCAGCCGTCTGTCCGTCATCGGCATAGACGATGCCGAGTTTGCCCGGATTTACAATCCGGCCATTACGACGATCCGCCAGCCGGCTTATGAGATGGGCATGCAGGCGGCGAAGCTGATGCTCTCATTGATTGAGGATCAGGATGCTGCCGTCCCGATTACGTACCGTTTTCCGCCTGCACTCCAGCTGGGCCAGTCGGTCCAGCCGCCGTCAGCAGCTGAATAAACCGTTTTATGCTCCGCCAAACGCGATGGCCCTTGTGTCCGCAGGATGCTATGCTGCCAATGTAACAAGAAAGAGCAGCGATCCCTCAATAACGGGGATCGCTGCTCTTTCTGTTGTTATACTATTTCTGCGGTGCGGATATTCGCAATTGCCCCTAAACGCTGGCATTCATGAATTGTTCCAATCCTTCACGGGTTGGCAGACCATCCATATCTCCGGGAGACATAACTGCCAGTGCGCCGATTGCATTACCGCGTCTCACGGCTTCGGCTACGGAGAGCTGCTCAAGCATCGCGCTGATCACACCAACGGCGAATCCATCCCCGGCTCCTACCGTATCAACGACCTCTTTCACCTTGAACCCGTTCACATAACCTTCTTCTCCGGTGGCAGTTTTATAATAAGCACCTTCCGGGCCCAGCTTAATCACCACGAGCGATACTCCCCGCTGCAGATAGTAACCGGCGATTTCCTCCGGTGTCTCAAGCCCGGTCAGAATTTTGCCTTCGCTAAGGCCCGGCAGGAACCAGTCGCAGCGTGTAGCGAGATCATTGATCGTTTTTACCATCGTCTCTGTGTCTGGCCAAAGGGTTGGACGCAGATTCGGGTCTAGGGAAACGGTTTTGCCGTTCTTTTTCATAAATTCCATCGCATGCAGGGAGAATTCATGGCAGGACTTCGAAAGAGCTGAAGAAATGCTGGTTACATGCAGATGGCCTGCGGATGCAAAATAATTTTCATCAAAATCAGCCAGGCTAAGCTTGGAGGCTGCGGAATTTTTGCGGAAATATTCTACCTTGGGATCGCCGGTAAGCACCTTGGATTTGATCAGCATGCCGGTTGAGAATTCTTTGGTATAAGTGATGCTGTCAGTGTCAATGCCCTCTTTGTTCAAGGCCATGGTGATGAATTGGCCGAAGTTATCTTCGCCAAGCTTGGTTACGTATCCGGTCTTGTGGGCCAGACGCGACAGTCCGGTTGCTACATTGCTCTCTGCCCCGGCCAGTGCCTTGGAGAATGAGGTGACCTCATGCAGCGGGCCTGTCTCATTGGCATAAAACATCGCCATCGGTTCTCCGAAGGTGACGGCGTTCAGTTGTTTGCTCATTAATATTCCTCCTCAGGGTCATACAAAGCCCTGTATATTGATTAGTAATTTGAAATTATCATATAAATCGGTTTTGTACAATAAGGCATTACTCATTCCGCAGGGAGAATTTTGTGGAAAATAATATAGTTGATCGAAAAGTCCTTATTTGGTAAGGTTTTTTGTGGTTTTTTTTAGCTAGTCTTCAGATTTGTATAAAAACTTATTGACTGTTAACGGTATTATTATTACTATTTCCATAGAAGTATTTATGAGTGTGTTAGTAAATTAGATAAAATAGTTTATCTAAAATAATATTTTATGCATTTGATTTTTGCAATGGAATCTATTTTTTATTAGGAGAGGAAGTTT
Source organism: Paenibacillus pedocola (assembly GCF_031599675.1). Classification (NCBI taxonomy): domain Bacteria; kingdom Bacillati; phylum Bacillota; class Bacilli; order Caryophanales; family Paenibacillaceae; genus Paenibacillus; species Paenibacillus pedocola. Next base: position 4,895,927 of record NZ_CP134223.1, on the reverse strand, counting down.
AATCATGAAGAAAATAAAAGTTTTACAAAACATTACATCTGTTGGTGTAGTTGCGGTTATTCGTGCGGATAATGCCGACGATGCTTATAAAATGTCAGCTGCCTGTATCGAGGGCGGACTGAACAACATTGAGGTTACCTTTACGACTCCGGATGCAGATGTGGCGATCAAGCGCCTGGTAGCAGAATACGGCAGCCGTGCAGTGATTGGTGCAGGTACAGTGCTCGACCCCCTTACAGCGAGAATTGCCATTCTTGCCGGATCGGAGTTTGTGGTTAGCCCTTCTTTTGAAGAAGAGACTGCCAAGATGTGCAATCTATACGGGATTCCTTACATGCCGGGCTGTATGACGCTGAATGAAATGAAGGAAGCGCTGAAGCTGGGCGTAGACGTGCTGAAGCTCTTCCCGGGCAGCGCCTTCGGACCTGATTATGTCAAAGCAGTCAAAGGACCGATGCCGCATGTCAACATCATGCCTACAGGCGGTGTGGATCTGAACAACATGGAGAAATGGATTGCGAACGGCTGCATTGCAGTAGGTATCGGCGGCAACCTGACCGCTCCGGCCAAGGAAGGCCGCTACGACCAGATCACCGAGCTGGCTGCGCAGTATGTAGCTAAGTTTAAAGAGATTAAGGGTGCGTAATCACTGGCTCCAGGCTCTGATGATATACATCTGCAGAAAATCCGGACTGTCCGGTCGCAATTAGCGGCCAGGCAGTTTTTTTGTGAAATTCCTACATCTATATGAAGCTAAATGATGGTTTTTCTCCGTTCAGGGCAATACTTACAGAGAAGGCACTTAAGAACAGACCTCAGCTCTGAAGAATGTCTCTGACCTAAGAAAGGAGCCGTCATGCGCGGGAATGAAGATCATAGGACACTGTACCGGACCTTGCATGAAGAAGAAGCCGAATATGTGCAGATTCTGTCTGCTGTGCGCGGCTGCCGGGTGACTGCCGGTAAGATGTATCAATTGCACCGGAATTATAATAATCCGCATATTTTTGAACAGGGTGAAATGTATGTAGTGGATGATGACTCCAAGGACAATTACGCAGTATTGATGCTGTGTGCTACCCTACTATATCGATAATCCGGGCTGTCTCCAGTGTAGCGAAATATGCTGCGGAGGCGGCCCTTATTTGATTTCAATTTTGTAATAAACTTCTGTAAAAGAATATTTGAAGATTGTGCGCTTCCCTTGTATGCTTAGTAAGGATTATGGACGGTTTCCGGACGGAACCAATAGGTCTCCAAGACATAACATGTAAAGTTTGGTATTCTTAAAATATTGATTACAGGCTTGCAACAAATTCGCAGTCTTACGCGTCAGTAAGATTGCATAGAGAGGGGGAACCTTCGTGGTGGAGCAGGGACTCATCAGAGCCGCTCAAGCGGGCGATCGCGACGCTCTAATCACCCTATTGCGGGAAATTGAAGGACATGTGTATAAGACGGCCTTCTACATTTTGCATAATGAACAGGACGCTCTGGATGCCTCACAGGAAGCGCTCATCAGAGTGTATACCAAAATTGGTTCCTATGAAGAGAAAGCCCAATTCAAAACATGGGTTCAGCGGATCGTGACCAACATTTGCATTGACAAATTCAGGAGAACGAAGCCTACCGTTTCTATCGATGAGCACGAGATGGTGTTCCAGGATAATAAACATAACGTAGAGCGCGAAGTCATGTCCGGTTATCTGGCGGAGGATATCCGCGAGGCGATCGAACAGTTGCCGGAGCATCACCGGACGGTGATTGTACTGCGGTATTTACAGGATTTTTCTTACAACGAGATTGCAGACTGTCTGGACCTGCCGCTGAACACGGTGAAATCTTATCTGTTCCGGGCCCGGCAGCAGCTGCAGAATAGACTTCAGGAGTATCAGAAAGGTGGTGTATCAGGATGAAGTGCACGGAGGTGATAGAATGGATGCACCGTTATTTGGATCATGATCTCAGTCCAGATGAAACTATAGAGATGTATCGGCATATCGACAACTGTCCTTCTTGCGCGGAAGTCTTTAACCGGTTGACTCTGCTCTCCGAACAATTGGAACAGCTGCCGGACGTTAAGCCTCCTTTCAGCCTGGTTGATTCAATTATGCCTCAGCTTGAGAAAATTGATCTTGGTGTTCAAGCAGAGGATGCAGCAGCTTCGGAGGACACTAAAGTCATTCCAATGACACGCAAAGGTACTCATAGCCAAACAGTGAAAGGAACCTCCAGAGTAGCTTCCATGGCCGCGCGGACAGGCATTGGCGCAGTTGCTGCTGCGATTATTCTGGTGATTGCCCTCTTTAATATGCCGGACAGCATGCCGGCGGCAGATGTGGAGCAAGCGTTGAACCAGGCGGCTGATACGGCTGGAAGCAATGAAGCCATGAGCAAGATGACAACGGGGAATTCGGATACGGCAGCGACGGAAGGCGCGGATAACGCTGCTGCGCCTGATGAGCTTAACGCTCAACTCTCTGAATCCGCAGGCGCAAGCGACGGTGGAACCGTTGATGGTGGAGCAGCGGACAGTGCGGCTCCGGCTACGATAGACGCCGGACCGGCAGCGGAAGCTACAGAAGCGGGCCCTGCTGTGAGTGAGGGTCCCGCTTCGGCAAAGCGGAGCACGTCAGTTACCCGTAACAGTGAACTGGCTACTCCGGCCCCCCGGTCTGACATCAAAAGCGGCGGCGGCAATATGAGTGCTCAGGACGCCCGGACCTTTAATGATGAGGATACGGCTGCAGACAATTCAGCGCCGGCGCAGGATGTTGAGCAGACTCCGGCGGCTGAAGAAGCCGGAACGATGGGGCTGCTGCCTATGCTGAAAGCCCAGTCCCCCTGGTACTCACCGGACGGAAAGTATTCTGCCGAGCTTGCCGGACAGCAGCTGGTAATCTATAACGTTCCGTCAAGCGGCCTTCAGGAGGAACGGACCGCGGTAACCTCGCTTCCGCTGGAAGGCACGTGGGTATCCGGTACTTGGTCGGAGGACAGCCTCCAGTTTACGTATGTAACCTTGAAGGATGGCTCCGAAGTTTCCAAGGTATACAACGTTCCGGATGCCGGAGCCGCCGGGGCACCGTCAGCTTCGCCGGACGCTTCGGCGACAGCCCTTCCGGGTAATAAATAATTATAGTTGGAACTTTTTAGGGGCACCCGGAATATGCTATGGTAAGAGGACAGGAATTACAGGATTTGCGAGTTTCATCGGTATGACCGCCGGAAGTGAAGTTTCTAGAGCTTCTCCTTCCGTCGTTTATATAGATGCGCCGCTGAAACGGAGCAACTTTGGCTTTAGTGCCGAGGTTGCTCCGTTTTTGCATGGAACAAAGCAGCGAAGCTCCCTATGTTTAAAACGTTTTTTTTGTTAAACTATAAAATGGTTATGATGAAATGGAAAAGGAAGTGGCAGGATGGATGCCAAAACGGCGGCCAAAGACATCAGGCAGGGGAAAGTTTCACCGCTATATGTGCTCTACGGCAGTGAGAAATTCCGGATGAATGAATTTGCGGCCTTGCTGGAGGATCACCTGATCGCCAAAGAGGATCGTGATTTTGCGGTAATTCCCTTCGACCTCTCCGAGACGCCGGTGCAGGCGGTAGTGGAGGAGGCGGAGACCGTCCCGTTCATGGTGGAGCGCAAGCTGCTGCTGGTGAGGGATGCCTCGCTGTTTACAGCGGGCAAAGAGAATGCGAAAATTGAGCACCGGGTAGAGCTGTTAAGTGAATACATGCAGGCTCCGGCCGATTTTAGTGTAATTGTGTTTCTGGTCAATAACGATAAGCTGGATGAACGCAAAAAGATAGTCAAAGCTGCCAAAGCTGCCGGAACGGTACTGGCTTTTAATCCGCTGGGTGCAGAAGAGCTGCTGCGCTGGGTGGAAAAAGGTTTTAAAGACCGCGGCTGCGCAGTGGCCCCGGGAACCGCAGAGGCACTTGTAGCAAGCGCTGGCACAGGGCTGCAGAACCTGTCCGCAGAGATGGACAAGCTGTGCCTGTTCACCGGTGCCGGCGGTACTGTGGATGCCGCAGCTGTGGAGAGCCTTGTACACCGGGGAACCGAGCAGAATGTGTTCACGCTGGTGGAGGATATAGCGAATCTGCGCCTGGATAAGGCACTTAATACACTCTATGAGCTGCTGAAGCAACGCGAGGAGCCGATTAAGATTGCCGCGCTGATCGCCCGGCAGTTCCGGATCATCCTGCAGGTTAAGGATCTGTCTGCGCTCAGCTATTCACAGGGCCAGATTGCCTCTCAAGTCGGACTTCATCCGTATGCCGTTAAGCTGGCCGGAGAGCAGGCCCGCAAGTTTGAGAGCCAGCGGCTGCGGCAAATTCTGAGCATTCTGGCGGATCTGGATTACCAGATGAAGACAGGTGCCATCGACAAGGTGCTCGGGCTGGAGATGTTTATGCTGCGTCTGGGCGCCTAACTTTGCCTGATACGCTCCCCATATAGCAGACGGGTAATGAAAATCTGTCGCTGTATGGGGAGCTTTTTTTGCCCATTGCCGCGTATTTAATCAGCAGCAAAAAAACTGGCCCCGATGCAGCATCGGCGCCAGTTACAAGTTGATGGTCAAAAACCGGATTTAGAGATTCGCCACAAGAAGGGCGATAATAGCCAGAAAGGCAGGGAGGCCCTGGACGAACAGGATGGATTTCTTAGCCGTCATGCCGCCATAGACCGCTGCAACCAAGACACAGATCAAGAAAAACAGCTGAAGCTGAAATCCGAACGTGTCGTTCGGATGGAGCAAGCCCCACACCAGACCGGCAGCCAGAAAACCATTGTACAGACCTTGGTTGGCTGCGAGTGATTTCGTGTCCTGCGCGAACTCCCTAGTGGTCCCGAACGCCTTCTGCGCTCTGGGGGTAGTCCACATAAACATCTCCAAGGCTAAAATATACACATGCTCCAGCGCTACGAGCGCCACAAGTATAGTACTCAAAATCATCATTTTAATTCCCTCTTTTGTGTTGGATTAGGCGGGATAGCCTCCGCCAGGTGGCGGCCAGGCCCCGTGGAGACGGCGAAGTATAACTATTTCTCCTAAATGGTAGGAATTATGAGAGGCGATGTTACGTAATATCCCGCCCTTAGTTTCCCCCGGAAAACCTAGGAGCGGTTCGTCCAGCTGTACGGTCCGGGCAAAAGCAACAGCCTTTTCCACGCCTTGCAGCAGATGCCTCACGGTGTCCTGCCATTCTGCCTCGTCTACAGGGGCTTCCTCTACCGGCCAGCTCTCCCTTACATTTCCTGGCGCTTGCGGTTTTCCCCCCTCCAGAAAGGTTAGCATGAAATCCTGCCAATAGCTCATGTGCTTCAATAATTGATAAATGCTGTACGGGATCCCTTCCGTGCGTTCTCCAGCGAGCTCGGGTGTAATATCCGGCAATGCTCTGGCAATCGGGATATGCCCGCGTTCTCCAATCAGTGATTTCACAAGAGCCTCACCAAAAGCAGAATTGGATTCGGACATCATGAAGCTCCTTTCTTTAGTTTACTAATAGCATCCAAATTATATTTTGCAAAATCTAATTTCATAAAAGTAAATATACCTAAATTCAGTAATTTTGTCAATTGCCCGGGTCTTGGGCGAGGGGATAAAAAAAGAGCCTGCCCTAGACGCTTATTCAGCGCAGGACAGGCTCTTCTTATTCTAATGGGAACAAAAAAACCTAACCGTATGCAGCATAGCGGTCAGGTTCTTATAGTGCTCATTATGAATGTCGCCCTTGGCTTAGGCTTGAGCCTTAAGAGCGTTCAATTTCTTCGCCAAGCGGGATTTTTTGCGGGCAGCCGCATTTTTATGAACCAGACCTTTAGTTACGGCCTTGTCCAGCTTTTTGGAAGCAGCTTGGAAAGCAGCATGAGCAGTTTCAACTTCCGTTCCTGTCAGTGCTACATCAGCAGTTTTCACAGCTGTACGAAGCGCGGATTTCTGGGAAGCGTTCAGTGCACGGCGTTTTTCGGTCGTCTTGACGCGTTTAACCGCGGATTTGATATTTGGCATTGCATTCACCTCCTGAAAGACATTCGAAATCATTAATCAAATGATTCACAACTTAAAATAGTTTAGCATGACCAGTAGTAAAATGCAACACTAAATACTATTGAACAAGCCTCCGCTTCCTCAGGTGAACTCCCGGAGATAAGGTCCGGCGCTCTATCTTTTCGCATGTTCATGGATGAAATTTTTTTGTTCTGCAATTATATATCCGTCCCGTTTGTATAAACAATGCTCTTCTCTCGCACACTACTGGACAAAAAGAAGTTCATTCAGGATGCATATGCTCACAAAACTTAAGGGTATGCTTCCGAAGCGAGTTTTGCTCGAAGTTCATTCAAGGATGCATATGCTCACAAAACTTTTAGGAGGCTGAACTAGCGATGGAACTGGATCTTCAGCTGTATTCGGTACGCACGGACCTGGCGGTAGAGGCGAAAGAAATGGCCCAAGGACCGCTCAAAACGCCGATTCCCGGTGTGAACGAAGAAGTGGAAGAAGCGGATGGGATCAAGGTTACGCGGCTTGGTGTGGCGAATAACGCCGGCTCTCAGGCCATTGGACGCGCGATCGGAAACTATGTAACCCTGGAGGTTCCGGCGCTGCGCGGCGGAGATACCGGCCTCCAGCAGAAGGTGTCCGTTGTGTTTGCCCGTGAATTCGAGCAGTTTATGAATAGAATCGGCATCAATAAAAATTCCTCAGTGCTGATCGTCGGCCTCGGGAACTGGAATGTGACTCCCGATTCGCTGGGTCCGCTGGTTGTGGAGAATGCACTGATTACGCGGCAATTTTATGAGCTGGTTCCTGACCAGGTGTCTCCAGGGTACCGCAATGTCAGCGCAATCGCTCCGGGTGTACTTGGTCTTACCGGGATTGAATCCAGTGAAGTCGTTCAAGGCATTGTGGACCGGACCAAGCCGGATGTGATCATCGCGATTGATGCACTGGCCTCCCGTTCGCTGGAGCGGATCAATACAACGATTCAAATCGCTGACATCGGAATTCATCCCGGATCAGGCATCGGCAACAAACGCCGTGGACTGACAAAGGAGATTCTTGGAGTCCCGTGTATAGCCATCGGGGTTCCTACTGTTTGTTATGCTTCTACGATCGTCAACAATGTGCTGGAAATGATGAAGAATCATTTTGGTCAAATGGGGGACGGCGGGGCGCATACCAAAGAGATCATGGGCATGCTGGATGATATCTCCGAGCAGGAACGTCTGCAGCTGGTTAAGGAAGTGCTTGAGCCGCTGGGCCATGATCTGATCGTTACACCCAAGGAGATCGATGAATTTATTGAGGAAATCGCCAACATTGTGGCTAGCGGACTGAATGCCGCATTGCATGACGCGGTTGATCCGGGGAATGTCGGCGCATATACCCACTAATCCGTATATAAGTAAAATGGCCCGTACAAGCTGCCTTAGTGGCACTGCTTATACGGGCTTTTTCATAGCTGCGGGTTTCTCTACTCCGGTAAGGCCTGCTGGCGGCTGTGTTCATCCCGTGACTCTCTCTTTGTCTCTTTTTTTGGTTCTAGTATTCCTTCCCTGCTCATAGATTTGAAGTATAAGAGATTACAGAGGGCTGGAGGAGGACATAACAATAATGAACAGAAAATGGTTTCAGCTATGGAATATCGGCAGACTGCGGGGAAAAGTGCTGGACGTTCTGTCGCTGGGAAAAACGATGCTGCTGCTGGCCGGAGGCTCACTTGTCTTTTTCATGCTGCTTGGAGCCGGCGGTTTGGCCGGACAAAAGCTGAATTCTTCCCCTGTTCCTTCTATGAAAGGACTGGCCGCCTCGCTATCAAGCGGATTTTTCATGGAGCTGCTGGGGATGGAGGTTCCGCATTTGCCAAAGGGCGAAGAGCCCTCTGCCTTCTCTGCCCCTAAGGTAACTTCGTTTGTGTTCCGGATGCTGACCAGCGTCGATCCCGGCAATCCCAAGAGCCTGCTCTCGCGTGAGGTGCCGGGGCTTGCGGCAGATGATCCTTTTTTGCTGCGGGAAGGCTCGGGAGGGACCGCCGGCGCACCCGCCGATTATCATCCGGGCACGGATGAGCTGGCAGCAGGCGAAGATCCGCAGCCGGGTACTGGAACGGATCCGGGATCATCCGGAAATGATCCTATAGCGGGTGAAGATACGGACAAGCCTGCGGATGATCCTGCTGCACAGCCGCAGCCGACAACTGCACCGGATGCCGGTACTGCCGGAGAACAAGGCAGCAACGGCAGCGCTGGTGAGGACAGCGGCACTGAGCAGGATACTTCGGTCAAACGCATCCTAATCTACCATTCGCATCCCCGTGAAGCCTATAATCCGCTGCTGGGAGCGGAGAGTGATAATCCCAGCTCCAGCGCGCCTTCCAAAAACGTAATGCTGGTAGGCTCCTATATCGCCGACAGACTGGAACAACGCGGGATTGGCACGGTGCATGCGCAGGAGGATTATGCGACAGAAGTACCGGATTACAATTGGAACTTTTCCTATAAATATTCCCGGATCACCATTAAAGCGGCAATGGCTGCCAATCAGGAAATGACTGAACTGATCGATATTCACCGCGATTCGCAGCGGCATGGCAAAACAACCGCAGTCATCAATGGCGAAAGCTACGCACAGGTCTATTTTATCCTGGGGCATGCCAACAAAGACTGGAAGAAGAATGAAGCCTTCGCCAATTCGATTCATCAAGTGCTGGAGAAGAGCTATCCGGGACTGTCACGCGGCATCTGGGGCAAATCTTCTGGAAATGGTAATAACGGGGAATATAATCAGACTCTTTCTCCTAACAGCGTCTTAATAGAGGTGGGCGGAATCGACAATTCTGCTGAAGAGCTGAAACGGACGGCGGATGTGCTGGCCGATGCAATTGCGGATGTGTACTGGAACAGTCATGATGCTGAAAAAGCGGCTGCCCCCGAAAAAAACGCTGCCGGTACACAGGAGAGCGGCGGACAGGCAGACTAGAAGCAGATAACGATACCGGAGCATTAACTGACAGAAATAAACAGAACTATTAATAAGCAGATTAAGGAGGAGTCAACATGTCGCGTTTCGGCAAGAAGCTGGTCATGGTCGGCATTTGGGCGGGCATCGGCATATTGGTTGGCATGCAGTTCGGCAGCAGCGGCGGAACCAGAACCAGTGCGGTGCTGCCGGGCTGGAACGGGGCAACCGGGGTGGCGCAGACGGGTCAGGCAGCGGTAACACCCGTGACGGGAACAGGGATTGTCCAGAATGGACAAACCTATGTTTACGTGCCGGTTGTTGTAGATCCGGCTACAGGTGCTTACACATCTGTTCCGGGTGCTCAGACGCAGACAACAGTCCAGACTCCTGCCGCCGGCGGGCTTCCCCAGCAGGAGGTACAGGATTACAGTACACTGACTCCGGAGCAGATTCTGATTCCCGGGGAACAGAAACCGACGATTGATGTGCTTGCGGATAAAACGGCGGGTCTGCTGCAGCAGGCTTCGCAAAAAAGCATCCGCTGGGTCGTCTCCCTGTTTGATTCAGCCGAGTAGAAGACTTATTACAGGATGGTGCTCCTGTTTCTTTACTTTCCCTGCTGCACGGGATTGATGGGGGGAGCGCGTACTGTTATAATAAGTGGATTAACATTAGGCTGTCTGTGGGGGTAAGGAATGACTGACGTTCAGAAAAGACAACAACAAATCCGCAATTTCTCGATTATTGCACATATAGACCATGGTAAATCGACACTGGCCGACCGTATTCTTGAGTATACAGGCGCACTCAGCTCGCGCGAAATGCAGGAGCAGGTGCTTGATCAGATGGATCTGGAGCGTGAACGCGGGATCACCATTAAGCTGCAGGCCGTACGTCTCACTTACCGTGCTGACGACGGTCAGGATTATTTGCTGAACCTGATTGACACACCGGGACATGTCGATTTCACCTACGAGGTCTCCCGCAGCCTTGCGGCCTGTGAAGGCGCATTGCTGGTAGTAGACGCTGCACAGGGGATCGAAGCGCAAACGCTGGCTAACGTATACCTTGCGCTGGACAACAACCTGGAAATTCTGCCAGTCATCAACAAAATCGATCTGCCAAGTGCCGACCCGGAACGGGTGAAGCAGGAGATCGAGGATGTAATCGGACTTGATGCCAGCGAAGCGGTGCTTGCTTCTGCCAAAGCGGGCATCGGCATTAAGGAAATTCTGGAGCAGGTGGTCAAACAGGTCCCTGCACCAACCGGCAATTCCGAAGAACCGCTGAAAGCGCTGATTTTTGACTCCCACTACGATCCGTACAAAGGCGTTATCGTCTATGTCCGTGTTATGGATGGGAAGATCCGCGCTGGTTCGAAGATTAAGATGATGGCGACCGAGAAAGTATTCGATGTCATTGAAGTCGGCGCCTTCATGCCGCGTATGACCATTGTCGATGAGCTTAATATCGGTGATGTCGGCTTTATCGTAGCCGGAATCAAGCATGTCGGAGATACCCGTGTCGGGGATACGGTCACGGATGCGAAGAATCCGACGCCGGAGCCGCTGCCGGGTTACCGCAAGATCAACCCGATGGTCTATTGCGGTCTGTATCCGATCGAAACCTCCGATTACAACGACCTGCGCGAAGCGCTGGAGAAGCTGCAGCTGAATGACGCATCGCTCAGCTTCGAGCCGGAGAGCTCCAGTGCGCTCGGCTTCGGCTTCCGCTGCGGATTCCTTGGCCTGCTTCATATGGAGATTATTCAGGAGCGGATTGAGCGTGAGTTCAACCTGCCGCTGATTACAACCGCGCCAAGCGTTATCTACCGGATTATGCTGACCAACGGCGAGATGCTGACCATCGACAACCCGTCGCATTATCCGGAAATCGGCACCATTGATTATGTGGAGGAGCCTTATGTCAAAGCCGGGGTTATCGTCCCGAACGATTACGTAGGTACCGTAATGGAGCTGTGCCAGAATAAACGCGGCGAATTCGTCAACATGGAGTATCTCGATTCCAACCGGGTAACAATCACTTATCAGATTCCGCTCTCGGAAATTGTATATGACTTCTTCGACCAGCTGAAATCAGGTACGAAGGGCTATGCTTCCTTCGATTATGAGATCTCCGGCTACCGCCAGTCCAACCTGGTGAAGATGGATATTCTCCTGAACGGTGAGCAGGTCGATGCCCTGTCGTTCATCGTCCACCGCGACCGTGCCTATAACCGCGGACGGATTATCTGCGAGAAGCTGCGCGGCATTATTCCTCGCCAAATGTTCGAGGTACCGATTCAGGCTTCTGTCGGAACCAAGGTAGTTGCCCGCGAGACCGTTAAGGCCATGCGCAAGAACGTACTCGCCAAATGCTACGGCGGTGACATTTCGCGTAAGCGGAAGCTGCTGGAGAAGCAGAAGGAAGGTAAGAAACGCATGAAGCAGGTCGGCAGCGTTGAGGTGCCGCAGGAAGCGTTCATGGCGGTTCTGAAGATCGACGAGTAAATCTATCTTTGATTGCAGTGCGCAGCACTGTTACTGACGTGTGTAACTGATCTGCAAGGGAAGCCCTACGGCTTCCCTTTTCTGACTTTTTGGATCAATGACTGCGCCGCAGCTCCGGCGCTGAATATTAGATAAAGGAGACTGCTATGACAACTCAATCAAGTGGCCGTCCCCCTGAGGCCGTATATATTCATATCCCGTTTTGTACGAATAAGTGCTTTTATTGTGACTTTAATTCCTATGTACTGAAGGATCAGCCGGTGATGGATTATCTGCACGCGCTTGACCGGGAGATGGAGCTGACTGTGAAAGAGACCCCTCCGGGTGTGATTAAGACAATCTTTGTCGGCGGCGGAACACCAACCGTGCTGAAGCCGGATGAAATGGCCTTTTTCCTGAGCTCGGTGCGCAAACATTTCCCGCAGTGGGATGACAATATCGAGTTCTCAATGGAAGCCAATCCCGGCACGACAGATATAGATAAGCTGACTGTGATGAAGGAAGGCGGCGTTAACCGGGTTAGCTTCGGTGTGCAGGCTTTCCAGAATGAGCTGCTAAGCGGCATCGGGCGGATTCATAATGTGGACGACGTCTACCGCAGTCTGGAGAATGCCCGCAGTGTTGGGCTGCATAACCTGTCGGTCGACCTTATGTTCGGGCTGCCTAACCAGACCGTGGATATGCTGAGGGAGAGCATCCGCAAGGCGTTGGAGCTGGACCTGCCTCATTATTCAATCTACAGCCTTAAGGTGGAGGAGAATACGCTTTTCCACACATTGTTTAACAAGAATAAACTCCCGCTGCCAAGTGAAGAGGATGAGCTGGAGATGTACCTGCTGCTGATGTCCACTATGGAGGCAGCCGGCTATACCCAATACGAAATCAGCAACTTCGCCAAACCGGGCATGGAGAGCCGCCATAATATTACGTACTGGCGCAATGAGGATTACTACGGCCTTGGCGCGGGGGCACACGGATACGTCAAACGCCAGCGGCATATGAATATTAAAGGCGTCAATCCTTATGTTGAAGCTTCACGCAGCGGTCTGCCGCGCCTGGACTCCTTCGAGATCTCCGAACAGGAGGCTATGGAGGATTTCATGATGGTGGGTCTGCGGATGCGTGAAGGGGTATCGGACAATGCATTCCAGGCGCAGTTCGGTAGAACGCTGGAGGAGATTTTCGGGGCTTCGCTGCATAAGATGCTGCATGCAGGGCTGCTGGAACATGACGGTGACACCTACCGGCTGAGCAAGCAGGGAATCCTGTTCGGCAATGATGTTTTCGGTGAATTTGTCGGTGCTTTGACGGAAGTTTAATTTTAAAATACCCCTTGAATTGTAATTCACTCTGTTGTATATTTATTCATATTAACAACGAGGGGTGAGTCAAAGTGCTTGTCAAGACGGAAATGATCCGCCAGTCGGCGGCTCCTGCGGGAGATCACAAGGTGATATGCAGAAATGCTACGGTGGAGGATGTTGAACCGCTGTATTTAATGATAGAGGAATACGCCCAGCGCGGTATCATGCTGCCCCGTTCCAGGCAAGCACTGACCCGCCAGATTGATCAGTTTGTCATAGCCGAAATCGGCGGCAGGTTTGTAGGCTGCGGATCGCTGTTCAGACTGGGCAATGATCTCGTTGAAGTCCGTTCCATCGGTTTGCGTGATGAAGGCAAGGGCAAGGGTGTAGGCTCCATGATTCTGGAGAAGCTCACGGAAGAGGCAAGACGCCAGGGCATTCCGAAGATAATGGCTCTGACCTATGCAGTTGATTTTTTCCTCAGAAACGGGTTCACCGTGGTCGAGAAGGAAATCTTCCCGGAGAAGGTCTGGACCGATTGCGTGAACTGCAAGAAGCAGCATGCCTGCGATGAAATTGCTGTGCTGAAGAGATTGGATTAACCGGAGCAGATTGGCTTCCGTCATCTATATTAAAAGAAACCACTATTCGTCCGGGGCTCGATTCCGGGAGAATAGTGGTTTTTTAAATCCGTCACTTACTTGATATAGATCAGCTTGCGCTGCTGCTCTACAAGTGCTGCAAGTTCCGGCGTAGCGTACGCAGGAGGGTTGAAGGAGGGGGACAGCGTATTATAGACGATTGTCATCGTGGACCCGTCCTTCATTTCGATTTCAAGCCAGTAGTTGTCTCCGACCCAGCCTTTAGTCTGTTTGTATAGTGTTTCGAACGGAATATACCGCAGCTTGGGAAACTCCCTAATAAATATTTCTGCAGCCTCCGGCGTGAAGTCCTTCAGGCGGGTGGTCCCGTCCATTCCGCTGATGAAGCGGACGGTCTTAATTTTACCGGCAACATCCAATAGATCATTAAGTGTTTTAGCATTAGGATTGCTGTGGGCTTCATACAGCCTGTCCCCCGCCCATAGTCTGGCGGATGCCTTATACCCTGTTACTGCATACAGCTTCGTGCCGGTATCAAGGACAGTAGCGTCTCCATCCTGCATGACCGTACGCGGGCATTTATGGTCAGCCTTGGTGTAAGTAATCTCGCCTACGGGTTTACCTTTTTTAAGGCCAGTGAGCGGAGTATCCCAATTTTCATCATAAACAATTCCGTTCCACTGAAACACTGAAGCATATTCCGATTCACCGAAGGAACATTCGTAATGACCGGCCCTGTCCCTCAGATAAACCCAAGCACCGCTGGCCAAGAGCAGCACAGCTGCAAAAATCATGAACACGGAAGAACGTTTTAGTCTCATGAAGCGTATCGCCCCCTTGTTTATCAGACGAAGGACCGAAGCAGAGGTTGCGCTATTATCGCGAAATCCTTGCTTAAAAATGAAAAATATGTAATTCCGCAGACTGTAAATACCCTGCTTGCAATACTTTCCTTTCTGAATGGTTAAGTTATGCAGCTGGACTGCAGTCTGTCGCGGAAAGCCAGACATATCCCGAAATAAGGAAAAAGCGCCATGATAACGCACTCAAGGAGCCGAACTGACTTGACAATGCCAAGGTCAGTTTGGTATTTTTGTATTAGTGGTTAGCACTCATCTCGACAGAGTGCTAACGAATCGGAGCCACAGCCGATAGGAGGGAATTACATGTTAACTGAACGCCAGAGAATGATACTTAACGCTATCGTAGATGATTATATTTCTTCCGCTGAGCCGGTAGGCTCGCGCAGCATCTCCAAACGGGGCGATGTGGGCTACAGCCCGGCAACGATCCGCAACGAAATGGCCGATCTGGAGGAGTTAGGGTATCTGGAGCAGCCTCATACATCGGCGGGAAGAATTCCGTCCCATAAAGGCTACCGCTATTATGTGGATCATCTGGTACCGTGGAATTCCGCCGAGTCGGCAGAGATGGGCACGATCCGCGCTTTTTTCGCCGAGAAGCTGAACGCTACAGAGCAGGTTATCCAGCATGCGGCAATGATTCTTTCCAATATGACGAATTACACTTCCATCCTACTCGGACCGGAGGTTTTTCATACTTCATTGCGCCATTTTCAGCTGCTTCCGCTCGACGGCAATAATGCCGTAGCGATTATTGTTACCAGCACCGGGCAGGTAGAGAACCGTACGGTTCAGATACCGCCGGAGATTTCCCTTTCCGAAATGGAAAAGGTGGTTAATCTGCTCAACAGCAAGCTGGTGAATGTGCCGCTCTACAAGCTGAAGAGCCAGCTCTATTCCGAGCTGGGCGAGGAAATGCAGCGTCACATCTCCCACTATGAAGAATTAATGCAGGTGCTGGATAAGGCGCTGGAAAGCGATCATGAACAGCGCATCTATCTCAGCGGAGCGACCAATATGCTGACCCAGCCGGAGTTCAAGGACGTCGACAAGGTCAAAACCATTCTCGATCTGCTGGAAGAGACACCGACCCTGCTTAAAATGCTGGCCCCCGCATCTGGCGGAACCGGTATACAGGTGCGCATCGGAACGGAGAATAAGCATGAGGCCTTTGCCAACTGCAGCCTGATTACAGCCACATATTCACTGGATGGCAAGGCGCTGGGTAGTATAGGCATCCTGGGACCGACCCGAATGGAATACGCGCGCGTGATGGGCATACTGGGGATTATCTCCCGGGATTTGACAGCGATGCTGGCACACTGGTATAAGTGAACAGAGTGTAAATGATTTTCGTGAATGATTTGAAGGAGGTGAAGACAACTTGAAAGAGGAACAGGTTCAAGATTCGAATGAGATGAATGATGAAGCTATAAACGAAACTCAGGCGGCAGATGAGGCAGAAGCCGTACAGGAGAACGATGCGGCCTTCGAGGAGGCTTCAGGCGGTGAAGCCGCTAAGCGCCTCCAGGAGCTGGCTGAGGAGGCTCAGGCCCGCGCGCTGCGCGTGCAGGCTGATTTCGACAACTTCCGCCGCCGTACCCAGAAGGAGAAGGAAGAGCTGGCCCAGTACGCCACCTCCAAGCTTGTAGGCGAGCTGCTGTCCGTACTTGATAATTTCGAGCGTGCGCTGGTAACGGCTCCGGGCAATGCAGAATCTGAAGCCTTCACCAAAGGCATCAATATGATTTTCCGCCAGCTTGAAGGGGTACTGAAGTCTGAAGGACTTACAGCAATGGAAACGGTAGGACAGCCCTTTAACCCTGAATATCATCAGGCGATTATGCAGGTGGAGAGCGAGGAGTACGAAGAAGGTATCGTGACGGAAGAGGTCCAGAAGGGCTATCTTCTGAAAGATAAGGTTCTTCGTCCGGCCATGGTCAAAGTCAGCATGTAGTCTGTCTATATACCTAAGGTATCACCTGCCTGCTATGATACGGTGCTGCCGGATGTTCCGGCCGTACAGTCATGTGCGGGTACCTTTTAAGCATTTGTGTTCATTATGCAACTATTGATCATTCCGCAGGAGCCTAAGCTCCATAATATTTTTGAGGAGGCACATTACAGTGAGTAAAGTTATCGGGATTGACCTTGGAACCACCAACTCTTGCGTTGCCGTTATGGAAGGCGGGGAAGCCGTCGTTATTCCAAATCCGGAAGGCGCGCGCACAACCCCATCGGTTGTAGGCTTTAAGAAGGACGGCGAGCGTATCGTCGGCGAAACAGCGAAACGCCAGGCTATTACGAACCCTGACCGCACAATCGCTTCAATCAAACGCCACATGGGCACGAGCCACAAAGAAAGCATCGACGGCAAGGATTACTCTGCACAAGAGATCTCGGCCATGATTCTGCAAAAGCTGAAATCCGATGCCGAAGCATACCTGGGACAGCCTGTTACCCAAGCTGTTATTACGGTTCCTGCATATTTTAATGACAGCCAGCGTCAAGCTACCAAGGATGCCGGTAAAATCGCGGGCCTTGAAGTTCTGCGTATCGTAAACGAGCCAACCGCAGCGGCGCTTGCCTATGGTCTGGAGAAATCCGAAGATCAAACGATCCTCGTCTATGACTTGGGCGGCGGTACATTCGACGTATCGATTCTTGAACTGGGCGACGGCTTCTTCGAAGTAAAAGCTACCAGCGGTGACAACCGCCTTGGCGGTGACGACTTTGACCAGGTAGTTATGGATTTCCTCGTAGCTGAATTCAAGAAAGAGCAAGGCATTGACCTGAGCAAGGATAAAGCGGCTGTACAGCGTCTGAAGGATGCAGCGGAAAAAGCGAAAAAAGAGCTGTCCGGCGTACTGACAACTACTGTATCGCTTCCGTTCATCACTGTGGTTGACGGCGTGCCTCAGCACCTTGAAATCAACCTGACCCGCGCGAAATTCGATGAGCTGACTGCAGGTCTCGTAGAGCGTACGCTCGGACCTACACGTCAAGCCCTGAGTGATGCTGGCATGACTCCAGCTGATCTTAACCGGATCGTACTGGTAGGCGGATCTACACGTATCCCTGCCGTACAGGATGCCATCAAGAAGCTTACAGGCAAAGAACCGCACAAAGGTGTTAACCCGGATGAAGTGGTAGCCCTGGGTGCTGCTGTTCAAGCGGGTGTATTGACCGGTGATGTTAAAGACGTCGTATTGCTCGACGTAACTCCGTTGTCCCTGGGTATTGAAACTGCGGGCGGCGTGTTCACGAAGATGATTGAACGCAACACTACAATTCCTACAAGCAAATCCCAGGTCTTCTCGACCTTCGCCGACAATCAGCCGAGCGTTGAAATTCACGTGCTGCAGGGTGAACGCCAAATGGCGAACGGCAACAAAACGCTGGGCCGCTTCATGTTGAACGAGATTCCGCCGGCACCTCGCGGTGTACCGCAGATCGAGGTTACTTTTGACATCGACGCCAACGGTATCGTTAATGTATCTGCAACAGACAAAGGCACGAACAAGAGCCAGAAGATCACGATCACCTCTTCCAGCGGCTTGAGCGATGCCGAAGTTGAACAAATGATGAAGGATGCCGAGCTGCACGCTGAGGAAGACCGCAAGCGTAAAGAACTGGTTGAAGCGAAAAACAATGCTGACCAGCTCGTGTATTCTACTGATAAAGTAATCAAAGACCTCGGCGACAAAGTGGATGCTTCCGAAATCGAGAAAGCAAACGCTGCTAAGGACAAAGTAAAAGCGGCACTGGAAACTGACAACCTGGAAGAAATCAACGCAGCTACAGAAGCGCTGACTGAGATTGTACAGCAGTTGTCCGTGAAGCTGTATGAACAGGCTGCACAGGCTGAACAAGGCGCTGAAGGCGCTCCGGAAGGCGCTAAGAAGGACAATGTTGTTGATGCAGACTATGAGGTTGTTGACGACGAGAAGAATCAAGGGTAACCTTAAACGATAAACACTATTGTGGAAGAGAGGGAAGGTCAAACCGGGGCATCCCGTGTTTTGACTTTCCCTTTAAATTGTCAAGAATGATCAGTATGGATGTACGGAGGTGAAAGCAGTGGCAGAGAAACGCGATTATTATGAGGTTCTGGGCCTCGGAAGAGATGCATCAGATGATGAAGTGAAGAAAGCCTACCGCAAGCTGGCGCGCCAGTATCATCCGGACGTCAACAAAGCCAGTGATGCGGAAGCCAAGTTCAAGGAAGTGAAGGAAGCTTACGACGTGCTGAGTGACGGCCAAGCGCGGGCCCGTTATGACCAGTACGGTCATATCGATCCTAATCAAGGTATGGGCGGCGGCTTTGGCGGAGGCGGAGATTTCGGCGGACTCGGTGATATCTTCGACATGTTCTTCGGCGGAGGCGGTGGACGCCGCGATCCGAACGCTCCGCAGCGCGGCGGCGATTTGCAGTACACGATGACCATTGAATTCAAGGAAGCGGTATTCGGCAAAGAGACCGACATTACCATTCCCCGGACGGAAGCCTGCGATACCTGCTTCGGCTCCGGTGCTAAACCGGGTACCAAACCGGAGACTTGTTCCGTCTGCCATGGCAGCGGCCAGCAGGAATTCGTGCAGAATACTCCGCTTGGACAAATGCGCAACCGCCGTCCCTGCTCCCATTGCAGCGGCACAGGCAAGATCATCAAGGAAAAATGCACGACCTGCGCAGGCCAGGGTAAGGTTAAGAAGCAGCGTAAGATTCATGTGCGCATTCCTGCCGGTGTCGATGACGGCGCACAGCTGCGCATGACCGGCGAAGGTGAAGGCGGCACACGCGGCGGCCCGGCCGGAGATCTGTACATCGTGATCCGTGTGAAGAGCCATGATTTCTTCGTGCGCGAGAACGACGATATTATGTGCGAGGTTCCGCTGACATTCGCCCAGGCGGCGCTTGGTGATGAAATCGAAATCCCTACTTTAACTGAAAAAGTGAAGCTCAAGATTCCGGCCGGAACACAGACCGGCACCTTCTTCCGCCTCAAAGGCAAAGGTGTTCCGCACTTGCGCGGCAACGGAACAGGTGATCAGCATGTGCGGGTCATTGTAGTGACCCCGAGCAAGCTTAGCGATGAGCAAAAGGACCTGCTGCGCCAGTTCGCTTCCTACAACGGAGAGAACACGCATGAGCAGGAGCAATCTTTCTTTGACCGTGTGAAGCGTGCCTTCCGTGGTGATTGAGTATCTCTTCATCCAGCATCTTCAGTGAATTCATAAGAAGACAGATCAACCCCCAATTTCGTATCATTACACGAAATTGGGGGTTTTTGTGCTGTATGCAGAGGCCCAAAAAGGACCGTGCACGGCTGTTAAGCCATGCACGGTCCTGGGACAAGCATCACTGCTCAGTTCCGGCCTCCGGGGAGACCGGAACTGACAGGGACTTATAACTATTCGATCAGACCAATCTTGCTCAGCAGTTGATACAGCGCGGCAGCAGCCGTTTCACGGGTTGCCGGAGCGACCGGGTTAAAGCTGGTTCCCTGGTCGCTGCTGATGATGCCGGCAGCAGACAGGGATTGCAGGCTGTCCTTCGCATAGGCAGCTACTTTAGCGCTGTCTGTGTAGGTCGTGAAGGAAGGGTTCGCACTCTTCAGTTCGGTTCCGGTCAATTTAAGCGCTCTGTCCAGAATAACAACCAGCTCTTGGCGGGTTACATTTTGGGTTGGAGCAAATTTACCGTTGCCGATGCCCAGAATCAGGCCGGCTTTGGAAGCCGCAGCTACGTCAGCAGCGTACCAGTCTGTTGCTTTCACATCAGAGAAGGTAACTTTAGCATCCGTACGCAGACCGAGTGCGCGGGTCAAGAGCGCTGTAAACTCAGCACGGGTCAGGTTATTCTTCGGCGAGAAGGTCGTTGCCGATGTACCCTGGATGATCAGCTTGTTAGCCAGCGCCTGGATGGCGTCAGCAGATTTCGAAGAAGCGATATCCGTAAAGGCTGCTGCTGGTTTACTTACGGCAGCATAAGTCGAGAAGCCTGGGCGGTTTACAGTAACAAGAGTTGTTCCGTCTGTCTGAGACTTGAACACGGAAGCAACCGGAGTTACTACTCCCTTCTCTTCGAAGAGCACGCCGGCAGTTTTCGGCTGAATCGTGCCTGGAACTGTAAAGGATCTCTTAATGAATACATTGCTTGGTGTGTTCAAATAGGTGCTGCTGGTAGCGGTAGTCCAAGAAGCTTCAAAAGAAACCGGAGTTCCGATTACCGTAGAACCAGGTACGCTGGTAGTCAATTTGCTTGCGGCTTCAGGTGCCTGCTTGATGTCCAGCTTGAAGCTTTCACCTACAGGAGCAGATTTCAGCAAGGATACCGGCAGGGAAACTGCAGATCCGCCAACACTGATTACAACGGAACTGTCAGCATGGATACCGGCCAGCAGTTTCACTTGGTCCGCAGTCAGGCTCAGTACAGCTGCCTTGTCAGTGATTGCGGCCACGGAGATCACGACAGCGGTCTTGGAAGCTGTGGCTTTAGCCAGAGCAGTCTTCAGATCATTGTCGGTCACAGTTACCGTGGTAACACCATCTTTGGAAGCTGTGGAAGGAGTCAAGGATACTTGCGCAGCTCCTTCTTCAACTAGCGCAGCTGCAGCAGCAGGCACAGTTGGCGTGGTTGGTGTGACTGCACCGCCACCACCGCCACCGCCACCATTACTTCCGCCATTTGGTTGTGCACCATTAACGAAGCGGAAAGAGGTATAGGCGGTATAGAATTCTAAATCTTCATCGTATTGATCAATCTTGATCGGAAGCTTGGTGTTATCTTCCGCATTGATTCCTATAACTTGAAGCTTGTAAACCCCTTCTGTCAAATTAGCAACAGCTGGTTTACCGTTCGCATCGAGAATTGGATCTCCATTGCTGTCATACGGGTGATAAGTAGATCCGATGACAGTACTATACTTGCCAGGGTTGAAGTATTTGTTCGCAGATTCTGTGGCGTAGTATTGGAAGTAACCTTTGGTTACATCATCCAGGCCAACCAGATCTACTTCATAGTAGTTAATATCTTCGGCTTTCAGGTTGTAGGAAAGAAGAGTGCTTGTGTTGTTGTACACAATAGGTGAAACAATTTCAGCTTCTTGAATCCCTGTGCCCCAATCAGGCTGTTCTGCAGATTTATCGACGTTGATCGCGAACGGCAGGTGCAGGACTGGCAGACTTTCGTCATCCGGTACCAGAACGATATTGCCCTGCAGCATTTGCGCTTCAGTATCGGCGGCGACATTCACAGTCAGATTAAAGCTGCTGGCGCTGTAAGCGGAAGCCGTTACTGTAGTCTTATCCAGCTTTGCAGTTACATGCTCAGGATCACCATAGTTCCAGTCTACAAGTGCAGTGTAAGCTACTTCGCTGCCGCTAATGTTCTTGAGCTGCAGAGCTCTACTTGCAGACGATCCTGGCAGCAGTGTTCCAAAGCTTGTGGAAGGATTGTAGTTAATAACACTTTGCGGAACATAGTTTTTATCCAGAATCGAAATCGGTTCGAGTGCCTCGAGCAGCGCTGGTGTCTTAATTGCATTTTCAACATTTGCGCGTCCCGGACCTTGTGCATACAGATCTACAGGATCACCCTTATATGAGAGCGTGTCTGCAGTATTAGCCAGTGCAGCCCGAATATCGAACGGTGAATATTCCGGATGTGCCTGCTTGATCAGAAGAGACAGGCCTGCAACATGCGGAGTCGCCATGCTGGTACCGCTGCTGCGGTGGTAAGCCTGGGAATAATCTCCGCCATATGCAGGGTATGTGGAGAGTACGCCGTCTCCAGGAGCCACAATATCAGGTTTGATGCTGAGGTTACCATCAACACTTGGGCCTAGTGAGGAGAAGTAAGTGATTTCGTCACCAGTAGTGTATTTGAGATTATAATTAGCGCCGAATGTAAAGTAGACGGAGTCACTTTTGCTGGCCAGAATGGCTCTTGCCAGTTGACGTCCGGTCTTACCTTCAATATCAAACGTTGGGATATAATCGTATCCGCTGCTAAGGTTGCTGCCGATAAATCCTTCGCGCTCTGTAAAGGAAACGTCCAGATTAGCTATCGTACGCTTTCCAGTTGGATCACTTGGATCTTTTTTAGCATTACCATTGAAAATAACAACGGCCTTGGCGCCGTGTTCTTTCGCGGTTGCGATCTTAGCATCAAATGTCAGATCACCACGAGATAATAGAACGATTGAGCCCGTGATATCTTCTGCCGGATAATCATCTTCTGCACCAAGATCGGCATAGACAATTTTCTGAGGCTTAGTACCGATAATATCGGCAAAATTCTCTTGGGCGAGTTCAAACGCCATAACGTTAAACGGATAATAGGTGCTATAGGTCACCGATGTCACCGAGTTTTCAATCGCTGCATTGAAGCTGCCCGAATATGCTTTGATCGGACTAGTCACGGCACCGACAGAAATGGCCAGCTGCGACACCGCAGGGGATCCAAGGGAGAAATATCCGGCTTCTCCGTTGTTACCGTTGGCAATAACCGCTACAACTCCAGAAAGTACCGCGTTATTAATGGCGATGGAATCCGGAGAATTCACATCTTTCTCGGAATCGGAGCCCAGCGACAGGTTAATAACATTCATACCGTCTTTCACCGCACGTTCAATACCGTCGATGACCTGGGCGGATGAACCTGACGATGTGCTTGGATCATTGAGGTTGCGTCCCAGTACCTTATACACGTAAAGCTCTGCGCCAGGAGCGATACCCTTTTGGGCAACATCACCTTTTGCAGCATATTGGCCGATAATTGTACCGGAGACATGCGTTCCGTGCGAGGTGCCGCCATAACCTGTGCCGTAAGGATCTTCTTCAACGGTCAGCGGTTCTTCCTCATAGGGATCGTTATCATTATAGAAGGAGTCGTATCCGCCTTTATAAGCCGCTGCGATATCCGGATGATGATAATCTACACCGGTATCGATAACGCCGACTTTTAGTCCGGCTCCGTTAAGGCCTTGAGCCCAAGCCCAATCGGCATGAACCTGCTCCAGCGGGGCATTGTCATTTCTGTAAGTAGCTTCAGTCACCGTTTCTTCCGGCAGCGCATACCAGGTGCTGTTCGGATAAATGGAGGTAACGCCGGAGATCTTTGCCAGCTGCGGAATTTCATTGGCTGGAACGGATACTTCAAAACCGTTAAGCACCGTATCATACTGGTAGTTTACGGTCAGATCGATTCCCAGGTCATCCGCTTTGTCTAGTACTTCTGTCTGCTGGCTTTTGACCGCAGCTTCCGTAGCTGTTTTGGAAAGGGCGGAAATTCCCTGCTTCGCTGCATATTTACCTACTGCTGCAGGCTGGCCGCTCAATTGCACGATAACTCGGACATTGTTTGAGGATTTGGTGTTGATCTGTGGTGAGATAAACGTCTGATTCGAGGTCTGAGTCAAAGAAGATAATATTTTACTCGATGATGGCGTCTGCAAGCTGCTGGCGGCAAATGCCGCTCCCGGAATCATGCCTGCTGTCACTCCCAGTGACAAGGCAACGATAGACAGCTTGCGTGGTAGTTTAGTCCACTCCAAATGTAATCCCCTCCAGATGTGTGTTATTCTGATTCCAATTTTCCCCGCTGTAGACAGTAAGTTGATTCTCCTTTCTATTAATCTTTTATTTCCATCTAGATTAGTAGGAAAAATATTAAGAAGATTTTACCATTGGTAAAATGTAAAATCTACATAAAATTTATCTGATTTATAAAGTGCAGGTTCTTTTGTGATGTGAAATATGACATGTTCACTGCTTATTCCCGAAAAATAAACTAGATACAAAGAACTAAACCATAACTGCATCTCTGTTTTTTAGACATTAAGTAAGATTTTATGACATGAACAACATTTGGATATTTAAATTTTTATGGGTCTAAAGTAACGATATCTATATAGTTATGATCGATTTAGGCACGAATTGGCGGGGACTGGTGATAATCCCGAGTCTGGGAATGGGAGAAAGTAAGTTTTGATTATGCAGAAGATGACACAAGGTGCTTTTAAAAATTAGAGCATATGCATAAACCGGAATGCTTCAATACAAAATAACACTGTGAATTTGCGTTGTGCATTCCAGGCAGAAAGCAGGGATTACCCTTGTCCGAAAAAAACATACTTGCTTATTTTAAGGCTCCTGAAGAAGCAGAAGGCGTCTCCCGGAAGCTTCAGGCGCTTCGTGTAATCGACATGTCCATAGACACGTTCAGCAAATACCCCGGCAATGCCCAGTACTCGGGAAATAACCCGCTGACTGGAGATATTCCCAGCCTGGCGACCATGACGTTGAACTCCACGATGGACAGCCATTCAGCGGGGATACTGGCGGCAGCAGATTCCAGCGCAAGCGGAATGAGCCATGGAGGAGACGGCGGTCCCACAGGCAGAAATATTTTGCTGACCGTAGTTGTGGACTCCGATTCTTTTGACCAGGCTTTAAAAATCATTGAAGATGCCGGCGGAATGATTTGAAGTTTTGCATTTAGAACAACACGGAGGCTGATCCCGATATGGATAGAGAAAACTCAAAAATATTCTCCAAAACAGACAAACAAAAAATGCTCTACGAAGCCAAATTAGAGGATGTGGAGTTTTCGGCGGCGGAGGCTGATCAGGATGATCTTGAAGCGCTTGATCGTTCGCGTGAGGCCGATAAACGTCAGCTCCATGAAATTTTGAAGAAGGAATAGCTGAGCCTAAGATCTTGAAGGTTATCTTCTGACACCCCACGAACTGTGGGGTTTTTTTGTGCTCTGCCGTGTATAATGAGGTGGATAAGCGATGCTTGGAGGGAACTGGAATGAACACATTTATATTATGGGGCGGCCTGGCGCTGCTGATTGCTCTGCTTACTTTTTTGAACCAGAAGCAGGTTTATTCTTCTAAAGTAAAGCGGGCTTACCGCGAGCTGAGGGAGCTTACGGAACGGGTGCGTGACGGCCGCTCTGAAGCTGCTGATCTGGAGAGCTGGGAATCCTCGCTTGCGGAGATGGAGAAGCACCCGAATGAGTTTAACAAGCTGGATTATGAAATCGGCCTGCGCCGGGGATTTGTAATGTACCTGGAGCGGCATTATCCGCAGGATGTAAGGCTTCCCGATCTGCAGGAGGCGGCAGCACATCAGAAGGATTCAGTGTGGGGAATTAAATTCGGGGATTATGGCCCGAAGAAGTAATAATAAGATTTTGGGGAGCAATGACCAGACGAGAGAGCCATGACCCGCCAAAAGCACCCGGTGTCCATCTTCCTTGAGGACACCGGGTGCTTTTGTTCCGGGAGATGGCCGTGAAACGCGCATGCCGGTTTGCTTTTACATACGGTACTGACGAAAGATTTAGCTATATTTTGGGAAAAGTTGTTTTGTATGTAATCCAAAGCTGCAGTTTTACCGTTAATATAGCATACAAACAAATATAGCGGCTTGATGATATTGGGAAGTCACAGATCACAAATTAAGCTAGACAGGGAGAAATTACTATGGAGAACGGTTCAGCCCAAACAGTCACAGATGCGCTGGTTGTCAAAGCTTTAGAGAAAAATCTTGCCCTGATCCGCTTTGATCTGGACCGCAGGGTGGCATATGTTAATGAAGTGTTCGCGGGATCAATGAAATACAAGCCAGAGGAAATGTATGGAATGAATCACCGGGAGCTGTGCTTCCCAGAATTTGCGGAAAGTCCGGATTATGAAGCTTTCTGGGACAATCTGCTTACCGGGACAAGCTTTCAGGACAAAATTGAACGTATGGATTCAGAGGGGAACATGGTCTGGCTCGAAGCGACTTATATGCCGATTTTCGATGAAGCGAATCAGCTGGTTATCGGTGTAACCAAGGTTGCAACGAATATTACACATAGGCAAATCAACATGAATAATGTGGTGGAAAAGATGCAGCAGATGGCGGACAGTCTGAACCAGCGTGCAGAAAAAGGCATTGAACGGAGCCGTGAGCTGCTGCAGAGCATCGACAAAATCGCCGGTGTATCAGACGAAAACTCAGTTACGCTGATGAATCTGCAGAATAAAGCCGGAGATATTCAGGGGGTGGTACAGACCATCCGTGATATTGCATCACAGACGCATCTGCTGGCACTTAACGCAGCGATCGAAGCGGCGCATGCCGGAGAGTTCGGGCGCGGTTTTGATGTGGTGGCTAAAGAGGTCAGGAAGCTGTCGGGTCTAGTACAGCATTCCATTGCCGAGGTTCGGGACAGTGTCAATGCAATCACAGAAGAAATCAGCAGAATGTCAAACGGCCTGGATCAAGTGCAGTGCAATGTAGAAGAAGGACAGCGGCAGATAGACACTGCTCTGAAGGAGTTCACCGGAATTGCGGTTTCCGCGCAGGAGCTGGATACCCAGGCACGGGAAGTACTTAATATTATCTAACCTGAACCGACAGTGTGGAGCCCTAATTGCAGGGAGGCCATGCTGTTTTTTTAATGCGGATTTCAGTGGGAAAATTTATTGGATTTTTGCCGGATTCGTCCGATATAATAGTAGCTTATGTGAAATGAGTTTTCGCCAGCCTTGTGGAATGGTACGAAGGGAGAAGTGCATGGAGCATATACATGGCAGTCATGATAAGCTGTTCGTGTTTTTTTCATATTTGATTGCGGTTGCAGCCTCCTATACCGTTCTGGAGTTAGCAGGCATTGTGGGCATGTCTAAGGGCAAACGCCGCGGAGTATGGCTCGGGTTCGGTGCGGTGATGATGGGGATGGGCATTTGGTCGACCCATTTTGTCGGGATGTTGGCCTTGAAACTCACTGTCCCGGTGGCTTACAACCTTATGGCTGTCTTGCTGTCCGTTACGGTTGCGATGATTGCATCATTCGTGGCTCTGTTGGTTATCAGCTTGTTCAAACGGGGAATGCTTCCGCTCTTTGGGAGCGGCATCCTGCTGGCCAGCGGCATTTTCGGGATGCATTATATTGGAATGTCGGCGATGCAGATAGGTGTTACTTATAAAGCTGGTTATGTGTTCCTGTCTTTTGTGATTGCACTGGCTGTATCCGTTGCCGCTCTGGGCCTGTCATCTAATCTGATGGTGAACGGGGAAGCCGGAGGGCCCAGGAAAAAGTTCATAAGCGGTCTGGTTATGGGTACCGCCATTGTGGGAATGCACTATACCGGGATGCTGGCGGCAACCTTTGAGCCTGCCAGTCATTCCTGGCTGCATACCGGTGTGGTGCTGGATCAAAAGTGGCTCGCCTATGTGATTACAGGCGGAACGCTGCTCACTCTGGGATTGTCGATCCTCGGTATCTATATCTCCCGGCGGTTCTCCAGTAAAGATACTGAGCTGCTGGTAAATGAAAAATGGTATAAATCACTCTACGAAAATAATCAGGACGCTATCATCTCTGTAGACCTGAAGCTGCGGATCATCGGTTCTAATCCTGCAGCAACAAGAATCACCGGGATCAGCGAACTGGAATTGAAGGAACAGCCTCTGATTTCGGTTCTATCGGTTGTTGCGGAAAAAGATCAGGAGCCGGTCCGGGAACTGTTCGTCAAATCCCTGGCCGGAGAACAGGCTAGCCTCGAGACTAGCATTACCCATCAGAACGGGCGGACGGTTGATATCGGAATGAGTGTTGCTCCGGTCGTAGTCGACGGGCAGGTGGCAGGGATCTATGTCATTGCCCGGGATGTGACAGAAGAGAAACGGGCTAAGGAGCAGAATCAGTATCTTGCATTCCATGATGAGCTGACGGGATTGCCGAACAGACGGATGTTTAATCAGCTGCTGGCACAGACCATTGAGGTGCATTCCAGTGGCGGTCAATCTCTCCTCCCAGCAGTTCCTGCAATACAGTTTACTTGAGGATATCCGGGAGATTCTCCGGGAGACCGGACTTGCTCCTGAATACCTTGAGCTGGAGATTACCGAAGGGATGATGATGGATGCAACGCGGTCCAGCGGGATTCTGAATGATCTGGCCAAGAGCGGAATCCGGATCAGTCTGGACGATTTCGGGACGGGTTACAGCTCACTCGGTTATTTGAAGCTGTATCCTATTCATAAAGTGAAGATCGACCGGTCGTTCATCAGCGGTATCACAGACAGCAGCAATGACCGGGCGATTGTAGCCACCATCCTGACGATGGCACAGCATATGCACATGCAGGTGATCGCTGAAGGCATCGAGACCAAGGAGCAGCTGGAAATTGTGGTGGACAGCGGGTGCCAGGATATTCAAGGCTACTATTACAGCCGCCCGCTGGCTGCTGATGATTTGAAGCAGAAGTACATAGTTTCGGTAGAAGCATCCAAGTAGATTAGTTTGAAAAGCACGCCC
Source organism: Paenibacillus pedocola (assembly GCF_031599675.1). Lineage (NCBI taxonomy): Bacteria > Bacillati > Bacillota > Bacilli > Caryophanales > Paenibacillaceae > Paenibacillus > Paenibacillus pedocola. The sequence continues at coordinate 4,867,344 of NZ_CP134223.1, read as the reverse complement.
CTCCGGGGTGTGCTTTTTTGTGTTTCCCAGCACTGCTAAGCCTGCTTCCAGCCCTGGTCAAAGCAGCGGCAAATGTTTATGCTCAAGAAATGAACCTTTTTCGGGGCCGGATTGTTAAATAGACAGATCACACAAGAAAGGAGGGCTAGAATTGCAGAGCAACCGGGAATTGTTTGAAGCCTACAACAAAGCTGTATACCGGACCTGTTATTACATGGTGCATGATGCGGCTGATGCCGAGGATCTGTGCCAGGAGGTGTTTATCACCGTGTTTCGTAGCCAGTGGCAGGATGTCGAGTATGTCCGGGCATGGATTATGAAAATTACGGTTAACGCCTGCCTGAATCATCTGAAACGCTCGCGCAGCCTGCAGCATAAGGTCGCACAGAATCTGCATCTTTGGAACAGGAACAGCGAAACACCGGTAGAGCGGCTGATTGAACAAAAGGAGACGGAGCTGGAATGGGCAGGGTACTTGTCCAGGCTGCCTGCGAAAATCCGTGCGGTGCTGACACTAAGATACATGCATGATTTCAGTTTGGCTGAAATCTCGGAAGCACTGTCCATACCGTTAGGTACAGCGAAGTCAAGACAGCACAAGGGCCTAAAAATGATGAGGCGGATTCTGCTGGAAGCCGGAATACAAGATAAGGAATGGAAGGGTGAGTATTATGAAGAAGCTGGAAAATATGCTGGAGCGTCAATTAAATGAAGAACACGCCGTTAACTATCCCGATTTTGACAACATGTGGGGCCGGGTAGAGCAGGCGACGCATGCTGCATCCTTAAGGATTGCCACTACGGAAGCTGCTAGTCCGCGCCGGTCGAGAAACTGGCGCAGAATTACGGTTGCAGCCTCCCTTAGTGTACTGCTTGCTGCCGCCCCGGTATATGCGGCTATTCAATATGACTGGGGAAATCTGCTCAGCAGCAGAAGCGGTGTTAAGGCCGCTTTGGCTCAAAATCTCGGTCAGCAGCTGGGACAATCTGTGACTAAGGATGGAGTAACACTGACGCTCCATACCGCTATTGTGGATGAGAACCGGACGGTGATTTTGTACAGTCTGGATGTTGGGGACCGCCCGGATAACGAATCTTGGAATGTGGATGGCCTGTCGTTGAAGGATACAGCCGGGAAGAAAAGTGACGGAAATCATAACTATCAGCAGTGGGATGCGCAGAATCAGCGCTACAATGGATACTTCGAAACGGACTGGACACCGCAGCAGGATACTGCAAAGATCACTTTAACTGCAGATGCTGTAAGAGCCTTCAGCACGCTGGAGCAGGAGCTGCCACTTGACAGTGGATCGTCGGCCGTGCAGAGCTTCTCCATCAGAAAGGACGGCATAAATACTCTAGAAGTGCAGCCTTTTTCACAAAACCAGGATAAGCTATTGCTCAGTTCGGCAGTTACGTTCGACGAGCAGGAAACGAAAGAATGGGCCAAGCCGCGGATTGTGGCGTATGCAGGAGGCAAACAAATCGAGGAACTATCCGGGGGAACCTTTGGTAAACCGGGCGATAACGGGGAATATACCATGCAGCAATATTTAGAGGCGAAGCAAATTTCCCCAGGACAACCAACCTTTAAGCTGCAATATACCAAACTTGAACGAAATCTTGCGGGGCCTTGGACCTTTGATCTGGAATTGAGTAAAAAACAGATGGAGAGCGGAACGATTAAGACGGCCCTGAATGTACCTCTGGAAACGGGTGACACCTTAAACAGCATTGAGAAGATGGTTGTCACACCGACGCAAATCAGATTGTCTGTAAGAACGAAGGCTGATTTCTACCAATTGCCTTATAAGAAATATTATCTGGAGGTAAATGGGAAGACGCTTGAAGGCTTGTTCTGGGGATCTTCAAAGGAAGATCCAAGCCTGATTACCCTGAGCTTCGAGCGTCCTTCAGATCTCGTGGTGGATGAGCAGACTCCTATTACTTTTGTGGGCAAATATAAGGTAACGACTCATAGCGACGACAGAACACCAGTACTTTTGACGAATATCTCCCAGCAAAAGCAGACAGTGACTAAGCAAATCGGAGGTTATCCTGTAGTGTGGACTTATTATATGCAGGGTGACGATTTGTTTGTGGAAACTGAGAGTGTAGATCCTCATTTCGGAGGCATCAATCAGACTCATATCGGGCTGGGTAAAGACCGTATAATCGGGAAGCAGGTTACAGCCAATTTTGACGGAGATGGAAATAACAAAGCTATCGATGTCTACAAGAATTTCCAGGGCAATGAAGCTTCAATTTACACGTTTTATTATTCGACGGATGAGCCGGATAAAGAGACAAGAGTGCAGCTTCAGCCTTAAGAGTATAACGGGTTCGTCATACAGCAAATGAACAAGAGGCAATGAGCAAAGAGGCTATTCTGGACGCTGAACAGGTCCGGTTAGCCTCTTTTGTCTGTCCGGAAGTGATGGATGGGGAGAATAAATCCCTGGTTTTTGGGAGGGGGGATCATATATCCTTAAGATAAACTATATGTGAATCGCAAAAACCGGAGGAGAAAACAAAAATGGAACTGACACGCTGTGCCTGGGTTAACGAAGACCCGCTCTATATTGCCTACCACGATGAAGAATGGGGCAAGCCGCTGCACCATGACCGGAAGCTGTTCGAGCTGCTGATGCTGGAGGGCATGCAGGCCGGACTGAGCTGGTATACCGTGCTGAAAAAGCGGGAGCATTTCCGGAAAGTCTTCGACGGATTCGATCCGCAGAAGATTGTCCAGTATGATGAAGCGAAAATTGAATCATTGATGCAGGATACGGGGATTATCCGTAACCGTCTGAAGATCAATGCCATTCTGCGGAATGCGGAGGTCTACCTGCAGATTTGCCGGGATGAGGGCAGCTTTGCCGAGTACCTGTGGAGCTTTACCGGAGGAAAGCCGGTGATTAACCAGTGGAAGACACGTTCCGAGGTTCCGGCTACCACCGCCCAGTCTGATGAGATGAGCAAGGCGCTGAAGAAGAAGGGCATGAAGTTTGTCGGCTCTACGATTTGTTATGCATTTATGCAGGCCTCGGGCATGGTGAATGACCATACGGCTGACTGCTTTTGCCGCCGGTGAAATAGCGGAGCTAAGGCACAGAAGTCGCGGTTTTGGCGCTACCTATAGAAGAAATGTTATACTGTTAAATATTCAACCACTGCATATTATTTTAGGAGGACCTACACACATGTTATGGCATGAACTGACGGTACATACAACAGAAGAGGCACAGGAGATGATATCCAATCTGCTGTATGAAGCCGGAGCAGGCGGTGTTTCCATTGAAGAATCAGGAACACTGAGTAAAATAAGAGACACCCGGTACGGCGAATTGTACGACGAGCCGCTGAATGATATTCCGATCGGTGAAGCTGTGATTAAAGGTTACTATGCCGAGACGGTTTCGATGGACGATGTGATCTCGGAAGTCGCTCCGCGTGTGGAAGAGCTGCGGGAGTTCGGGATTGATCCCGGCAAAGCGCTGATCTCATGGAAGACCGTAGACGAGGACGAATGGGCCCATGCCTGGAAGGCGTATTTCAAGCCGCTGCGTGTATCGGAGCGTCTGACCATTAAACCGACCTGGGAAGAATATACACCAGCCGGCCCGGATGAGAAAATTATTGAAATCGATCCCGGCATGGCCTTCGGAACAGGTACGCATCCTACGACCGCACTGTGCCTGCGTGCACTTGAGAAGAGAATCAGCGGCGGTGAGGAAGTAATCGACGTAGGCACCGGATCCGGTATTCTGGCTGTGGGTGCGGTTCTGCTTGGGGCAAAGTCTGTGCTTGCGCTGGATCTTGATCCGGTCGCGGTAGAAAGTGCCCGGGAGAATGTGGTCCTGAACAGACTGCAGGAATCGGTTACTGTAAAAGAAAGCGACCTGCTGTCGCTGCTTGGCGGCGAAGGCGCAGCGGATACTGCAGCGGCAGATATGTGGCCTGCGGCAAGACCCGGTTATACGAACACGCAGGAAACTGAAGCTCCGGCAGATTCTGGCCTTGGAGTGACACTTCCCGTGAAGCTAATAGTGGCTAACATTCTGGCGGAGATTCTTGTGCTGTTCACAGATGATGTATTCCGTGCACTGCAGCCGGGCGGGATTTATATTACCTCCGGCATCTATAAGGATAAGGAAGGTCTTGTGACACAGGCACTTGAGGCTTCCGGTTTTGAAATTATGGAAATTACCCGTGAAGAAGACTGGGTGGCAATTACAGCCGGAAAGAGGTAGAGATGGATTCATTGGATCGAATTTTAGTATATCCCCTGCAGCAGCTTCCGTTTTTTCTGATTACGATTGTGATCGCATTTACTGTGCATGAGTTCGCTCACGCATACTTTGCCAACAAATTCGGTGATCCGACGGCAAGACTGCTGGGCCGCATGACACTGAATCCTGCCGTTCATTTTGATCTGTTCGGTATAATATTGCTGCTCATTGCCGGATTCGGCTGGGCCCGTCCGGTTCCGGTGAACCGCGACAATTTCAGCCGTCCGCGGCTGATGGGAGTAATTGTATCCGCAGCCGGACCAATCAGCAATCTGCTGCTTGGTATTCTCGGTGCGCTGATCTACGCTGCACTCCAGGCAACAGGCGTTATGGATTCCATTACAAATGATCAATTGTTAAGAGCGATATACTGGTTCTTCGGAATGTTTATTCCGTTCAATTTCTTCCTGTTTGTGTTCAACCTGATTCCGCTGCCGCCGCTGGACGGCTACCGGATTGTGGAAGACATCGCACCGGGTCCGATTCGCGGCAAATTACAGCAGTATGAACAGTGGACCGTCTTTATCTTCTTGTTGATCATCTTCATTCCCGGACTGAGCGCTTATACCATCCGGCCGCTGAACATATGGTCACAGCAAATTGCCACTGACTTTATCAATATGTTCCTCAAGCTGTTCGGATATGGGACCCTGTAACAGGGGCTGTTCACAGACAGGCAAACGTTGTATGATGTAATGTGTTATTTTTAGAGGGTTTACATGTGCGTAGGAACGGCGGCCGGAGACCTGGACAGCAGGAACGCCGCCGTTTTTACGCTGAATAATCGAACAGAATGAGGTTGAATATGCAGCGTTATTTTGTAGCACCCGAGCAGTTTGGCACGGATCAGGTGAGTATTGGGGGCGAAGATGCCCGCCATATCGCCAAGGTCATGCGCGGCAAGGCGGGGGACAAGCTGATTGTAAGCGATGGCGTAGCCCGTGAAGCCCTGGTGGAAATTGCATCGATTGAAATTGGCGAGGTTGTAGTGAACATCCTGGAACCCCTGGAGATGACTCATGAGCCGCGTATCCAGATCACGGTGGCCCAGAGTCTGCCTAAAGGCGACAAGCTGGAAACGGTCATTCAAAAATGCACTGAAATCGGTGCGGTGGCCTTTGCCCCCTTCCTCTCGGAGCGTACCATCGTGCAGTACGATGAGCGTAAGGAGAGCAAGCGGCTGGAGCGCTGGCGCAAAATCACCAAGGAAGCCGCCGAGCAGGCGCACCGCAATATCGTGCCGTCCGTGCATTCACCGCTCAGCTGGAAGCAGCTGCTGCAGAGCTTCAGCGGGTACGATGCGGTATACTTCTGTTATGAAAAGGAAGAAGGCCTGCAGCTGCGCAGTGCCGCCGCTCCTTGGCTATCCGCGCTGCCGCCGGAATCTGCGGGCAAGGTCATGATCGTCGTCGGACCCGAAGGCGGCTTCAGCCCGGAGGAATGCCGTGCGGCCGAAGAAGCCGGGGCAGTATCCGTTGGACTTGGAAGCCGTATTCTGCGCTGCGAGACAGCAGGTATGGTCGCCGCAGCATGTATTCTATATGAATCCGGAGAAATGGGGGGAGCTTAAACAATGCCATCCGTAGCATTTTATACTTTAGGTTGTAAAGTCAATTTCTATGACACTGAAGCCATCTGGCAGCTTTTCAAAAATGAAGGTTACGAGCAGGTGGATTTCGAGGGCTCTGCCGATGTGTATTTGATCAATACCTGTACAGTAACGAACACCGGCGACAAAAAAAGCCGGCAGATGATCCGCCGCGCCGTGCGCCGCAACCCGGAGGCCATCGTAGCCGTAACGGGCTGCTATGCGCAGACCTCACCCGGCGAGATTCTCGATATTCCCGGGGTCGATTTGGTGATCGGGAACCAGGACCGTGAGCATATTATGACCCACGTCAAGAATATACAAGAATCCCGCCAGCCGGTTAATGCCGTGCGCAATATTATGAAGACGCGTGAATTTGAGGAGCTGGATGTGCCTGGCTTTGCCGACCGGACGCGGGCTTTTATGAAAATTCAGGACGGCTGTAACAACTTCTGCACCTTCTGCATCATTCCGTGGTCGCGCGGGCTGTCACGCAGCCGTGATCCGAAATCCATCGTTGCGCAAGCGCATCAGCTGGTTGAGGCTGGCTACAAGGAATTTGTGCTCACTGGCATTCACACCGGAGGCTACGGCGATGACCTGGACAATTATCGTCTCGCCGATCTGCTCTGGGAGCTGGACAAAGTGGACGGGCTGGAGCGGGTGCGCATCAGCTCGATTGAAGCCAGCCAGATTGACGAGAAACTGCTGGAAGTACTTAACCGGAGCTCCAAAATGTGCCGCCACCTGCATATTCCGCTCCAGGCCGGACATAACGACGTACTCAAAGCGATGCGCCGCAAATATACGACTGAGGAATATTACGCCAAAATGCAGCTGATCCGCCAGGCTATGCCGGATGTCGGCATTACAACCGACGTAATCGTCGGCTTCCCGGGCGAGACGGAGGAAATGTTCCGTGCCGGCTATGACTTCATGAAGGCCGTGAACTACTCCGAGATGCACGTATTCCCGTATTCGAAGCGGACAGGCACACCGGCTGCGCGGATGCTGAACCAGGTCGATGAAGAGATTAAGAATGCCCGTGTACAGCAGCTGATCGACCTCTCCGAAGAGATGCAGCTTGCGTATGCCCGCAATTTCGTCGGCAAGACCGTATCGGTCATTGCCGAGCGGTCCGCCAAAGATGCACCGGGCCGCAGCACCCAGCACGGCTTCAGTGACAATTACCTGCAGGTATTCTTCCGCGGCGATGATTCGCTGCAGGGTGAACTCTGCCAGGTGAAGATTACGGAAGCCGGAGTCAATGAATGCAAGGGCGAGCTGGTAGGCGTCAGCCGGACTGAGCTTCGCCCAGTCGCGCACTAGCATTTATAGATGGCCGCAAGTAAGGATTTCATTTCCCGCGGGAGATGAAGTCCTTATTGCTATTTTGAGGCTGCAAAACTAAGCGTATGCTTTAGAATCAAGTTTTGACGCTAATGATTCAGTGATGCTATGCTACAAAACTTTTAAGGAGCTATCAACATGGCGCATAAGCAAATTTCAGCGGGCGGCGTGGTTTACCGGAGAGGCAGCGGGCGGCTGGAAATACAGCTGATCGTGGACCGCTACGGCAAAGTGGCGCTGCCCAAAGGCAAAATGGAGGACGGAGAGACAGTAGAGGAGACAGCGCTGCGGGAAATCCGTGAGGAGACAGGCACCGTCGGATTAATCAAGGCACCCATCGATATTATTAAATATACTTTTCAGCATCCGGTATACGGAAAAGTCGATAAGGAAGTCCATTACTTCCTGGTGGAAGCGGTGGGTGGGGTGACCAAAGCGCAGGCTGAAGAGATTAACGCAGTGGAATGGCATGAGCCGGAGGCAGCCTGGGAGCGGGGGAAGGGCAGCTTATATGCCAACAACGTGCCTATTCTCCAACAGGCGCTGTCAATGCTTGCCCAAAAATTTACTATATAAAATGAATTTGAATATAATCAAAAGGGGAAAGTGACGGAGGGGAATTTTGGAACTGGAGGAGCGTAGCGTCCGCCTTTGTCTGCTTATTTCTACCTCAAAGAGCGGTAAAATCAAGAAATCTGCAGACAACAGCGGCCGGAAGTCCAAATATTCTCTGTAGTCACGGCCAACCCCAAATCAGATAAAGTAAAGGTTCATTTTATATAGTTACAAAGTCCCGAATTCGGCCGAAACTGAAAATAAACTGAAAAGAAGGTAAACACTTCAGGCGTAATTGTCGATATAGTGGAAGAGTGTGGTAATTGACCACCGATAAACTTACTGCCTAAGGAGAGAATAGATGACCGTGTACAGGAAAATGACGAAAATGCTCCTCATTATGATATTGCTCGCTGCCGTAGCTTTTCCGGTAAACGTCTTTGCAGCTACAGGCGATACCAACTCAATCGATTTCGACAGTTCGGCAAAAGTAGAGCTTACCGTTGGACAGACACCCAAACAAATCAAAGTCTATGCCAGCTTGGAAGGGTCCTCCTCTAAAAGGGATGTCACAGCTGCTTCGACTTGGGTATCCTCGAATACGAATGTAGTCAAAGTGATGAACGGACTGCTGACCCCGCAGAATGCCGGTACAGCTATGATCACAGCTACATACAACAATGCGGTAGCCACTCTTGAGGTGTCTGTTACCCATCCCTATAAGGAATTAACTCTGGAGCGCAGCTCCGACGGGAAATATAAATTAGGCGACAGCAAAGAAACACTGCTGGTTAAAGCTAAAGCAATAGGCGGCGAATCGGCTACTTCGGTTAAGGATGTATCCGCCGATGCCGACTGGAGCAGCTCCAATGCGGGTGTGCTGACTGTCGATGATGGCCAAATCACACTGGTGGGAGAAGGAACCGCCACCATTACGGCCAAATACAAAGGCTTGACTGCATCGTTCAAGGCTGAAGTAGGACTGCCGTATTCAGCGATTGTACTGAAAGTGAAAGATGCCGTTGACGTTGTCCAGGAGCTGGAACTGCTGGTCGGAGATGATCCGGTGGAATTGACAGCTATGACTCAAGCGACGGAGAGCAGTCAGGAACAATCTGTTACGGGTCTGGCCGAATGGTCAAGCTCGAATGAGAGCGTCGCAACTGTAAAAGCCGGAACAATCACCGTGCTGGCTTCCGGAAAAACAGTAATTAAAGCAAGCTACCTTGGAGTATCCAAGGCAGTGGATGTATATGTCCGTTCTCCTTATGAGGCGATTCTGTTGACGCCTTCGGATGATCAGACGCTTTTCCTCGGTGAAAGCCTGAAGGTTATGGCGAAAATGAGAAATGCCGCTAACTCCACCCAGAACCAGTCTGCGGATGCAACCTGGACTTCCGACAATCAGCTGGCAGTGACGGTGGCAAAGGATGCTACAGCGTCCACAGATGCCGCTGCGACTGTTACCGCCAAAGCTGTTGGATCGGCAGTGATCAAAGCGGAGAACCTGGGTGTCAGCAAGACGCTCAAAGTGACTGTGTATCCGACAATTACGGATCTGACACTTGAGAAATCCGAGCAGGAAATGTATACATCCGATACCCTTACCCTGCCGAAAGTGAGCGGCACCAAGCTGGATGGTACCAAGCTGGATATCAGCCCGGAAATCGTATGGACTTCAGCCAATAATGAGATCGCTGAGATTAAAGACGGCAAGCTCGCTGCGGTCAAAGCAGGGACAGTAACCCTTACCGGCAAGATCAAGAAGGGCAATGTCTCCTCGACGCCCTCCGAAGTGCGCGCGAAGAGCGTCGAGCTGAAGGTGACCGTTCTGAACAAAGTCCTGATCCTGATCGGGCCTGAAGACGGACTGGGACTGGTTATTGGTGAAGAGCAGCCGCTGCCGTCGGTGAACGCAGTGCTCGAAAATGGTGACGAGCTTGATGTCTCCGGCATGATTGCCTGGGAGGTTACCGGAACGAATGCCGTGATTAAACAAATTACTAGCGGCAAAGTGATCAAAGGCTTGACCAAAGGCACAGCTACACTCAAAGGTACCTATGCCAACAAGACCATCAGCATCCCGGTAACGATTGAGCAGAAGGTTGTGAAGCTGGTTGTAGAGCCTGCTACACTGGAATTGAACGTCAAAGCATCCAAAACTATCAAAGTAACCGGGTTTTTCGCTAACGGCAAGTCGGCGAACTTCTCCGGCGGAATGAACTGGGAATCCTCCAATCCGGAAGTAGCTACAGTGAAGGGGATGTCTGTTAAGGCTGTTGCCGAAGGCACGGCCACATTGACTGGTTCTTACCAGGGGATTACCGCCACAGTCAAAGTTACAGTAGTTCCTAAGCTGACCAAGCTTACTGTGAATGAAACCAAACTGGTTCTTGCTGCCGGATCCTCTCAGAGTGTAGTCGTGACGGCGCTATATGATACCGGCAAAACTGCCAATGTCACAGGAAGTGTAGTCTGGACAAGCTCCAAACCATCTGTGGCGAAGGTGAATGCATCCGGAACGATTACAGCAGTAAGCAAAGGAACAACATCGATCAAAGGCAAGTGGAACAACAAAACGGTAACGGTGTCTGTTACTGTAAAATAGACCGTAAAAGATTTGCGAAGCAGCTGTTTCAGGGCTACGCAGATCTTTTTTTTATAAATCTATAGCAATCCCCAGTAAACCGATGTATAATTCCTAAAAATACATAAGGGAGATGAATCAGGTGGCCCAAAAAGATATCTTATCTATCAGAACGATTGTAGCGGTTGGAATCGGTTCGGCATTATTCGTAATTTTGGGAAGGTTCGGTTCGATCCCCTCCGGCATTCCGAATACGAATATTGAGACCACTTATGCGCTGCTTGCATTGTTCGCATTGTTGTACGGACCCGTTGCCGGACTGCTGATCGGATTGATCGGCCACACGCTGAAGGATGCCATTTTTTACGGTTCCCCCTGGTTCAGCTGGGTAATCTCCTCAGGACTGGTCGGGCTGATTATCGGCCTGCTTGTGGCTGGAATCTCTATACAGGACGGGGAGTTCGGCAGAAAAGAAATCATCCGGTTCAATCTCGCCCAGATCGCAGCAAATGCCATTGCCTGGTTCGCTGTAGCACCAACGCTGGATATTCTCATTTATGCAGAGCCGGCGAACAAGGTATTTACGCAAGGACTGATCGCCGGAGCGGCAAATATTGTAACCGTGGGGGTCATTGGCACACTGCTCGCAGCAGCCTATGCTAAGACCCGGACACGGCAGGGAAGCTTAAGAAAGCTGAACTAACATAGTATTTAACAGAAAGCCGGTGACAATCACCGGCTTTTCTGTTGAAATAGAGAAAATACAGCTTCATGATACAGCTGAAAGAGGAAGATCAATTATGAGTAAAGCGGTTATTGAATTTACGGATTTCAGCTTCACCTACCGCGCTCAGCAGGAGCCGACGCTGCGCGGAATAACCTTGAGTATAAACGAAGGGGAGAAGGTGCTGATCGTTGGCCCTTCCGGTTCCGGCAAGAGCACCCTGGCCCATTGCATCAACGGGCTGATTCCCTTTTATTACCCGGGAGAAATGAGCGGCAGCCTGCGGATTATGGGACAGGAGCAGAGTGGACTAAGCATCGCTGGGTTAGCGGAAATAACGGGAACGGTGCTGCAGGACCCGGACGGCCAGTTCGTCGGTCTTACTGTTGGTGAAGATATCGCGTTTGTGCTGGAGAACGGGGCAGTGCCTAAGCAGGAGATGACCGAGCGGGTAGAGGCTGCGGCCAGAGCTGTTGATATTCACGAGCTGCTGGCTGCTTCACCCCAGGAGCTGTCCGGCGGACAAAAGCAAAAAACCATGCTGGCTGGAGTCCTAGTCGGCAATGTTGATATTTTGCTGTTCGACGAGCCGCTGGCCAGCTTAGATCCATACACCGGGACCAAGACGATTGAACTGATCGACCGGCTCCAGCGCGAAACCGGCAAAACGGCAATTATTATTGAGCATCGTCTGGAAGAGGTGCTGCACAGGCCGGTGGACCGGATTATTGTGATGAAGGACGGGGCAATTGCCGGTGATCTGCCTGCGGCTGAGCTGCTAAGCTCCAGTCTGCTGGCTGAAGCGGGCCTCCGGGAGCCGCTGTATCTGACGGCACTCAAATATGCAGGTCTTGTCATTACTCCGGACATGCAGCCCCAGCATCTGGATCAGCTCCGGATGGAGGGACATGCAGACAGGCTTCAGCAATGGATGGACAGCTGTGCGGAGGAAGCGGAGGTTCTGGAGGCTTCCCCGCTGCTTGAGCTGAGAGAGGTTTCCTTCGGCTACGAGCGGGATACGGAGGTGCTGCACCGGCTGTCGCTGACCGTTAACCGGGGCGAAATGCTGGCGATCGCCGGGAGAAACGGTGCTGGTAAGTCGACGGTATCGAAGCTGATCTGCGGCTTTTACCGCCCGTCCTCGGGAGCGATTCTGCTGAACGGACGGGATATCAGCCGGGATACGATCAAGGAGCGGGCGGAGAAAATCGGTTTTGTCACACAGAACCCCAATCACATGATCTCCAAGACGCTTATATACGACGAGATTGCACTGGGGCTGAGGATGCGCGGGATTCCGGAGGATATCATTCGCGGACGCGTCCATGAGGTCCTTAAAGTATGCGGCCTGTATGAATTCCGCGAATGGCCGGTTTCTGCGCTTAGCTATGGGCAGAAGAAACGGGTTACGATCGCTTCTATTCTGGTTCTTGAGCCTGAGGTGATCATTCTGGATGAACCGACCGCGGGGCAGGATTACCGGCATTACAATGAAATGATGGAATTTCTGCGGGGCTTGAACAGCCGGGGAATTACGGTGATCATGATCACGCATGACATGCATCTGATGCTGGAGTATGCGCAGCGGACCATCGTACTGGCGGACGGGAAAAAGCTTGCCGATGACCGGCCGGAGCGGATTCTGACGGACCGTGCCGTGGTGGAGCGTGCCAACCTCAAGGAAACTTCGCTGTTTACCTTGGCGTTAAAGGCGGGAGTGGGTCAGCCGGAAGAGCTGGTCCGCCGGTTCATTGCTTTTGACAGGAGGGTCCGCCACAGATGAAAGCTAAAATGCTGACGTTTACGAACCAGGATTCGCCGGTACACCGGCTGACGGGAGCAACGAAGCTGCTTGTGTTCGCGGTCTGGTCGGTTTCGGCAATGATTACATATGATACCCGGTGCCTGATTCTGATGCTGTTGTTCAGCCTAGTGATCTTCAGGATCTCGCGGGTGCGATTTCAGGATTATGCCTTTGTGCTCTACTTCATTCTGCTCTTTTTTTTATTGAATCAACTGGCGATCTTTATCTTCTCTCCGCTGGAGGGAACGCAGATTTACGGCACACGCCATGATCTTGTTCATCTGGCAGGGAGGTATACTGTAACAGCTGAGCAGCTGTTCTATCAGTTCAATATCGCGCTGAAATATTCCGTAGTCATTCCGATGGCGCTGCTGTTCCTGCTGACAACCGATCCCGGTGAATTTGCCTCATCACTGAACCGGATCGGAGTTCACTATAAAATCGCTTATTCCGTATCGCTGGCTTTGCGCTATATTCCCGACATTCAGCGGGATTACGAGAATATCGCCTTCTCCGCCCAGGCCCGGGGAATTGATATTTCCCGCAAGGAGAAGCTGCCGGCACGGCTGAAAAATATCGTGTCGATTCTGCTGCCGCTGATTCTGGCGAGTATTGAGCGGATTGAGAAGATCAGCACGGCGATGGAGCTGCGCGGCTTCGGCAACGGCAGGAAACGGACCTGGTACCGGGGCCGTCCGTTCACCCGAAGGGACTATCTCGCCTTAGGAATGATTCTGGCTATTGCTGCAGGATCGACAGTGGTTACCTTTTACGATGGTTCAAGGTTCTACAGTATCTTTTAAACTCGAGAAACCATTAGTATTGCAAGGCTGTTTGAAGTATAATAATACGGCGATTAAGAAGGCTTCCGGCAGGAAGCCTTCTGTGCGGAGTTATGTGCGGCTGAGGCGCTGCTCGATTCTGGACCAGAGCGGCAGGTAGCACAGCGGCAGCACCGCGAGTGAACAGACGACGTTGAAGATCGTCTGGGCGTGGGCGAGCTGCGAGGCCGGCCCGCCGCCAAGCGCGGCGGATAGGCTCTGGAGCGGCCCGATAAAGGGCAGGAACAGCAGCGCGCCGCCGACATTGAGCGCTACATGCGATCCGGCAACAAACTTGCCGGATGCTGAACCACCGATGGCAGCGATGACGGCGGTGACACAGGTGCCGACGTTTGCACCGAGCACGATGGCGATGCCGAGCTCGGGCGGCATTGTGCCTGAAGCCGCGAGGCCCATTGCCATGCCGATGACCGCCGCGCTGCTGTGCAGCATAGCGGTCAGGCAGGCTCCGGCAGCCAGACCCCACAGCGCGCTGGTCGCCGCATGGTCCAGGAACCAGCGGAACAGTCCGCTGGCCTGAAGAGCCGGGCCGATCGACTGCATGACAGCGATCCCCCACAGCACCAGTGCAAAGCCGGCCACCGCCAGGCTGATGAACTGGAGCGGCCCGGAGATACGGCGGCAGGCTTCGGCTGCCCGCCAGGAGAAGGGCGGGAGCTCGCCGAGCATGACCGCCGCAGCCCAGAGGCACAGCGCCGCGGTGAGCAGCGGCGCAGCCATCGTGCTGATCTGCAGTCCGATCAGCTCAGTCGTCAGGCAGGTGCCGATGTTGCTGCCTAGAATGATGCCCAGCGTGCGGGCATAGGTGAGCAGCCCGGCATTGACCATGCCGATGGTCAGCACGGTAACCGCTGTGCTGCTCTGCAGCATCGCCGACAGCAGGCTGCTGGCGATGAGGCCTTTTAAGGGCGTGGAGGTGGCTTTATGCAGACTCCGCGTAAGCAGCGGGCCGGCTAGCTTCGCCAGCGCAGCCTCCATCACCTTCATGCCGGCAAGGAAAATAACAAGGCCGTATAGGACAGGGAACAGCAGGTCACGGATCATAAGGACAGGCTCCTTTGAACGGGGGTTGTACACCAATATATGAATGCATTGCAGTGGACATGTATGAAATCATCAACAAGAACAGGGAGTTGAAGTCATTGGCATCGGTTATTCTGGAACGAAACCGCAAAAAAAGACTGGAACAGGGTCACCCGTGGGTGTACGCCAGCGAGGTAGCCTCAGTGGACGGAGATCCGCAGGCTGGCGGTTTGGTGGATGTGCTTACACATCAGGGCCGGTTTCTGGCGTCAGGTTATTACAATCCGGCTTCGCAGATCCGGGTACGAATTGTATCCCAGGCCCCACTGGCGGCAATGGATACGGCATTTTTTATCGAGCGGTTTACGAGCTGTCTGCAGCATAGGGAACGGTTTCTGCCGGGAGCGGACGCTTACCGCTTCGTGTATGGGGAAGCGGATTTTCTGCCCGGTCTGATTATTGACCGGTTCGGTGAGATTCTGGTCGTGCAGCTGTTGACACTCGGCATGGACAAGTGCCGCACCGAGATTGTGGAGGCGCTGGTGCAGGTAATGGCTCCGCGCGGTATTTATGAACGCAGCGATGTTTCCGTCCGCGAACTGGAGGGACTGGAGCAAAGAACCGGCGTATTGTACGGGGATTGCCCGCGCCACATTACGGTAAGCGAGAATGGCCTGAAGGTCATCGTCGATATTGAAGAAGGCCAGAAGACCGGCTATTTCTTCGATCAGCGCGAGAACAGGGCTTCCATTGCACCGCTGATCAAGGGCTGGGGCGGACGCAGCGGAATTACGCTGCAGGAAGTAGAGACGGAAGACGGGGACAAGAAGACTTTGCCAGTCAATAAAAGCGGTAAGCCGGTCACATTCCCATACTGGGACGGGGCGACAGTGCTGGAATGCTTTGCGCATACAGGCAGCTTTACGCTGCATGCCTGCAAATACGGAGCGAAAAAGGTAACCTGCCTGGATGTTTCCGCTCATGCGATTGAGAGCGCCAAAGCGAACGTGGAGCTGAACGGATTCACGGACCGCGTTGAGTTTGTCGTAGATGATGCTTTTGCCTTTTTGCGCAATCAGGTAAAAGGCTTAGAAGAGCGTTCCGAGCGGGCAACGGGTACGGGGGAAGCCAAGTCCGGCGGTAAGCCGGCGGCCAAAACAGATACAGCAAAGCCGATGACAGCCGGCGGCGGGCGCACCTGGGATGTCGTTATTCTTGACCCGCCTGCGTTTGCCAAAACTAAAAGCGCAGTAGCAGGAGCCTGCCGCGGTTACAAGGATATCAACCTGCACGGTATGAAGCTGGTCAACGAGGGCGGATACCTGGTAACGGCAAGCTGCTCGTACCATATGCAGCCGCAGCTGTTCCTGGATACCATTGCTGAAGCGGCGAAAGATGCGGGCAAAGTGCTGAGACTGATTGAATGGCGGGCCGCAGGCAAGGATCATCCGCAAATCCTCGGCGTGGACGAAGGACATTATCTGAAGTTTGCGATTTTTGAAGTCACCAGCAAGAAATAATGCAGCCGTAAGGCTGGGTAGGCAAGAGTCTCCGGAAGCGGAGGCTCTTTTTTTACTATTAATTTGTTGTAAATACAACAAAATTAGAGTAGATTTAGTTCATGGTATTTTTATTGTATTTGCAACAAAAAATGCGCTCATACAGTTGAACTGGAAACATACACGAGGAAAGAGTGGCGGAAGGGAATTTTGAGCCTTACAGAGCGGTAGCGTCCGCCTAAAAGCTTTCCGTAGGAAAGCTCACTTCGGAAGCATAAGCAGTCTGCGGATTTCCACCGCTAACAGCGGTATGAATTCAAGAAATCTGCAGATGGGCAGCGGCTGGAAGTCCAAATATTCTCTGTAGTCACGGCTGATCCAAAGTATAATACTCAGAAGTTCAATTTATAAGGAGTTAAATATGAAGGAAATTCTTCGGGAAATTGGAATGATAGCAAGGGCCTTAGATTCGATAAGCAATATTGAATTCAAAGAATATGACCTTACTAAAGGGCAATATTTGTACCTGGTACGCATATGTGAAAACCCGGGGATCATTCAAGAAAAGTTAGCGGAGATGATAAAGGCAGACCGGACAACAGCAGCCCGTGCGATAAAAAAACTTGAAATGAACGGTTTTATTGAAAAGAAAGCGGATGAGCATAACCTCAAAATTAAAAAACTCTATCCGACAGATCAGGGACAACAGGTATATCCTTTTATAAAAAGAGAAAATGATTATTCAAACCTCGTTGCCTTAGCGGGTTTCTCGGGCAGTGAAGCTGAAGTTATGGCCGGCTTTCTTCAAAGAGTAAGAAAAAATGTGGAGAAAGACTGGGAATATGTCAAAAAGGGAAACAAGAGAGATTATTGATAATATAAAGGAGTGTTCTATTGAAATGACTATAGAGGTCAAAAAGTGTACCCTTGCTGATTTACACATTCTTCAAGAGTTAAGTTATGAAACCTTTAATGATACTTTCAAGCATCAGAATTCACCTGATAATATGCAGGCATATCTGGAAAGGGCATTTAACTTAAATCAACTGGAAAAAGAATTATCCAACCGGTCTTCGCAATTCTTTTTTGTTTTTTTGAATCAGGAGCTCGCCGGCTATTTAAAGGTTAATACCAATGGGGCCCAGACTGAAGAAATGGGTGAGGGTTCTCTTGAAATCGAGAGGATTTATATAAAAGACACCTTCCAAAAACATGGTCTTGGCAGATATATGCTTAATAAAGCTAAGGAAATTGCAATAGAACATCAACTGGAGAGAATCTGGTTAGGTGTATGGGACAAAAATGAAAATGCGATCGCCTTTTATCAAAAAATGGGATTTGTACAAACGGGTGCCCACTCCTTTTATATGGGGGATGAAGAACAAACCGACTTTATTATGATCCACACACTCCGGTAACCAGCGCCAGGCTTAACAGGACTGCAGGCGGCTGGAAATATGAGCAGGCACAAAGGGAATGACACCGTAAGGCGGTCAGTCCCTTTGTGCGTTCTCTACAGGTAAATATTGAGATTTGAAAACAATGGCAAACGTACGTTCTGTTCCGTGAGGTAGAGATATGCTATAATGTTGGGACGAATGCAACACCTTGTGTTGTTATGGATTCACCTTATCTCCGCCACGGAAGGAGTCTACTGCAATGACGGTAAACTTTTTGATCGGCCGCTCGGGCAGCGGCAAGACAACAAAAATATGGGAGGAGGTCTCCTCCCGGCTGGAATCGGAGCCGCTGGGAGCGCCGATTATTGTGCTTGTGCCGGAGCAGGGCTCATTCGGGGCGGAACGGGGGCTTCTGAGCAGCGGGAAAGTGAAGGGCAGCATCCGCGCCCAGACGCTCAGCTTCTCCCGGCTGGCTTACCGGGTAAAGCAGGAGACGGGTGGCAGCGCCAGTCTGCCGATCAGCGAGGAAGGCAAAAAAATGCTGATCTACAAAATCATCAGCCGCCGCAAGGATGAGCTGAAGCTGTTTGGCGCGTCCAGCGACAGGCCCGGTTTCGTCGAGCGGTTAAGCAGCCTGCACACAGAAATGAAGCGCTGCTGTCTGGGGGCTGCGGATCTGGAAGAGCAGTTGTCCGGCATCCGGCAGTCACCCTTGGCAAGCCCTATTCTGACAGGCAAGCTGGATGATCTGCAGCTGGTATTCAGCGATTTGGAGCAGGAAATGTCCCGGCTGTATATCGATGAAGAGGACCGTCTGGCCGAGCTGGCCGAGCATATTCAGGATTCCTCGTATGTTCGCGGTGCTGAGATTTGGGTGGATGGCTTCCATGGCTTTACCCCTCAGGAATTTGCAGTGCTGCGTGAGTTAATGCTGCATGCCTCTAAGGTAACAGTAGCACTGACCCTGGACCGGATTTATGCGTCCGGATTGCAGCCTCATGAACTGGAGCTGTTTCATCCGGCGGCTGTGACTTATATCAAGCTGCGTGGGATGGCGGAAGAGGCAGGTCTTGAGGTGTGGGACGAGGTGCTGGCTCCGCAGGTTCTGCCGCGTTTCGCGGACAGTCCAGCCCTTGCCCATCTGGAGCGGGGCTTCGGGCGGCGGGCACGCTGGAGCGGAGAAGCTGCACAGGCCAGGGAAGCGATCACAATCAGTGCTGCCTCCTCACGCCGGACAGAGGTGGAGAGCGCACTCCGGGAGATGCTCCGCCTGGCCCGTGAGGACGGAGCGAAATATGGTGAGATGGCCGTGTTTATGCGGAACATTGGCGATTACGAGTCACTTGTTGCCCCATTGTTTGAAGACTACGGAGTGCCTTTCTTTCTGGACCAGAAGGCGAATGAGCTGCATCACCCGCTGGTGGAGTTTATCCGCTCCGCACTTGATGTGGTGCGCCGCCGCTGGCGTTATGAGGATGTGTTCCGCTGTGTGAAGACTGAGCTGCTGCTTCCGCTTGACGGCAGTCTGACCCGTGAGGATATGGACCAGCTGGAGAACTATGTGCTTGCCTGCGGCATTCAGGGCTACCGCTGGACCGACGGCAAATCATGGCGGGGGATTCCGAGCCTGTCGCTGGAGGGCGCCAGGGTTGTGGATGAAGTGCTGCTGGCGAGAATGGAGGCCTGCCGCGAGGCCATTACAGGGCCACTGTCTGCGTTTGAGAAGCGGGTCAAGAAAAGCCGCAGCGGTCTGGAGCTGTGTACAGCAGTGTATCTGCTCCTTCAGGAATCGGAGGCAGCGCACAAGCTGGAGAAACGAAGCGCAGAGGCTTTGGAGCACGGGGAGCCTGTGCTGGCCCGTGAGCACAGCCAGTTATGGGATGCGGTGCTTGATTTGCTCGATCAGATTGCCGAAATGATGGGCGGAGAGCGCCTGGAGTTTGACTTGTTCGCCGGAGTGCTGGAGACAGGACTTGCCGAGCTCCGGATGGGGCTTGTTCCGCCTGCGCTGGATCAGGTGCTGGTCGGAACGATGGACCGGACCCGGACTACTGGCGTGAAATATGCCTTTTTGCTTGGCTTTAATGAAGGTGTTGTGCCCGCACAATTCAAGGAGGACGGTATACTCTCCGAGGGTGAGCGGCTGCAGCTGGAGAACAGCGGTATGGAGCTGGCTCCCGGGGCTTCCCGTAAGCTGCTCGACGAACGTTTCCTTATTTACAATGCACTCACGACGGCCAGCAACAGACTGTGGATCAGCTATGCAACGGCGGATGAGGAAGGCAAGGTGCTGCTGCCGTCCGAGATTATCCGCCAATTGCACGGTATGTTCCCGGGAGCACTGGCTGAGCGTTCTTTGTCCGGTTTCCCGCCGGCTGTGTCTCCGGAGGATGCTGCTGCGGGTGAGACTCTCCAACTTAGCTTTATCGGACAGCGGGATCAGACGCTGCGCATGCTGATTATGCAGCTGCGGCAATGGCGCCAGGGCGTAGAGATTCCCGGAATATGGTGGGATGTCTATAACTGGTACCTCAGCGGGGATAAGCAGCGGAGATTGCCGCTGGAGCGGCTGCTCGGTTCATTATTCTACCGCAACAGCGGGGTTCCGCTGCGGCGGGATACCAGCCTCAGGTTATATGGAGGCTCAACACTGCGGGGCAGCGTGTCGCGTATGGAGAAATTCGTCGCTTGCTCCTTCTCGCATTTTGCTTCCTACGGCCTGAGATTGAAGGAACGGCAGCTTTACAAGCTTCAGGCGCCGGATATCGGTCAGCTGTTCCATGCGGCGCTGAGTGATATGGCCAAACGCCTGCAGGAGCAAGGCAGAGGCTGGGGCAGTATGACAGCAGAGGAATGCCGGCGCGAAGCCGGGGCTACGGTGGACAAGCTGTCCCCGCTGCTTCAGGGTGAAATTCTAATGAGCACCAAGCGATACGGATACATTTCCCGCAAGCTGAAGAACATTGTCGGGCGCGCCTCGGTTATTCTCGGTGAGCATGCCCGCCGGGGCAGCTTTGAGCCGGCGGGGCTCGAGCTGGATTTTGGCCCGGGCAAAGAGCTTCCCCCGCTGAGAATAGCCCTGCCCAACGGCTGTGTCATGGAGGTTGTTGGCCGGATAGACCGTGTAGACAAAGCCGAGAGCGAGCAGGGGGTACTGCTGCGGGTCATCGACTATAAGTCCAGCCAGAAGGACCTGAAGCTGCATGAAGTCTATTACGGGCTTTCGCTGCAGATGCTGACTTATCTCGACGTGCTGCTCACCTACTCGGAGCAGTGGCTGGGCAGAGCTGCGCTTCCGGCTGGAACACTGTATTTCCATGTGCATGATCCGCTGCTCTCTTCACCGAACGGTCTGAACCGGGAACAGGCGGAGCAGGAGCTGCTCAAGCGGTTCAAAATGAAAGGGCTGCTGACCGCTGACCGCGAGGTTGTCTCCCTGATGGATACAACACTGGATAAAGGACATTCCTCGATCGTACCGGTAGCGCTGAAAAGTGACGGCACCTTCTATAGCAGCGCATCTGTCGCTACACCTGAACAGTGGGGGCATTTGCTGTCTGCGGTACGAACCAATATTACTGAGATCGGGACACGCATTACAGAAGGTGATGTGGCGATCCAGCCGTACAGGATTCAACAGGAAACGGCCTGCACCTTCTGCTCGTTCCGCCCGGTATGCCAGTTTGATGAGGCTGTAGAGGGTAACGGGTACAACAACTTGGGCAAACCCGGCAAAGACGCTATTTGGGACCTGCTGTCCCGCAAAGGAGGAGAGAAGCCGTGACAATTAGAAGCACAATCGAAGAGAAGCCGGAGGGCAGTTTTTGGAGCGATGACCAGTGGCGGGCCATAGCCGGCAGCGGCGACGATATTCTGGTAGCGGCGGCAGCAGGCTCAGGCAAAACTGCGGTGCTGGTAGAACGGATTATCCGAAAAATCAGTAACAGCCAGAATGGCTTCAGTGTGGACCGGCTGCTCGTCGCCACCTTCACCAAAGCTGCAGCCTCGGAAATGCGCCAGCGGATCCGCGAAGCGCTGGAGCGGAAGCTGGAGGAGGCGGAAGGTGCAGATGGGGAAGAACGTGAAGATACAGATCATTTGCGCCGCCAGCTCGCCCTCCTCGGCAGGGCATCCATTACCACGCTGCACTCCTTCTGCCTGGAGGTCATCCGCCGCTATTACCAGCTCATCCCGATAGATCCCGGATTCCGGATTCTGAATGAGCATGAGGCGGAGATGATGCGGCAGGAACTGCTGGAAGAATTGCTGGAAGAGAAATACGGGGAAATCTCGGAAGACGGGACGGACAGTGTGTTCGTGAAGCTGGTTGACTGGTTCAGCGGGGAACGCAGCGACGATGCGGTGCATTCTCTTGTGCAGCGGCTGCATGACTTTGCCCGCAGCCATCCCTGGCCGTCGCAGTGGCTGCGGGATACCGCAGCTGACTTTTCGCTCCCGGACACGGAGAGTCTGGGACACACGGCATGGGTGCAGAGCATTCTCGGCGAAGCTAAGCTGACGCTGGATGGAGCGGCCAGCCAGCTGATACAGGGACGTGACATCGCTCTGCAGCCCGGCGGCCCTGCGCCGTATGCGGACAGCCTGGCAGAAGATCTTGCCATGGTACGCGGACTGCAGGAGGCGGTGGCCTCACGGCCCTGGGGAGAGCTATATGATATCTTTGTGGAAATATCGTTCGGCAAACTGAAGGCCTGCAAGAAGGATTCAACCGATCCCGGACTGCAGGAGGCGGTTAAAGACCTGCGTGACAATGTGAAAAAGAGCCTGCTTGAGCTGCAAAAGTCGCTGTTCGGCCGTCCTGCCGCTTCTTATCTGGCAGAGCTGCATGAGGCGGCCCCGCTGATGCAGGAGCTGGCGGAAACAGTCATCGCCTTCGGGGAACGCTACCGCGCAGAGAAGGCTGGCCGGGCGCTTGTGGATTTCAGTGATTTGGAGCATTACTGCCTGCAAATCCTGCGCCATCCCGACTCACAGCCGGGCCGTTCCCTGCCTTCAGATGCGGCAATGGAATACCGTGACCAGTTCGATGAAGTGCTGCTGGATGAATATCAGGATACGAACAGCGTGCAGGAGGAAATTGTGCGGCTGATCTCCCGGGAATCACCGGGCAACCGTTTTATGGTCGGCGATATGAAACAGAGCATTTACCGGTTCAGGCTCGCTGAGCCGGGTCTGTTTCTGGACAAATATAACAGCTTCAGTTCCGTGAACGCAGCAGGGTACGGTGAGCCGGAGGATGACGGCACCGATATGAATGCTGAGAATAGGACTGGTGAGAATAGCGGTTCGGGCGGCATGGTCATTGACCTGGCTCGCAATTTCCGCAGCCGGATGGAAGTTGTGAATGCCGTCAATATGATTTTCCGGCAGATTATGGACAAGACGGTTGCCGAAATCAGCTACGACCAGCGTGCAGAGCTGGTATACGGAGCGAACTTTCCCGGAGCGGAAGAGAAGGGGCCGGATACTTACTTTGCTCCTGAACTTCTGCTCATCGACCGGGGAGCCTCAGGGGGACGTACCGAGGAAGCCGGAGAAGACGGGGAGCTCCCGGCGCAGGAGAATGAAGCGGCCGAGAGCGAGACGGCGCAGCTGGAAGCGCGGGCGATTGCCCGGCGTATATCCCAGATGACCGGGATGACCGGCAGTGCCCCCCTGCTGATTTACGATAAATCGCTGCGCATCATGCGTCCGGTGGTGTATGGTGACATCGTAATTTTGCTGCGCTCAGCCCGGATCTGGACACCGCTGATGATTGAAGAGCTGCGCCTGGAAGGCATTCCGGCCTTTGGGGATCAGAACAAAGGATATTTTCAGGCGACAGAAGTGGAAATTGCACTTTCCCTGCTGCAGATCGTCGACAACCCAAGTCAGGATATTCCGCTTGCCGGAGTGCTCCGCTCGCCTGTAGTCGGCTTAAGTGAGGAGGAGTTGGCTACTGTTCGCCTGTGCAGCAACGGCACCTTCTTTGATGCTCTCCTGGCAGCTGCCGGGGAGCGGCGGGCGGGAAGCGGCGGGGGAGTCGATTATTTTACCGGACTGGATCAGGATGAGGATCCTGCGGCGGCTGAATATAGATATGGAAGAGATAAGGTTCAAGCAGAGACTGCCGTATCCATGGAGCCTTTTGCCGGAGAAGATTCTGCAGAAGCCGCGGCTGAACAGATTCCGCAGCGGCTGCGGGAGAAGCTGCTGCATTTCCTCGAACAGCTGGACAGCTGGAGGAATGCGGCACGGCAGGGCAGCCTCAGCACATTAATCTGGCGGATATACGGGGAGAGCGGATATCTGGAATGGGTCGGCGGACTGCCGGGCGGATTCCAGCGCCAGAACAATCTCAAAGCACTGTATGACCGGGCTGTACAATTCGAAAACGACACCTCGGCACGCGGATTGTTCCGTTTTCTCGTCTTTATTAACCGGCTTAGAGAGAACGGGGGCGACCTCGGGGTTGCCGGAGGAAGCGGTGAGGAAGCGGGCGGAGTAAGGATTATGACAATACACAAATCCAAGGGGCTGGAATTTCCGGTAGTCTTTTTGGCCGGAATGGCTAAGCCCTTCAACCGCCAGGACCTGTATTCTCCGTTCCTCATGCATAAGGAGCTTGGTTTCGGACCGCGTTTTGTGGAACGGGAGACTAGAGTCAGTTATCCGACTCTCCCTTACTTAGCCATCAACCGCCGGTCACGGCTGGAACTGCTGGCCGAGGAGATGCGGGTGCTGTATGTGGGCTTAACCCGGCCGCGGGATAAAATGATTCTCGTAGGCACGTTAAGAGATGTGCCGCGTGCCGTGTCCGCTTGGACCAGTACGCAGAACCGCGAGGAGCTGCTGCTGCCTGACCATCTGCTGGCCAGGGGACGCAGCTACCTGGATTGGGTAGGACCTGCGCTGATCCGGCATCCAGGCGCGGCCATGTTACGCAAGCTGGCCGGAGTGGAAGGCACCGGATCTACTGTGCTGCATGGCGACAGCTCCAACTGGAGCATCTCGGTGCAGGACGCTGCCGGACTGAGTTCAGGCGCTTTTCTGGCCGGTGAAGATGACACGGCGAAGAACGAGGAGAAGCGGCTGGTGCTCGAAGCCCTGCGCAAGGCTAAACCAGTGTCTGCCTACGGAACAGCAGCCGCTCCGGAGATTGCCGTCAGACTGGAATGGCAGTATCCGCTGGCTGCGGCTTCCGCCATTCCTGCCAAAACCTCAGTAACGGAGCTGAAGGCGATGCTGTCGCTGCAGGAGCAGCCGTCCTATGATTTGTTGGAGGAAGGGGTTCCTGTCAGATCTGTGAAAGGACATAAACGGCAGGGCAATGCGGCCCGGGCGGAGAGCCTCCATCTGCGGCGCCCCAAGTTCATGGAGAAGCGGGGCTTGTCCAGTACGGAACGCGGAACGGCCTATCATACGGTAATGCAGCATATCCCCTTGGACGGGCCTGTTGACCGTACAATACTGGTAGCCTCACTGGCCGAGCTAACCCGGGTGGCTATTCTCAGCGAAGAGCAGGCGGAGGCGGTAGACCTCGGCGAAGTAGAGGCCTTTTATGCCAGCGAGCTGGGGCACAGATTGCTTCACGCCGAATGGAAGCGCAGAGAGCAGCCGTTCAGCTACATGGTTCCGGCTGGTGAAGCGTATCAGGGACTTGATTATTACGATGAGGCGGAAGGGCTGTCAGCCGCAAACGGCGGTGCCCTTGGCGAGGCTGTACTGATCCAGGGGGTCATTGACTGTCTGTTCCGTGAGGAGGGGCGGCTGATTCTGCTGGATTACAAGACAGATGCCGTGCTGGAGCACCAAGGCGGAGTGGAAGCGCTGAAAGAGAAATACCGGTTCCAGCTCGAGCTGTACAGTAAAGCGCTGTATGATATATTAGGCGAGCCGGTCAGCGAGATTTGGCTGTACTTTTTCGACGGCGGACATGCCGTGAAACTATAAATCTAGTTTATTTGAACGTGCAAATAGAATCACTGCTCCAGCTGGATGGGCAGCTGCCTGCAATGAGCCGAATCCCACTTGGGGTTCTGCTGGCTTCGGGCGTGTTCTATTGTACTTTGTGCAACAGAAGTTCCCTAAATTCGTTCGGGAATTGAATCTATTGTATGTTGTACAGCAGAATCTTGTGGATCAGGCGCCTTTGTTCCATAATTCTAAATTCTATTGTACGGGGTACAACAGAATGCGATTTGTCTAACGTCGATAAGGATTCTATTGCACAAAGTGCAGTCTCATAACCGATAGTTATTGTTTTAAGCCATGATTTCTATTGTTATAGAGCATCATTGCTAGTTTCACGTTTAGGTACAAAATCTATGAATCTATGAATGCCGCATGATGGGCGGGGAAAAGAGGGCGGAAATGCGCATATTGCATACAGGCGACTGGCACTTGGGCCGAACGCTGGAAGGACGGAGCCGGCAGAAGGAGCAGGAGCAGTTCATCGATGAGCTGGTGGAGATTGCCGACTCTGCGCAGGCTGATCTTATTCTGATGGCGGGAGATGTCTATGATTCGGTGAATCCTCCGGCGGCGGCGGAGCAGCTGTTCTATGATGCTGCTGCAAGACTGACGGCAGGCGGCAGGCCGCTGGTCGTCATCTCCGGCAATCATGACCAGCCGGAACGCGTAGCCTCGGTCTCCCCGCTTGTACTCAGACAGGGCATTACCCTGGTGGGTATGCCGACTTCAATGCCGGTAACGGTGCATGCAGTCCGGACAGGCGAAACCGCCAAAATCGCTGCGCTCCCTTATCCTTCAGAAGCCCGGCTCGGTGAGCTGCTTGCCGGGGAGAGCGGTGAGGATGAGCTCCGGCTCGCTTACAGTGCCCGGGTAGGCAAGCTGATGAAGCTGCTGGGCCGGGAGTTCACCCCGCAGACCGTAAATCTGGCGATGAGCCATATCTATGTGCTTGGCGGAGTGGAGAGTGATTCAGAGCGTCCGATTCAGGTTGGCGGAGCGTATACCGTAGATCCGTCTGCTTTGTCCTGCGGGGCACAGTATACGGCGCTTGGACATTTGCACCGTGCCCAGCGGGTCAAAGCTGACGGGATGATCCGCTACAGCGGCTCGCCTCTGGCCTACAGCTTCTCCGAAGCAGGCCAGGCGAAGTCGGTAACGCTGGTAGACGTCGTTCCCGGCGGAGAGCCGGTCTTCGAGGAAATCTATCTCCGCTGCGGCCGTCCGCTGGTGAACTGGAGATCCTCGGGAGGGCTGGAGGAAGTTTACCGCTGGCTGGATGAAGGCCGGGATGCCTCAGCCTTTATAGATCTGGAGCTGCGCCTGACGGAAGCGATGTCCATGAATGATATTCAGCGGCTGCGCAAATCGCGGGAAGGGATTATACATATCCGCCCGGTTTATCCGCAGATGGAGCTTGAGCTGGAGGAGATCTCCCGCTCACGCATGCCGGTGCAGGAGCTTTTCCGCAAATTCTATCGGCGGCAGACCGGGGGAGCGGAGCCGGAGGACAGCCTGATCAGGCTCTTCCTGGAACTGGCGGAAGAAGAGGACCGGCGGCAGCCGGAGGAAGGGGAGGTGAACTAGCTTGAAGCCGATTCTATTGAAGCTCTCGGGGCTTCAGAGTTACAGGGAACAGCAGGAGATTGATTTTGCCAGCCTGACCGAAACAGGGCTGTTCGGAATCTTCGGCCCGACGGGCAGCGGCAAGTCCAGCCTGCTGGATGCCATTACGCTGGCGATGTACGGCAAGGTGGAGCGCGCCGTCAACGGCACGCAGGGCATTATGAATCATTCCGAAGACCAGCTCAGCGTAGCGTTCACCTTTGAACTTACCTCCTCGGCAGGTCCCAGCCGCTACAGGGTGGAGCGGAAATTCAAACGGACCGGAGAACAGTCAGTCAGCAATACCATTAGCCGTTTCATCCAAGTCACTGAGGACGGGGACCATGTCATGGCTGATAAGCTGGCTGACGTTACCCGTTGTGTAGAGGAACATATCGGACTCAAAATGGATGACTTTACCCGGGCGGTAGTGCTGCCGCAGGGTAAATTTGCTGAATTCCTGTCGCTGCGGGGTGTGGACCGCAGACAGATGCTCCAGCGGCTCTTTCATCTGGAGCAATACGGGGATCAGCTGGCTCTTAAGCTCAGCCGCAGGGTCAAGGACAATGAGGCGGCGCTGCGAGCGCTGGAGGCGGAGCAGCAGGGGCTGGGCAGCGCCGGTAAGGCGGATGTCGAGGCAGCGGCAGCACGGCTGCAGGAAGCGGTCCGGCGCGCGGCGGAATGCCGTAAGCTGCTGGAGGCTGCCCAGCAGCGCTCCGAGCGCTTCGCGAAGATCCGCGAGCTACAGGAGGAGCGTTCCCGCCGCGAGGCGAAACGGCAGGCACTGCTGGCCCAGGAGGAGAGTATCCTCCTCCTGGAGCAGAAGCTCGGCAAGGCTGATGAAGCCGAGCAGCGGCTGCCCGCGCTGAATGCGTGGCGCAGCGCGGAGGCCGCCTGGAAGAGCCGGCTGGCCCGGGCGGAGGGCCAGGAAATACTAGCCGCTTCCGCTGAGCGGGAAGCGGCGGGGCTTGCCGCGGCTGAAGCTGCGGCGCAGGCTGCGCTGCTGGCGGAGGAGCCGGCCCTCCGGCAGGGGGCCGATACCTACCGCCGTGCGCTCGAGCTCGAAGCCGAGCTCGGCGGGCTGCGGCAGGAGCGCGCCGAGGTGCTGGCGCGCCGGGATACGGCCTCCAGCGGGCTGGCCGCCTCGCAGGAGCGCATGGCCCGGGAGCGGGAGCTTTTGGCCCGCGGCCAAAAGAAGCAGCAGGAGCTGCAGCAGAGCCTGCAGCCGCTTGCCGTCCGCTCCCAGGAGCGGCAGTCTCTGCAGGAAGCGATGCAGAGACTGCAGGGGCTGCGCTCCGCCGAGACCCAGTGGGACTCGGCGGAGCGTGAGCGCCAGGGCCGCGCGGCGGTGCTCGCGGCGGCCGAAACGCGTGCTGCCGCCGCCGAGGCCCGGCGGCAGGAGCTGGCTGCGCAGCGCGGCGGGCTGGTCGCCGCAGCCGCGCTGCACCTGGAGGACCTGCGGGCTGCGGAAGCCGCCGCAGGAGAGGCCGCCGTGCGCCTGGAGCAGCACGGCGGCGCGCTGGAAGCCGCGCTGAAGAACCTGGAGCTTCACCGGCTCTCGCTTGCGCTTGCCGGTGAGCTCCAGGAAGGGCTGCCTTGCCCGGTCTGCGGCAGCCCCGATCATCCTTCGCCTGCGTCCTCACAGGACGGCGGCGAACGGGAAGAGCTGGAGGGCAGGCTCCAGCAGGTCCGCCTGCTGGCAAGACGGGCGCTGGAGACGCGCCACCGGTTTCACAGCCTGCTGGAGCAGGATGCGGCATGGCTGGAGCAGGTCTACGGCGAAGGCATGCAAGGCAGTCCGGCGGAATCTCCGGCGGCCGTGGCTCTGGATCAGAGCGGCGCTGCTGGTGCCGGGTCTGCGCAATCCCTAGGAGAGGTTCCGGATGAGAATCTGCTGGATGAGCTGGAGTCTAGGCTGACTGCAGGCAAAGCCCGTTCCGGCGGGCTGCGCAGCGGTGCGCTCGAGTGGCAGCGGGTCATACAGGAGCAGCAGCAGCTATGCCATAAGGAGGCCGCAGCTGTGCAGGCTGAATCCGCATGGGTACAGGGGCTTGCAGCCAAGGCGGAGGAACTGAATGCCCGGCTAGGCGTCTTGCGTCAGGAATGGGCCTCACTATTCCCCGAGCTGGCACTGCATGAAGCGGAGGATGCCTACCGCGCGATGCTGGCCAAGGATGAGCAGTCCGAAGAGATCAGAGGACGGCTTGAGATCAGCGTGAAATTCCTGGAGGAGAAGAGCTCCGCTGTGCAGGGGCTTCAGGAAGAAATCGCAGGTCTGGACAAGGAGCTGACGCACTTACACGCACAGCTTGAAGGCAAAGAAGCCCTGGAGCGTGAGAAAGAGCAGCGCCTGCACCAGTGGACAGGCGGCCGTCCCGCGGCTGGTCTGCTTGCAGAATGTGAGCAGCAGCTGCATAAGCTGCAGTCTGCACTGGAGAACAGCAGACAGAGTCACCGCCAGGCTGCGGAGAAAGCACAGCATGAGCTGAAGGAAGCTGCTATTGCCCGGCAGGCGGCAGAATCAGCTCACGAGCACTACACCGAGGCAGCTTCCCGCTGGGAGGAGAGCCTGCAGTCTTCTCCGTTTGGCTCGGCCTCCGAAGTGGAAGCGGCAGCTTTGCCGCCGGAAGAACGGAGTGCCGCTGCTGTACAGGTGCGGAGTCATCGCGAGGCTGAGGCTGAGGTGAACCTGCAGCTGCGCAGCATTGAAGACAAGCTGCAGGGTGCTGTGCTCAGCAGCGAGGAATGGCTGGAGAGTCAGACTGCCCTTCAGCGGTGCAAAGAGGACGATGAGGAGTCGCTGCAGCACCGGGCGCGCGCCGAGCGCGATCTGGAAGATTTGCAGCACCGCCATGTGCGCTGGATGGAACTTGAGGGCCAGCGGGTGGAGCATGCCGCGCTTCAGGACAGCTTGTCCAAGCTGCAGGCAGTGCTGCGCGGAAATGCCTTCGTTGAATATATCGCTGAGGAGCAGCTGATGCAGGTATGCCAGGCCGCGTCACAGCGGCTGCGCTTCCTGAGCAAGCAGCGGTACGCGCTGGAGGTCGACTCGGGAGGCGGCTTTGTCATCCGCGATGACGGGAACGGAGGCGTGAGACGTCCGGTCTCCACGTTGTCAGGCGGCGAGACGTTCCTGACCTCTCTCTCGCTGGCGCTTGCCTTATCGGCACAGATCCAGCTGCGGGGGCAGTATCCGCTGCAATTCTTCTTCCTGGATGAAGGCTTCGGCACACTTGATCCGGACCTGCTGGATACCGTCATTACTTCTCTGGAGAGATTGCATAATGATCAGCTGGCCGTCGGCATCATCAGCCATGTTCCCGAGCTTCGGGCACGGCTGCCGCGCAAGCTGATTGTTGTTCCTGCCGAGCAGGGAGGCGGGGGTTCGCACATTCTTTTGGAAAAAATGTGAGACTTGGGGTTTGATGTGATGTCGATCACAGAGACACCTTCAAACCCCTGTTATAATACAGCTAAGCCGACATCATTTTAGAAACACCTCGGCGGACGTATGACCGGGAAGATCTCCTTTTCATACGTCCGCCGCCGAATCAGCTTTTTAAGCTGCTAAGGGTGTTTCTTTTTTTTTGGCTTTTTTGGTGCTTCAGGCAGGGGACAAACCGCTTACAGCCGCCTTTTTATGGATTTTCGAATCTATTTGCAGAATAAAGGGTGCACTTCAATAGAGCTCTGTTGCCTCTGAGGAAGTAATTCCTTAGTTATTTACACAGATTACTTTGAAAAGCCGGTTTTTAAAAAAAAGGATGGCTAGATCGCACTGAAATTCTTGTTTTCTGTTACTGATACAGTTTTCGCTAGTAATAACAGGCCTGTTCCAGCAACTTGGCCAAGCCCGTACTTGTAATTACTGTTTTTAGCGTAATCTTCGCTGTTTAAACTACGGCCATTATGTTAAACATTGTCTCATGCTCTTTTCTTTGCTCTGAGATTTTGTATGAGATGTTTCGCAGCCCTCCAACTCCCCGACCGTACCATATTTTAAATATCTATCTTCCAGATGAGCTGTATTCTGCTTCTTCCGCTTTCGTATTCCTTTATAATCCTGTATGATTAGAGACATAAATTTATTGTGGCGAAGACAGCCGGGCTGTAAGACCGAAGCAGGCGCTCCACAAAACAAAGCGTCTGCTTACAAAGCGAGTTTTGTTGCGAAGAAAATTCAGGCAGGCATGCTCCACAAAACTTTTAGGAGGAAGCATTGTATGGAAACCGTCTTTAGCAAAATTATTGAGGGCACAATCCCTTCCAAAAAGGTTTTCGAGAACGAGCGGATTCTGGCGTTCTATGACATTGAGCCTGCTGCGCCAGTGCATGTGCTCATTATCCCGAAGAAATTCATCGCCTCGATGAATGATGTCACGGCGGAGGATTTGCCGCTGATCGGCGAGATTCATGCTGTGGCACAGCAAATTGCCATAGAGCTTGGCATTGCGGAAACCGGCTACCGGCTGATCAACAACTGCGGACCGGATAGCGGACAAGCCGTGCCTCACCTTCATTATCACCTGCTGGGCGGTGCCAAACTGGGCGCTCTTGTCGGCACTTCAGCTTCACACGCTTAGCATATTTTTCAAAATAAGATAACCAGCCAGAAAAAAGAATAACACGAAGGTTGACACCTTATTTCGGTTTGACCTATAATGAAATTTGATGAACCGTGTTATGCTCTTGGACGGTCTGGTCGGAGGGAGGGAAAACTGGTGTCTGAAACGAAAGTTCGTAAAAACGAGACAATTGATGCTGCACTTCGTCGCTTTAAACGTTCCATCGCTAAAGATGGTGTCTTGGCTGAGGTGAAGAAACGCAAGCATTATGAGAAGCCAAGCGTAAAGCGCAAGAAGAAGTCTGAGGCTGCTCGTAAGAGAAAGTTTTAGGAGGATTACCGAGTCATGAATCTTAGCGAACGATTGAACGAAGATATGAAGCAAGCGATGAAGAGTAAGGACAAGTTCACACTCTCCACCATTCGAATGGTTCGTTCTACGATAAAGTATCTTGAAATAGATTTGAAGAGAACATTAGACGACAACGAAGTGCTTGATATCCTTAGTCGTGAAATCAAACAGCGCAAAGATGCCCTCCAAGAATTTGAATCAGCGGGTCGCGACGAGCTTGCCGCGAGTACGAAGGCAGAAATCGAGATTATCATTAAGTATCTTCCTACGCAGCTTTCCGAAGAAGAAATTAAAGTAATTGTACAGCAGACCATCCAGGAAACCGGTGCTTCTTCGAAAAGTGATATGGGTAAGGTCATGAGCGCGCTGATGCCTAAAGTCAAAGGTCGCGCCGATGGTAAACTTGTGAACCAGGCGGTTCTGCAATTTCTGCAATAATATAACGCTAGCACCCCTTTTATAAGGGGTGTTTTTCGTAATTAAAGGACAGGTATAAGCAGCAGCTTAGCTTGTCCTTTATTTGCATTTTGCCGGGAGACTAATGAAACTTGGGTTTGTTTGAAACGGATTTCCGGGAATGGCGTACTAGGGAGTATGAACTGGGTTATCATGGAGAAGGGAGGTTAAAACATGAGCAGATTTCGAAAAATGCTGCTATCCTTTACCGCCGCAATTCTGCTGCTGATGCTGGGTATGCCGGTTCTGGCCGGGGCAAGCGGAGCGGCTGCTTCGTCAGGTGCAGCGGATTCAGGTGCCCAGATTAAGAGCGGACCTGTGTTTATCATTCCGGTAGACCAGGAGATTGAACGCGGGCTGCAGAGCTTTCTGGAACGAGGTTTTGCCGAGGCGGCAAGCTACGGAGCTGTTTTGATTGTGCTGGAGATTGATACACCGGGGGGACTCGTTGACACTGCCGAGCAGATAGGTACGCTGGTCAGAGACAGCGATATTCCGACTGCTGCTTACATTAAGGGCGACGCCGCATCTGCGGGCAGTTACATAGCGCTGAATGCGGATACCATCATCATGAAGCCCGGGAGCATGATCGGAGCGGCATCGCTGGTAGATATGAACGGAAACCACGTGGATGATGCCAAAATGGTCTCCTACTGGAAATCCAAAATGGTAGGGGCAGCCATGTTGAACGGGCGTGATCCCGACATCGCCGCAGGGATGATGGATGTTAATCTGGTGGTGAACAAACCTGAGCTTGGTGTGAACAAAACCGCAGGGCAGATCATTGCTTTGACCAGTGATGAAGCGCTGAAAGCCGGATATGCTGAACATTTGGCAGGTACACCGGAGGATGCTGTGAGCTGGCTTGGGTATTCTACGGAAGATATTTTTTATGTAAAGCATACCGGAGCTGAGAAAATGTCGCAGTTTCTCAC
Source organism: Paenibacillus pedocola (assembly GCF_031599675.1). Lineage (NCBI taxonomy): Bacteria > Bacillati > Bacillota > Bacilli > Caryophanales > Paenibacillaceae > Paenibacillus > Paenibacillus pedocola. The sequence continues at coordinate 4,833,797 of NZ_CP134223.1, read as the reverse complement.
AAATCCGGTTGTGATGACGATTCTGCTCTTTATCGGGATTGCCGGAGTTGTCATTGAAATGCTGGTACCCGGCTTCGGTGTTCCGGGTATCATCGGAACGCTCGCCTTTGCCCTTTATTTCTTTGGCAACTATGTTGCCGGCTTCGCCGGGGCCGAGACCTGGCTGCTGTTCATTCTGGGGCTTGTGATGCTCGTTCTGGAGCTGTTTGTCCCTAGCTTTGGGATACTGGGTCTGCTGGGTTCAGTCTGCCTTGTCGCAGGCGTAGTGCGGGCAGCCTTCAGCTATACGCATGCCCTGCTCAACCTTGGGATTGCCTTTGCGGCAGCAGCGGTGGTAATTGTGATTGTCGCAGTTATCTTTAAAGAGCGGGGAATCTGGAACCGGTTTATTTTGCGGGATAGTCTGACCAAGGAAGAGGGATTTGTGCCAGTACCCGAAAAGCTGAACCTTCTTGGAGCAGCAGGCGTGAGTATCACTCCGCTTCGTCCGGCAGGAACTGCCATGGTCGGCGGAGAACGTGTAGATGTGGTTACTGAAGGCAGCTTTATCAATTCGGGCAGGCCCATTTCGGTCGTCAAGGTAGAGGGCGGGCGCGTGGTGGTAAAGGAATCGGCGGAATAAGCCGAGCTTTTGAAAGGCAGAAGTGGATTTAAAAAAAGTAGCGGAGGTTGAGAAAGAGTATGGGTGAAGCATCTTTGATTCCTATTTTGCTGATCGCGGTTGTCGTGATCATTGTTTTAAGTGTGTTCTTCAGCTTCTTCCCGGTTATGCTGTGGGTTTCTGCTTGGGCATCCGGTGTAAGAATCAGTATTATTACGCTGGTGGCAATGAGGCTGCGCCGGGTAACTCCGAGCCGGATTGTCAATCCTCTGATTAAGGCAACGAAGGCCGGACTAGGCCTTAATATCAATCAGCTGGAGAGCCATTACCTGGCCGGCGGTAACGTTGACCGGGTTGTCAATGCGCTTATCGCTGCCCAGCGGGCCGATATTCCGCTTGAGTTCACGCGCGCTGCTGCGATTGATCTGGCGGGACGTGACGTCCTGCTGGCCGTACAGATGAGTGTTAATCCGCGTGTTATTGAGACACCGATTGTCGCTGCGGTTGCCAAGAACGGGATCGAAGTGAAGGTTAAAGCACGCGTAACCGTCCGGGCCAATATCGACCGGCTGGTCGGCGGTGCGGGTGAGGAAACGATTATTGCGCGTGTCGGTGAAGGGATTGTTACTACCGTAGGTTCAAGTAATTCCCATAAGGACGTTCTGGAGAATCCGGATTCGATTTCGCGGACCGTTCTGTCCAAGGGCCTGGACTCCGGTACCGCCTTTGAGATTCTCTCGATTGATATTGCGGATGTCGATGTCGGCAAGAATATCGGCGCTTATCTGCAGACCGAGCAGGCAGAAGCAGACAAACGCATCGCGCAGGCCAAAGCCGAAGAACGCAGAGCAATGGCCGTGGCCCATGAACAGGAAATGAAGGCGCGGGTCGTTGAGATGAAGGCGCTGGTCGTAGAAGCCGAATCCCAGGTACCGCTGGCTATGGCGGAAGCGCTGCGGGCCGGACAGCTTGGCGTTATGGACTATATGAATCTCAAGAATATCGAGGCCGACACCCAGATGCGCGGCTCGCTCGGTAAATTAAATGATGGGGACGATTCGAACCGTCCGACCAATAAATAAGGGGATGTGAGTTCCCATGGGCAGTTTGATTTATATCGCCGCGATTATTCTTATCGCGATCATTTCCAATGTGAATAAAGCGGCTAAGAACAAGAAAAAGCCTAATGCACGGGGCGGCATGCCAACGTTTGGCGGAGGCGGGGATAATCCGCTGCGCCGGGCACGGCGCCCTGAGCCTGACCGGGAGACAGCGCGCCCGGCAGGCTCAGGCAGCGGGTTCCCGGCGCCTGGAGGTTCCTCCTCGTATCCTGGACGGTCAACGGCGTCCTCTGAGGAGCATGAGCATGAGCTCTCTCCGGCATGGAGAGAATCTCCGCAGATTCCTACACCCGATTATGAGACAGGAGAAGGAATGTCTCTGGAGCAGTCCGGGGACAGAGAAGACAGCGTACAGGCGCGTACAGAGCGTATGCAGCGCGAGCTGGAGCGGCTGCAGGCCTCATTTGACGGGATGGCTGGTCAGGTGAAGGAAGAGGGCTTAGGAGGCGCTGTGGCGGCCCGTGAGCAGGGCGGCACGGCGCAAGCCCCTCTCCGGAGCAGTCTGGCGACCAACCGTCAAGCCCTGCAGAACGGGCTGGTCTGGTCGGAAATTCTCAGCCCCCCGCGTTCCCGGCGGCCGCATTCTACCCGCAGGTAGCAATTTTGCCGAGCGTCAGCTATGCTGCAGGTTAGGGCGGCAGCTGTTCTATCATGCACAGGTAAGCCTTCAGGGCCTTTAAAGGTCCCGAAGGCTTTTTTTGTATTTCCCGGGCTCCGAAGGCCCCACGAATCTCGCTTCCCATGTGACTTCTGCTCATAAAAAACGGTATCTCCGCATATGGTGTACAGAAGGCAGGAAGGGGGAGAAGTCTACATATGACCCGTATCGGCCGCAGGCTGCGGGGATGGACAAACGGGGTACTGGATCTTCCGCAGGATGTGCTGCAGGAGTTGCCCCGGATCACCCTGATCGGCAATAAGGAGCTATATATTGAGAATCACCGCGGCGTGCTGAACTTTTCCTCTGGACAGCTTACGATCGCGTTAGTGAATGGTTCACTGGAAATTTCCGGGGAAGGGCTTATGATCCGGAACATACTCGGCCAGGAGCTGGCTGTTGAAGGCATTATCGGTGAAATCAGATATAAGGGAAGCGAGGAGAAACCATGAAAGAGCCGCCTCTGTCAACATTGCGGGGGTTCGTTACACTGCATGTGACGGGACCGCAGGTGGAAAAGTTTATCAATGCCGTAGCCGAAGCCGGCATCGTCATCTGGGAGGTGAAGCCTGCCGGAGACGGCGCTTCCCTGAATCTCTTGCTGGATGACTTTTTTGCTCTCCGGCCGCTCCTGAAAAAGACAGGCTGCCGCATGCATGTCACCGCCAGGAACGGACTTCCCTTCAGGGCGGCACGGCTGTGGAGACGCAAGCTTTTTGCCGCAGGTATACTCCTGTTTGGGGTTACACTTCTGCTGTTTTGTTCGATGGTCTGGACCATCCGGGTTGAAGGAAATAAGCTGATTGCCTCCGATGACATATTAGCTGCTGCCCGCCAGGAGGGCGTATATCCGTACCAGTGGATTTGGCGTATGGAAGATCCGGACAAGCTCTCCAAAAAGCTGGCTTCCCGTGTCCCGGGTATTTCATGGGTCGGTGTGGAGCGGACGGGGACGAGCATTACGATTCAGGTAGTCGAGGCTGACCGGCCGGAGAATAAGCCTCTGTTAAGCCAGCGCCATTTGGTCAGCAGAACTGATGCTGTGGTTACCGGAATTTATGCCGAGCAGGGCAGACCGGTGGTGGGCATCCATTCCCGGGTCAAAAAAGGGCAGATATTGATCTCCGGAGCTTTGGGCGATGAGGAGAATACAGAGTATGTAGTGGCTAAAGGAGAGGTAAAGGGCCTTGTCTGGCATGAATACAATATCGAGGTTCCCCTGAAAACGACAAGCAGCTCCTACACCGGGGAACGGAAAGACCGCACTTACCTGGTGCTGGGTAAATGGGCGGTCCAGTTGTGGGGCTACGGGAAATCCGGTTTTGATAAATCACGCACGCTTACAGAGAATAATATGCTCACCTGGCGGTCCCTGCGGCTGCCGCTCGGGGTGATGACAGAGAAGGAGCTGCAGATCCAATACACCTCTTCGGTAAAAACGGCGGAAGAGGCCAGGGCAGACGGGATTGCACGGGCAAAAAATGATATTTTGGCCCGTTACGGCGCTGACAGCACCATAAAAAGTCAAAAAATTTTGCATGAGAAGAAAGACAATGGTAAAGTTTATATGAAAGTGCTGTTTGAAGTGGAAGAGAAAATTGCGGAAGAACTTCCGATAGTAAACAACTGAGGAGAATGAGGCTACTTGTCAGAACAGACTGCAAGCATTCGTATATCTTTGCAAAATGCGGGAGAAGCGCAATCCCTGTTCGGCCCGCAGGATGGATTCCTTAAAATAATCGAAAGTGAAATTCCGGCAGTGATTGACTCGCGTGAGGCGGAGGTTACGATACGCGGGGCGGAGCGCGAAGTGGACATGCTGGGGCAATTGTTCAATGTTCTGCTGTCTCTGGTTCGCAGCGGTTACATACTTAGTGAACGGGACATTCAATATGCGGTAGAGCTGGCTAAGGATTTTCGCGCCGATCAGCTGCTTGACCTGTTCAAGGGTGAAATCACAACCACTTTCCGCGGCAAGCCGATCCGTGTCAAAACCATTGGCCAGAAGCACTATGTTACTACCATTAAGAAACGCGATATCGTCTTTGGTATCGGCCCGGCAGGAACAGGCAAGACCTATCTTGCCGTTGTGCTTGCCGTTACAGCGCTCAAAGAGGGTTCTGTGAAGCGTATTGTGCTTACCCGCCCAGCTGTTGAGGCAGGGGAGAGTCTGGGCTTTCTTCCTGGCGATTTGCAGGAAAAGGTAGACCCATATCTTCGTCCGCTTTACGACGCCTTGTATGACGTTATGGGACCTGATCAGGTGGCCAAGGCACTTGAGCGGGGATTGATTGAAATTGCACCGCTTGCCTATATGCGGGGACGTACGCTGGATGATTCTTTTATCATCCTGGATGAAGCCCAGAATACGACCCCTGAGCAAATGAAAATGTTTCTGACCCGGCTAGGGTTTGGTTCAAAGATGGTCATCACGGGTGACGTGACCCAGATTGACCTGCCGCGCGGCAAAAAATCGGGATTAATAGAAGCTAAGGCGATTTTGTCCGGTATTGAGGAATTGGGTTTTGTTTATTTTGCAGAACAGGATGTAGTAAGGCACTCCCTGGTGCAGAAAATTATCGTAGCCTATGACCGCTCTGCCGAAAACCTCGACTAACAAAGGGGACTGTCCTCATGGCTTCAAAGCAACCATCGAAATTAAGCGGATTTGTATATAGCAATACCGGATGGAAGTATAGCGCGGCAACGCGCTATGCTCTTTTCCTGTTATTGGGGATTGTCTTCTATTTCAGTCTCTCTTCTGATCTGCTGCCCAAACGTTATGATATAAAAGTGAATACTACCAGCGCCAAAGAAATTACGGCACCCAAGCAAATCCTTGATAATAAGGCTAAGCTGAAAGCCCAGGAGGCGGCTGCCGAGAGTGTACCCAACAAGTATGAGATTATTCCGATTAGAGCCGACAGTCTGGTCACCTCGCTTCTGGACCGGATTGACAGCCTTAATCAGGATGATCTTATTTCACAAAGCGATAAGGTCGGTATCTACAAAGATGTGATCCCCCAGCGGGCTAATGATTTTATCCTGAATTTTATCAATTCAAGCCGTAATTCAGGCACTTATTCCGATACGCTCCTGGATGAAATACAGTCGGTCATCGCTGAGCAGGCCTACACCATACCGGAAGAGACTTATATCAAAATCCCGCGTCTGACCTCCCAGGATATCATCGAAATGAAGCAGGTTGCCCGGGAGATTGTGATTAAGCTGATGAATGATCAGATCGTAGACGCCCAGACGGTGCGCGCCAAGGTGGCGGAGCAGGTCAGCGTCAGCTCACTCAGCCAGCGTACAGCCCGTGAGGTTACGCAGGAGCTGGTACGGCTGGTTATTATGCCTAACAAGTTCTTTGACGAGGAAGCCACCAAGGAAGCAAAGGTGCAGGCACGTGAGAACACGCCGGATGTGTTTATCGAGCAAGGTGATGTGCTGGTAGCCAAAGGGGATACGATTACACCTGATCTGTACGCGCTGCTGGATGAAAACGGACTGCTCAGCAATGAAGTTAACTATTGGCCGCAATTCGGGCTGCTGCTGCTGTCGATAATGCTCTCGGCAGGCTTAATGGTGTTTATCCGCTATTCCGGAGGCACTGCCGGCTTTAAGTACAATAATTCCCAGCTGCTGATGCTGGTGCTCGTCTTTATCATAACCATCTTCACCATGCGGCTTGCTGCATTCCTGCAGACCGATGTCCGGTCCTATGTCGGCTTCCTGGCACCGGTTGCCATCGGGGCGATGCTGATTGCCATGCTGCTGGATATGACACTGGCGTATTTCTGCTCCATTTTGTTCAGTGTGCTCTCAAGCATTATTCTGAATGTGCAGCAGAATACGGTTTTTGACTTTACCTTCGGCTTCTTTGCGCTGGTAGTGTCGTATGTAGCCATTTTTGCAACCCACCGTGCCGGACAGCGCTCCACCCTGCTGAAAGGCGGGATTATGGTCTCCTTATTCGGCTGTGTAACAGTATTTATGCTGAAACTGCTGGGAGGCGGGGAATGGAATGATACACAGACCTTATATGAGGTAGGTTTTGCTTTTGCCAGCGGTCTGCTGACAGCGGTGCTGGTGATCGGGCTGATGCCGTTCTTCGAGGCTACCTTCGGCATTTTATCGGCGCTGAAGCTGGTCGAGCTGTCCAACCCGAATCATCCGCTGCTCCGTAAGCTGCTGACCGAAACACCGGGAACATATCATCACAGCGTAATGGTCGGCAACCTGTCAGAAGCTGCGGCAGAGGCGATCGGTGCGGATGGACTGCTGTGCCGCGTCGGCTCCTACTATCATGATATCGGCAAAACGAAGCGGCCGTTTTATTTTATCGAGAACCAGAACAATATGGAAAATCCGCATGATTCGATTGAACCGGCGCTCAGCAAATCGATCATTGTCGCTCATGCCCGTGACGGGGTGGAAATGCTCAAAGAGTATAAGCTGCCTAAACCGATCCGCGATATTGCGGAACAGCATCACGGCACGACGTTCCTGCATTATTTTTACCATAAAGCACTAAAACTGGCGGAGGAAAAAGGCATTGAGCCTGATTTCACCGAAGAGGATTTCCGCTATTCCGGACCTAAGGCACAGTCGAAAGAAGCTGCCGTGGTCGGGATTGCCGACAGTGTGGAGGCTGCTGTCCGTTCACTCCGCAAGCCGACCGTTGTGCAGGTGGAGACGATGATCGAGAAGATTATTAAGAGCCGTCTGGACGATCACCAATTCGACGAATGTGACCTGACTATCAAGGAATTGGACATTATCGCGCGGACGCTCAAAGAAACGGTAATGGGGATTTTTCACTCGCGGATCGAATATCCTGAGGAAGTGAAGAAACCGAAGAAAGAGGAAGGGGCGGCTACTACATGAGTTTAGCCATCAATTGGAGCAATGAGCAGGAAGAATTCGAAATTAATGACGGTCTTATCGCATTGCTGGAGAGCATTCTGCAAAAAGCGGGGGAAGCCGAGGGGATTGAGAAAGGTGAGGTTGACCTTACTTTTGTCGATAATGAGCGCATTCATGAACTAAACCGCGAGTACCGGGGAATTGACCGTCCGACGGATGTGCTTTCCTTTGCGATGAACGAAACCGGAGAAGATGAGCCGGAAATTATATATGCGTTTGAGGAGAATGAAGAACTTGGGGATGTGCCAAATGCGCTGGGAGATATTATTATCTCTGTTACACGGGCGCAGGAGCAGGCTCTGGAGTATGGGCATTCTCTGGAACGGGAGCTTGGATTCCTGTTCGTTCACGGTTTTTTGCATCTGCTGGGCTATGATCATCAGGATGCGGCCTCAGAGGCCGAAATGATGTCCAAACAGGAGCATGTACTGGCTCAGGTGGGGTTGACCCGCTAATGGTCAAAAATACGGCGGTCGGCCACAAAAAATTCTGGCATTCTTTTCGATTTGCTGCGCACGGCATAGCCTCAGCGTTCAAATCCGAGCTGAACATGAAGGTGCATTGCGGCCTGGCTGTTATTGTGCTTGCCGCCGCCGCTTTTTTTCGGCTTCCTCCTTCAAGCTGGATGCTGCTGCTGCTGGCAATTACGCTCGTTCTGAGCACAGAGCTGTTGAACACGGCTATTGAAGCGACGGTTGATCTGGTGTCGCCGGATATTCATCCCCTGGCTAAGACTGCCAAAGATACCGCCGCAGGAGCTGTGCTGCTTACGGCGGTCTTTGCCGTTATCGTCGGAATCTATGTTTTTTATCATCCTGTGATGGACTGGATCACCGGACTTATGTCATAATCAGTTTACAACTTTAGCTGACCTAAGAGGCGGACCGGCTTTTTTGCCCTCCGTCATCTTTAATTAGGCCATACTCTTTCGAAGCAAATGTCCTGGAGATAAGCTCAATTTCAACGGTGTGTATAGGGGCAGATCTATATCAGAACGGCTTATAGAGCGTAGTTGCTGCTGATGACAAATGATGAGTAGTCTAACAAAACAAACTGAGCGAAGGCTTACGAAGCCAGTTTGTCGAAGTAAACCAAGTAGAATATGCTGAACAAACTATGTGAATGCTTACGAAGCCAGTTTGTCGAAGTAATCCAAGTAGAATATGCTGAACAAACTTTTAGGAGGGCCACTATGGAATCTGCTCTACTTCTTCAGGAAGCGATCAAGGCAAGAGCCAATGCATATATACCTTATTCCCGTTTCGGTGTCGGAGCGGCGCTGCTGGATCAGGACGGCCATGTCCACCATGGCTGCAATATTGAGAATGCCGCCTACGGCCCGACGAACTGCGGGGAACGTACGGCAATGTTCCGCGCCATTGCAGACGGCCACAAACCCGGCACCTTCCAAGCGATTGCCGTCGTTGCTGATACGGACGGACCTGTATCGCCCTGCGGCGTCTGCCGCCAGGTCATGGTTGAGCTGTGCGGTCCCGATATGAAAGTTATTCTGGGCAACCTGAAGGGCGATATCGTCGAAACGACGGTGCGAGACTTGCTTCCGGGCGCGTTTGGCCCGGCTGATCTGGAGCAGGGACAGGCTCCTGAGTAAATCAACTCTATATAGTCGGTGGAATTCAGTAGTCGCAATGGAGTGTACTTTCGATTTAATTGCACAAGGTACAGTTAAGTTAGCCTAATTTGCGCCAGTATCTGAATTTAATTGCAGTTTCTGCAGTTATATTTGCAATTTTGCTAGTGAAGTCGCCCAAATTGCCAAAAATAACTGCACGAAATACAGCTAAATGAGAAAGTCGTAGATTCAATCTGAAATAACAAAATACAATTAAAGTAATCGCGGATAGCAATTTGTTGCATGTAGGGGTTTGGAAGTATGTTAGCTTTGAAGTGGGAATGCTGAAGATAGTTGATGCGAGTTTGGAGCTACATTTTAACAGAACCCTTCAGCTGCTCATAATGGTCTTTACTAACATTTTGGGCGCCGCCGTCCAGCGTGTTCCCGCAGGGAACGAAAGCGCTCATTGCTCCACCAGGCCGATCCATGCACCGATTCCTGCTCTCACGCCAGTTCCGGGTGTCCAGAGGGCGGGGCCCTTGGGGTCCCCCTTGGCTAAGGGGGATTTAGGGGGATCGAAAAATCTTTAATATTAAAGTTTTTGAATTTTTCACCAGCAGAAGGGAAGATCTTATGAAATTCAAATCAGGGTTTGTCGCCATTATCGGCAGACCGAACGTAGGCAAATCGACACTCATGAACCAGGTGATTGGTCAAAAAATCGCCATCATGTCGGACAAGCCGCAGACCACACGAAATAAAATTCACGGGGTGTATACGGCGAACAATTCGCAGATCGTATTCCTGGACACACCGGGTATCCATAAAAGACAGTCGAAGCTGGGCGATTACATGAACCAGACGGCGATGAGCACGCTGCATGAAGTGGAAGCGGTACTGTTCCTGGTGGATGCTTCAGAGGGTCTGGGCGGCGGTGACCGCTTTATCGCTGAGCAGTTGAGCGGCGTTAAGACCCCTGTTATTTTGGTGCTTAATAAGATCGACAAAATCGAACCGGAGGCGCTGCTTCCGCTGATCGCACAGTACAACAAGCTGCATGAGTTCGCTGAAATCGTACCGATTTCCGCCAAGCTCGGCAGTAATGTCAATACGCTGCTGGATCAGGTGGCCAAATATCTGCCGGAAGGTCCTCAGTATTATCCTGATGACCAGATTACCGACCATCCGGAGCAGTTCGTCTGTGCCGAGCTGATCCGTGAGAAAATTCTCCACATGACCCGTGAAGAGGTCCCGCATTCTATTGCGGTGGCCATCGAGGATATGCGCGTAGAGCCTAATGGCGTAGTGCATATTAATGCGGTTATTTTTGTCGAGCGCGACTCCCAGAAGGGAATTATTATCGGCAAGCAGGGTGCGATGCTGAAGGAAGTCGGCAGACGGGCCCGCACGGATATCGAGAACCTGCTGGGTTCGAAGATTTTCTTAGAGCTATGGGTAAAAGTGAAAAAAGACTGGCGCAATCAGGAACGCGTACTGCGCGATTTGGGCTTCCATAAAGACCTTTAATACTTAAGCTCCGCAGCTTCTTGAAACGGCCCCGCCTGCCCAGCAGGACGGCAGGCCGTTTCTGCTTGGCAGGAATTGCAAGGATAAACCTCAGCTCAGCGCACATCCTATTTCTGAAGAGACATCGTGTTTCCGAAGAAAGGATGAATACGAATGCGAGACTTTTCGTGGAAGTATTTTGCAAAGACTGGAGATGTCGATGCTTATCTGCTGTATAGAGAAGCCGGAGATCCGCTTGAAGAAGGCGGACCGCTGCTCGCGGAGGAAGAGAAGGCCCTTGATGAAGAAGCGCAATAAGGACTGGTTGCTTGCCGAATGGTTGGGGGAAGAGGCATGCTACACAGGGTGGAAGGGATCGTCATCCGCAGCATGGACTACGGTGAAGGGAACGCCATTATTACGCTTTGCACCGAGAACGCCGGTAAAGTAGGCGTTCTCGTACGCGGTGCCAAGAAGGTCAAAAGCCGCCATGCTGCGCTAATCCAGCTGTTCACGGTTGGGGAATTTGTATTTTTCCGCAACAATGGGGGGTTAGGGACCCTGAATGCAGGAGAAATAACACAGTCCCATCATTCGCTGCGGACAGATTTGATCAAAGCAGCCTATGCTTCATATGCATGCGAACTGCTTGACCGTGTGCTGCATGAGGAGGAAACCGGCAGCTTCTGGTTCCGGCAGCTGTCGGCGTGTTTGAATGCGCTTGAAGAAGATAAGGAACCCGGTGTCATTCTTAATGTATTTGAGATGAAAATACTGCAGGCTGCGGGATACGGGCCGGAACTCGATCATTGTATTGCCTGCGGGCTGGATAAGCCGGATGAAGAACTGCGCGTTAGCCCCCGCCTCGGCGGGGTATTATGCCGCAGCTGCAGACACAATGACCCGCCGGCGATGGAGATTTCTCTCCGTGCGCTTAAGCTGCTGCGCCTGTTTGCAGCACTTGATCTGACACGCCTCGGCAATGTGGATGTGAAGGAAGCAACCCGTAGTGAACTTAAAAATGTAATGCGCGCGTTTATGGATATGCAGCTCGGGCTGAAATTGAAGTCGCAAGGTTTCCTTGATCAGCTCGATAAATACAACATTTGACGAATCCTTAAAATTCCGTTACTATAGGATCAGTTTCTTTTTAATTTACAGCCGATGTCACTCTGAAGTCTTGGAGACGTGCAGTGATCGGGAAAGTAGTGGACGCCAGTTGTCGCTTAAGCGAGCCGGGGATAGTGGAAGCCTGGCAGGACAATGTTCATGAACAGGGCACCCGGGAGTACGGAAACGGCAGTATGAAAAGTGGATTTCGTCAACTTGCGTATTACTGGACCGAAATGGCCGGGGACGCGGTGCGTAATCAAGTAGGGTGGAACCGCGGGAGTATATGTTAAGCTCTCGTCCCTATGTCTGGAAATCAGGCATGGGGGCGGGAGCTTTTTTGTCTTGTGGCGGACCTTCGGGCCTACGCTGCAGGTCTATAATAGCGCCGCCTCCATCGCGGCACAGTAAGAAGCTTCATGGCAGAGACTGCCACCAAACTTGTAAAGCGAAGGAGTCGGTAGTATGAACTTTCAGCAGATGATTTTGACGCTGCAGCAGTTCTGGGCAGAACAGAACTGTATCCTCGTCCAGCCGTACGATACGGAAAAAGGGGCGGGCACGATGAACCCTATGACGTTTTTGCGTTCGCTTGGACCCGAGCCGTGGAAAGTAGCTTATGTTGAGCCTTCCCGACGCCCGTCGGACGGACGTTATGGAGAGAACCCGAACCGGTTGTACCAGCATCACCAGTTCCAGGTAATCATCAAGCCTTCACCAGACAACATCCAGGAGCTGTACCTGGAAAGTCTGAAAGCGCTGGGTGTAGATCCATTGCTGCATGATATCCGCTTTGTTGAAGATAACTGGGAGAACCCGTCGCTGGGCTGTGCAGGCCTAGGCTGGGAAGTATGGCTGGACGGTATGGAAATTACACAGTTTACGTATTTCCAGCAGGTGGGCGGAATTGAGACCAGTCCGGTGGCCGTAGAAATCACTTACGGTATGGAGCGTCTGGCTTCTTATATTCAGGAGAAGGAAAATGTATTCGATCTCGAGTGGGTAGACGGAATGACCTACGGCGACGTATTCCATCAGCCGGAGGTGGAGCATTCCACCTATACCTTTGAAGTATCTGATGTCCAGATGCTGTTCACCCTGTTCAACACCTATGAACAAGAAGCCCGCAGAGCCATGGAGAACCATCTGGTATTCCCGGCCTATGACTATGTGCTGAAATGCTCGCATACCTTCAACCTTTTGGATGCGCGCGGGGCCATTAGTGTCACTGAACGTACAGGCTTCATTACAAGAGTGCGGAATCTGGCCCGTACCGTTGCGGCGACATATCTGGAGGAACGCGAGAAGCTGGGCTTCCCGCTGCTGAAGAAAGAAGGTGCTGAGCATGTCTAAAGATATCTTGTTCGAAATTGGTCTGGAGGAAATTCCTGCGCGCTTTATCCGGGCAGCGATGGAGCAGCTTCAGGACAAAACAGGTAAATGGCTGGAAGCTTCGCGCATTGAGCACAGCGGAGTAACAGCCTATGCCACCCCGCGGAGACTCGCTGTACTGGTGAAAGACGCAGCTGAGAAACAGGCGGATATCAGTGAAGAAGTGAAGGGCCCGTCACGCAAAATTGCACTGGATGCAAGCGGCGAATGGAGCAAGGCCGCACTTGGTTTTGCCCGTAGCCAGGGGGTATCACCGGACCAATTCACCTTTAAGGAACTGGCTGGCGTGGAGTATATCTATGCCACCAAAAACAGCGATGGTGTAGAGACCTCCTCTTTGCTTGCCGAGGGACTTACAGGTATCGTCAGCTCGATGAGCTTCCCGAAAAATATGCGCTGGGGCGCTTATGATTTCAAATTCGTCCGTCCGATCCGCTGGCTCGTTGCATTGTTCGGCCAAGACATTATCAATCTCGAGATTACCGGTGTACAAGCAGGCAACGTGAGCCGCGGCCACCGTTTTCTCGGTGCAGAGACAGTCATTACAGAACCTGCAGCTTATGTTGAAACCATGCGGGCGCAGCATGTGCTGGTTGATGTGAAGGAGCGCGAAACGCTGATTCTGGATCAGATCAATAAGCTGGCAGCAGAAAAAGAATGGACCATCGCAATCAAGGAAGATCTGCTGGAAGAAGTGCTGTTCCTGGTGGAAACTCCGACGGTACTGTTCGGTACCTTTGATCCTTCCTTCCTGAACATTCCTCAGGAGGTACTGATTACCTCGATGCGTGAGCATCAGCGTTATTTCCCGGTATTTGATGCTGCGGGCAAGCTCCTGCCGTTCTTCGTTACTGTCCGGAATGGTAATGCGGAGTCGCTTGATGTTATTGCCAAAGGAAATGAAAAGGTGCTGCGCGCCCGTTTATCGGATGCGAAATTCTTCTATGAAGAAGATCAGAAGCTGCAAATCAGCGATGCCCTGGCTAAGCTGGAAACCATTGTGTATCAAGTTGAACTGGGCAGTGTCGGCGACAAAGTGCGTAGAATCCGCGCTATTGCCGATAAACTCGCAGCTAAGCTGGAGCTCTCTCAAAGTGCGGCAGCTGAAGTCAGCCGTACCGCGGATATTTGCAAATTCGACCTTGTAACTCAAATGGTCGGTGAATTCCCGGAACTTCAAGGCACGATGGGTGAAGACTACGCCCGCAAAGCTGGAGAAGCGGAGAATGTTGCCAAAGGTATTTTCGAGCACTATCAGCCGCGTTTTGCCGGAGACAGTGTGCCGTCGACTGAGGCGGGTATAGTCGTCAGCCTCGCTGATAAAATCGATACGATCGTCGGAAGCTTCTCGCTCGGGATTATCCCGACGGGTTCTCAGGACCCTTACGCGCTGCGCCGCCAGGCGGCAGGTATTGTGCAGATCGTACTGGAGCATAAGCTGCCGGTCAGTTTGCAGGAAATTTTCGCTGCAGCCGTGGAAGTTCATGAAAATTTACGCACAGAGAAACATTTTGCCCCTGAACTGCGTATAACCCTTTACGAGTTCTTTGGCCTTCGCGTGAAGCGCCTTTTATCCGATGATAATATCCGCTACGACGTTGTGGAGGCTGTCACTGCAGCGGGATTTGATGACATCGTTGATGTTGTTAACCGAAGCCGTGCACTCACAGAGGCTGTAAACACTCAGGCCGATTTCAAAATCACCGTCGACTCGCTGACCCGTGTCAGCAATCTGGCGGCCAAAGCGGCAGAGGGTTCCGTTATCCAGCCTTCCCTGCTGAAAGAAGCAGCTGAAGTGAAGCTATATGAGACATGGCAGGGAATCCACGCGCCTTACCAGGACGCACTTGCATCCAGAAATGCCGCAGAAGCGCTGAGTATTCTTTCCGGCTTGAAGGATGCCGTTACCGGATTCTTCGATTCCGTAATGGTTATGGCGGAAGACGAACAGATCCGCACGAACCGCCTTGCTCTCCTGTCCGCTGTAGATGCAGACTCCAGAGTGTTTGCCGATTTCGGCAAGCTGGTTTGGTAGTTTCCGGCTGAATTCGAGCTTTGCTGCCGCAGCAAATTTGTGATTTTGTGTAACTTATGGTATAGATCGATGGTTTGGGGTATAAATATACGGAACGGTGCCAATGCGTAAGTTGACATTCGTTCCGTATTTATGCTTTATCAAAGAAGGATTTCGGTTTGGGTAAAGCGTATATATATTACACGGGAATTTGGTGATGATCATGGAAAAGCCCAGCGGAAGAAAAATCGTGGTCGACGGGGATGCTTGTCCGGTCAAAAAAGAAATTGCTGCTGTTGCCCGTTCCTTCGGCGTACCTGTCCTGATGGTTTCGTCTTTTGACCATGTGCTTCAGGCGGAAGAGGGTGTCGCAGTGGTGCAGGTTGACCGCGGAGCTGACAGTGCTGATCTGTACATCGCCAATCATATTTCTGCCGGAGATATCGTCATCACGCAGGATTATGGACTAGCTGCGCTGGCGCTGGGCAAACGCTGCAGGGTGCTTTCGAACCGCGGACAGGAATATGAGGATTCCAAGATGGATTTTATGCTGGAAGGCAGGCATGCCAGGGCTGTGGAACGCCGGCGCGGGCACTATTCCAAAGGACCAAAAGCGATCACGGCCGAAGAAAAAAATCTTTTTCAACATAAACTGACAAAACTTTTAACACTTTTGCAGGAGAATGTGCAGCTATAGCGAATTATATTTATTTGTTAAGAGATGAAGGTGGCTAAAAGTGGCAAGCGGACACGGTAATATTCCGGAAGAAGTTATCGAGAGCGTGCTGGCTCGGCATGATATTGCCGAAACCGTCGGCAAGGTCGTCCATCTAACTAAGCAGGGGAAATATTTATGGGGCCTCTGCCCGTTCCACTCGGAGAAATCCCCTTCCTTCACCGTGACCCCTGACCGGGGTGTATTTCATTGCTTTGGCTGCGGAATGGGCGGTAATGCCATTAAGTTCAGGATGGAAATCGAAGGATTATCCTTCCCGGAAGCAGTCAGAATAATGGCGGAA
Organism: Paenibacillus pedocola; assembly: GCF_031599675.1. Lineage (NCBI taxonomy): Bacteria > Bacillati > Bacillota > Bacilli > Caryophanales > Paenibacillaceae > Paenibacillus > Paenibacillus pedocola. The sequence continues at coordinate 4,817,871 of NZ_CP134223.1, read as the reverse complement.
GAAAGCGACATTGCCATTCCCGAGGGCAAAGGTGGGCCGTTGTCTCCACCCGATCCCGAGCGGGACCGGCTGATTCAGGCTTATGAATTGTCAGCAAAGTTTTATCATTTTCTGCTGAAGAACACGGAATACGGCACAGCCGCAATGAATTATTTAAGATCCCGAAACTTCAGCGACAAAATGATCGACCAGTTCCAGATTGGGTTTGCTCCTGACCGCTGGGATACACTGCTGCAATTCCTGGAGAAGCGGAATTTTGATCTCGCCGAGATGGAGAAAGGCGGGCTGCTGTCTGCCAGAGGAGAAGGCAAGGGCTATATCGACCGTTTTCGCGGGCGGGTCATTTTCCCGATTGCGAACCGGACGGGCAAGGTAGTTGCTTTTGCCGGAAGAATTCTCGGAGACGGTCAGCCAAAATATTTAAACTCTCCGGAAAGCAGAATATTTAACAAGAGCCGGATTCTGTACAATTTGCACCAGTCCAAAGCATCCATCCGCAAAACGCGGCAAATCGTCCTCTTCGAAGGATATGGCGATGTCATTTCGGCCTGGGAAGCAGGTGTGCATAACGGTGTAGCTACAATGGGGACGTCGCTGACGGAGAGCCATGTGGCATTGTTGAAAAGTCTGGGAGATGAAATCATTCTCTCCTATGACGGTGACAAGGCAGGACAAGCTGCAGCGCTGAAGGCAATCCCGGTGCTGGAGGATAGCGGACTGAGGGTTAAGGTTGCCGTGCTTCCAAGCGGACTGGACCCGGATGAGTTTATCTCTCGTCACGGCGGGGAAAGGTTCATGGAGCAGGTGATTGACTCGGCGGTTTCAGCCATAAAATTTAAGCTTATATATCTGAAAAAAAACCATATACTCCTAGAGGAAGACGGCAAAATAGCCTATGTCAAGGAGGCGCTCCAGATTATTGCGACGCTTCACTCCTCCACAGAGCGGGAAGTTTATTTGCGGGAAATATCCTCCGAGCTCGAGCTGTCATATGATAGCTTGAAACAGGACTGCAATTTACTCCGCGCGTCGATGCAAAAAAACATGCCCGAAGGGGATAATAACGACAAAAGGTGGAATAATGGTAGGCATAAAAAAGGGCAAGTGCAGACACCAACTTTGCTGCCCGCTTATCATGCTGCAGAACGGCGCCTGCTGTCTTTTATGATTCAGGATCCGGAAGCTGCCGCTTATGTAGGCGAACGCCTCGGAGAAGAGTTCAACATCGATGATCATGCGGCAATTGCCGCTTATCTATATGCCTATTACGCGCAAGGCAAACCACCCGGCATCAGCCGGTTTCTATCATCGCTTCAGGATGACCGTCTGGAGAAGACTGCTACAGCAATATCCATGATGGACACACCTCCAGACTGGAATACGCAGGTTCTGGATGACTGCATCCGTGAAGTGAAGAAATATCCTACACAGCGCAAGATGGAGCAAAAGCGTGAAGAGATGATTCAAGCGGAGAAATCCGGTGACTTTTTACGTGCGGCACAAATAGCAAGTGAGATTATAACCCTAGAGAGACAGTGAGAATTTGACAGGATGTACCTAGGGAGGAGGGAGTCGAATTATGGCGAACGATCAGCATACTGAACTGGAAGCAGAATTTACTCTGGATCAGGTTAAGGACCAGCTTATTGAACACGGCAAGAAAAGATCATCATTGAATTACAAAGATATTATGGAGAAATTGTCGCCGTTTGATCAAGACCCCGAGCAGATGGAGGAATTCTACGAGCAGCTCAGCGACCTCGGGATTGAGGTTGTCAATGAGAATGATGAAGAAGGCTCCAATCCGCTTCGGCAGAGTGAGGACAATGAGAACAGCGATAGTGATGATTTCAGCTTCGATGACGATTTGTCCTTGCCGCCGGGAATCAAAATTAACGATCCAGTCCGGATGTATTTGAAGGAAATCGGACGTGTGCCACTGCTCTCGGCTGATGATGAAGTTGAGCTGGCTATGCGGATCAAAAATGGTGACGAGGAAGCCAAACGCCGTCTGGCCGAAGCCAACCTGCGTCTCGTAGTAAGTATCGCCAAACGTTATGTCGGACGCGGCATGCTGTTCCTGGATTTGATTCAGGAAGGCAATATGGGTCTGATCAAAGCAGTGGAGAAGTTTGACCACAACAAAGGATTCAAATTCAGTACCTATGCTACATGGTGGATTCGCCAGGCGATCACCCGGGCTATCGCTGACCAGGCGCGTACGATCCGTATTCCTGTGCATATGGTGGAAACGATCAACAAATTGATCCGTGTCTCCCGCCAGCTGCTGCAGGAACTGGGACGTGAGCCTTCGCCGGAGGAAATTGCTGCAGAAATGGAGCTGACAGTTGAGAAGGTTAGAGAAATCATGAAGATTGCTCAGGAACCGGTATCGCTGGAAACCCCTATCGGGGAAGAGGATGATTCGCATCTCGGCGATTTCATCGAGGATCAGGAGGCGCTGGCGCCTGCGGACGCCGCTGCTTATGAACTGCTGAAGGAACAGCTGGAGGATGTGCTGGACACGCTCACTGAGCGTGAAGAGAACGTGCTTAGACTCCGTTTCGGTCTGGATGACGGACGGACAAGAACGCTTGAGGAAGTCGGCAAAGTATTCGGTGTTACGCGTGAGCGGATTCGTCAGATCGAAGCCAAGGCGCTGCGCAAGCTGCGTCACCCGAGCCGCAGCAAACGGCTTAAGGATTTCCTCGAATAGATTCGATAACCGGACCTTCTGCTGCATAGTGGCAGGAGGTTCTTTTAGCTTGAGAAAGCATCTAGCGCAAGGGTGAAATGAGGGATAAGCCGTTGAATCTGGAAAAACGTGAAATTATTATAAGAGAAATTCAGTACTGGAGAAGAAGCAAGCTGCTGCCGGAACAATATTGTGACTTCCTGACCAACCTTTACAATGATGAGGCGGAGATCAAGGACAGCAATCCGGTATCGCTGCAAAATCTACAGCAGGGAAGCATCAAAGTTTGGTTGTTTGGTTTTGGAATTATTTCCTTGATTTTCTTGATTAGTCTTTATTTTAGCGTTTTTCCCTGGCCTTTGCAACTTGCAACAGCACTCTGTGTTTTAGTGGTCTGTTACGGTTATTCGGCCATTTACCGGGACCGTAATAATATGATCAGCCTCCTCCTGGCTGGAGTCGGCAGTGTGCTGACACTGGGTTTTGGCCTATGGCTGATCGCACTGCATGACCTTGATCCTGACTTTTGGAGACCTCTGCTGATTGCGGGCTGCGGGCTGCTGTGGTGCGTGCTGGGGTTCACCCTGCGGATTGGTCTGCTGCACTACTGCGGCTTTGCCTTTTGGGCACTCCTGTATGCCGGATTCTCCGGGCAAATGCGTCCGGATGCCTCAATGCTGGAGCTGGAGCTGATCTGGCTGCCGCTATGTGTGTTGATGGTCTGGTTAAGCTGGCTGCTTTATCATAAGGTCAGCGGAGTGTCAGGTGTCTATCTGGGAGTCGGCGTGTCGCTGTGGCTAATGCCGGAGGTCGATGCATTGTGGCTAAGACAGGGCTATCCGGGCTGGGTGTCACTGTTATTGATAGTGAAGGTTGCTGCCGGATTGGCTCTGCTGTTTATTTTCCGAAAAAAATGGATAACGTGGGTGGCCTCATGAACAAAGTAAAATTATCAGACCGGCTGCAGCTTCTGCTGGATCAGGTGCCGGAAGGAAGCAGGCTCGCCGATATCGGCTCCGATCACGCGCTGCTTCCTGTAGCTGCTGTTGAGAGCGGAAAAGCTGTTTCGGCAATTGCAGGTGAAGTAAATCAGGGTCCGTATGAGGCGGCGCTTAAAGGCGTTGCAGAGGCCGGACTCGGCAAACAAATCGTTGTACGGCGCGGTGACGGGCTTGAAGTGCTTGAACCGGGCGAAGCAGACTGCATCACGATTGCCGGAATGGGCGGATCGCTGATCGCTGCCATTTTGGGCCGCGGCCAGGCCCTCGGCAAGCTGGAGGGTGTGAAGACGCTGGCGTTGCAGCCGAATGTGGGCGAGGATATTTTGCGCCGCTGGCTGCTGAATAACGGCTGGGTAGTGACGGCCGAGCATATTCTTGAAGAGGACGGCAAAATCTACGAAGTGCTGACAGCCTATCCTGAAGGGGATGCTTTCGGACTGACCAATGAGCAGCTGTATCTAGAGCGGGTGCTGCCAGGAGGAGTTATCTGCAGCCCGGACATGCTGCTGCAAATGGGACCTTGGCTGCTGGAGAGGCCGAATGCCGTATTTACCGCTAAATGGCAGGGCGAAATTGCCAAGCTGGAAGGCATTCTTGGCTCGTTGTCCCGCTCGGAGCTTGATTCGGCGGAAGAGAAACGGAGTAAAATCCGGGCGCAGATCAAGAAAATTTCGGAGGTGCTGGAATGTTTGCCAAAGGACAAACTGTAATTGGCTATATGGAGCAGCTTGCCCCGAAGCATCTGGCGGAAGAATGGGATAATGTAGGCCTTCAGCTTGGCAGCCTGCAGAAGGAAATCAGCGGCGTGCTGGTTGCCCTCGATGTCAACGACGCCATTGTGGACGAAGCCATTGCTAAGGGCTGCAATCTGATTATTGCCCATCATGCGATTATTTTCCGGCCGATTAAGGGGATTCAGACCGATACTCCTATGGGGAAGCTCTATGAAAAGCTGATCAAAAATGACATCGCGGTCTATATCAGCCACACCAATCTTGATGTAGCCGAAGGCGGAATGAACGATTGGATGGCGGAAGCGCTTGGTATTGAGAACGGGGCGCCGATCAAGGATATTCATACGGAACAGCTGTCCAAGCTGGTCGTATTCGTGCCGAAAGACCATCATCAGAAGGTACTCGATGCGATCCTGAATGCCGGTGCGGGGTGGATCGGGAATTACAGCCATTGCAGCTTCAATATTGAGGGCTATGGTACTTTTGTTCCGCGTGAAGGCTCCGACCCTTATATTGGGGAAGCAGGCAAAATGGAGCGTGCCGAGGAAATCCGCATCGAAACGATTGTTCCGCTCTCCATCCGCAATAAGGTGGTCCAGGCCATGCTGAAGGCACATCCATATGAAGAGGTTGCGTACGATCTCTATTCGATGGATCTCAAAGGCCGGAGCCTTGGACTGGGCAGAGTAGGCAAGCTTAAAGAGCCGACGACATTAGGTGAATTCATCGAAACGGTTAAGCGCGGGTTGAAGGTGGATCATGTACGTGTCGTAGGTAACCTAAACCGTCCGGTCCGCAAAGCCGCGGTGATGGGCGGATCCGGTGCCAAATACTATAACAGTGCCATCTTTAAGGGAGCTGATGTGCTGGTAACCGGTGATGTGGATTACCATACGGCGCAGGATGCCTTTCTGGCCGGGATTGCCCTAATCGATCCGGGACATAATGCGGAGAAGATTATGAAGGAGCATGTGGCGGAGTGGATGAGCAGTAAACTGGCGGAACATAAGTATGGTACCGCAGTTTATGCTTCGCAAATTGACACAGAGCCTTTCAAGTTTCTGTAAAGTTCCTTTATTTTACACTTGTGCAGACTGGTGCAAGTCTGTATAATATACAATGTTGTTCGGGAAGTTTGACAGACAATCGCCGGCGGCTTAGCCGCGGGAGGAAAGTCCGGGCTCCACAAGGCAGGGTGCTGGATAACGTCCAGTCGGCGCGAGCCGAAGGATAGTGCCACAGAAATGGACCGCCGATGGCCGCTTTCGGGCGGCACAGGCAAGGATGGAACCGAGGTGTAAGAGACCCCGAGGAACGCTGGTGACTTCGTTCCTGGTAAACCCCATCTGGAGCAAGACCTAATGAGACACAGCGCTTCCTTTACCGGAAGAGCAGCCTTCGCCTGAGGCGTGTCTAGGTTGGTCGCTGGAGCTGTGCAGTAATGTACGGCCTAGATAGATGATTGTCGCTTATGGTGGGAGGGTAGTTCCCGGTTGAACCACAACGAGCACAGAACCCGGCTTACGGCAAACTTTCCTAACTGACAACTCATAGTGATAGTACGAAGCTTATATACGACAAGACAGCGGCCTTCCTTTTGGAAGACCGCTTTTTTTAGATTTCGAGGAAAAATCCCTTTGATTTCGACTCATAGGGCAAACTGGGTGAAATGAACGGGATAAATCCCTTTGAATTCAGGCTATAGGGCAAACTGGGCAAAATGAGCGGGAAAAATCCCTTTGATATTAGCTCAAGTGGCAAACTGGGTGAAATGAACGGGATAAATCCCTTTGAATTTGGCCCAAGAGGCAAAGTGGGTGAAACAAGAAACATTCAGGCTGCCTAGACGATTGTTCCCATTGCCTTTACAGATTTCCGCGTATAGTTCTCCAGTGCCGTCTCAAGCCGCTGTACAGCAAGCGGTACCAGTGCTGGAGGGGTATGCGTGAAGTTTAGGCGCATCGCGTTCGTAAGCGGATCGGCTGCATAGAACACTGCACCGGGGACAAACGCTACACCCTGCTCTACGGCCAGTGGAAGAAGCTCGGTAGTGTTAATATCCGGCGCAAGCTTCAGCCACAGAAACATTCCGCCCCGCGGCTCGCTGAAGCTGGCTCCCTCCCAGCCCCGTCCGGACAGTTCGCCGGAGAGCCGCTTCATCCGTGAATGATATTCCCGTGAAATGACACGGATATGCGCATCAATATCAAATCCCTGAAGTAATTCATGCAAGGCGCGCTGGTCAATTGCACTGGAGTGCAGGTCAGCAGCCTGCTTCGCTTTTGCGATCATTTGGATCAGCTCAGAGGGTCCGGTAATCCAGCCGGTGCGCAGGGCGGGGGCAACGATTTTGGAGAAGGTACCGGTGTACACGACACAGTTGTCATCGCCGGAGCTTCTGTCAATGGAAGCCATGGTTGGCGGATAGGCTCCCGGGGTTTCATCGAATGTTATTTCACCATAGGGGTTGTCTTCCAGAATCAGCACGTTGTAGCGCCGGCATAGTTCAACCGTTCGTTCACGGCGTTCCCTGCTCCAGCTTGCGCCCGAGGGATTATTGAAGGTGGGCACGGTGTAGAGCAGCTTGGGACGGTGCAGCCGGAGCTGTTCCTCCAGATGATCCGGCAGCATACCGAATTCATCGCTTTGTACGGTCTGAAGATCAGCGCGGTAAGAGCCCAATACCTGCAGGGCGGCCAGATAAGTGGGCGCTTCAATTAGCACTGTGTCGCCCGGGTCAAGCAGGACTTTACAGAAGAGATCGATGGCTTGCTGGGAGCCTGTGGTCAGGAGCAGATCGGCAGCTTGAACGGGAATACCCTGAAGTGTTAATCTGGCGGCTACAGCCTCGCGCAGCGGTGCATATCCTTCGGTAAGCCCGTATTGCAGCGAAGAGGCGCTTCCGGATAGCACACGGTTATAGGCTTCACGGACAGCCTCCACCGGAAACAGATCCTCTCCGGGCAATCCGCCTGCCAGGGAGATGATATCCTTGCCCTGTGTAACCTTGAGAATATCACGAACGGCTGACGATCCGAGATGACCTGTCATTTCAGCGTAATTGATCTTCATAAAAAAAGCTCCCCGCAATTGAATTTTGTTGTATCATAACGGCATAGCGGTATAACAGTAAAGCGCTGAATATAACAGTGGGAGGATGGCCAAATGCATATTGAGTTAGTTCGCAGCAGCACTAAGTCCCTGCCGCAGCAAATCAGCGGGACGCTGGCTCAGCGAATCACGTCCGGCCTGCTTCAGCCGGGCATGCGCCTGCCCTCTGTACGCAGTCTGGCCTCCTCTTTGAAGGTCAGCCAGGTCACGGTGAGCAAAGCCTATGACGATTTGGAGAGCCATGGCCATATTCTGTGCAGCCAGGGGAAGGGCTGTTTTGTGGCAAAGAAGCCGCAAAAAGCACAGGAAGCCGGGTCCGGATGGCAGGACGGGTATGATGATTTTTTGCCCCGGGCCCAGCTTTGGCGGAATTTTGATTACTCTAATGTGCAATACCCCTTTCATATAGCAGCCATTCACAGTGATCTGCTTCCTCTGGATGAGATTGGATCGACGATGTCCCGGCTTGTACTTGAGCAGCCTGAGCTGATGGCCTCCTACGGGAATTTCCAGGGGGATTCGGAGCTTCGTGAAGTGATGTCCCGGCATTTGAGAAAACACGGGGTTTCTGTACAGGCCTCCGGCATAATGATTACGAGCGGGTCACAGCAGGGGATTGATTTGGTTGCCCGGACTTTTGTGGGTCCGGGAGATACTGTATATCTGGAAGCGCCCAGTTACACAGGAGCAATCGATGTTTTTGCCGGACGGGGAGCGGAGATGATCTTTGTACCCATGGACGATGAGGGAATGAGAATTGATGTACTGACCAAGCTGTGTGACCGGCGGCCGCCGAAGCTGATCTATACCAACCCTACATTTCAGAATCCGAGCGGAGTCACTATGAGCATAACAAGAAGACAGCGGCTGCTGGAACTGGCCAGAAGCTACCGCTGTCTCATTGTCGAGGATGATCCGTTCAGTGATCTTTATTTCCACAAGCCCCCGCCGTCGCCTATCAAATCCTTAGATGAGGAGGGGCATGTAGTCTATATGAAAAGCTTCAGCAAAGTCATTGCGCCGGGCTGCCGGATTGCTTGTGTTGCCGCCGGAGGCAATATCCTATCCAGGCTGATTGCCGCCAAGTCAGCGAGTGACCTCGGCAGTCCGCTGCTGAATCAGCGGGCGGTACTTCCGTTCATCGCCCGGAAATATGAGGCTTACGCAGAGCAGCTGCGGGCTGCCTTGCGGGGACGGATGGAGATAGCGGCAAAGCTGCTGAAGCAGCATGCCCCGCCGGGAGTCACCTGGAATCTTCCGGAAGGAGGATTGAACCTGTGGCTGCAGCTGCCCGCAGCAGAAGGGATCGCAGGACTGCATGCGCGGGCTGAGCAGGAGGGGATATCCTTTCTTCCGGGCGATGTATGTTATTCCGGCGAGAAGCCTTCCCGGCATATCCGGCTCTGTTATTCACAAATGACGGAAGCTGAGATGGAGCGGGGCCTGAGGCAATTCCTGCTGCTGCTGAGAGAGCATCTAAGGTAATGCTTTAATGGTTATTTTCCAGACTTTGCTGCAGGCTTTTCAGCTGCTGCCCGACATGCTGGGGGAACAGCTGTAGCGGTACATCGCTTCCGCCTGCAGCCCGGAGTGTTTTGTAAATATCAACCTGGCCCCACCCGTAATATTTGTCATGTCCCGCATCACCAAGATCGACGGCATTAGCGGTCATCAGCTGCATGACCTCCTTGTTGGTTAAGGCCGGATTCAGTGAGCGAACCAGCCCGGCAAGCGCAGCGACATGCGGACTCGCCATTGAAGTTCCTGATAAAGCCGCATATTGATTATCGGGATAGGTGCTGGCGATGCTCTCTCCCGGTGCTGCAACGTCAATGTATTCCCCGTAGTTTGAGAAGGAAGCCCGTTCTCCGGTGGAATTGGTGGCGGCAACGGCGAGCACTTCTTCGTAAGCAGCCGGATAACCCGGGCGTTCAGTGTTGTCGTTCCCCGATGCGGAGACGATCACAATATCGCGGTCATAGGCATATTTAATGGCATCATGCAAAAACTGCGAATCGGCATAGTTACCGAGGCTGAGATTGATGACCTTAGCACCGTTGTCGGCAGCCCAGATAATGCCTTCAGCAACGGAGTAGGTTGTGCCTGCTCCCGAGTTGTCGAGCGCTTTAATCGGCAGTATTTTGTTGTACCAGCTGATGCCGGCGACACCTTCCTCGTTATTGGTCAACGCGCCGATAATACCCGCCACATGAGTTCCATGTCCCACATCGTCATCCGGTGTAGATCCGTTAGTGATCGCATTATATCCGGTGAGCAGCTGGCCTTTTAAGTCCGGATGGCTTGCCTGCACACCGGTATCAACCACGGCGACAATAACCTCTTTGCTGCCTTTGGACAGATTCCAGCCCTGCTCAGTCTCGATAGCCGGAAGATTCCACTGGTACGTAGAGAACAGGAGATCATTGGGTGTAATAACTTTAGCTCCAGTATTTTCGTCTACAGCGTCATTGGTTAAATACATATAGTGAGGCTCCGTATATTCCGGACTCCATTTCCTAGTAAAATAGGTTTTGAGCTGGGAATAAGTCATTTTGTCTGATCGGAAAATATAAGCATAGCCCAGTTTACGCGGCTCCTTGCAGCGGATATCCGCTGCGATGGTCTGAAGCTGTCCGGCAGTAGGATGGCCGTTCTTGAAGCGGACGACGATTTCGTTCTCGTAAAAATGGCTGGCATTTTCGTTATCATGGCCTGTCTTAACGGTAATATCCTTCAGCGTGTCGGTATGGACGGATTCCACCCGGTAGTTGCCTTCCTTCGGGTAAGGGATGAGCCGCAGATTTTTGAGCTGGTGATCGGCTACACGGTCAAGGATCTTTTGATTGATCAGGGCGATTACAGCGATATTACCTTCCTGATCACGCTGGGCCATAAAGTAATATTTTTTATCGCCGATAATAAAGGAAGGAGATTCATACGACTGATGCCCCTTAATCGCAGCCTTTGCTGAATTCAGGTATTTGCGCAGCTGTTTGTTCTCCTGATCGGTGCCTTCCGGGAGTAAGGATTTGAAGGTGCTTGTCTTATGGGTCCGGTAATCGATCCACATCAGCATGGTGATATGCCCGTGTCCCTGCTGAAGGCGCTGAGCATATGCTGAAATATCCTGGGGTGGCACACCGTGAGTCTCTGCGAGCATGGTCCGCAAATGTTTGCTTACATCAGTCCGGTTCAAACGATCGGTAGCGCTGACATCCTGAACAAGATTTGTTTTTTTGACCGTTTTTTCCTGTGAGGGATTGGGAACGGTTGCTTGCGCAGTTTGTTTCAACCCCGGTTCTTCAGCTGGGCGCAGAACAAAGGTAAGCAGGACAACCGTGAACGCAGCGGTGACAAGACCGGCGACCGTTAGATTTTTACGTGACATATTTTCCGCTCCTTCAAGGTATCGTATAAGCTGTAGGTTTAGAAGAGCGAACAAGTTTTATGCATCAGAGAAAAGGATACCGCGTCCCTTGGTTTTGTGATAATATCAAAAGGAATAACCGGCTAGTACAGCTTCTTGATATTGCTACAGTAACCATCCGTTTTGGCAATACCTTTCGTAAACAACAATAAGAGCAAGGACTAATAAGGGGGAGCAATCGCCATGTCAGCAGCTAATGTGCAGAAATTATGTGAAACGACGAGAGAAAAACTTAAATCGGTAATCGGAAAAATGGAGTTATTCCTGAATGGGCATGCGCTGCCGCAGCTGGTAACCGAAGAAGATGAGGAAACGGTGACATTCTATCAAGGTTTCTTGTCCGATCTCCGCCATCTGCTGGTATTCTCGGAAATGTCCTATGAGAAGCTTGGGGTTGCACTTCGCCGTGCCACATTTGATGAAGATTTCGCCCAAAAGGCGCTTTATAACGTATACCATTTTGGAGTCAACAACTTCTTCTATCCGAAGAATGAAAGCTACTCCGAAGATGGCCGCTATGCCTACACAGGCCAGGATGCCATCCGCTTCCGCAAGAAACCTGTCCGCCCTGCGCGTGACATCATTATGGAGATTACCAAGGTTTATGAAGAGCTGCGTGATGATCTCAGTTATTATGAGAATGACTATTTGACCGAAAAGCGGATGCAAAACCAGGTCTAAGCTTTATTGCAACAGCTACCCATAACTTAAATTCCCAAGAGACCGCACTTGTCATGTGTATATGACAGGTCCGGTCTTTTTTTATGATCCGATCCATGCCGGCAACAGCTGGCAGTCCTCAACCCGAATAGAGATGAAATGCCACGGACATAATGAATCCGAGGTGATCATATGTCAAACGCTAAACCGCTTGTAAAATGCAGTGTGAGCAATTGCCATTATTGGGGTGAACAAAATTTATGCCGGGCTGAAGAAATCATTATTGAGATCGACAAGCACACCGGCAGCGGCTTTAAGGAAGAATATGCCGAAGAGATGACCAATCACAACCACCATGATCATGCCAGCACTTCGTCCGCAACCTGTTGCCTAACCTTCAAGCCTGGTGTCTAGGAGGACTGCAGATGGATTCGAACCAAGAGGGAACGAAACATGACCCGGGAAAACGCAGGAAAATAATTCTGCGTCCGCGCAGCAGGGTGGATTACCCAAGGCGGGACCCTTCGCATAATGAAGAGTACGCTGCTGAAGTAAGTCCGCCCTTAACACAGCTGCAAAGAACAGACAGGGTTACAGAGAAGAAAGAAACCGCAGGGGAGAACAGCGACAGTAAAAGAATGGGCTACGTCGGACTTGCATTCGGGATAGCTTCCTTATTTATTTGGTCGATTATTACAGGGCCTGTGGCTGCAGTGCTTGGTTACTATGCTTATACCCGGGGACAGAAAACAACCGGAGCGTGGGCGATGGGACTGGGAATTGTGTCTACGCTGAGTTATTTTGTGATGATTCCGTTTGCCCGATAAGACTTTGGAAAACATGAAATGCGGCATCGAAACAGGCTTTAAGACCTAACTATACGGGTCTGAAGTCTGTTTTTTCATGTCGGGTTATAGCATTTATAGTAAATGAATTGTAAAATAAAGGCGTATCTCAAATTTAAATAGAGCCTCTTCGGACCAGAGAATTTATATATAGAATGAACCAGAAAGAAGGGTTTTCAGGTATGGGTATAGATCCGGCTACGGCCAGCGGGCTTGGGCAGCTGAAATGGGTGAATCTGCGGGGTTCAGGCATCAAGGAGTTAACCGGAAAACATAGCGGAGAAACCTCGGGTTCCTCCAAATCCGAGTTTGCCGCCTTGCTTCAACAGCTTGCCTTGCAGTCTGCGAACGGAGACAGCGCCAGCGGGCTGACCTCCCTTCCGGACAGCTCATCACTAAGTAATCTGATATGGCAGCAGCTTGGCGGGACTGCCGGCGGCTACAGCGAAATTTCCGGGGAAATAACAGAGACGGTTCCAACCGACTATGAGGATCTGATTCAGGCTGCCAGTGCGAAATACGGTGTGCCGGTCGATTTGATCAAGGCAGTGATTGATACGGAATCCTCCTTTAATCCGAATGTCGTATCATCGGCTGGAGCTAAGGGACTGATGCAGCTGATGGACGGTACCGCTAACGGGCTGGGCGTCTCAGATCCGTTCGATCCGGCTCAAAGCATCGATGGCGGGGTCCGCTACTTGTCTTACCAGCTGAAGCGCTATGACGGGCAGGAGAAGATGGCACTGGCTGCTTACAACGCCGGACCCGGACGGGTGAACAGGCTTGGCGTAAGCAATGACCAGGAGCTGATGGAGAAGCTGAGTCTGCTTCCCAAGGAAACCCAGGCCTACATTACCAAAATAGAACGCGCCCGCGCAGAGTACGCGGTATAATAGAAGGATCAGACGGTATCGACTTGCACCTTTGTGGTGGTGCAGGAACCGTTTGGTCCTTTTTTTTGAAGTCTAAGTCTTTATAAGGACTTCACGATAAGGTATTCTATATTTCACGTGTTAGGACTTATCAGCAAAGATGCAAAGGAGCGCCAATATATGCTGTACTGGGATTATGCCGCAGCAAGCCCGCCCTATGAAGAGGTGGTGCAGACGATGGAGCAGATTATGAAGCTGCATTATGCCAATCCTTCTTCACTGCACCGTCCAGGAGCGGAAGCGGACCGGCTTATTACACGTTCAAGGGAAGTCTGCGCTGCTGCACTTGGCGTACAGCCTCAGGAAATTCTGTTTACTTCAGGAGCAACGGAGAGCAATAATCTTGCGGTAAAAGGAGCAGCCTTGCAGTATCGGAGCAGGGGACGCCATATTGTAACAACAGAAATCGAGCATCCTTCAGTATATGAGAGCTGCCTGCAGCTGAAATCACTGGGCTGGGAGGTTACATTTGTGGCGCCCGACAGGACAGGGGTTGTAGATCCGGCACAGATTGCCGCAGCAGTCCGCCGGGACACTGTTCTCGTGAGCGTCATGCATGTCAACAACGAGACCGGAGCGATACAGCCGCTACGGGAAATCGGCAGCCGGATCAAAGCGGCCAACCGCCGGACATTATTTCATGTGGATGGCGTTCAGGGCTATGGGAAGCTGGAAACGAAAATCAAGGAATGGCAGGCAGACTTGTACAGCCTGTCTCCTCATAAAGTCCGTGGTCCGCGCGGTGTGGGGATTCTATATGTAAGAGAAGGGGTTGCGCTTTTTCCCTTGCTCACTGGCGGATCGCAGGAGCAGGGAGTTCGTGCAGGCACGGAGAACGTAGCCGCAGTTGTGGCTTCTGCGAAAGCAATACGCATGAGCGGGGAGCGGAGAGAAGCCTTTAATCAGCAGATCCTTCCGCTGCGGAACCGGCTGCTGGAGTTTGTCTCCGGCATTCCGGAATTCACAGTAAACAGCGGCAGGGACGGAGCGCCGCATATTGTGCATTTTTCTTATCCGGCGGTGAATGGCGAGGTCATGGCCCGCAAGCTGGAGGAGCTGGGAATGACCGTCTCCACCCGCTCCGCCTGTTCTTCAAGGCTGGCGGAGCCGAGCCGGGTTTTACTGTCCATGGGCAGAAATGCAGCTGAAGCACTCGGCGGAGTCCGTATCAGCTTAGGTGACAGTCATACGGAAGCAGATGTGGCTACTCTGGAGCAGGCGCTGCTTAATGCTGTACAAGCTTTGAAGATTGTTGAGAGGGGCATAAAATGATGAGAGATCTTGAAACTGCAGCCGCAGCAAGCGGTGGAAGCAGTATAGAATATGCCGATATGCTGCTTTTGCGGTTCGGAGAGTTTACTTTAAAGGGGAAAAACCGTACCCGTTTTGAAAAGACGGTGCTACGGCATGTGAAGGAGATGGTTAAGCCCTATCCGAAGGCTGTGCTGAGCAAAGAATTCGGGCGGATTTATGTGACGCTGAACGGTGAACCGGCCCGCGAGCTTGCAGAGGCGCTGAAGAATGTTTTTGGCATCGCTTCGATAAGTCCGGTCAAGGTATCACGCTCTAAGTTTGAGGATATTCTGGCAGTCAGCCGGACATTTCTTGAAATTATTGCCCCGGCACAAGGCACTACGTTCAAGGTAAGTGCGCGGCGTGTGTGGAAGGACTTCCCGCACGGCTCGATTGAGATGAACAAGCTGATCGCTACACCGCTGCTTCAGGGATACCCGGGGCTGCTGGTGGATGTGAAATCGCCGGAGCTTGAGCTGAAGCTTGAAATCCGTGAGGGTCATACTTTTATTTTCTGTGAGCAAATTGCCGGTGTCGGAGGGTTTCCTTTGGGGACTAACGGGAAGGCCATGCTTCTTCTCTCTGGCGGCATAGACAGTCCGGTAGCAGGGTGGTCATCGATGCGCCGCGGGCTGGAAGTAGAATGCGTCCACTTTTACAGCTATCCTTACACAAGTGAGCTAGCCCGGCAGAAGGTGGTGGATCTTGCACGTGTGCTGTCGCGTTATGCGGGCGTGATCAAGCTTCACCTGGTTCCGTTTACGGAGGTGCAGACCTCTTTTACCGGGATTGGCCAGGATAATCTGATTATTACGCTGATGCGCCGGGCGATGCTGAGAATTACGACCCAGCTGGCTGAGCGTGAAGGTGCTTTAGCCGTAGTTACAGGGGACAGCCTCGGGCAGGTTGCCAGCCAGACTTTGTCCAGCATGAACGCTATCGGCCGTGCTACAGTGCTTCCGCTGCTTCGTCCGCTGGTCATGATGGACAAGAGTGAAATCGTGGAGCTTTCCAAAACCATCGGTACTTATGATCTGTCGATTCTGCCTTATGAGGATTGCTGCACACTGTTTGTCCCGAAATCACCTACAACCAACCCCAATCTGCGGATTGTGGAGAAGATTGAGGCAACATTGCCCGGATATTCAGCACGGCTGGATGCAGCGGTTGCAGGTACGGAGACGCTCTCCATTACGCCTTACGGTGATGAGAAACCAAGCGATGTCGTTGCGGCTCAAGCCGGACTTCAGGAAGAATGGTTCTAGAACAAGGTTCAGCCGGAGGTTCCGCTATGGGGAACCTTCTTGTGATCAAGGTGCCGCTTCCAGTGTCCGGCAGCCAGAATACCCGCAATGACCAGAACGATGAAGAGAACATGGAGCACCGGATGCTGGCCGAAAAAAGGCTCGAGCCTCTTTTCTCCGGTAATCATAGTGGATGCCGTATAGCCTAGGACAGCGGAACCGATATAGATGATCCAGGGATATCTGTTAATCAGCTTAATAAAAAGGGTGCTGCCCCAGACAACGATCGGTACACTGATCAGCAGTCCCACAATTACAAGTGTGATATTGTGATTGGCAGCTCCTGCAATCGCAATGACGTTGTCCAGACCCATGGCTGCATCGGCCACAATAATCGTCCGCACGGCAGCCCACAGGGTTCCTCCGGCCTGAATGTCACCGGCTTCTTCATTGCTCTCGCCGGTTAGCAGCTTGTAGGCAATCAGGATCAGCAGCAGTCCGCCGAACAGGAGCAGCCAGGGTACTTTCAGCAGCCAGACTACCAGAATGGTGGCAATGATCCGCAGGATAATGGCTCCGCCTGTGCCAAGCAGAATAGCCTTTTTCTGAGTGTCTCCGCGCAGATTGCGGGCTGCAAGTCCGATGACTATGGCATTGTCTCCCGCCAGAATCAGATCAAGAAAAATAATGTTCAGCAGCGGCAATATAAAATCCGTAAAGGTTGTGTTCAAGCCAAGGTCACTCCTAATGTTTGTTTGTCTAAACCTTAGAATCCATAGAGAGATCGCGTTGTTCAAAATTGCTACGGTATAGTTTTGTATACGCTAAAATGACCTGTGACATTCATCCTCCCGCAAAAAAAACGGACAGGAAGCATAGCTTGCCTGCTGTGGACATACATGTAATACATGTAGCCCGGGGAGGTAATAACAAATGGATTCCGTAGTGCTGCTTGGTGAAATACTGATGATCAATCTTGTGCTGAGCGGGGATAACGCAATGGTCATAGCAATGGCCAGCAAAAATCTGCCGGAGAAACACCGTAAAACGGCGGTATGGTGGGGAGCGGCTGGGGCTGTGGCACTGAGGTGCCTATTGACCTTCGTAGCAGTACTGCTGCTTAAAATCCCATACATCCAAGCCGGTGGTGGGATTCTGCTGCTGTGGATTGCGTTCAAGCTGCTGCTGGAGGAAGAGGACGAAATTAATGTCCGGGAGGAAGGCTCCAGCGTGTGGAAGTCGATCCGCACCATCCTTCTGGCCGACTTCATTATGAGTCTTGATAATGTTCTGGCGATAGCCGGAGTGGCCAAAGGGGATCTGGCTCTGATTGTAATCGGAATTGCTCTAAGCATTCCGATTGTCGTATGGGGCAGCGGGATCATTGTCGGCTGGCTGCACCGTTTTCCTGTCCTGGTCTATATCGGGGCTTTTATTCTTGCCCATACAGCAGGGGAGATGCTGCTTCAGGATGCCAAGTTTGGGCCAGTCCTTTCGTTCTTTATGCCTTCTTCACACTCCTTACTGCCGTTAGCTCTTGGCATTATTGTAGTGCTGACCGGTGCATTCAGACGCCGGCTTGTATCCGCCCGGTAAGAACCGGCAATACTTATGGCTGTGCCAGAAGCTGTTTAAGCTCTGGTGCAGCCTTTTTAGCATGAACTGCGCCATGACTTTTTTAGACATCCGAAAGATGAAGAATGATGGCGTTTTAACTCATTTTCAGATAAAATATAAGAGAAATCCAGGGACTAGAAGTGAACTCTGAAGGGATGGGTGGACAATGTCATCTAAAAACGACATGAAACTGGGGGTATTTATTGCCGCCGCCGGCCTCGTGATTTTATTAGGAAAGCTGGGGGTATTCGGATTTCTCGGACGAGCCTTGTGGCCGCTCGTAATTCTGGTTCCAGGCCTGTTTCTGCATGTACTCTTCTTTAGCCGCCGCGCCTCTGCCGCCGTGCTGATTCCCGCCGGGATTTTGACTGTTTACGGTTTGCTGCTGGGATTCTGCAATACCTGGGGCTGGGGATTTATGAGTCATCTGTGGCCGTTGCTGTTGTTTGGTATCGCTGTCGGCCTGTACGAATATGCATTTTTTTCACCGGCGCGGACGGGGAGTCTGACAGCCACTTCAGTGATACTGGGTGTATTGAGTCTTGTGCTCTTTATTTTCACTCTGCTGGGTACCGGAGCCCTTTATCTGCTCGGGATTGTACTGTTTGCAGGCGGAGTCTGGCTGATGTTTGGCCGCAGAAAACAGGGAAGCCGCAAAAAATGGAACGGCGGCTGGTAACCCCGCTGTTCGGAAATAGAAAATTTAAACGAAGTTGGAAATCGTTTTTTCATAAAAAGACTTGCTTTTCATAGTGCTTTCACTATAATATTAAGGAATGTTGGAGCGTCGGCTTTCTGCCTGGCGCTTCTTTTGTGAGATTGCCGTGACATGCCATGAATTTAAACATTTTTAATTTGATAAATGAGAGGATTTGGATACAAATCATGCATTCAAGAACAGAAATTCGCAATATTGCGATCATTGCCCACGTTGACCATGGTAAAACAACACTCGTCGATCAGCTTCTGCAGCAGTCGGGTATTTTTAGCGCCCACGAAACCCTGCAGGAACGTGCCATGGACTCGAACGATCTGGAGCGGGAACGCGGTATCACCATCCTAGCCAAAAATACAGCAATTACCTATAAAGAGTTCCTGATCAACATTGTAGATACACCTGGACATGCCGACTTTGGCGGCGAAGTAGAACGTATCATGAAAATGGTTGACGGTGTCCTTCTGGTTGTTGATGCTTATGAAGGCTGCATGCCGCAGACGAAGTTCGTACTGCGCAAAGCCTTGGAACAGCACCTGACTCCAATCGTTGTCGTGAACAAGATTGACCGTCCGGCTGCCCGTCCGAAGGAAGTTATTGATGAAGTGCTGGATCTGTTCATTGAGCTGGAAGCCAGTGACGATCAGCTTGAATTCCCGGTTGTCTATGCTTCTGCGCTGAACGGTACATCGAGCCTGGATCCGGAACAGCAGGACGACAACATGCAGGCGCTCTATGACACCATTATTGAGCATATCCCGTCTCCAACTGAAAAAGTTGACGAGCCTCTGCAGTTCCTTGTAACCCTGATGGATTACAACGAGTACCTCGGACGTATCGCTATCGGTCGCGTAAACCGCGGTGTGATCAAGCAAGGCCAGTCCGTAACAGTTATTATGCGTGACGGTAAGAGCAAGACTGCGCGTATTGAGAAGCTGTTCGGTTTCCAAGGCCTCAAACGTGTAGAAACAGAAGAAGCCGGCGCGGGTGACATCGTGGCTATTGCCGGTATCAAAGACATCAACATCGGTGAAACGATCGCTGATCCTGCGAACCCTGAAGCACTGCCGGTTCTGAAGATCGATGAGCCTACGATGCAAATGACATTTCTCGTGAACAACAGTCCGTTTGCCGGTAAAGAAGGCAAGTGGGTTACTTCACGTAAACTGCGTGAGCGTCTGTTTAAAGAACTGGAAACAGATGTCAGCTTGCGTGTAGATGAAACAGACAGCCCTGACGCTTTTATCGTATCCGGACGCGGTGAGCTTCACCTCGGGATTCTGATCGAGAATATGCGCCGTGAAGGTTATGAGCTGCAGGTTTCCAAGCCTGAGGTTATCGTGAAGGAAGTAGACGGTACCAAAATGGAGCCGCTTGAGCGTCTGCTTATCGATGTTCCGGAAGAAAGCATGGGCGCCGTTATGGAGAGCCTGGGCAGCCGCAAAGCAGAAATGGTCAACATGATCAACAACGGCACCGGCCAAGTCCGTCTGGAATTCCTGATTCCTGCACGCGGCCTGATCGGTTACAATACACACTTCCTGACCCTGACCCGCGGTTATGGCGTAATGAACCATGCGTTTGACAGCTATGCTCCACTGATTGGCGGTCAAGTTGGCGGACGTCACCAGGGTGTACTTGTATCCAGTGAAACTGGAACAACTACGTTCTACGGCATGATGGGTGTTGAAGACCGCGGTATCCTCTTCCTGGAACCGGGTACTGATATTTACGAAGGTATGATCGTCGGCGAGCATACCCGTGACAACGATATTATCGTTAACATCTGTAAGGAAAAAGCACTGACTAACGTGCGTTCAGCAACAAAGGATGAAACGGTAAAAATGAAAACTCCGCGTATGTTCTCGCTCGAAGGTGCACTTGAGTACCTGAATGATGATGAATATTGCGAAATCACTCCTAAATCTGTTCGCCTGCGTAAAAAAATCCTGAATAAGGGCGAGCGCGAACGTGTAGAGAAACAGCGTAAGCAGGCGCAAGCCAGCCAAGCCTAAGCTGACACCCAAGCCGCCGGATGAGTAGTCCGGCGGTTTTTCTGTGTCTAGGCTTAACGCCGGCAGGAATGCTATAATGTAAGCGATACTTATTTCCGGGAGGAGTGACGGCTGTGCAGAGCTGGTTTGCAGATCATCCGATTGTCGCTTATATCGTCATTTTTATATTGCTGACTTATGTGTATAACCGTGTCTTCCGCGTGAATCAGAAGCTGCCCATCGGCAAGGAAATTGTGCTCTACCTGATGATGGCGCTGGGCTCAGGAATGCTGCTCATCTTCCAGCACGATAAGCTGCCGATTATACAGTGCCTGCTGGTCGCTGTAGGGCTTATGCTGCTTGTGCGGGTCCGTTATCTGGTGGAGGCCCGGCAGAGGCGGAAGGCAGCGGCAGCCGCCAAACGGCAGTAACCGCAACTTTTGCCGCCCCGATTCGTCTATTTATATGTTGATGTACTAAAATCTAAGTGAATTGAAAAGGACTTTATTCCATTATGAATACAAGCAAGGGAAGTTTACCTCCACGATCAAACGGACAACAAGGGGGCAGGGGATCTCAGAACAGAACCGCTCCGCAAGGAAAGCCGAAGAAAAAAGTAAAAAAACGCGGATTTTTTGCCAGATTGGTCAGATTGCTGCTCGTCCTGATATTAATTGCGGTACTTGCCGCACTCGGGTATGCCGGATTCCTGTACTTTAAGTTCGAAAAGGGCGGTTTCGGTGTAGACCAGTCAGTAGAGAGCGGACAGCTCGCCTCGGCGAAGCCGCTGACCCTCCTGCTGCTGGGTACCGATAACCGTCCGAAGCATCCCTCCAATCTGACGGATGTCATTATGGTGGCTGCGCTGAACCCGGAGACGAAATCTGCGACAGTTGTTTCGCTGCCCCGTGATACCTATGTGGAGCTTAGCGGTTATAAGAAGACCAAGATCAACGCTTTCTACGCCCGCTTCAAGGCAAAGGAGGAATCCTCCGGCATACTCGCCGAGGATGAAATGAAGACGATGATGAGCAAATATCTGGACATCGATGTTGATTATGTCACTGTGCTTGATTTCCAGGGCTTCCGCGATATTGTGGACGAGCTTGGCGGAGTGGATGTTAACATCAGTGCGGATATGTGCTATACCGACAGTGTGGATGGGACAGATATCAATCTGAAAAAAGGCCCTGCAGAGCTGAACGGTGATGATGCACTTGATTATGTACGTTACCGCAAATCGAATTGCAGCCCCAAGACAGAGGCTTCAGATGATTTTGACCGCAACAAGCGCCAGAATGAGGTGCTGAACGCACTGGTTGGACAAATGCAGTCGCTGGGCGGTGTGCTCAAAATAGGCAAGGTGCTTGATGCCGTCGATAATAATCTGGAGACGGATATCGAAAACGCACAGATCAAAAGCATGATTGCTACCTATTGGAAAATCTCCAAAGAAAACATTGAATTTGTGCCTGTCACCGGAACCTGGCGCAGTCCGTATGTGTATATTAACGATGAAGAATTGGAGAACGCCAAGAAAAGCCTGCACGACCGGATTACCGGAGTTGCTGCGGATGGAGCCGCTGCTGCAGAGACCCCTTGAGCCGCAACTGCAAACATCCTGAAATTGAATGCAAGTTTGGGCATGTGCTATAATATAATAAATTGAATGCACATTTGCGTCATAGGGGGCCTGTACTTATGTCCGAAGCCATTGCTCAGCTCAATGAAACCCTGCTAACGATGCTGCAATCGGAAACTTTTGTTCTTCTAAACACGGTGGATGCGGAATCCGGAGGACCTACGTCCACTGCCATTTCCTGGATCTACGCAGTGAGCCCTTCTATCGTGCGTCTTGCGGTGGACCACCGGTCCAGACTGGTGAACAACATGAAGGTCAATCCGCTGGTAACGATTACGGTTTTTGGCGAGGGTACCGTTCATGCCATTAACGGGCGTGCTTCCGTCAAGCAGGATCCGCTGCTGGATGTGCCCTTTAAGATGTGCTGTTTTGATGTTGAAATTGATGCGGTCCGCAATGCGCTTTTTTACGGCGCACAGCTTGAATCCGCCCCGAAATATGCGAAGGTATACGATGCGCGTGCGGCTGAGAAGCTGGACGGACAAGTGTTTGCCGCCATGCAAAAAGCCCAGTGATTCTCTCACTAGGCTTTTTTTGTCCATTAGGAAATTCAATCGGGGAACTAAAGGGTATCACCGGTTATTGGCCGTTGCCCTGCGGTTTAGTATCTTCAGGAAGCTGAGGGATTATACGCCCGATGATATCGGCCATTTCTGCAGCGAATCCGGATACCGGATTGCCTTTGGAAATATGGCGCCCCATTTCATCCAGCCGGTTAGAAAGATCCATGTCGGCGGTAACTAGAGCTTTTATCCCCCGTGGGTCCTTGCGGATCGCTTCGGCTACGGAGTATTTGATACTTCCGACCCGTGAGCGTCCAAGTGACCCGTCGACATCAATGCCGACTACTGCAAGGTTGTTCATCACGACACAGTGGGCGCCGTTTACACCGGGAACTCTTATAGCCAGCTGTTCAAAATGGTCTTTAAGTGCAACATCGCTTTCGCCTTGAACGTCAGAAGCTTGTCCGGCTTTGGTCGCATCACCTTGAGTGGCGGCATTGTCATCAGGCAAATTCCGTACCTCCTGGTTCCCCTGGCTGCTCAATGTTTCAGGCGATTGTTGACTCTGAGGAGAGGGTGATGACTCTTTATTAGCGATACCGCAGCTTGTCAGCAGCAGCAGTACCAGCAACAGACACATTGATTTTCTCATATGTGAATACTCCTTTCAGTCAAAGATCAGTACTTTACTTTATGTTGCCCTTACTGAAAAGAGTTATGTATGATCAATCAAACCAGGCGCTGTGGAGGGGATATCATGAAAAAGATATTTGTACTAGACACTAACGTGCTTTTGCACGACCCCAATTCGATCTTTGCGTTCAAGGAGCATGAGGTAGTGATTCCGGCTGTAGTTCTGGAAGAAATCGACTCCAAGAAGCGCAACGCCGACGAAATCGGCCGCAACGCCCGCACCGTGTCACGCTTGTTAGACGGACTCCGTGAACTCGGCCACCTGCACAGCGGAGTGGTACTGGAGCATGGAGGCACGCTGAAGGTGGAGCTTAACCACCGCAGCTTCGTAAAGGTACAGGAAATGTTCGGAGAAGTGTCCAATGACAACCGGATATTGGCTGTAGCGCTTAATTACCTCCATGAGGAGAACGAGAAAGCTGAACCGCGTCCTGTGGTACTCGTAAGTAAAGATGTACTCGTCCGCATCAAAGCGGATGTGCTGGGGATTACACCGGAGGATTATTTATCCGACCGTACGGGAGATCTGAACGAGCTGTATAGCGGCTGCCAGTCTCTGCTGGTCCATCCTTCACTGATAGATGAATATTACAGTCACCGTTCTTTGTCCGTTAAGCAGCTGTCCTTGTCCTACCCGTTGTATCCGCATGAATTCGTCATTCTGAAGGACGAAATCGGCAGCGGCAAGTCGGCTCTGCTCAAAGTGAACAGTGATGCATCGCGGCTGGAGCCGCTGTATCTCGGCAATGATGCAGTTTGGGGCATCAGTGCACGTAACGCACAGCAGCGTATGGCGCTTGAGCTGCTGCTGAATGAGGATATTCCGCTGGTGACCATTACCGGTAAAGCCGGAACAGGTAAAACACTGCTGGCACTAGCTGCCGGATTGTTCAAGGTAGAGGATGAGCACCGCTACAAAAAACTGCTCATCGCCCGTCCCGTCGTACCGATGGGTAAGGATATCGGTTACCTGCCCGGGGAGAAGGACGAGAAGCTGCGTCCGTGGATGCAGCCGATTTATGATAATCTGGAGTTTCTGTTCGATACCAAAAAAGCCGGGGATATTGATAAAATACTAATGGGGCTGGGCAGCATTCAAGTCGAGGCGCTCACCTATATCCGCGGACGTTCCATTCCATCGCAGTTTATCATCATCGATGAGGCGCAGAATCTCTCCCGTCATGAGGTGAAGACGATTGTCTCCAGAGCCGGGGAAGGCAGTAAAGTCATCCTGATGGGTGACCCGGAGCAAATTGACCATCCTTACCTTGATGCCGCAAGCAACGGACTCAGCTATATCGTTGAAAAGTTCAAGCAGGAAGGCATCAGCGGACATATTACTCTGGAAAAAGGCGAGCGTTCCCGCCTGGCCCAGCTGGCCGCGGATCTGTTGTAGATTTAACAGGCACCTAACCAGGCTGCTGTATATATTAAGTGCGGCAAGAGCGTTCCCCCCAAGCCGCGCCCGCATAGCAAAAGCCGGGAGATCACCTCCCGGCTTTTTGCCTGCCCGCCCTGGTGGGGCGGGAGTTATTTTCTGTTCTACGAGAGTAGTATAGCGGAGTGAGCGGAATTGTTCTGGAGTAGCTGCAGCATTCGCCTTTGTCTCCGGATTGCAACCACTAGATTGAACTAGAAAATATACATTTAGGGAAAAGTGGCGGAGGAGAATTTTGGAACTGGAGGAGCGGTAGCGTCCGCCTTTGTCTGCGGATTTCTACCGCTACGAGCAGAAAAATCAAGAAATCTGCAGACAACAGCGGCTGGAAGTCCAAATATTCTCTGGAGTCACGGACAATCCCCAAACAGAGGAACTAAAGTTAAAGCTATATAGTAGTTAAATCAGGAAATCTGAGGACAACAGCGATCGGAAGAACAATCCGCACGCGGAGCGGCCTCACTCTCTTCAAGATTTATGACTCCCTGCCCCACATCTCCTATATAATAGAAAGAGAACGGTTTCAACTGTCAAAGACAACATCGGCGCCATCTGGTAAAATAGGGAAGAACATCGTAGTCGGGAGGGGAAAGAAACGTGCTGAGACGCAAAAACTATTGGCTGCTGTTTGCAATATTGCTGCTGGCGCTGACAAGCTTGTCGCCCAGCATGGAGCTGGATACCACCGAAGGTTCCTATCCGCTGAGGCAGCCGCAAAGTCTGTCCGAACAGCCCGATTCAGGAGATCAGGGCAGAGTGAAAAGTCTGAGTATCAGGGTCTCCTTGAGCAGCGAGGAGCTTAAAGAGCTGGAACGGATCAGCAGCAATTATACCTTATCAAGCGGAATAGAAGTAATAATTAGTAATGTAGGCAATGAAGAAAATGCCGATATGCTTAAACAGGAGCTGACGACAGGCGAGAGTCCGGATATTATCATGACCGACGGCCGGAATATCGCTGATCTGGCCACCCGCGGATTTTTGCTGCCCGTAGACGTTTATCAAAGTGTGCCGGGCAGTGCGCCGCTCACGATGCTGATTCCGCAAATGCAGTGGAACGGATATGACTGGGGAGTTCCGCTGGATATCGATCCATATGTACTGGTATATTCGCCACAGCGGCTTGCCGAACTGGGCCTCGCGGAAGCTCCGAAAAGTCTGGAGCAGTGGGGCTTACTGCTTAATCAGCTGCGTGAACAGCAGGAGAAGACTCCCGGGAAAGAACAGTATCTCCTCGGATTGGACAGCCGCAACCCCTATGGTTATATGACGCTGCTGGAAAGTATGGGATTCAGCCTGGCTTCTGACAATACAGCCGCGCTGGAGTGGACGCAATATGCCCGCAGCTATTTTTATCTGAGCAGCCGCTATAATCCAGATCTCTGGGACATGCTTCAAAGCGGCAAGCTTGCCATTGCTGCGCTTCCGCTCTCCGAATGGCAGCAGTACGGTAACGCATCGCTTACAGCTGAGGCTCCCATGGATATGGCCGGCAATAAAGGATACGAGGCCATGCACAGCCGGTTCTTTGCACTTCCGGCCGGTTCAAGCAACCCGGAAGCAGCGGTCAATTGGCTGGCTTACATTACTTCATCCACCGCACAGCTGGAATGGCTGGAGAATACCAAACGGCTGCCGGCACTGGACGAACTGTACCAATCATCATTGCCGGAGATTACCGGTCTCCCATTTGATAGCAAGCTGCTGTTATCTGAAGAAGCTGTTACTGAGGAGGCCCCGGGCAGGTGGAATGCATTTTCCGCAGCGACCACCTTACTGCTGACCGGAAAGCTTGATGCTGCTGGATATAAAGCTGCACTCAGCCAGAAATCAGAATGAGATGGAGAGCTTCACATATAGCACACCATCTTTACTCTCCACAGTTGTCGCATGCAGGAAGGAAACAATCTTCTCCGGATAGAAGCCGAGATCGAATTCATCCTCCAGATCCTGGCGGGTGGACTCAGGCAGCTCCAAACCGTTAAACACGACATTATCGATATGGAACATCAGTGCGTTAACCGGCTCGGATTCTATCGAGTAATGGCCTGTCAGGGTGAGTGTTAAACCGCCGCTTGATCCGGAAGCAGTCACGTTACCGTTATTGAAATGAAAGCCGAAATCCTGGAACAGCTTATTTTGCGACACCAGAAATTCGTTCAGATCCTCTTCCTTTAGCGCCAGATTGTAAGTCATTCCTTTACGGGTCAGAATGCCATCCCGGCTCTGGACAAATTGCGGAAGATGATTCATGGCCGAGGAAAGGGCTTTGAAATAAGTTTTTACTTCATGAAGGCCGATATTTTCCCAGTACTTTGTAAACTCGTCCAGCAGAGCGCTCATGCTTTCAGGGTCACTGCTGGCTGAGATACCCCCCTCGATCTCTTCATTCAGCGCGGCAACCCGCGTTTTCTGATCCTCCAAAGCTGTTTTAAGCTCTGCAAGCTCTTTGGAACTGCGTTCTGCAGCAGCCAGAGTCGACTTCAAGTCTTTATATTCCCCTTCATACTGCCTCAGGATATCATGGTCCCGCCCGATAATGATCTCATAATAATCATATAGGGCAAGCATCCGCCCGATGCTTTTTGCCGAGAGCACTGCAGCAAGCAGCCCGTCTCTCTCTCCCATATAATAAGAACGTACAATAGCACCAGCGCGCTGCTGCTGATCGAGTATCGCGGTTTGCTTAGCGGTGGCCTGTTTTTTTAACATTTCCACTTTTCGCTCGAGAACGGCTTGCTCTGCGGTAATTCTGGCAATTTCCTTTTCGATTTCGGTAGATGACAGGGTCTGCTCCAGCAGCCTCCGGGTTTCATCATTATCCGGGATGATAGGCGGAGATGAGGTGATGGAGCCGGGGCCGGCCGAAAGATAAGCTGTAGACGACAGCGGCAGTATAGTGAGAATCATTAGAATGAGCAAAACGCTGAACCTTCGGATTGCCTTATTGCGGGAGAGCACCACACCACCACCTTTTGCATAATAGATAGGTATGTACTAATAATATGTTTTGTCCTGTTAAAATATCATACCCCGTTCTGTCAAAAGAGCACACAAAAAACGGAGGCTGTTCCTTGTATCAAGGAGCACCTCCGTTTTTACTTGTTGAAATAGTGGGTTACAGCGGCAGTCCCATCTTAAAGACAGTCCAGTAGCTGAAGCCGGTGAACGTCAGAATCATATAGCCCCAGAAGAGCAGAATATAAGTCTTTTCCGTAAATTTCATATAACCCAGCACAACAAAAAAGGCCGTTTGCAAAAAGAAGAGCAATGCCATTTCGGTTAAATCGCCGGCGAAAGCCATAAGCCCGATAGCGAGCGTGAAAAAACCCAATACGCGAAACATACGGTCCAAGAGAGTAGCCCCCTTCTTAGAAATGGTTCCCGAAAAGTACTTCTTTGGATCTATTATAACTGCTGGACAAAAAGCTGTAAACGAATTCATTGAAAAAAATTAGCATTTATATAATAAATATGATTTTTGCAATTGACTAATTCGGATTAGTCCCGAAACGAGAATTTATAGCTCTGTGCGTATGAGGTTTAAACAAAATGGAAATACAATTTAGTATCAAATAGATTCTATGAACTCTAGCAGAGGCATAGAAATGGAGTAAGCAGCTTTTATCCTATTCACTATCCGGCGGAGCTGCCGGTTATGAAGATGGTTATTTCAAGATGTTGTTAGGAGGGTTAGGCTTTATGACAGCCGTTAGACAGGACGCTTGGAGCGCGGAAGATGATTTGATATTGGCAGAAATAACGCTGCGTCATATCCGGGAAGGCAGCACACAGCTTGCTGCTTTTGAAGAGGTGGGAGAAAAGATTGGCCGAACCTCGGCGGCATGCGGATTTCGCTGGAACAGCTGTGTCCGTAAAAGCTATGAGGATGCTATTAGTATTGCTAAAGGCCAGCGCCAGAAGCGGAGCTACCTGAAAAAGCAGCCAGTGAACAGAGGAGCACAAGTTGCCGGACTGATTCTTGGAGACATTGATGAGGAATATGGGCGAAGCGAAGGGCTGAACGAAAGCACCTTATCCATCGACGCGGTGATCCGGTTCCTGAGACAGTGGAAGGGAACCTTTCAGGAAGCAGGCCGCCAGCTGAAAATGCTCGAGCGTGATTTGCGCGAGAAGGAAGACGAATTAACGGAGCTTCGGGCAGAAAATGAGCGCTTATCCAAAGAAGTGAATCTGGCTCAGAGTGATTATCGTGTTGTGAACGATGATTATAAGGCTTTAATTCAAATTATGGACCGGGCCCGCAGACTTGCGTTCCTTAATGAAGAGGAAGAAGAAATGAAAACAAGATTCAAAATGGATGCGAACGGAAATCTGGAACGGATTGAATAATGGAATAACAGTCTGTCCCGGTTATAAGCCGCAAACGAATGCCGCCCGGCAAACGTATTGCGGCTTTTATTTTTGCTTTCGTAAGCAGCAGCGGGCTATAATGAGGGAAATTATTGGAAGGATGCGTTAGTAAGCATGATAATTGATATTATCGGTGCAGGATCATTGGGGCTGCTGCTGGCGGGTAAGCTTATCCATGCCGGAGCCCGGATCAGAATATGGTGCAGAAGTTCAGAACAGTCAGAAGCGCTGAAAAAGGAGGGATTAACAGTCAGCTATGAGGACGGAACAGCACCGGTCTTCATCCCGGGGAAGGAGATCTTTGCTGCTCCGGCAAGTGCATTTGCGGATACTATCCTGCGAGAGCCTGGGGATTGGCTGGTCATCACACTCAAGCAGCAGGCTTTTCATGAGAAGTTGCCTGAAATGCTGTTTCCTTTAAAGAACAAAAGCCTGCAAATGGTTTGTTTTCAAAATGGATGCGGACACCTGGAACGGCTGCAGGAGCTAATGCCTTATGCGTCTATCTGGGCAGCAGTGACTACAGAAGCGGCTAAGAGGAAGACATTAACAAAGGTTATTCATGCTGGCAGTGGGGAAACATGGATAGGGAAAGGGGGATTCGGCGGGACTAGTCCTGAACCGGACATAACGGTACATGCTCCGGCAGCAATAAGTTTGGTGGACACACTCCTAACAGCAGGATTCTCCGCCTCTGTGTCGAAAGAAGTGAATACCATGATTTACCGGAAGCTCTTAATCAATGCTGTGATCAATCCGCTTACGGCGGTGTGGCGTATACAGAACGGTGAACTGCTGGCTTCTGAACAGCGGCTGCTGGTCATGAAGGAACTGTATGCGGAAGCGATTACTGTATTTGATGCCTGCGGAATTGCTCATGAGGAGAATGCCTGGGACAGCATTATAGAAGTATGCCAGGCAACCTCAGGCAATATCTCCTCGATGCTTGCCGATGTGCTCTCCTCAAGAGCAACAGAAATCCGCTGGATTAACGGAAGCATTGTGGATCTGGCAGAGCGCCGGGGGATTCAGGTTCCACTGCATCGCTGGATTTGCCAGCTTGTTGAAGGCATGAGTGCGAGAGAGAGGTGAGGCTGTTTGGAGTTATTGCAAAATTCATTTATTACATTAGGTGTAATTCCGGTTGTTCCCTTTTTTATCGTTTATTTGATTGGAATGGGCCTCAAACAGGATAAAAGAAAGAACTTTTTACTGGCAATGGACATAACCACATTATTTTTATTATTATCGGTTTCAGCTTTATTCAACATCCTCTTTCATGCGAAGTTCGGTTTTTACTTTATACTACTTATTGTATTAATATCCGCTGGACTGATTGGCGGAGCCCAAAACCGGATTAAAGGAAAGGTGGACGGGAAGCGGTTATTCCGGGCGGTTTGGAGGCTATCCTTCTTTTTTTTAAGTTCCATGTATGTACTTTTTATGGTTGTCGTCCTCATTCAATACATATCACAAGCGATGTAATGTTCCACTGCTCCGGTGAAGCGTCAATGTCACAAAATTTTTAAGTTTTAAAAAAAATGTGTTTTCAGAAAATATTGCTCTAGATTTTTTTGACCACTGGTTGTATAATCATAAACCATATACCACATTCTATTTAGGGGGAACTGCTAGATGAAGAAGAGTAAAAGTCTTTTGCTCATGATTGCAATTGTTCTGGTAATCGGCACAGTGCTTGCTGGTTGCGGATCGAACAATGCAAACAATGGCAACAACGCTGCCGCGACTAACAACGCCACGGCTACAGACAATGCAGGTACAAACACAGGCAACACTGGTGACGAGAAATTGGCTGCTGACCAAACGCTTAGAGTAAACCTGAGCGCAGAGCCACCTACATTTGACCCTGCACAAGCTCAAGACAGCCAAGCAAACACTGTCCTGAAAACTATGTACGAAGGCTTGACTCGCATGAATGACGAAACTGGCCAAGCTGAGCCAGGTATCGCTGAGAAATGGGATGTTTCCGCTGACGGTCTGGTATATACCTTCCACCTGCGTGATGCAGTATGGAGCAACGGCGACCCAGTAGAAGCTGCTGACTTCGTTCGCGCATGGAAAATCGTGCTGGATCCTAACACTGATCCGACTGCACCTTACGCTTATCAATTGTACTACCTGAAAAATGCTGAAGAGTACTACACTAAGAAAGTTACAGATTTCAACGAAGTTGGCGTAAAAGCTGTTGATGCGAAAACTCTTGAAGTTACGCTGAAAGCACCAACTCCATACTTCCTTGGTCTTCTGTCCTTCTATACTTATTACCCTGTACACAAATCCGTTGAGGGTAATCCTAAATGGGCAACTAACAAAGACACTATGATCACTAATGGTGCTTTCACATTGACCGAGTGGACTACTGGTCAATCCCTGCAAGTAACTAAGAATGAAAAATATTGGGATGCTGCATCCATTAAACTTAGCAAAATCGACTTCTCCCTTGTAAACAGCGGCGCAACTGAACTGCTGAGCTACAAGAACGGCGAACTTGACCGCGCTGGTGCACCACACGGTGAAATCCCGCAAGAACAGCTACCAATTGTACAAAAAGAGCTTCCTAATGAGTTCAATAGAAAAGGTATTGCAGCTGTATACTATTATGAATTTAACATCACAGAAAAACCTTTCGATAACGCTAAAATCCGTAAAGCTCTGGCGATGACTGTTAACCGCCAAGCGCTGATCGACAATGTAACACTGGGTGGACAGCTTCCAGCATATGGCTTCGTACCTCCGGGTATCGCTGGCGCTGACGGCGAATACCGCAATGCTATTAAAGACAACTACTTCACAGAAGATACAGAAGCAGCTAAGAAATTGCTTGCTGAAGGTCTGGCTGAAGAAGGTCTGACTGAACTGCCACCAGTTGAATTGACTTACAACACTAGTGAAGGCCACAAGAAAATCGCTTTGGCTGTAGCTGATATGTGGAAAAATGCTCTGGGCATCACTGTAAATACTGTTAACCAGGAATGGGCAGTATTCATTGACAACCGTCAAAATCAGAACTTCCAAGTTGCACGTGCCGGCTGGACTGCGGATTACAATGATCCAATGACCTTCCTGGATATGTTCGTAACAGACGGCGGTAACAATGATACTGGTTATGCTAACCCTGAGTATGACAAGCTGATCGCTGACGCTAAAGCAAGCTCCGACTTGGCAGCACGTCAGGAAATGTTTGCTAAAGCTGAGAAAATGATCATTCAAGATGATATGATCGTGATTCCGTTCTACTACTACACCAACAACTCCTTGACTAAAGATTACCTCAAAGGTGTAACTCTTGACTTCAGCGGTGCAATCGACTTCACTCGTGCTTACCTGCTCGAGCACTAAGAATAAATTTTAGATCCTTCAGTAATCTTAACTAAATAGTGGTTGTCTGAAGGTAGCTTTACACTTCGGGATATATATGTGGAATTCCATATATATCCCTTTTTTTTGCATTTCAGGCAATTTGTTAATGTTTACTCTTGTTTACAAAAATAGAAAATAGACAAACTGCCGTTTTTTTCATAAAATCAGTTTGTGTGCCTAAAAAAATTGTCGAAGGAGGTGTTGATGGGGATGGTTCGTTATGTTGCTAATAAGTTGTTTTACATGCTTGTATCGTTGTTTGTGTTAATTTCAGCGACCTTTTTTCTGATGAAAGCTATTCCGGGGGACCCGTTTACTTCTGAGAAGAAAGTTCCGCCGGAAATAAAAGCGCGTTTATATGAGCAGTATGGTCTGGACAAGCCGCTCTATCATCAGTATTTTAAGTATTTGGGTGACATTGCCCAGGGTGACCTTGGTGTATCTATGAAACGTTTGAACCAGGACGTTACACACTTGATCGGTCAAACCTTTTCATCGTCCTTAAAGCTGGGAGTCGTCGCAATTATTGTGTCGGTTATTGTCGGAGTACTTCTAGGTATGATTGCTGCACTTTATCACCGGAAGTTTATAGACAGTGCTGCAATGGTGCTTGCGGTATTAGGGATTGCGGTCCCGAGCTTTGTTGTTGCATCCTTGCTTCAATATGTTTTTGCCGCAAAACTTTCCTGGTTACCTGTCTCCGGTTTCAAGGGTCCGCTCTATTATATTCTTCCTGTAGCAGCGCTCTCGGCGCAGCCGATAGCCTTTATAGCCCGTTTGACCCGTTCCAGCATGCTGGAGGTGCTCCATGCCGATTATATTAAGACGGCAAAAGCTAAGGGACTCAGCTGGGCTGCAATTTTGAGCCGTCACGTATTGCGCAACGGGATTCTGCCGGTTGTAACTTACCTCGGACCAATGACTGCTAACGTTGTAACCGGTTCGGTAGTTATCGAGCAAATCTTCGGGATTGGCGGTATCGGTAAGCAGTTTGTGGAAGCCATTGGTGTCCGCGACTATACGGTTATTATGGGGATTACGATTTTCTACGGCGTATTGCTCATGCTCGCCCGTTTTATCACAGATATTGCCTACGTATTCGTAGATCCGCGGATCAAACTAACTGGAGGAAAGGAGGGCTAAAGATTGGCATCTGACAAAAACCTGGTATCGCTTGAGGCGAACCTGAAACCGGAAGATTTCCGTAAAATCGGGATTGACGAGAAGCAGGCAGAGGTTATTCAGCGTGAAAGTCTTTCCGCTTGGCAGGATTCCTGGCAGCGGCTACGCCAGAATAAAATGGCAATGACTGCTCTAGGTATTCTGGGCTTGATCGTACTGGCTGCGATTTTCGCACCGCTTTTCTCAAAATATAATTATTATTCAAATGATTTGCTCAATACCAACAAGCCTCCTTCAGGTGATCATTTCTTCGGTACTGATGATCTTGGCCGTGACATCTTCGTACGTACCTGGTATGGAGCGCGTATCTCGCTTATCGTAGGTTTGGCTGCTGCGGCAATCGACCTTTTGATCGGTGTTATTTACGGCGGTATTATGGGTTACTTCGGTGGCCGTGTCGACAACATCATGAATAAGTTCTCGGAAATTTTATACGCCATTCCTTACCTTTTGGTTGTTATCCTGCTGCTGGTTGTAATGGAGCCAAGTCTTGGTACCATTATCCTGGCCTTGACCATTACGGGCTGGATCAATATGTCCTGGATTGTACGCGGTGAGATTATGCAGCTCAAGAACCGCGAGTTCGTTCTTGCTTCACGCTCAATGGGTGCAGGCTCCAAAAGACTGTTGTTCCGTCACCTGCTGCCTAATGCGGTCGGACCTATTATCGTAACGATTACTTTATCCGTACCAAATGCAATTTTTGCTGAAGCATTCCTAAGCTTCCTTGGACTTGGTGTACAGGCTCCTGTCGCTTCCCTGGGATCGATGATCAATGACTCACTGACCGGCTGGCTGTACTATCCGTGGCGCTTCCTGTTCCCGGCTATCCTGGTAAGTTTGATCATGCTTTCCTTTAACATTTTTGGTGACGGCCTTCGTGATGCGCTGGATCCTAAATTGAAAAAATAGGGGATGAACGTTGATGGAACCCATTCTGCAAGTCAAGGATTTGCATGTCTCCTTTTTTGTGAAAGGCGGAGAAGTACAGGCTGTCCGCGGTATGAATTTTGAAGTAGGCAAAGGCGAAACGGTTGCTATTGTCGGTGAATCCGGCAGTGGCAAGAGTGTTACCGCACAATCGATTATGCGCCTGATCCCTACCCCGCCCTCGAAAGTGAAAAAGGGTGAAATTATTTTTCAAGGACAGAATCTGCTGGACAAAAGCATGAAACAAATGGAACATATTCGCGGCAAAGATATTGGCATGATATTTCAAGACCCGATGACTTCTTTAAACCCAACTATCAAAGTGGGCAAACAGATAACCGAAGTTTTGATCAAACATCAGAAAATGTCAGCGGCCGAAGCGACCAAGCAAGGTATTGAGATGCTTAAATTAGTAGGTATCAAAAATGCGGAGGCTCGCTTTTACCAATATCCCCACGAATTCTCCGGCGGTATGCGTCAGCGTGTGATGATCGCTATTGCACTAGCCTGCCGCCCGGCTCTGCTCATTGCGGACGAGCCGACAACGGCGCTTGATGTAACCATTCAGGCGCAAATCATGGATGTTATGAAAGAGATGCAGCAAAAGCTTGGGACCTCCATTATCCTGATCACACATGATCTCGGAGTGGTTGCCGGCATGTGTGACCGGGTCATCGTTATGTATGCCGGTGAAGTAGTGGAAACTGGTACGCGGTGGGAAATCTTCAAAAATCCGCAGCATCCTTACACTAAAGGTCTTCTGCGGTCAATGCCGCGTCTGGACCAAAAGAAGGGCGAGCCGCTGATTCCGATCATCGGTACTCCCCCGGATCTGATTAAGCCGCCGATCGGCTGTCCGTTCTCTGCGCGTTGCGGCGAAGCAATGCATGTGTGCGAACAAATCGATCCCGGCGCCACAGAATTCAGCGAAACCCATATGGCGCGCTGCTGGAATCTGCATTCGATGGCCAAGGAGGTGCAGTACGTTTGAGTAAGAACCTGATTGAAGTTGAAGGGCTTAAGAAATATTTCAATGTAGGCAAAGGTAAAGTTCTTAAGGCTGTGGATAATATTAATTTCACAATCCGTGAAGGCGAAACCCTCGGGATGGTAGGCGAATCCGGTTGCGGTAAAACTACTGCTGGCCGTACGGTTCTTCGTCTATACGAACCGACTGCCGGAAGCGTGAAATATAATGGTACTGATATTTACAAATTGTCATCCGGTAAAATGAAAGCTATGCGCCGCGATATGCAAATGATTTTCCAGGATCCGTACGCATCGCTTAACCCGCGGTTCACGGTTTCTGATATCATCGGCGAAGCGCTGGATATTCACGGTATGGCCGGAAGCCGCGCTGAACGCAAGAAACGGATTGAAGAGCTGCTGGATATGGTTGGTCTTAACCATGATCATGCTACCCGCTATCCGCATGAGTTCTCCGGCGGACAACGCCAGCGTATCGGAATTGCCCGTTCGCTTGCAGTTAATCCTAAATTCATCGTCTGCGATGAGCCGATTTCTGCGCTTGACGTGTCGATTCAGGCACAGGTTGTCAACCTGCTGAAGGAATTGCAGGACCGTCTTGGCCTGACTTATCTCTTTATCGCGCATGACCTGTCCATGGTTAAGCACATCAGTGACCGCGTAGCGGTTATGTACCTGGGCAGAATGGTTGAACTGGCAGAGAGCGAAGAGCTGTATGCTAACCCGATCCATCCGTATACCAAATCGCTGTTGTCGGCGATCCCGGTTCCGGACCCGGAAATCGAAGTTAACAAAAAGCGTATTCACCTGCATGATGAGCTCGGCAGCCCGATTTTTGCGGCTGGCTCGAAATCGAATGACAGCGACTTCGAACTTGTGGAAGTATCCAAGGGTCACTTTGTCGCCAAACAATTTGCATAATCATCAGTATTAATTCATGTAGGCGGGAGCGTTCAGCTCCCGCCTCTTATGCGTCAGCGGGATTTCTTTGACGGCGCCCCTTACTTTGGATACAATCATATAGAGTTTATGGACCTAATGTTTACATACAGCAGGAATACAAGAACGGGAGGCAATTGCACATGAATGTAGCACCGGAACCGCTACCGGGCGGATCTGCGCTCGCACGCGATTATATAGACCGCTATGAATCGGTAGGCCATTTGTACGGCGGAGATTTCAGAAATGAAGAGAGCAGAAGGAAACGGGCGGAGTGGCTGGATGGCAATGAGGATCAGCGTGCCAGCCGGGCTGAGGTAGCTTCAGTGTTGCGCCTTTATAATGAACGTCATAATTCCTCTCCTGAGGTGATGGCATCACTTGCGCTGCTTGAGCAGCCTGGAACACTGGTGATTACCGGCGGGCAGCAAAGCGGCCTGTTCACAGGACCACTCTTCGTTGTGTATAAGGCGATGACAACAATTCTGGCGGCTAGAGAAGCCGCAGCCCGGCTGGGGCGGCCTGTCGTTCCGCTATTCTGGATCGCCGGAGAGGATCATGACTGGGATGAGGTGAATCATACCTATGTTTTGAACCGGACGGGTGAGATTGCCAAAATCAAGCTGGACAAACCGGAAGGGCCGCGCGCTTCAGTTAGCGGTATCACGGTAGAAGAGCAGAGCTGGCAGCAGGTGACTGAACTGCTGGAGGGCATGCTGCAGGAAAGTGAATTTAAACCGCAAATCATGGAGTTTATCCGTACTTCCTCAGATGCAGCATGCAGTATGAGTGATGCTTTTGCTAAGTTAATGGGTTCTTTGTTCGGCAAATTCGGCCTTATTCTGCTTGACTCTGCCGATCCGTCGCTGCGCAGGCTGGAGCGTCCATTCTTCAAGGCACTGATTGAACGGAATGATGAGCTCGAAGCCGCCTATAAGGACACAGCTGCCAATATTATTGCCGCAGGTTATGATCTGCAGGCGGATGTGACGCCGGGCAATGCCAATCTTTTCTATATACATGAAGGAGCGCGGCTGCTGCTGCATAAATCGGAAGGAAGATTCAGCGACCGCAAAGGAGAGGTCTCTTTTTCACGGGAGGAGCTGCTGCTGATCCTGGACGAGCATCCGGAACGGTTCAGCAACAATGTTCTGACCCGCCCGCTGATGCAGGACTATATCCTGCCGGTTCTGGCAACCGTACTCGGACAAGGGGAAATGGCTTACTGGGCGATTCCGCGCGATGCGTTTCATGTGGTTGGCGGACAGATGCCACTGATTCTCCCGCGGATGTCCTTTACGGTAATAGAAGGTACACTCCACAAACATATGGATAAATACGGACTTTCCTTCGCGGATGTCCGCTCCGGTCTTGAGGGGAAGCGGAAGGAATGGCTGGCGGCCCAGGATGAACTTGAGCTTGGACGGCGGTTCGAGGAGGCTAAAGAAGCCTTCTCCGCAATGTATGAACCGCTGATCGAACAGCTCGGCAACATTCAGGCCGGACTGCTGAAACTCGGCAACAACAATAAAGAGAAAATTCTCGATCAGATTGCCTTTCTGCAAGGAAAAGCCATGGATGCCATGGAAAAGCAGAACGAAGCAGCGCTCCGCCAGTGGGAACGGATTGAGCTGTCGCTTATGCCTGCAGGTAAGCTCCAGGAGAGGGTATACAATATTATGTACTACTTGAATCGGTATGGCCTGTCCTGGCTGGATGAGCTGATGACAATCCCGGCGGATTACAGCGGAACGCACCGGATTATTTATATGTAGGAAAAAAGATATTTAAATATATATTAAGGGAAAGTGACGGAGGAGAATTTTGGAACTGTAGGAGCGGCAGCGTTCGCCTTAGTCTGCGGATTTAAACCGTGAAAAGGGTATAAATCAAGAAATCTGCAGGCGGGCAGCGGCCGGAAGTCCGAATATTCTCTGGAGTTACAACTAATCCCAAAATAGAAGAGATTAATATACAATATTTTCAGGAGGTTTTCAAATGAGTCCATTGTCGAAAGAAAATAGTATTGTTGCAGATATGTCGCTAGCACCTGAGGGGCATCTCAAAATCGACTGGGTCCGCCAGCATATGCCTGTGCTGAACCGCATCCGTGAGCAATTTGAAGCTGAGCAGCCGTTCAAGGGGCTGAAGGTGTCGATTACACTGCATCTGGAGGCGAAAACTGCCTATCTGGCGAAGGTAGTGCAAGCTGGCGGCGCTGAAGTTACGATTACCGGCTCCAATCCGCTCTCGACACAGGACGATGTCTGTGCGGCGCTTGTCGAAGACGGGATTACAGTATTCGCCAAATACAATCCTTCTCCGGAGGAGTTCAAAGCACTGAATATTAAGGCGCTTGAGAGCAAGCCTGATCTGATCATTGACGATGGCGGAGATTTTGCAACGCTGCTGCATTCAGAGCGGCCCGACCTGATGGAGAATATCCGCGGCGGGGCAGAGGAGACCACAACCGGAATTATCCGGCTTAAAGCCCTGCAGAAGCAAGGCATCCTGAAGTTCCCGATGGTAGCAGTCAATGACGCTTACTGCAAATATTTGTTCGATAACCGTTATGGCACAGGCCAATCCGCCTGGGACGGCATCGTCCGTACAACCAACCTGATTGTAGCCGGCAAAACAGTGGTTGTAGTCGGTTACGGCTGGTGCGGCAAGGGTGTAGCTATGCGGGCCAAAGGCCTTGGCGCTAATGTCATCGTGACCGAAGTCGATGCCATCAAAGCTGTTGAAGCTCACATGGACGGCTTCCATGTAATGCCGATGCTGGAAGCGGCTAAACGCGGTGATTTCTTCGTGACTGTTACGGGCAACCGTTATGTGATCCGCGGCGAGCACTACGATGTGATGAAGGACGGAGCCATCCTCTGCAACGCGGGGCATTTTGATGTGGAAGTGAACAAGCCGGAGCTGGCTGAACGTTCGGTTTCCCAGCGGACGGTGCGCAAAAACATCGAAGAATATCAGCTGAAGGACGGCCGTAAGCTCTATCTCCTGGCAGAAGGCAGACTGGTCAATCTGGGCGCGGCAGACGGTCATCCGGCGGAAATTATGGATACCACCTTTGCACTGCAGGCACTGTCCCTCAAATATGTAAATGACAACTACAAGAATATCGGTGTCAAAGTGGAGAACGTTCCCTATGATCTGGATGAACAGGTGGCGCGTTACAAGCTGGAAAGCTTGGGAATTGCCATCGACAGTCTAACTCCGGCGCAGATCGATTATCTGGACAGCTGGAATTTGAACGGTTAAGCGGTACAGTTTAAACACTAAAGCCTGGTGCCGACAATCGGCCCAGGTTATTTTTATGGAGACTTGACAAATAAGAAAAAATTACCTCACGTGTGAAAAAGGTTTTTGATTTTTAATGGCGAATCTATTATGCTTAGGTGGTGTGAAGTGGGGTAAAGTGGGGAATCGGTAACAAGGAGTGGGTAAAACGATGTTTATGGGGGAATTCCAGCATAGCATTGACGACAAAGGCCGGATCATTATCCCGGCTAAGTTCCGTGAATTGCTCGGAACCTCTTTCGTTGCGACCCGCGGCCTTGACTCCTGCCTGTTTGTTTATCCCATGGAAGAATGGGGAATCATGGAGCAAAAGCTCAAAAGCCTTTCACTGATGAAATCGGATGCCCGTGCATTCAGCCGCTTTTTTTTCTCGGGAGCGACCGAATGCGTCTGGGACAAGCAGGGCAGGGTAAATCTGCCGGGGAATTTGCGGCAATATGCCAAGCTGGACAAGGACTGTGTTATTCTGGGCGTTTCGAACCGGGTGGAGATCTGGAACAAGGAGCTATGGGAACAGTACTTCGAACAGTCAGAGGAATCGTTCAACGAGATTGCCGAAAAATTGGTTGATTTCAATTTTGATCTATAAAACATACACAATTCGAATACTGCCCTGGAGGGATGCAGCTTGTTTCACCACATCACGGTGCTTAAAGAAGAAGCGACAGAAGGGCTGCACATCAAGAAGGACGGCATTTATGTCGACTGTACACTTGGGGGAGCGGGACACAGTTCTCTTATTGCGTCCAAGCTTAGCGGCAACGGCCGGCTGATCTGTCTGGATCAGGATGATTGGGCCCTGGAGAATGCCAGAGAACGTCTGGCTGAATACGGTGAGAAGGTGGTTCTGGTCAAGACCAACTTCCGCGACCTTGAACAGGTCCTGAAGAACCTTCCGTTTGTTCCGCAAAAAGACGGTGTACCCCAGGTAGACGGCATACTGTTTGATCTTGGCGTATCTTCACCCCAGTTTGATGAAGGGGAGCGCGGGTTCAGCTATAATCACGATGCCCCGCTTGATATGCGGATGGATCAGTCCGCAGACTTGACCGCAGCAGAAATTGTTAACACATGGCCCGAGCAGGAAATCGCCCGAGTGCTTTTCCAATATGGAGAAGAGAAGTTCTCACGGCGGATTGCCCGGAAAATTGTGGAGAGGCGTGAGGAGCGGCCGGTAGAGAGTACCGGAGAATTGGCCGAGCTGATCAAGGAAGGCATTCCCGCAGCCGCGCGAAGAACGGGAGGACATCCTGCGAAACGCAGTTTTCAAGGACTCAGGATTGCGGTTAATGATGAGCTGGGAGCGTTTGAAGAAGGACTGCATGGAGCTGTGCGCTGTCTGGCGCCGGAAGGAAGAGTGTCGGTCATTACTTTTCACTCGCTGGAGGACCGGATTTGCAAGCAGA
This sequence comes from Paenibacillus pedocola, assembly GCF_031599675.1. Lineage (NCBI taxonomy): Bacteria > Bacillati > Bacillota > Bacilli > Caryophanales > Paenibacillaceae > Paenibacillus > Paenibacillus pedocola. Next base: position 4,776,819 of record NZ_CP134223.1, on the reverse strand, counting down.
TTTTCAGCAGCTATTTGAGCAGATGTACTTGTCCGCCTGACTTTCCATTTTGCGTTTGCGGCGCTGAAGGCACGCTCAAGTTAATAAACCGTAAGCCGCTGATTCCTTCCGAGGAAGAACTTGAGCTTAACCCGCGCGCCCGTTCAGCGAAATTGCGCGTTGCAGAGAAATTGTAAAATACGACGATAAAGGAGAGTCAGAGATGGCCTATACCCGCGGCAATTTAGCAGTTCAACCCAAGAGAAAACAAGAGGTAAACCCGCTTTACCGCGAGAAGACGAAAGTTGTCACCAGACGGATGGTGCTGCCGACACAGGAGAAGCTTTTGTATATGCTGACACTGGGAGCATTTGTGCTGGTAGCTGTCGCCCTGATTTGGCGTTACGTCCATATTTATGATTTGAACATGCAGGCTCAGAAGCTGGACAGCAAGATCGCTGAAACTCAAAAGCAAATTGCCACTTATCAAATGGAGAAGCAGTCTTTAGAGCAGCTGGTGGCCGTGAAAGCTGAAAAGCTGGGCTATATTCAGCCGCCTGAAGATTCTACAATTTATGTATCGGCTAAAGGTACGGCATCTGACGGAAACGACAATTAGCGGCTGACAGCAGCTGCAATAATAGAGTTTGTGAGGTTTCCTTATGGTAAAGAGAATCAAACTTCGCACGCTGTTTATAGGAGGGTGTATTACCCTCTTTTTTCTTGTTTTAGTTGCCAGGGTATTCTGGATTCAGGTGCTGCAAAATGATTTCTGGCATGAAAAGGCAATCGCCCAATGGGCGCATACCTCAGTCATCAAAGCTAAGCGGGGAACGATCGAAGACCGCAATGGCAGTGTTCTGGCCAGCGATGTTCCGGCTTACACGGTTGTTGTGAACCCTGAGGTCATAGCCGAGCAGGGGCTCGGTGAAGAGGTGATTCAGGGGCTGCACGAACTGCTGGGCAAACCGGAGAATGAACTGAAGGCGCTGGTCGAAGCCAAGGATAAGAACGGGAACTACCTCAAGAACCGCGAAATCCGCAATGAAGGCTGGAAGATTGACAAAGAGCTTGCGGATAAGGTGAAGGAATTCTACGAAGGTCTTGAAGAAGAACATGATATTCTCGAGACCGGGGTCGGACTGATCACGGAGCAGAAACGCTATTATCCGAAGGACTCTTTGGCTGCGCATATTTTGGGCTATACCAACCGGGACGGCGTTGCCATCATGGGGCTGGAAAAATATTTTGACGAGAAGCTTAAAGGAATCAACGGCGAGCTCAATTATCAGAGTGACGGTAAGGGGATTAAGCTTCCTGATTCTCAGGACACCTATAAGCCCGCGGTAAACGGGAGTAATTTCAAGCTGACCATTGACAGTATGATTCAACGTTATATTGAAGATGCGATGCAGAAGGCTTATGACCAGTACAAACCGAAGAGTATGACTGTTATTGCCGCGGATCCGAACACGATGGATATTCTCGGTATGGCGAACATGCCTACGTTTAATCCCAATGAATTCTGGAAGACAACAGATCAGGGGGATTTTCTGAATCATGCGATTAAATCGATCTATGAGCCGGGTTCCACCTTTAAAATTGTAACACTGGCCGGGACGGTGCAGGAGAAGCTGTTTAATCCCGATGCCACCTTTAAGTCAGGTTCGATCCGGATCAAGGGCTACAGTAAAGCGCTCCATGACATCAACCGCTCCGGTTGGGGTGAGATTTCATTTCTTGAAGGTGTAAAACGCTCCAGTAACGTTGCTTTTGTAAAGCTGGGTTATGAGATGCTGGGACAGGAACGGCTGACCCAATATATCCATGATTTTGGGTTTGAAGAGAAGACTGGCATCGATCTGCCGGGAGAAGTCTCCGGCCGGGTAACGCCGCAATATTCTGTCGAGTATGCCACACTGGCTTACGGACACGGGAAGGTGCAGGTAACACCAATCGAGCAGCTTACGGCTGTAGCAGCCATCGCAAATGGCGGTAAGCTGATGGTTCCGCATGTCGTCAAGGAAGTGACCGATCCGAATACCGGAAAAACAACGGTCACCCAGCCAGAGGTTGTCCGTCAGGTTATCTCGGAGGAAAGTGCACGGGAGACCGGCAGCTATCTGGAGCAGGTTGTATCGGATCAGAGTATCGGTACCGGACGTCATGCCTACATTGAAGGCTACCGAGTAGCAGGTAAGACGGGTACAGCGATCAAGGTAGAGGGTCAGGATTACGTGAAGTCCAAGGTGCTTGTATCATTTATCGGTTATGCCCCGGTTAATGATCCGAAGATCGCGGTTATCGTCATTATCGATGAACCAAATGTGGAGGTAGGCGGCGGTACCGCAGCAGCGCCGGTCTTCAAAGAGATCGTTTCGCAGTCCCTCCAATATATGGGCGTACCCAAAACGGTTGAGAGTGCGAAGGAAACGGGGACGAAGGTGAGCCAAACTGCTGCAGTGCCGCAGCGTTCTACACCGGACTTAGCCGGTAAAACGATCAAGGAAGCACGGGAGCTCTTGCTCGATCAGGGATATGATTTTGAAACGGTCGGCGGAGGGGCAAATGTAGTAAGCCAGTATCCGGAGAAGGGCACCCTGCTCGCTTCGGGCCAGCGGATCTATTTGCTTAGCCAGCAGGGGGATCAGACGGCCATCCCTGATTTGCGCGGGCAGTCACTGCGTGATGCGCTGGAGGTTCTGAATCTGCTGAAGGTCGGCATTGCGGTTGAAGGTGAAGGGTATGTCACAGAGCAGACCGAATCAGATCAGAATGGCAAAAAGCTGGTGACCCTGAAGCTCAATCCATTAAATGAACACGGGGAAGAAATTCCTGTTGCTGCCGCAGATGAGGATGCAGCGGGTTCTGAGGATAGCGGAGGCTAGCATAAAAAAGCACAAATTTAATCTATAGTAATTCTTGCAGTTTCGTGAGGCTTGTTCTAAGCCCTGTTTGTCCCGAATAGTCATGAAGATAAGAGATCATGTCTATACGAGCGAAAGCGGGGAGAACGGAATGAAGGTTTCGAAAGTCGTAACTCGGCGGAGAATGCTGTGGACACTGCTGGGACTGGCTGTATTGTTCGGTTCGCTGGCCGTACGTCTTGCCTATGTGCAGCTCTATCAAGGTGAGAAGCTGAGCGCTAAGGCAGAGGAGTCGTGGCGTCGTAATATTCCGTATACCGCAAAGCGCGGTGAAATATTAGACCGCGAAGGAGTCGCACTGGCCTACAATGTCAGCTCGCCTACGGTTTATGCTGTTCCCGTACAGGTGAAGGATAAGCAAAAGACGGCACAGCAGCTGGCTCCGCTTCTTGGCATGACCGAAGAGAAGCTGGTCGCTTTAATGTCCAAACGTGAGATGTCGGTGAAGCTACAGCCCGGCGGCCGCAAAATTACGATGGAGCTTGCCGCTAGCATCCGTGATTTGCAGCTGCCGGGCATCGTTGTGGCTGAGGATAACAAGCGTTACTATCCTTTCGGAGATTTGGCAGCACATATTCTCGGGTTCACCGGGATTGATAATCAGGGAATTACCGGAGTAGAAAGCATATACGATAAGCTTCTTAAAGGAATAGAAGGCAATGTGTCTTATTTGTCCGATGCGGGCGGACGGCTAATGCCAGGCTCCTCAGAGAAATATTCCGAACCTCAGGAAGGCTTGAGCTTGCAGCTGACGATTGATAAGCAAATTCAATCGATCATGGAACGCGAGCTGGATCAGGCAATGGTCAAGTATCAGGCACAGGGCGCCTGGTCAATCGCGATGAATCCGAAGAACGGTGAAATTCTGGCCATGGCCAGCAGGCCGGGTTATGAACCTGGCGCTTACAAGGAATATAATGCAGAGGTCTATAACCGCAATCTGCCGATATGGATGACTTATGAGCCGGGGTCAACTTTCAAGATTATTACCTTGGCTGCTGCGCTGGAAGAGAATAAAGTTGATTTGCAGAATGAGCATTTCTTTGATCCGGGATATATTGAGGTCGGAGGTGCGAAGCTGCGCTGCTGGAAAAAGGGCGGCCATGGCAGCCAGACCTTCCTTGAAGTGGTCGAAAATTCATGCAACCCCGGGTTTGTGGCACTGGGGCAGCGGCTTGGTAAAGATACCTTGTTTAAATATATTCGTGATTTCGGCTTCGGAACGAAGACAGGCATTGATTTGAACGGAGAAGCGAGCGGAATTCTGTTCAAGCCTTCCCAGGTCGGGCCGGTGGAACTGGCAACTACTGCTTTTGGCCAAGGGGTCTCGGTTACACCTATTCAGCAGATCGCAGCAGTGTCGGCAGCCATTAACGGAGGCAAGCTGTTTACCCCCCATGTCGCAAAGGCCTGGATAAATCCGGAAACGGGTGAGACGGTTTCGGAGGTTAAGCCTACGGAAGTGCGGCAAGTGATATCGGAGGAAACGTCGAAGAAAGTGCGGGCTGCCCTCGAGAGCGTGGTTGCCAAAGGCACCGGGCGGCCGGCATTTATTGACGGCTACCGGGTGGGAGGTAAGACGGGGACGGCACAAAAAGTGATCAACGGACGTTATTCTCCGACGGAGCATATTGTTTCTTTTGTCGGCTTTGCGCCTGCGGATGATCCGCAGATCGTGGTGTACACCGCGGTTGACAATCCCAAGGGAATACAGTTCGGGGGCGTTGTAGCCGCGCCGATCGTACAGAATATCCTGGAGGATTCCCTGCATTATTTAAAGGTGCCGGAGCGGAAAGACCAGCTTCCCAAAACCTATAAGTATGGAGAAACTCCGATTGTTACGGTTCCCGATCTTACAGGGGCGACAGTACAAGATATTTATGAGGATCTGAATATGAACTTTACGCTTGCCCGTTCCGGGACTGGCAATACTGTAATTAATCAGGCTCCCAAGCCGGGGGCAAGAGTTGAACAGGGATCAACCATCAGGATTTATATGGGTACTTCCAGTGAATGATAGTGGTAAGTATATCTTCTTATCCGAAATTGCAGAGTGAGGGATTAGTTATGAAAATTAAAGAATTATCTTCTTGTCTCGCGGCTTCGCGTTTGTACGGGGATGGGGAAACTGAGATTTCAGATATTCAGGCGGATTCCCGCAAAGTTAAACCGGGTGACCTGTTTATCTGTCTCCCGGGTTTTACGGTGGATGGTCACGAGTTCGCACCGCAGGCAGCGGCAAAAGGCGCTTCTGCTCTTGTCTGCGAACGGAAGCTGGATATTGATCTGCCGCAGCTAATCGTAGATGACTGCCGGTTTGCGATGTCCGTATTGTCCAATGCCTTTTTCGGCTCGCCGAGCAGCCGGATGAAGATGATTGGTGTGACCGGAACGAACGGTAAAACAACGACCACCTATCTGATCGAACGGATTATGGCGGATCATGGAGTAAAGACAGGGCTGATCGGTACGATCCAGCTGCGTTATGACGGCCAGACCTACACGGCGTCAGGTACTACACAAGAGTCGCTGGAGCTGCAGCGCACGCTGAATGATATGGCTCTGAAGGGTGTGGAGTGCTGCGTGATGGAAGTATCTTCCCATGCGCTCCATCAGGGACGGGTGAAAGGTACAGATTACCGCACAGCTATTTTCACGAATTTAACCCAGGACCACCTGGATTACCATCATACGATGGAGGAGTACCGAGCAGCAAAAGGGCTGTTCTTCTCACGTCTTGGAAATGTGATTTCGCCATGGAAAGAAGAACGCAAATATGCCGTGCTGAATGCCGATGATGAGGCGACTGCTTATTTTGCCGCCCAAACCGCAGCGGAAGTGATTACATACGGTATTGACAGCAAAGCGAATGTTAGAGCTTCGCAGATATCGATCACGTCAAAGGGAACTTTTTTCCATGTGGATACGTTTAAGGGAGAGGCTGACATTTCGCTGCGTATGGTCGGTAAGTTTAATGTCTACAATGCACTTGCTGCAATTACAGCCGCACTGCTTGAAGATGTTCCGCTGGAAGAGATCAAGACCAGTCTGGAATCTGTAGCCGGTGTGGATGGACGTGTGGAGTCAGTCGATGCAGGCCAGGATTATGCAGTCATTGTTGACTATGCCCATACACCGGATGGCCTGGAGAATGTACTGAGAGCGGTCAGCGAATTTGCCGGCGGCAAGGTGCTGACTGTGTTCGGATGCGGCGGAGACAGAGATAAGACCAAACGGCCGCTCATGGGCAAGATTGCCGCGAAGTACAGCGATCATGTCTTTGTTACTTCCGATAATCCCCGGACGGAGGATCCGCTCTTGATTCTGCAGGATATCGAGGCCGGGCTGACAGAAGACGGCGTGGCACAGGACAGCTATGAGATGATACCGGACCGCCGGGAGGCGATCACAAAAGCTATTGAAATGGCAAGCCCCGGAGATGTAGTATTGATTGCGGGGAAAGGTCATGAGACCTATCAGCTGATTGGCGGAGTGGTTCATGATTTCGATGACCGTCTTGTTGCCAAAGATGTTATAAGGGGCCGAAGCTATTGATTACAAGAACGCTGCAAAGAATCGCTGCCATGTGCGGAGGAGAACTGGTTTCCGCTGTAGATACGGATATGGAGATTGCTGGGGTCGTTACCGACTCACGTAAAATTACGACAGGCTGCCTGTTTGTGCCGCTGGCCGGAGACAACTTTGACGGGCATCATTACAGTGCGGCGGCTTTGGCTGCCGGAGCTGCTGCCACGTTGTGGCAGCATGACAAGGGACCTTCACCGGATGGCGGTGCTGTCATTCTGGTTGAGGATACGCTGGCTGCGCTGCAGAAGCTGGCTGCTGCATATTTAAATGAAGCAGCCCCGCAGGTTGTGGCGATCACGGGCAGCAACGGCAAAACGACAACGAAGGATATGATTACTGCTCTTTTGGAGGGCCAGTATAAGGTTCACAAAACCCAGGGGAATTTCAATAATCATATCGGCTTGCCGCTTACTGTACTCTCGATGAGCGAGAACACTGAAATTGCTATTCTGGAGATGGGCATGAGCTCCCGGGGGGAAATTGCCCTGCTCGCTTCGCTTGCTGCTCCTGATGTAGCGGTTATCACCAACATAGGCGAATCGCATCTGCTGCAGCTTGGCTCGCGTAAGGAAATTGCCCGGGCTAAGCTGGAAATCGCTGAAGGGCTAAAGCCGGGAGGACTGCTTATCTACAACGGCGATGAACCTTTACTCGCGGAAGTGATGGCAGAGCCATCTTTCTACGCCCCTGCACGTATGCAGACGCTACGTTTCGGTTTGAGTGCAGATAACGATAATTATCCTACCGGGATGATGACGCATCCCGGAGGTATGACGTTTACAACCCGCTATCTCGCTGAGGAGCGTGCCTTTACATTGCCGCTTCCCGGACGCCATAATGTCATCAACGCGTTGGCCGCACTGGCAGTTGCCCGCCATTATGGGGTAACCGAGGCAAACATTGAAGAGGGGCTGAAACGGCTCAAGCTGACCGGCATGCGGATTGAAGTGATGATGACCGCATCCGGCCTGACACTGTTGAATGATGCCTATAATGCGAGTCCAACCTCGATGAAAGCGGCGATTGATGTGCTGCAGTCTATGAAAACCGGCGGCAGCAGGATCGCTGTGCTGGGGGACATGCTGGAACTGGGTCCGGAGGAAGTGGATTTCCACCGGGAAATCGGTGAATATCTTGATCCGGCATTAACCGATCTGGTGTTTGCCTATGGTCCGCTTGCTGCCCGGCTAGCTGAGGCCGCTACGGAGAAATTCGGCCCTGAACGGGTGTTTGCCTTTACAGACAAGGCAGAGCTGTCTTCGGTCCTGAACAGTAAATGCAGTGCCAAGGATATTGTGCTGTTCAAAGCCTCCAGGGGCATGCGCCTGGAAGAGGTGCTGCACAGCCTGAATGAACATTTTAATCAGACCTAAATTAATGGAGGGGGTGTACCCATGGATTATCAACTTCTGCTGCTGACAATTGCTGTATCCTTTATCCTTGCGGTCATTGCCGCTCCGCTCATCATTCCGCTGCTGCGCAGGATGAAATTCGGACAGCAAGTACGTGACGACGGACCGCAATCCCACTTGAAAAAAGCGGGCACGCCTACAATGGGCGGAATTATCATCATGGTGGCGTTCACGTTATCTTTTTTGAAATTTTCCGTGGTGAATTCGGACTTTTATGTCCTTCTGGTGGCTACGCTCGGCTACGGGCTGATCGGGTTTCTGGATGACTATATTAAGATTGCCTTTAAACGTTCACTCGGACTTACCGCACGCCAGAAGCTGGCGGGTCAGCTTCTGGTGGGCATCGTGTTATGTATCCTGCTGAATAATGCCGGCCACAATACTGGAATTAGCATTCCGGGTACAGACATCAGCTTTGACTGGGGCGGGTGGTTCTACTATCCGTTCATTGTGATCATGATGATGGCAGTCACGAACGCCGTGAATTTTACAGATGGCGTAGACGGATTGTTGTCCGGTGTGAGTGCCATTGCACTTGCCGCCTTTGCCGTAGTGGCCATGCAGGCTACATCGATTGCAGCAGGGGTGTGCGCAGCGGCTATGATTGGTGCAGTACTCGGCTTTCTTGTGTTCAATGCACATCCGGCCAAAGTATTTATGGGAGACTTTGGTTCCTTCGGTATCGGCGGTGCGATTGGGGCAATTGCCATTGTGACCAAAAGTGAACTGCTCTTTGTGGTAATCGGCGGCGTGTTTGTCATTGAGATGCTGTCTGTTGTTCTGCAGGTGGCCTCCTTTAAGACGCGCGGCAAGCGCATTTTCAGAATGAGCCCGATTCATCATCACTTTGAGCTGGGTGGCTGGTCGGAATGGAGAGTCGTCACCACCTTTTGGGCGGTAAGTCTGGTGCTGGCGGCAGTGGGACTAATCTTGAGCAAGGGGTTGTAAGGAATGAAGCATCCAGATGAATACCGGGGTAAGCAAGTGGTCGTCCTGGGGCTCGCGAAAAGCGGCGTCCAGGTGGCCAAGGTGCTGCATGAACGCGGCGCGGTTGTAACGGTCAATGATAAAAAGGAAAGAGATCAAAGTCCCGAAGCTTCCGAACTGGAATCTTTGGGAATTTCTGTTATATGCGGCGGACATCCGGACGGGCTGATTCATGAAGGCGTGAGCCTTGTAGTTAAAAATCCGGGTATCGCTTATTCGGTGCCTCCTGTACAAAAAGCGCTGGAGCTTGGCATTGAAGTTGTAACCGAGGTAGAGGTGGCTTACCGTATTTGTGCGGCACCGATGATCGGCATCACTGGTTCTAACGGTAAGACGACCACAACCACTTGGGTCGGGCGTATGCTCGATGCTGCCGGAATGAGACCGATTGTCGCCGGCAATATCGGTACGCCGCTCTGTCAGGCCGCGCAGGAAGCAGATGAGGACAATTGGATGGTGGTGGAGCTAAGCAGCTTTCAGCTCAAAGGAACCGAGACGTTCCGTCCTAAGGTAGGGGCACTGCTGAATGTGGCGGAGACCCATTTGGACTATCATGGCGGCATGGAGGATTATGTGGCCTCCAAAGCCAAGCTGTTTGCCAACCAGGGGCCAAGTGATACAGCGGTGTTAAACTGGGATGACCCGGTCTGCCGTGAGCTCGTTCCTTATATCAAAGCAGGTATCCTTCCCTTCTCCATGACCGAGGAACTGGTCCAGGGTATCTTTGTCCGGCCATCTTATGTACCAGATACCGAGGATGAGCTGGAGCGGGTTATCATCTACCGCGACTATTCCGAAAGCGAGACAGAGATTGCCAAAGTAGATACTATCGGCTTGCCGGGCCGCTTCAACGTGGAGAATGCACTGGCTGCCTGCGGTATTGCCATTGCCGCAGGAGCTGATCCTGCTGTGTTAGGCGAGGTATTAGCCTCCTTCCGCGGAGTCGAGCACAGGCTGGAATATGTGGCGGATAAGGCCGGGGCAGCTTATTTCAATAACTCCAAAGCTACCAATTCTAAGGCGACTACGATGGCCCTGGGCTCCTTTAAACAGCCGGTAGTACTGATTGCAGGAGGCCTTGACCGCGGTTCCGATTATATGGAGCTGCTGCCTGTCCTCGGCGGGGTGAAAGGTGTAGTTCTGCTGGGAGAGACAAAGGACAAGCTGGCAAAGGTCGCCAGCCTGGCAGGAGTAAAGCATGTCATCTCCGTCGATAATGGGGAGAGTGCCGCTGCCGTGCTGCAAGAGGCTGTGCGGGAGGCTTCCGCCATAGCGGAAGCGGGAGATGTTGTTCTCCTGTCTCCTGCCTGTGCCAGCTGGGATATGTTTACCTCCTATGAGGAGCGCGGGCGTATTTTTAAAGAGGCGGTGCATAACCTTTAAGTAGGGGGGTGGATAAGCCCCTACTACGGATGCAAGAGGTGTGCTCCTGATGAACAAATCGCGTCATGCGCCTGACATCTGGCTGCTGATTCCCATCCTTGCTTTGCTGGTTATCGGCATGGTAATGGTATACAGCGCCGGATCGGTTCTGGGCTTCCGCAATTATGGCGATTCGTTTTATTTTGTCAAAAGACAGCTGTTATTCGCCGGACTAGGCTTAGGCGCGATGTTCTTTACCGCTAACACGGATTACATCGTGCTGAAGAAATTCGCCAGACCTGCGCTGATTCTCTGCTTTATTCTGCTCGTTCTGGTACTGGTGCCGGGTATCGGAGTGGTCCGGGGCGGGGCGCGCAGCTGGCTGGGAATCAGCAGCTTCGGTATTCAGCCCTCCGAATTCATGAAGATGGGGATGATCCTGTTCCTGGCCAACTGGCTGGGTAAGGAGGAATATGATATTTCCACCTTCACGCGTGGCCTGCTGCCTCCGCTTGCGCTGATCGGTTCTGCGTTTGCGCTGATCATGCTCCAGCCGGATCTCGGTACAGGTACTGTAATGTTCGGTGCGGCTCTGATGATGGTCTTTACGGCGGGAGCCCGGATGAAGCATCTGCTCTCGCTCGGCGCGCTTGGGGCCGCGGGATTTGCCGGCCTGGTCGCCGCCGCCCCTTACCGGCTGCAGCGGATCACGGCCTTCCTGGACCCCTGGTCCGATCCGCTCGGCGCCGGTTATCAGATTATCCAGTCCCTCTATGCGATTGGTCCCGGCGGTCTTGGCGGTCTTGGTCTGGGCATGAGCCGGCAGAAGTACAGCTATGTACCGGAGCCGCAGACTGATTTTATTTTTTCCATCCTGGCTGAGGAGTTGGGGTTCATCGGGGGGCTCGCAGTGCTGAGCCTGTTCCTGATTCTGATCTGGCGGGGGATGAAGGTTGCCATGAGCCTGCCTGACCGGTTTGGGAGCTATCTGGCCGTCGGAATTGTCAGCATGGTGGCCGTTCAGGTCATCATCAACATCGGCGTAGTGATCGGCCTGATGCCCGTTACGGGCATTACGCTTCCGCTGATCAGCTACGGCGGTTCATCACTTACCCTGATGCTCACAGCTCTCGGCATTTTACTGAATTTATCCCGTTATGCGAGGTGAAAGACATGCGTATCGTATTAAGCGGCGGTGGTACGGGGGGACATATTTATCCCGCCGTTGCCGTCGCCAGGCAGCTGGAAGCAGAAGAAAGCGGATCAGCCTTTCTCTATATCGGCGGTAAACGCGGTCTAGAGAGCAGGCTTGTTCCGCAGGAGAACCTTCCTTTTAAAGCCATCGACATTACCGGCTTCCGCCGGAAGCTCTCCATGGACAATGTGAAGACGGTGATGCGTTTTCTAAGGGGGGTCAAAGCCTCCAAAGAAATGCTTAGAGAGTTCAAACCGGATGTAGTCATCGGTACCGGCGGGTATGTATGCGGACCGGTAGTGTACGCAGCTTCCCGTCTGGGAATTCCGACACTTATTCATGAGCAGAATGCCATTCCCGGTCTTACCAACAAGTTTCTGAGCCGCTATGCCGATACAGTGGCAGTAAGCTTTGAAGGCACTGAATCAGCCTTTCCGAGCGGCAAAAACGTTATTTACACCGGTAACCCCCGGGCTACAACAGTGACAGCCGCCAGTCCGAAGCGCGGCTATGCCTCACTTGGCATCCCGGACGGGAGCACAGTGGTGCTTGTGGTCGGAGGCAGCGGCGGAGCCAAGGCCATTAACCGGGCGATGATTGAAATGACCCCGTTTGTGGGTAAGGGTAATGGTGTTCATTATGTGTATGTAACCGGCGAGTCTTATTTTGAGGAAACCCGCAAGGCCCTGCGCCAAAAGCTTGGAGGAGAACCAAGCTGGCTGCATATTCTCCCATATGTGCACAATATGCCGGAGGTTCTGGCCTGCACCTCACTGATTGTGAACCGGGCGGGCGCCTCTTTTCTGGCTGAGATCACGGCACTGGGCATTCCCTCCGTCCTTATTCCGTCCCCGAATGTGACGAACAATCATCAGGAAGCGAATGCAAGGCAGCTGGAACGGGAAGGTGCGGCTGTCGTGCTGCTGGAGAAGGATTTAACGGGGCAGGCGCTGCATGAGGCCGTCCAGCAGATTATCGGGTCGCAGTCTCTGCGGAGCAGCATGGCAGAATCGTCCAGGCGTCTGGGCAAAAGAGATTCTGCCGCGCTGGTCGTCAGCGAATTGCGGCGGCTTGTAGCCAAGCGCAAAAAATAGGCCGCTGTTCTTGTCCTTACAGGGCCGTCAAGCCGGATTAGGCGCATACGGTTCTTGTTGACCTCCTTCTGTCACACACCCGGGGTTATGAACATAGGATAATCCTATAATCGTGACAATCACCCAGGGCACTACCGGTTTGTGAAATGAGAAAGCGGGAAAGGCTGTCCCGCACATTTCATGGTCCTTATATGGGAAGTGCCAGTGGTGGGTGAGCGGTAATCTCGGAGGTGATACATTGGACAAATTGGTGATTGAGGGTGGAAATCCCCTGTCAGGCACCATACGTATCCATGGAGCAAAAAATGCGGCGCTGCCGATCCTGGCGGCAAGCCTGCTGGCCGAAGGAGTTCACTCACTGCACAATGTGCCGAAGCTGCTGGACATCGAGACGATGCTGAATATCCTGGAACGGCTGGGCTGCGTGACTGCGCATGAGGCGGAGACTGTGACGATGGATACGTCTTCCTTAAGCACTTCCCATGTTCCAGAGGATCTAATGCGGCAAATGCGATCTTCTATTTTTTTGATGGGGCCATTATTATCCAGATTTGGAGAAGTGACGATTTATCAGCCGGGAGGCTGTGCGATTGGGGAACGCAAGATAGACCTTCATCTCCAGGGCCTTAAGCTGCTTGGAGCGGAGATTGAGGAGAGTAATGGACGAATTACCTGCCGGGCTGCAAAGCTGACTGGAAGTGACATCCATCTTGACTATCCCAGTGTTGGGGCGACAGAAAACATTATGATGGCCGCTGCTAAGGCAGTGGGAACGACCACAATATCGGGGGCGGCCAGAGAGCCGGAAATTCAGGATCTGCAGAATTTCCTGAATGCGATGGGCGCTCAGATTATCGGTGCTGGTACCGATACCATTACGGTCCAAGGCGTGAATAAGCTGTACCCCTGCACGTATGAGGTTATTCCGGACCGGATTGTAGCCGGAACGGTAATGATTGCCGCAGCAGCCACACGCGGCAGTGTTACGCTGACCCATACGAATGCAGGGCATTTAACTTCGCTCATCCATGTGCTGAGGCGGGCAGGTGTTCAAATTACAGTTTGCAATGATATAATTAATATCAGTTGCATAGGACGTCCACGTGCGGTAGAGAGAATAGTAACTTCACCGTATCCCTCCTTTCCAACGGATCTGCAGTCTCAGGTGATGGTGCTGCTGTCTTTGGCCGACGGTTTCAGTGTCATTAAAGAGACGGTATTCGAGGGACGCTTTAAGCATGTGGAGGAGATGGCCCGGATGGGTGCGGATATCTCCATTGATTTAAACCGGGCGTTTATCCGCGGTGTGCAGCGATTGTATGGAGCAACAGTGGAAGCAACCGATCTGCGGGCAGGAGCCGCTCTGGTAATTGCCGGACTCGCAGCCCAGGGAACTACTGTAGTCGAGCAGGCGCACCATATTGACCGGGGCTATGACGGTATCGAGAAGCTGTTTCAGAAGCTGGGTGCACGCATCAGCCGCAAAGCACCTGTACCGGGTCCTGTTGATTTGGCCAATTAAAGCTCCCTGTCTCCTTCGGCTTACTGTAAGGGAAGGAGACAGGGCCTTACTACGGAGATATGAGAATGCCTAAAACCCGTTTACCTCTTCTAAAAGAGGACAAGCCTTTAAAAAAAATGAGCCGTAAAATCACCGTTATACTGCTGCTGCTGTTCCTCGCACTGCTGGCGGTTATCTTTTTCCGCTCGTCAGTCAGCCGTATTACGGAGATTAATATTCAAGGAAATAAATATTCTACCCGGGAGGAGCTCCTTGCCCAGAGCGGACTTGTGGTCGGCGGCCAGTTTTTCGCAGCTTCGGCTCAGTCTGTAGAAGAAGCGCTGAAAGAGCTTAAGACCGTCCGGGAAGCCACCGTGGAGAAGGATTTCCCCGGAGTCGTCAACATCACCGTCGCAGAGTTCCCGGCAGTAGCTTACGAGTTAGATCAGCAAGGCACTCTGGAAGCTATTCTGTCCAGCGGAGCTGCGGTCAAGGTGAATGAGACTGGGATTGCGGTGGAGAAGCCTATTTTGACTAACTGGCAGGCAGATGACCCGTTCAAGGCCAAGCTTTGCCAAGCATTAGCCGACATTCCGAATGAACTGACCAGTGACATTTCCGAGATTGTACCCTCACCAACCTTATCCTTCCCGGACCGGATTAAACTGTACACACGTTCGCATTTTGAAGTTATTACGGCGATCTCCCTGCTGAAAGATAAAGTGGAATATCTGAATCAGGTGATAGAGACAGAACAGCCCGGGCTGATCAAGATGCTTGAAGCTGATACTTATGTTCCTTTCATTGCCGAAAATGAGGACAAAGAGGTCATACAAGAGTAAATAGTCCCTACTAATAATGCGGAAAAAATGCTACAATCTGTTTTACGGGCAATAAGCTGTATCCCTCTTTTTTCTGCGGTTTTTTTGAAAGCAAGGCCGAAATATGGATGTTTTTCCTTTATTAACCTTATTTTACTTGTGATATTGCTTCGTATCCTGTTTTTTGGCAGATACCTCTATACTCACAGGGTTTAAACCATATTATCCCATTCAAAAAAATTGTAGAAAAAAGAGGGAAAGGAATAGGGATGTTGAATATGTACAAAGAAGCTTTCCGGAACCGGAAATCGTTTGTTTCGTCAGCATCATATTTTATTTTGATTATAACAGGAGGTGCCATAGGGCTTGAGCAACAATGACATCATTGTTAGTTTGGACATCGGTACATCCAAAGTTCGGGCAATTATTGGGGAAGTAACTAATGGAACCTTTAATATTATTGGCGTTGGATCTGCTGATTCGGAAGGAATACGCAAAGGTGCGATTGTAGATATCGATCAGACTGTGCAATCGATCAAGAGTGCCGTAGAACATGCGGAGCAAATGGTCGGTATTCAAATATCCGAGGTCTATGTCGGAATATCCGGCAATCATATCGGCCTGCAATCCAGCCATGGCGTCGTGGCCGTTCAGAATGAGGACCGTGAAATCGGCGAAGATGATATCGATCGCGTAATCAAAGCAGCAGAGGTCATTGCTCTGCCGCCTGAGCGTGAAGTTATCGATGTTGTCGCCAAGCAATATATCGTCGACGGCCTTGAAGGAATCCAGGATCCCCGCGGAATGATCGGTGTTCGTCTGGAAGTAGAGGCGACGATTATTACGGGGGCTAAGACGCCAATACATAATCTGCTTCGCTGTGTAGAGAAATCAGGGCTGAAAGTTAAGGATCTTGTGCTGATGTCTCTGGGAGCCGGCGGATTGGCGCTTTCCAAAGATGAGAAATCTATGGGAGCCGTACTGGTTGACATCGGTGCCGGCTCTACGACGATAGCCGTATATGAAGAGGGTTCCCTTTGTGCTACCTCCACGATCCCGATCGGCGGAGAATTCGTAACCAATGATATCGCGTACGGACTCCGTACACTTACAGATCAAGCGGAAAAGGTAAAGCTGAAATACGGCTGCGCCTGGATAGACGATGCTGCCGCGGATGTTGTGTTTAAAGTGCTCCGCATCGGCAGTAATGTGGAAAAAGAATTCAATCAGGAAGATTTGGCAGCTATTATTGAACCGAGAGTCCAGGAAATCTTCCACTTGATTCGTCAGGAAGTGAAGCGGTTAGGTTACAATGAGCTTCCTGGAGGTTATATACTTACGGGTGGTACTGTATCCATGCCGGGTGTATTAAAAGCAGCCCAGACTGAGCTATCTGCTTCTGTGCGGATTGCTGTTCCTGATTATATCGGAGTCCGAGACCCCGGATTTACCGGCGGCGTAGGCATTCTGCATAACGTCGTCCGCCGCTTCCGCAGTCGGGGAACCAATGGCGGAAGCGCCAACAAGAAGACGGTCAACCGAAGCAAGCAGAGCGCCGCTCCTAACCAGGAGATTGATAAGAAGCCAGGCTTGGTGGAGCGTCTAAAAAATATGTTTAGCGAGTTCATATAAGTGTAAGTCCAGATATACTTGGACTGGCCATCCAAGCACTATTCGAGGGGGAGATGGAATCAATATGTTGGAATTTGATTTTGAAATGGAGAGCTTGGCGCAAATAAAGGTCATCGGCGTGGGCGGCGGCGGAAGCAATGCTGTTAACCGGATGATCGAAAATGGCGTTCAGGGTGTTGAATTCATCACGGTTAATACAGATGCCCAAGCGCTGCATATGGCCAAATCGGAGCATAAATTGCAAATCGGGGACAAGCTTACCCGGGGACTTGGCGCAGGAGCCAATCCTGAAGTAGGCAAGAAAGCGGCCGAGGAGTCCCGCGATCTGATTTCGAATACGCTTAAGGGTGCCGACATGGTCTTTGTTACCGCAGGAATGGGCGGAGGTACCGGTACTGGCGCAGCACCTGTGATTGCCGAAATTGCCAGAGAGTGCGGAGCACTCACTGTGGGGGTTGTTACCCGCCCGTTTACATTTGAAGGAAGAAAACGTTCGAACCAGGCTGAGCTGGGTATCGAGGCTTTGAAAGAAAAAGTGGATACCTTAATTGTCATTCCTAATGACCGCCTGCTTGAAATCGTCGATAAGAAAACACCGATGCTGGAGGCATTCCGCGAAGCGGATAATGTACTCCGCCAGGCTGTACAGGGTATTTCGGACCTTATCGCTGTTCCGGGACTTATCAACCTCGACTTTGCCGATGTAAAGACAATCATGACAGAACGCGGCTCTGCGCTTATGGGTATCGGTATTGCCACTGGTGAGAACCGTGCCTCTGAAGCAGCCCGCAAAGCCATCATGAGCCCGCTCCTCGAGACTTCTATTGAGGGTGCGCGCGGTGTTATTATGAATATTACAGGCGGTTCCAACCTCTCCCTGTATGAGGTGAATGAGGCAGCTGAGATCGTTACCTCAGCTTCGGACCCTGAAGTGAATATGATCTTCGGTGCCATCATCGAAGAGAGCATGAAGGATGAAATCAAAGTTACGGTTATTGCTACCGGCTTTGAGCATAAGCCTTCACCAGTTGCACCAGCACGCCGTCCTGCGGCAAGCAGCGAGCCTGCAGCGGACAAAAGTGCTAATCTGCGTCCGTTCGGGAATCAGACTGCCTCTGATCAGCTGGATATTCCGACCTTCCTGCGCAACCGCACACGCGGGAATAACGATTAATCATTAGCCACAATAGAATACCTTTACGGAAGCACCGTATCCACCTAGCCGAATGCTGGGACCGGATACGGTGTTTTTTTGCTTTTTCAGCTGATATAATACGGATAACGGGAGTGGATACGTAAGATGGAGCTGCTTGATCCCCGGGTGGATTTTGTGTTTAAAAGAATTTTTGCAAGCGAAAGCAATAAGGATGTTCTGCTGGCTTTTCTGAATCGAGTACTGCTCGATGCCGGCGACCCGCCGCTGCAGGAAGTAGTGCTGCTCAATCCGTATACGGACAAAGACGACCCGCTGGATAAGCTGTCGATCTTTGATATTTGGGCTAAGACGGTTGATGGCAGGCTAATCAATATCGAAATGCAGCTGTTTAACCGGTACGACATGGAGAAGCGGACCTTGTATTACTGGAGCAAGCGGTATTCAAGTCAGCTTCAGACCGGCGGTAAATATACAGAACTCAAGAAATGCATAACGATCAATATTTTAAATTATAGTGTTTTGCCTAATGAGCATACCCATAGTGTGTTCCATCTGCGGGAGGGCAGCAGCGGTGCAACGCTTACTGACGATATAGAAATTCATTTTCTGGAGCTGCCTAAGCTGAATACAACTGCCGTCCCTGGTGAAGAAGGGCTGGTCAACTGGCTGCTGTTTTTGAAGGGAAACGATAATTCGAATTGGGAGGTATTGCGGATGAACGAACCGGCATTAAGAAAAGCAATGGAAACGCTGGAATTTTTAAGTCAGGATTCCGAAGCCCGCCGTAAATATGAAGACCGCCAGAAATTTCTGCACGATGAGGCTTCACAAAGAGACGGCGCTCAAAGAGAAGGTTTTGCTAAGGGAATGAAAGAAGGAATGAAAGAAGCCAAACTGGAGATAGCCCGGAAATTGCTTCAAATGGGATTGGATCTCCCAGCTATACAGACGGCGACCGGACTGACGGAAGAAGAACTGAAGTCTATTAATTGAATACCGCTCATTTGAAGCCAGCCTTTTAAGGTTGGCTTTTTTGCGTGCGCCGTGCTATAACTCGACAAAAAAACCTCCAGAATGCCCCCCATGTTTAGACAGACTTTGAATGCGAGACTTTCTATACTAATCATATCGTCCAAAAAAGAGAGCCTGCTTCCGGCTCCGGATAGGCAGGTGAATGCACTGGTAGTTTATATTGACTTGATTTTTGCTGCCAATCTGCTGATCGACGGAGTTCTTTTATGGCTGACAGGCTGGCTGGTTAAAGTAAAAGTCCCCTGGTGGAGGCTGGCTCTCTCCGCGCTGGTTGGCGCATTGTATGTGGTTATGATGTTCGTACCGGAGCTCTCTTTTCTCTATACCTTCCTGATTAAGTTCGGATTGTCGTTACTGATGCTATGGATTGCTTTCGGGTTCAAGAGTCTGCAAAGCTATCTGCGCGCATTGGGAGCTTTTTATGTGATTAATTTTGCAGCAGCCGGCGGTATTGTTGGTGTTCACTATTTGCTGCAAAGCTCCGGCGACATCTGGAACGGTATTCTGTTTACCTCTTCGGGAGGTCAAGCTTACCGGCTAAAAATCGGTTTCTGGTTCGTGCTTGCTGCACTTCCGCTGATTCTGCTGCTCTTCAAGCTAGTCCATTCTTCGCGGATCCGCAGAGAACAACTGGATTCCTATATCGGTGAGGTGTCTGTGGAGATTGAGGGCGTAACCGTTGTCTGTCCGGGCCTGCTGGATACGGGAAACCGGCTGAATGATCCATTGACGCGGATTCCGGTGATGGTTATGGAGGCTTCACTATGGGAAACCCATCTGCCGGCCGCCTGGAAAGGCAAGCTGACGCAGATGAGTGCGGACAAACTTCTGCTGGAAACGGACGGGCAGTCTTTTGCTTGGCAGGACCGGATGCGGCTTGTACCCTACCGGGGAATTAACCGCGGGGCGGCGTTTATGCTCGCGCTGAAGCCTGATCTGGTGAAGATAAAGCTTGGTGAGGAGATCTTCTGCAGTAAAAGAGTGCTCATCGGGCTGGATGGCGGGACACTGTCGGGAGACGGGGCGTACCGGGCGGTCATACACCCTGACTTAGCCCAAAAAGAGCACACCGCTGACGCGGCAGTGCCTTGTTGATAATGATTGAAGAGGATGAGATAAGGAACATCCGGGGGAACCGTGTACTTCTTGGAGGAGGAACAATAATGGTCAAATGGAAGCTTGCGCTGCAGCTGCAGTACTACCGCATGCTGTTTCTGCTGGGTCTGAAAAGCCAGGAAATTTATTATATCGGCGGAAGTGAGGCTTTGCCTCCTCCCTTGACCCGGGAAGAAGAGGAATATTTGCTGCAGCGGCTGTCCACCGGTGATGCTGCAGTCCGGGCGATGCTAATTGAGCGTAACCTGCGCCTGGTTGTCTACATTGCCCGCAAATTTGAGAATACAGGCATCAATATCGAAGATCTTGTCTCCATTGGTGCCATTGGGCTTATTAAAGCAGTAAATACATTTGATCCGGAGAAGAAAATTAAGCTGGCGACATACGCCTCACGGTGCATCGAGAATGAGATTCTGATGTATCTGCGGCGCAACAGCAAGACACGCAGCGAGGTATCCTTTGATGAGCCGCTGAATATCGACTGGGACGGCAATGAGCTGCTGCTATCGGATGTGCTGGGTACGGAAAATGATACCATTTACCGCAATATTGAGGAACAGGTCGACCGAAAGCTGCTGCAAAAGGCGCTGGAAAAGCTCAGCGAGCGGGAGCGGCTGATAATGGAGCTGCGGTTCGGACTGCGCGGGGGCGAGGAGAAAACACAAAAAGACGTTGCTGATCTGCTGGGTATCTCTCAATCTTATATCTCGCGTCTGGAAAAGAGAATCATCAAACGGCTGCGCAAGGAGTTCAACAAGATGGTGTGAGCGGAAAAAACCAAGGAATAAAATGCCGGGCCGGGGAGATAATGTACAGTAATGTTTCTCCTTGGGAGGTAAATCATCATGACCCGAAACAAAGTCGAGATTTGCGGTGTGGATACTTCCAAGCTGCCCGTTCTGACAAACGTGGAAATGCGGGAGCTGTTCACTTCGCTGCAGCAGCAGGGCGAGCGATCCGCCAGAGAGAAATTAGTTAACGGTAACCTCAGACTCGTTCTTAGCGTTATTCAACGGTTCAACAATCGGGGAGAGTTCGTTGACGATCTGTTCCAGGTAGGCTGCATCGGTCTGATGAAAGCCATCGATAATTTTGATTTATCGCAAAATGTGAAGTTCTCCACCTATGCAGTACCGATGATCATCGGTGAAATCCGCAGGTACCTCAGGGATAATAATCCGATCCGGGTGTCGCGTTCGCTGCGGGATATCGCCTATAAAGCGCTTCAGGTCCGTGACAGCCTGACGAATCAGAATTCGCGGGAGCCGACAATTTTTGAAATTTCCCAGGCGCTGGGTGTACCAAAAGAGGATGTTGTTTTCGCACTGGATGCGATCCAGGACCCGGTCTCCTTGTTCGAGCCGATCTACCATGACGGCGGGGACCCGATTTACGTGATGGATCAGATCAGCGATGACAAAAACAAGGATGTCTCGTGGATTGAAGAAATTGCCCTGCGGGAAGCGATGCGCAAGCTGGGGCAGCGGGAAAAGCGGATTCTTTCCATGCGGTTCTTCGAAGGCAAGACCCAGATGGAAGTTGCGGATGAGATCGGTATTTCACAGGCCCAGGTTTCAAGGCTTGAGAAGTCGGCCATCCAGCAGATGCAGAAGCATGTGAAGTCTTAAAGCTGACGTTAAAAATGCAGGGGTATCCAGTTCAGGCTTGTATTAGCAGCCGGAGGATACCCCTTTGTAATGCAAAATAGCCCGACTGCAATTAACTTTGCATGTTGCCAAGCCTTTAGATCATATACTCAGCTATATGTCTGATTGTACAGGGGTGGCGAGGTGAACGAGGATTCTTTAGGCTCAGGCAAAAAAATGAAGATTTCCGATTTTCAGACAAAGGATGTCATTAATATCGTGGATGGAAAACGGCTGGGACAGATCAGCGATCTGGAGCTTGACCTGCGCCGTGGTGTGATTGATGCTATCATCGTTCCCGGGTTCACCCGCTTTATGGGGCTTTTCGGAGGCGGCGCCGATCTGATTATTCCCTGGCGGAATATTGTTAAGATTGGCGCGGATGTCGTGCTCGTTAAGATTGAGGAATCCAGACTGCCGCAAGGACAGGAAGAGCGGGAAACGATGTATCTGGAACGGGGGGACCGCAATGAACGGCGCACTTATTAACCGGGTGCGTCTTTTTTATTCGGGGTCCCCGCAAAGTATCTGAATCAGCTTCCATGTAAAGTCCCCACTTTGTGGGGTTATTTAACGGTTTGTGGTAAAGACCCTGAGTCAGCTTCAGAGTCCTAACCTCACATTGTGGGGTTCTCTTGAAATATAAGAAAGCTAAGCTTCGCTTTAAGCTTTATCCTTATATTTCGCGCAGAAACGCAGCTGTCCTGGAAAGGACGCGCTTGAGTAAAAAAAAGGGTTATGGGGTCCCCGCAAAGTACTTGAATAGGCTTCGTAGTCCTAACACCACTTTGTGGGGAAATCTTGTGGTACACTTAAGCGGAGGTGAGAGAATGGAACCATTTGTGCAAAAACAGGGGATGCCTGTGCTGCTGGAGCTGGAGCCGTGGCGCGGGTATAGAGAGATAACCGCCGGCTTCACAGGAAGACAGGGCGGAGCCGGCAAGCCGCCTTATGACAGCTTCAACTGTGCCTTTCATGTCGGCGATAATCCGGAGGATGTGCTCAGCAACCGGGAAAAGCTTGCAGAGAGTCTGGGGTTTAGTTTGGATGCCTGGACCTGCGGGGAGCAGACCCACGGTAAACATATAGCGGTAGTGACAGAGGCAGACCGCGGACGCGGCAGCCGGACAAGAGCTTCGGCCTTTCAGTCGACAGATGGGCTGCTGACCAATGTGCCGGGAGTGCTGCTTACTTCTTTTTATGCAGATTGTGTACCGCTGTACTTTTATGATCCGGTGGAGCGTGTAGCAGGATTGGCCCATGCGGGATGGAAAGGGACCGTAGCGGAAATTGCCGGGGCCATGGTCAGTAAAATGGCGGAGGTTTTCGGAAGTAAGCCGCAGCATATTGTAGCTGCCATAGGGCCTTCTATTGGAGAATGCTGCTACGAGGTCGATGATTATGTAATGAAACATGTTCTTCAGCTAGAAGAAACATTGGCTCTCACCGCTTCCTCCGGGACAGAGCAGGACTTATACAGCAAATCGCTATCTGATGACAGCAAAAGTATGCTGAACTTGAAAGAATTGAATCAACGCATTATGATTAAAGCAGGAATTTTGCCGACTCATATCGAATGTACAACTTGGTGTACAAGCTGTAACACAAATCTGTTCTTTTCTTACCGGAAGGAACAGGGGATTACAGGGAGAATGACGAGCTGGATCGGAATAAAGGAGAGTTGAACGTTGGTTTTGACACTGCAGGACAGAATCGCCGATGTAGAGGGACGTGTAGCACGTGCCTGCGCGGCAAGCGGCCGGGATGTAAGTGACGTCAAGGTTATCGCAGTGACGAAATATGTATCGCTGAAGACGGTGGCTGCTGTGCTGGAGGCAGGTTTAGAGGACATTGCCGAGAGCCGCTGGCAGGATGCCGAGCATAAGTGGAAAGCGCTGGGAGACAAGGGTACATGGCATTTTATCGGCCATTTGCAGACCAATAAGGTTAAGGACGTTATCGGCAAATTTGAATATATACACTCTTTAGACCGGTTATCATTGGCAAAGGAACTGCACAAAAAGGCCGATGCCGCGGGAATTACCGTGAAGGTCTTCCTCCAGGTGAACATTTCGGGAGAAGATACGAAGTTTGGTTTGCCGCCTGAAGCGGTGCCGGGATTTCTGCGGGAAATCGCTTCTCTGCACCGGGTAAAAGTAATCGGACTGATGACGATGGCGCCTCATGAAGGCGATCCGGAGCTTACCCGTCCGGTATTCCGCGGACTGCGCGAGCTGCGTGATGAGCTGAATCTGCTAGCTTTGACACCTGAGCCTATACAAGAGCTGTCGATGGGAATGTCGAATGATTTTGAAGTGGCGATACAGGAAGGAGCCACCCAGGTGCGCCTGGGGACGGTATTAGTAGGTCACGAGGAGGGAGCTTGATGGGCGTGATGAACCGGTTTATGAGTTTTTTGGGCTTGCAGGAGGAAGAGGAAGTTGTGGAGCGGGAGCAAATCTCCCGTGATGAGGATGAATATGAGCCTGCCCCTGTAGAAACCCGCAAAAATCAGCGGGCCAACGTCGTCAGTATCCATTCGCAAAAAAATGTGAAGGTTGTACTGTATGAACCCCGTTCCTACGAGGAGGCTCAGGAAATCGCTGACCACCTTCGCTCGCACCGCACGGTCGTCATTAATCTGCAGCGTGTGCGCAACGACCAGGCGATGCGGATTATTGATTTTCTCAGTGGAACTGTTTATGCCCTGGGTGGAGGAATCTCCAAGATTGGGGGCAATATATTTATGTGCACACCGGATACAGTTGAAATTCAAGGCTCCATTACAGAAATCCTTGGTGACGATCAAGATTACAACAGAATGAGGTGAACAGGTTTTGAACGAAGTATCTTCTATTATCAACATCCTATTTCAGATTTACTATTACATGATTCTTATATACATTCTCATGTCCTGGTTACCTAATCTGCGCGAGAACTTTATTGGTGAGCTGCTCGGCAAGCTTGTGGAGCCGTACCTTAGCCCGTTCCGGAGGATTATTCCCCCGCTTTTTGGCACGATAGACATTTCCCCAATCATTGCGATTATCGTGCTGCGCTTTGCTGTCGGCGGGCTTCATTCCATTGTGGCCCTGATATTCGGCTAAGAAGATGAAGAATGAAATTTACGGGCATTTTCATCCTGACGAACGGCAATTTGTGGACAAGGCCTGGGAATGGGTCACCCATGCAGGAGAATATCATGAGACTAAGCTGACCGAATTTCTTGATCCGCGCCAAGGATATATTCTGCAGAGTCTTGTGAACCGCCATCCCGATGTTGAAGTACGATGGGAGGGCGGTTCTGAAAGTGCCGAGCGGAAACGTGCACTGGTGGCTCCCGATTACCGGGATCTATCAGACGAAGACATGGAGCTTAAGGTTCTCGCAATTTCCTCCGGGGAGCAGAAATTCCTCTCTCTGGAGCATGGCGATTATATGGGTGCTATCCTTGGACTAGGTATCAAAAGAGGGAAAATCGGCGATATTCATGTGCTTGAGGATGGGTGTCATGTTGTCGTGGCGGCAGATATCGCAGATTATCTGGCGATGAATCTGACGGGAGTGCACCGGATTAATGTCCGTACGGAGCTTTTGCCGTTATCCGGCTTACGCAGCAGTGAGGTTAAGCTTGAGACGATGGAATTAACGGTTGCTTCCCTGCGGCTTGATGGTATTGCTGCAGATGTTACCCGGCTCAGCCGGAGCAAAATATTGATTCCGATCAAAGCCGGACGCGTCCGGGTGAACTGGAAAGTAGAGGAGGACCCTTCCTGCGGACTCAAGGATGGGGACATGGTATCCATCCAGGGTTTTGGCCGGTTCAAGGTTCTGGAGATTGGCAGCCTGACGAAAAAAGGCCGGTACCGGGTCCGGATCGGTAAATTTGTGTGAATCCCTAGCAGGAATCTGCAAGTGCTTGTCGAAATTGATTATCTCTAGGGAAGCAAACATTTTGAAAGCCGGGCGCCGATACTCTTAGAAGGGGCGGTTCCTGAAGCGGCAATTCAAGATGAATTCCAACTTGCGCCTTATCATTGAAAATGTAAGGATGCATAGATCAGATACCATCCTTATTTTCTCGAAGAACCGGTTGCCTCCGTCAGATGGGACGATGCATCCGATTCTTTTTACAGTACAGTCTTTCTTCTATGTCTGCCGGGACACCCTATGATTCATAGTTCAGGGACATAAAAGGTCCGAAATTTCTAGGAGGTGCACAGCATGCCATTAACGCCGCTCGATATACATAACAAGGAGTTCTCCCGGAGAATCCGTGGTTATGATGAGGACGAGGTCAATGAATTTCTTGATCAGGTAATCAAGGATTATGAAAGCGTCATTCGTGAGAACAAAGAGCTGCATAATCAGCTTCTGACCATTCAAGAGCGTCTCGACCATTTTGTGAATATCGAGGAAAGTTTATCGAAGACTATCCTTGTCGCTCAGGAAGCGGCTGATGATGTGAAGAACAATTCCAAGAAAGAATCACAGCTAATCATTAAAGAAGCAGAAAAGAACGCCGACCGCATTATCAATGAAGCGTTGTCCAAATCCCGCAAGGTAGCGATTGAGACGGAAGAGCTGCGTAAGCAGGCCTCCATCTACCGTACCCGCTTCCGTACACTAGTAGAAGCGCAGCTGGAGCTGCTCTCCCAGGATGACTGGAACGCGCTCGAAAGCCGCGAAACCAGCGAGAATCTGCTCTGATTTTGTGCTTCAGTCGGGACTGGATTCGCTCAGGCAAGGGAGACGGTATAGCAGCAAGCCGGAGTGGGCAAGCTGCTAACGGATGAATAAGCCCGTTGCCTGCGGTGCTGAGGGTGTTGACATTTTTTCTTAAAACGTCTATAACTAGAACATATCTGTGTCATGTTCATAATTATTCGATGACGGGACAAAGTACGATAAGGTATTGTTCTCCAGAGAGTCGGCGGTTGCTGCGAGCCGATTGTTCACGCCTTGCCGGAAGATCTTCCCCTAGAAGCTAAGCTGAAGCGATGTATTCGTGCGTAGGTGCAGCCGTCTGCCGGACGTTACCCCGGACCCGTACAGTACAATTATGTGCGGAACTGAGATTGTGCTGAATACACTCCCCTTAAGGATGTGCGTGAAGCGCAGAATTAGGGTGGTATCGCGAGCGTCGTCTCGCCCCTTTGGGGGCGGGGTGGCGCTCGTTTGCGTCTTATCCCCCTAAATCCCCCTTCCAAGGGGGACCCCAAGGGCTCGCCGCCCTCTGGACACCCGCAACAAGGGCTCCAAGCAGAGAGCGGCGGCAGCGGACGGGAGGGATTACTTCGGCGGGGGGAGCGGCCCTTCTTAGGCTCCCCTGGCGGGAACGCCTGCGGGGCCTTGCCTTAAGGCAAGAGCCAAAGGCGAAAGACTAACGGCGGCAAAAGCAGGGCGACCCGCCCAGCGCTGCCCTACGGGATCGCGGGGCGGGTGCCCCAAGAGCTACAGGCCTGCGGCGGCTGCGCCCCGCCGCCGAGGCGACCCGCCCAGCGCTGCCCTAACGGGATCGCGGGGCGGGTGCCCCAAGAGCTACAGGCCGGCGGCGGCTTCGCCCCGCCGCCGAGGCGACCCGCCCAGCACTGCCCTAACGGGATCGCGGGGCGGGTGCCCCAAGAGCAACGGACCTGCGGCGGCTTCGCCCGCCGCCGCTGGCGACCCGCCCAGCGCTGCCCTACGGGATCGCGGGGCGGGTGCCCCAAGAGCTACGGGCCGGCGGCGGCTTCGCGACCAGCGTGCCTGAGGTAGAGCGGGCCGCTTGCGGCGACAAGCGGGGACTACAACCCAAACCACCAATCACACCGCCTCTGTCCCGGAATTAGCCAATATTCCGGGTGTCCAGAGGGCGGAGCCCTCGGGGTCCCCCTTGGCTAAGGGGGATTTAGGGGGATCGAAATGGTTTAAAGACTAAACCCACGAAAGGATTGACCCTCATGCAAAAGGTAGATGTCAAAGAAAAGGCGCGGGCCAGAGATGTCCGCATATTAAAGAAATGGAGCGACGAAAATACGTTCCGCAGATCCATGGAGAACCGTGCGGGACGCCCGAACTATGTGTTCTATGAAGGACCTCCGACGGCGAACGGCGTGCCACATATCGGGCACGTGCTGGGCCGGGTCATCAAGGACTTTATCGGCCGCTACCAGACGATGAAGGGCTTCCGCGTTGTGCGCAAGGCTGGCTGGGATACCCACGGCCTGCCGGTTGAACTCGGCGTGCAGAAGAAGCTTGGCATTTCCGGCAAGCAGGATATCGAAGAATACGGTGTAGAGAAATTCATCAAGGAATGTAAGGAAAGTGTATTCGGCTACGAGAAGCAGTGGCGTGAGTTCACGGAGGCGATCGGCTACTGGACTGATCTGGATAATCCTTATGTAACACTGGACAATACCTACATCGAGAGCGTTTGGAACATCCTGGCTACAGTGCACGAGAAAGGCCTGATGTACCGCGGACACCGTGTGAGCCCTTATTGCCCTAGCTGCCAGACGACGCTGAGCTCCCATGAAGTGGCGCAGGGCTATAAGACAGTTAAAGACCTGAGTGCTACAGCTAAGTTCAAGCTGGAAGGCAGCGGAGACTATGTACTTGCCTGGACGACCACACCTTGGACGCTTCCGGCGCATATGGCGCTGGCCATGAACCCGGAGATGGAATATGTGCGTGCCCAGCAGGAAGACGGCGTATATATCTTAGCTAAGAACCTGGTGGAAGAAGTGCTGAAAGGCGACTACACTATCCTTTCTACCCACACAGGTGCCGATTTTATCGGCCAGAGCTACACTCCGCCGTTCAATTATATCCAGGCTGAGAAGCACAATGTAATCGTAGGGGCGTCCTTTGTTACTGATTCCAGCGGTACCGGGATCGTGCACATGGCTCCGGCGCATGGTGAAGATGACTATAAGAGCTGCCGTGAGAACGGCATCAGCTTTGTCAATGTCGTGGATACTTCCGGTAAATACACCGGTGTGGTTAGCGATTTTGCCGGACGGTTCGTCAAAGATGTTGATCTGGATATCATCAAGGTGCTGTCCGAAAAAGGACTGCTCTACAATAAAGAGAAATACGAGCACAGCTATCCGTTCTGCTGGCGCTGCGATACACCGCTGCTCTATTATGCAACAGACAGCTGGTTCATCCAGACGACAGCAATCAAAGATCAGCTGATCGCTAACAATAACACCGTGGACTGGTACCCGGATCACGTGCGTGAAGGTCGCTTCGGCAAGTTCCTGGAAGAACTGGTAGACTGGAATATCAGCCGTAACCGCTACTGGGGCACACCGCTGAACGTGTGGGTCTGCCAGGACACCGGCAAGGAATTCGCACCGCACAGCATCGCTGAGCTGCGTTCGATGGCCATCGGCGAAGTTGCAGAGGACATCGAGCTGCATAAGCCGTATGTGGATAATATCAAACTGCGCAGCCCGTTCAGCGAAGGCGGAGTGATGGTGCGCACACCGGAAGTCATCGACGTCTGGTTCGACAGCGGCTCGATGCCGTTTGCACAGAGCCACTATCCGTTCGAAAACAATGATACCTTCGAGGATCAGTATCCGGCGGATATGATCTGCGAAGGAATCGACCAGACACGCGGCTGGTTCTACAGCCTGCTTGCGGTATCGACACTGTTCAAGGGCAAGGCGCCTTACAAAGCCGTTATCGCCCACGGCCATATCTTCGATGAGAACGGCCAAAAAATGTCCAAATCCAAAGGCAATGTAATTGACCCTTGGGAAATCATGAACGAATACGGCACCGACGCCTTCCGTTGGGCGATCCTGTCCGACAGTGCGCCATGGAATAACAAACGCTTCTCACGCGGTCTGGTCGGCGAGACCAAATCCAAGGTCGTAGATACACTGGTTAATACCCATGCATTCTTGACGCTGTACGCCGGCATTGACGGCTATGATCCTGCGGATCATCCGTTCAAGGTCTCGGAGCATAAGCTGGACCGCTGGATTCTCTCCCGCCTGAACAGCCTGATTCTGCTGGTGGATAAGGGCCTTGCCGTCAATGACTTCGTCAATACGTCCAAAGCGATCGAGAACTTTGTGGATGAGCTGAGCAACTGGTACATCCGGCGTTCCCGTGACCGGTTCTGGGGCAGCGGTCTTGGCGAAGAAAAGCTGGATGCTTACCGGACACTGACGCATGTGCTGCTTACTACAGCTACACTGATGGCTCCGTTCACACCAATGCTGTCCGAGGACATCTTCACGAACCTGGGCGGCGGGGAAAGTGTGCATCTGGCGGATTATCCTAAGGCTGATGAAAACCTGATCGACCTTGAGCTGGAACGCGATATGGAAAGTGCCAGAGGGATTGTGGAGCTAGCCCGTAACGTGCGCAACGAGACCGGCATCAAGAACCGTCAGCCATTGTCTGAACTGATTGTTTCCCTGGACCGCAATTTGGATATTGCAGACTATGAGGAGATCATCAAGGATGAGATCAACGTTAAGCATATTGTCCTTGAGAACAGCGACAGCGGCTTTGTAGACTTCACCCTGAAGCTGAACCTCAAGGTAGCAGGTAAGAAATACGGTAAAAACGTCGGCTTCCTGCAGGGCTTCCTGAAAGGTATGGACAGCGAAGCCACCCGCAAAGCTGTGAGTGAAGGCATCGTAGCGATTGTATCACCGGAAGGCGAAGAGCTGCAGATTACTGCCGAAGAGCTGCTGGTTGAGAAGCAGGCAAAAGCCGGATTTGCTGCCGCCTCGGGGTATGGTCTGACCGTGGCGCTGAATACCGAGATCACGCCGGAACTTGAGCAAGAGGGCTGGGTGCGTGAAATCATCCGTGCCGTGCAGGATACCCGCAAACGTCAGGATCTGGCGATTGAAAAACGGATCGCCCTTTCACTGCAGCTGGACGACGAGCTGAAAGCAGCCGTCACCGCATTTGAGCATGTGCTGCGTGAGAATGTCCTGGTGACTACGGTTGATTTTGACGGCGATCACAGCTTTGAAACCGTGGATGCCGGCGGCAGATCCATCGGGATCTTTATCGGAGCGTAAGCCTTAAGCGGCGGCTGTGCATTACCCGTCCCTAAATGGCATATACTAGCGGCATAAGAAGAAACGTCCAGGCAGCCCTGAACCAAGGGCGTGTGCTTTCCCTTAGTGAGCGGTACCCCGTGCCGCTTGCAGGATGCCGTTACTGCGAGATGATAGAGATACCGGGCAGAACATCTTTATCTTTCGCGTACAATAACGAGTCCGTGTTCCTGGAGAGATCCTCTCTATCAGGGCCGGACTTTTTATTTGCGGCAAAGGGCAGGCAGGACGGGGTGAGAATGCCGTGGAAGGGGCTATCAATGGTGGCGGGTAGGGAGCAGGAGCACAACAAATCCATTTATAACGGGAGAATATCCATTAAGACATCGCGGGCAAACCTCAATTCGGAACAGGAGAGGGAGAGGCAGCCGGATACGAAGGAGGAGCCGCAAATTACGCAGGAAGAAAAGCTGAATGCCGTCTACCGGCTGACTACCGGACTGGCCCAGCAGATGGAGAAGTCGCGGATCGCTGATTATACGGAGCTGCTGCACTCCCCTTTTCGTTTAATCTGGCTCAATATTCTGGCGGGAACGGCCCGCGGGGTGGGGATTGCGCTCGGGTTTACTTTTTTTGCGGCGACCATTATTTATGTCCTGCAGGTGCTTGGCGCGCTCAATCTGCCGATCATCGGGGATTATATTGCTGACATTGTCCGGATCGTCCAGCACCAGCTGGAGCTGAAGACCTTTTAACGGGGCAGTCTTATGAGTTATTTGTGAGAAAAAGGAGCAGCCCATGGCTACTCCCTGTCTGTTTTTCGATTCGGATCCAGGAGATAGCTGCCTTCCTCGGAATCCATATAGTGACGGTAGCTGTTTCCTTTGATTATGGTGAGATGATTGCCGGCAATATCCGTGGCGACAAAATTTTCCCATGGTTCTACAAAGCCTTCGGTCTCATCGGCTTCGATCTCCATGTCATTATACGAGCGGATCTCATTATCTTCGGCCATGGCCGGGGAGTTTGAGCTGCCATAGCTTTCAACAATCTGCCAGGCGTCTTCGCCGTCGAAGCCGTTTTGCTCGTCCCGTTCATCGAGGCTGGTCCGTCCATATGGAGGCGACAGAAATTCTTCTTCCGCCGGCCGTGTGAACGGGGAAAACTGGCGGGGATTATGCTCTTTGCAATACCGGGTTGCAGGGACAACGGACAAGCGTTCATATGGAATGTCCTGCCCACAGACGGCGCAGCTGCCGTAGCTGCCCTCATCCATCGCTTTCAGGGCATCATCGATTTCCTCGAGCTCATGTTCATCCCGTTCCACAAGGGAAATGTCCATGGATCGGTGATACAGCTCCGTTGCGGCATCGCCGGGATGATTGTCGTTGGTGGACAGCTCTCCAGTGTTATCCCGCAGTGATTCCTGCAGTCCATAATGCCCGTTGTTTTGCAGACGGTGGCTGATTTCCTGCTGCTGCTGAAGCAGTGCGGTATGCAGCTCTCCAAGCTGCTGTGGTGTCAGTCGGCTCATAGGGCCCTATGCTCCTTTCAGGTGCTGATGCTTACCGGCAGCTTTCACCGGTTCTTCCTTTGATAGCTTGACCTGAGGAACGTTATTTTACCGCTGGAAAATAGTTCTGAGCAAGAGCCCGATTGCTAAAGGCCTGCGATGGACGGGTTCTTGAGGCCTGTGCTACAATATACAAGTCTTTATTCAGTATTCGTACCGCGTCTGCGGGAAAAATAAGAACGGAGTGACAACTTCTGTGGTGTACTTTCTGATTGCGCTTATTGTATTTTTGATTGACCAGGGTACCAAATATGTCATTGCTACCCGGCTGGAGATCGCTGAGCAGATTCCGGTTATTAAGGATTTCTTTATTATTACCTCTCACCGCAATCGTGGAGCCGCTTTCGGAATTCTTGAAGGACAGCAGTGGTTCTTCATTTTGATTACGGTTATTGTTGTTGTCGGTATCGTCTGGTACCTGAACAAAGCCCGGAAGACCCGCAAACTGCTGCCTACTGCGCTGGCACTTGTGCTTGGCGGAGCGGTTGGCAACTTTTTGGACCGTTTACTGAACGGCGAAGTTGTAGACTTCCTGATGTTCAATTTCGGCAGCTATACCTTCCCGATTTTCAATGTGGCCGACTCCTGCATCGTGATTGGGGTAGCGCTGATTATTCTCGATACGCTGCGTGACATGAAGGGCGGAGAAGATATCATCGAGGTCAAGGAATCCAAGGAAGTCAAAGAAGGGAATGAATGATTTGAATAAGGACGTCAAAGAGATGGCGGCTGGGGCCGCCTCCGAAGAAGATAAGGACGTCACCGAATGGACGGTTATTGCAGAAAATGCCAAGGAACGGATCGATAAATATATCACCGAGTCCTGGGAAGAAGATATTTCCCGTTCTCAGGTGCAGCTGTGGATCAGCAGCGGACATGTTACGGTAAACGGCGCTCCTGTAAAAGCGAATTATAAGCTGACTGAAGGCGATGTTGTGGCGGTTACCGTTCCAGAGGCGGAAGTGACCGATCTGGTGGCGGAAGATATTCCGCTTGACGTCGTTTACGAGGACAGCGATGTCATTGTTGTCAACAAGCCGCGCGGCATGGTTGTCCATCCGGCAGCAGGGCATCCTTCGGGCACCCTGGTCAATGCGCTGATGCATCACTGCAAGGATCTGTCCGGCATTAACGGTGAGATCCGCCCGGGCATTGTGCACCGCATCGATAAGGACACCTCAGGCCTGATTATGGCAGCCAAGAATGACGCCAGTCATGCCTCGCTTGCCGCCCAGCTCAAAGAGCACAGCGTAACGCGCCGCTATATCGCTGTAGTGCACGGCAACCTTTCGCATGACAAGGGAACTGTGGACGCGCCGATCGGCCGCGATCCCCATGACCGCAAGTTGTATACGGTAACCGAGAAGAACAGCAAGCGGTCGGTGACGCATTTTACCGTGCTGGAGCGCTTTGGCGATTGTACCCTGCTGGAGCTGCAGCTGGAGACGGGGCGTACACACCAGATCCGCGTGCATATGAAGTTTATCGGTCATCCGCTGGTCGGAGATCCGGTATACGGGCGCAGTAAAGGGATCACCATGAATGGACAGGCTCTGCATGCCGCTGTACTGGGCTTCGTGCATCCTTCGACAGGACAGTATATGGAATATAGCAGACCGATTCCTGCAGATATGGAAGAAGTGCTGTTTACACTGCGCAGCAGATAAGTACAAATGAAGTGATGATAAATCCATGGTTTTGAAGGCGGCTTTCCTTCATATTTAGGATATAAGATGTAAAGATAATCAATCATGGGTTACAAAAAATGCCAGGAGATGAGAACGAGATTATGAGTATTGAACAATATCAGAACACCTTCATTCAGACTAATTTTGCAGACCGCATCGGCGGCGCGAACTACGGCAAAGATACTAACATTTATAAATTTGAGAAAATCAAACGCGCTAAGGCTTCGGCGAAGCAGGATTTTCCTAACATTGAACTGATTGACATGGGCGTAGGCGAACCTGACGAAATGGCTGATGAAGGCATTGTCGCCAAGCTTGCCCTCGAAGCTGCCAAAGAAGAAAACCGCGGTTATTCCGATAACGGTATTCCTGAATTCAAAGCAGCGGCTGCCGCTTACCTGAAGGAAGTATTCCAGGTTGACGGCATTGATCCAGTAAACGAAGTGGTTCACTCCATCGGTTCGAAGCCGGCTTTGGCGATGCTGCCATCCTGCTTCATCAATCCGGGCGATATCACAATCATGACCATTCCGGGTTATCCGGTGCTGGGCACCCACACCAAATACCTAGGCGGACAAGTCTATACAGTGGAACTTAAGAAGGAAAACAATTTCCTGCCTGACCTGAACTCCATTCCGGAAGACATCGCCCGTAAGGCAAAGCTGCTCTATCTGAACTATCCGAACAACCCTACCGGCGCAAGCGCAACGCCTGAATTTTTCAGCGCCGTT
This sequence comes from Paenibacillus pedocola, assembly GCF_031599675.1. Classification (NCBI taxonomy): domain Bacteria; kingdom Bacillati; phylum Bacillota; class Bacilli; order Caryophanales; family Paenibacillaceae; genus Paenibacillus; species Paenibacillus pedocola. Next base: position 4,742,365 of record NZ_CP134223.1, on the reverse strand, counting down.
GTAGACTGGGCCAAAAAATATAATGTCGTAGTCATCCATGACGCTCCTTACGCAGCCTTGACTTATGATGGCGTGAAGCCGCTGAGCTTCCTGTCCGTACCGGGCGCGAAGGATGTCGGCGTAGAACTGCACTCCCTTTCCAAGTCCTATAACATGACTGGCTGGAGAATCGGATTCGTAGCCGGCAATCCGCTGGTTGTGAAGGCATTCAGTGACGTGAAGGATAATAATGACTCCGGTCAGTTCATTGCCATTCAAAAGGCTGCTGCTTACGGTCTGGCGAATCCGCAGATCACCGAAGCCATTGCCGCCAAGTATTCCCGCCGCCACAACATGCTGGTGGATGCGCTGAACAGCCTGGGCTTCAAAGCTGAGAAGCCGAAGGGCTCGTTCTTCCTGTATGTAGCTGCACCTAAAGGTGTTAAAGGCGGACGCCGCTTTGAATCCGGCGAAGATTTCTCGCAGTTCCTGATCCGCGAGAAGCTGATCTCCACCGTGCCTTGGGACGATGCCGGCCCATTCGTACGCTTCTCCGTTACTTTCGTAGCCAAAGGCGAGGAAGAAGAGAAACGTGTAATCTCCGAAATTCAAAGACGTCTGAGCGACGTTGAATTCGAATTTTAATACTAAAGCCGCCGCAGTTTTCACTGCGGCGGCTTTTTTTGCGGCTTGGTATATTAAACTTGGAGATCTGCTGCAGAAAGTGAACGCTTCGTCTATTGATTAGCTGAATTACCACGTGCAATTGTGGGATCAGCAAATCCTTCAGCCACTTGTCCTTAACTATTTATTTTTAGGTTCAATTAATATAGTGGGAAAAGTCACGCTAATCTCACTGGAAATGCTGATATGAGCCTTCATGTGAGGTATTAGTGGGAGAATATCTAACTAGCTTCTCCCTTCCTTCCTTCTGGAAAAATTTAGATGGAGAAAATCCCACTGCTGTACCGTTTTATTTTGCGGGCGGCCGGTAGGCTTTTTTGTGGAAATTATTAATATAGCGGAACAGGGACTCACCATTATCCTCCACCTGTACGCTCTGCTCCAGCGGCTTCAGCATGGCCTGATAAGGCTCAGGCACCCAGATATACTGATGTACATAAGGGGTTAGGATGAACCCGTTTTTCTCCCAGAAGTGAATACGCTGTGCATGAGTCTCCGAGCTCCCCGATTCTGCCTCTATAATGACGCCAAGTACGTTATTAGTTTGTTTTGCCCAGTCTATGATCAGATCCAGAAACACCGTCCCGGCCCCCCGGCCGCGCAGCTCCCGGCTAACCGCCAGATAATCTATAATAAGACGTTTCCCTTCCGCTCCATCAACCATTCCCGTTACAGCCATTGCGGCTGCTTGACCATCTATAAGGCCTGCATGGATATGGGCAATTCCCCGGTCCAGCATACTGCGCAGGATGCCTTCCGGTTTCGCCCCGCTGGGAAAAGCCTCCCGGTATACCGGCTCGATGGATCTCCACAGCTTATCATCCCAATGTGTAATTGTTATTAGCTCCATGTTCATCATCAGTCGCCTCCAATTTCATCATAACAGACCGGGATGGGAAGAGTAAAAAAGTGAAAACTGAATTTCCGCCTCCTTGGAATATGACATACAGATGTCTATTTAGGGCTGATAGAATAGAAATATAAAGCAATCTAAACATATACAAAGGGGAGTAAATATGGACAAAATTGATTATAAAAAATCCAATAAAGAGCTATATCAGCCAAAGACTGAACCCGGCATCATTGACGTTCCGGCGATGACCTTTATTCAGGTGAACGGGTACGGCAACCCGAATGATCCGGAGGGTGAATATCAAAAGGCAGTGGAGACGCTATATGCCCTATCCTATACGATTAAAATGTCACCCAAAAATGGGCCAGCGCCGCACGGCTACTTCGAGTATGTGGTGCCCCCGCTGGAAGGGCTGTGGTGGCAGGAGGGTCTCCGGGGAGTAGACCTCATGAGCAAGGACACCTTCAGCTGGACAGCTATGATCCGCCAGCCAGATTTCGTGAATGAACAAGTATTTGCCGCCGCGGTTGAAGCAGTGAAACGTAAAAAGCCGCAGGTTGATGTCTCCAAGGCTGGACTTGTTACATTCACAGAGGGACTATGCGTGCAGTGTATGCATATCGGAAGCTTTGATGACGAGCCTGCAACTGTTGCCAAAATGAACCGCTATATCGCAGAGCATGATCTGCTGTGCGATCTGTCAGATGTCAGACGGCATCATGAAATATACCTCTCTGACCCCCGTAAAACAGAGACTGCCAAGCTGAAGACAATTCTGCGGCATCCTGTTCGGCAAGCAAGATAAAAAAAGCTGGCGTGCTTTTTGCCGCTGATATCGTTTGCTTTTGCTTTTTGCTTTTTGCTTTTTGTTTTTGATTTTTGCTTTTTGATTTTTGCTTTTTGATTTTTGCTTTTTGATTTTTGCTTTTTTGCCGGTAACGCTGGTAGCCCAGCCCAGCCGTTATAACCTGCTGCCCCTCTCCTTCGAACTGGGAAAGGTTTCGGTTAGGTGGAAGCGCGGAGGGGATTTTGGAACTGTAGGAGCGGTAGCGTCCGCCTTTGTCTCCAGATTTAATCCGCTATGCGGATCAATTCAAATAAATCTGGAGACAACAGCGGCCGGAAGTCCAAAATCCCCGCAGCAGCGCCCATCACCTAACCGCGCCCCAACAATCCAAAGAAATCTTTCCCAGTTTGACACCCGCCTCAACATCTGTCATAATTCTCTTAAATGAATATGCGCCTTTAATTCAGTCCCGTGAGGCTGGCAAGGTAACGTGAATCGAGGTTCGCGACTTAGGAAGGAATCCGTATGAGTACGGAGGGCCTTTTTATGCGCGCGGACACGCCATCTTTAGTAATCTGCGGATTTCACTCCTTGCCTGCTTCGGGCAAGGAGTTTTTTGATTTCCGGGAGCTTGAACGGGCGTACAAGCGAGAGGATGGCTGGATAATGTATACCGAGAAGAATGTAATTATGGATGAGACGGCAATCCGCCGGGCGCTGTCGCGCATTGCACATGAAATTTTGGAGAAGAACAAAGGGATTGAGAATTGCCTGCTGATCGGCATCCGCACACGCGGGGTGTACCTGGCACAGCGGATCGCGGAACGAATCAAAGAGATCGAGGGTGTTGATATCCCTTGGGGAGAGCTCGACATTACGCATTACAGGGATGACCGCGAAGGCGGCGACAACCGGGAAGCAATGGACCGGGCGGTCGTGGAGAGCAATGTGACACTACCCACCGGCACCAGCGGCATCCGTGACAAAAAAGTGATTTTGTTCGACGATGTGCTCTACACCGGCCGTACGATCCGCGCTGCAATGGATGCGCTGATGGATTGCGGACGGCCGCGGATGATCCAGCTAGCTGTGCTGGCCGACCGCGGACACCGCGAGCTGCCGATCCGGCCGGACTACATCGGCAAAAACGTACCGACCTCCAGACATGAGCAAATCGAAGTGGCGCTGACGGAATATGACGGCAGAGACGAGGTTTACATTATTTCGAACCGGGAGGAACGATAACAATGATGACAGCAACCAAGGTGAAGGAACGCAGTCTGCTGGGGATTAAGGAGCTGGACCGGACAGAGATTCTACAGCTTTTGAACAGAACGGCCTACTGGGACAATCAGAGCGAGAAGCTGAACCCGGTGCTGAAGTCGCACTTTGTAGCCAATATGTTTTTTGAGAATAGCACGCGAACCCGCTTTTCCTTTGAAATGGCCGAGAAACGCCTGGGGGTTCAGGTGCTGAACTTCACAGCGGCGGCTTCCAGTGTAGAAAAAGGCGAGTCGATCTACGATACAGTCCGTACGCTGGAATCGATGGGGATCGACGCCGGAGTTGTGCGTTTGAAGCCTGCAGGTGTCCTGCAGCAGCTGTCGGAGAAGGTATCCATACCGCTGGTTAATGCAGGGGACGGGAACAACGAGCATCCGACGCAGGCGCTGCTGGACATGTATACGATGACCAAAAATTTTGGCGAGCTGAAGGGCCTGAAAGTTTCAATTATAGGAGACATTATGCATAGTCGCGTAGCGCGCTCGAACCTCTGGGGACTAACGAAGATGGGCGCGAAGGTGCAGTTCTGTGCACCAGACAGTATGAAGGCCCCGGAACTGGCACAGTACGCACCTTATGTAACAATGGAGGAGGCACTGAAGGCCGATGTGGTTATGATGCTGCGCGTGCAGCTGGAACGCCATGCCACGGGCATCCTGCAGTCAGCCGAAGAATACCGCAAGCAGTATGGACTTACCGAGGAACGCGCGGCGAAACTGGACAAGAATACCATCATCATGCATCCGGCGCCGGTTAACCGCAATGTGGAAATTGACGATGCAGTAGTGGAGAGCAGCCAGTCGCGGATTTTCCCACAGATGGCAAACGGGGTGCCGGTCAGAATGGCCGTGATGGAACGTGCGCTTCTGTAACCGGAAGGGAACTCATAAAAACCTGACATAAATGTATTAATAAATATACACAAAGATGAATTTTTATTATATAATAACGAGAGAGCTTGCAGCTGCGGCTTGCGGGCAAAAGGAGAATCATGACAGTGATCATTAGAAACGCCAGCGTATTGAACAAAGAAGGCGAACTGGAAATCAAGCATATCGTAGTTCAGGACGGAATGATTACAGCGATCGAAAGTGACCTGCCGGCTGCTGATGCATCTGCAGAGATTGTAGAAGCTGAAGGCAAGCTGCTGACTCCCGGCCTGATTGACATGCATGTGCATCTGCGCGAGCCTGGCTTTGAGCATAAAGAAACGATTGCAACCGGTGCTTTATCGGCGGCCAAGGGCGGATTTACCACGATCGCCTGCATGCCGAACACCCGCCCGGTGACAGACACCCCGGAGATCGTGGAGCTTGTTAAAGACAAAGCGCGCGAAGCCGGACTCGTTAAAGTGCTGCCTTATGCGGCGATCACCAAAAATGAGCTTGGCCGCGAGCTGACGGACTTTGCCGCATTGAAGGAAGCCGGAGCGATTGGCTTTACCGATGACGGTGTAGGCGTACAGACTGCCCAAATGATGAAGAATGCAATGAAGCTGGCAGCAGACTTAGATATGCCGGTCATCGCCCACTGTGAGGATGATTCACTGGTAGAAGGATGTGCGGTCAACGAAGGCACCTTCGCAACGAAGCACGGACTGAAGGGGATTCCCAATGAGTCGGAAGCCATTCATGTCGGACGCGATATTCTGCTCGCCGAAGCGACAGGGGTTCACTACCATGTGTGCCATGTCAGCACGGAGCAATCGGTGCGGCTGATCCGCCAGGCTAAGCAAATCGGCATCAAAGTGACCGCTGAGGTGTGTCCGCATCATTTGCTGCTCTCAGAGGAAGATATTCCAGGGCTTGATGCCAACTGGAAAATGAACCCGCCGCTACGCTCGCGCCGCGATGTGGAAGCCTGCATTGAAGGGTTACTGGACGGCACACTGGATATCATCGTAACCGACCATGCGCCGCACAGTGAAGAAGAGAAGGCAAAGGGCATGCAGCTTGCCCCGTTTGGCATCGTCGGCTTCGAGACAGCCTTCCCGCTGCTGTATACCGCTTTTGTGGCTACAGGCAAATGGGATCTGTCACTGCTGGTACAGCGGATGACTGCTGATCCGGCCCGCGTGTTCCGGCTGAATACAGGCAGTCTTGCGGTAGGAGCACCTGCTGATTTAACACTGATTGATCTGAACGAAGAGCAAGTGGTAGACCCGGCTGCTTTTGCCAGCAAAGGACGCAATACTCCTTTCACCGGCTGGAAGCTGAAGGGCTGGCCGGTTAAGACTTGGGTTGACGGCAAAGAGGTATGGACTAAAGCGTAATTAACGAACTGGTGGGACGAAAATGCCGGCTGTATGGAGCAGGTGAACCTACGGCGGCATTTTGGCGCGTACACTCCGCTAGTGATGCAAGGCATAGAATCAGACTACAGAAACAAGAAGGAGTGGAAGGGAATGCAGGCGAGATTGCTGCTACAGGACGGAACGCTTTTTACAGGCACCGCATTTGGCGCTGAAGGCGAAATGACAGGCGAGGTTGTATTTAACACAGGGATTACAGGATATCAGGAGGTGCTGTCGGATCCTTCGTATTGTGGACAGATCGTAACCATGACCTATCCGCTGATCGGAAACTACGGCATCACCCGCGATGATTTCGAATCTGTGCGTCCGTTTGTACATGGCTTTGTTGTGCGCCGCCATGAGGAAGTGCCAAGCAACTGGCGTGCTGAATACAGTGTAGACGACCTGCTGAAGGAATATGGCATTCCCGGCATCAGCGAGATCGACACCCGGATGCTGACCCGCATTATCCGCCACTACGGCACCATGAAAGCCATCCTGACCACATCGAATAAACGTGTGGAAGAACTGATGGAAATGATGGGAGATACAACGATTGAAGAGCTGCGCAACCAGGTTGCCCGTACTTCTACAACTAAGACTTACAGCAGTCCGGGAACCAAAGAACGGATCGTGCTGGTTGATTACGGCGCAAAGACCGGTATCCTGCGCGAGCTGAACAGCCGCGGCTGCGACGTGGTTGTGGTGCCGCATGATGTGACAGCGGACGAAATCCGCCGTCTTAACCCGGATGGTATCCAGCTGTCGAACGGCCCTGGGGACCCTAAGGATGTGCCTTATGCGGTGAAGACGATCTCCGAGCTGCTCGGTGAATATCCGATCTTCGGCATTTGCCTGGGCCACCAATTGTTCGCTCTGGCTTGCGGTGCAGACACCGAGAAGCTGAAATTCGGCCACCGCGGCGGGAACCATCCGGTCAAGGAGCTGGAAAGCGGACGCTGCTTCATCACTTCACAGAACCATGGCTATACTGTTAATGAAGAATCCGTACAGAGCACGGAGCTGGAAGTGACACACATCAACAACAATGATAAGACCATTGAAGGTTTAAAACATACCCGTTACCCTGCATTTTCGGTGCAATACCATCCGGAAGCAGCGCCGGGACCGCATGACAGCAGTTATTTGTTCGACCGTTTCCTGCAAATGATTGCCGACCACAAAGCGAAGACACCTGCCGGCTCACGCCAGGCCCAGCTTGCGGCAAATGCCAGAATCACGGCACCGAAACCTACTACTAAGCTTGAAGCCGTGAAAGGAGCTCTATAACATGCCAAAGAACGATAAGCTTAAAAAAATCCTCGTCATCGGCTCCGGCCCGATCGTGATCGGGCAAGCCGCTGAGTTTGACTATGCGGGAACTCAGGCCTGCCAGGCGCTGAAAGAAGAAGGTGTTGAGGTTGTACTGATCAACAGTAACCCGGCTACGATTATGACGGATACCAATATGGCTGATAAGGTCTACATCGAGCCGATTACACTTGAATTCGTAACGGCCATTATCCGCCAGGAGCGTCCGGACGGCCTGCTGCCGACACTGGGCGGCCAGACCGGCCTGAACATGGCAGTTGAGCTGGCCCGTGCCGGCGTGCTTGAATCGGAGAACGTTAAGCTGCTGGGTACCCAGCTGGAATCCATCGAGAAAGCGGAAGACCGCGACTTGTTCCGGGAGCTGATGCGTGAGCTGGAACAGCCGGTACCGGAAAGCACGATCATTACAACGGTTGAGGAAGCTATGAGCTTTGCAGAGGAAATCGGCTTTCCGCTGATTGTCCGTCCGGCTTATACCCTGGGCGGGACAGGCGGCGGAATTTGCGACAACGCGGAAGAGCTGCGTGAGACGGTCAAAGCGGGGATCCGTTACAGCCCGATCGGCCAATGTCTGGTGGAGAAGAGTATCGCCGGCATGAAGGAAGTAGAATATGAAGTAATGCGTGATGCGAATGACAACTGTATCGTAGTATGCAACATGGAGAACTTTGATCCTGTTGGTGTGCATACAGGAGACAGTATCGTCGTAGCACCGAGCCAGACACTCTCTGACCGTGAATACCAGATGCTGCGCAGCGCTTCGCTGAAGATTATCCGTGCGCTCAATATCGAAGGCGGCTGTAATGTGCAGTTCGCGCTTGATCCGCAGAGCTACCAATATTATGTCATTGAAGTAAACCCGCGGGTAAGCCGTTCCTCGGCACTGGCCTCGAAGGCGACCGGTTATCCGATTGCCAAAATGGCGGCCAAAATCGCCCTCGGCTACACGCTGGATGAAATCGTCAATCCGGTTACCGGACAGACATATGCCTGCTTCGAACCGACACTGGATTACATCGTCAGCAAAATCCCGCGCTGGCCGTTCGACAAGTTCATTTACGCGAACCGCAAGCTGGGCACACAGATGAAAGCGACTGGAGAAGTTATGGCGATTGGCCGTACCTTTGAAGAGTCGATCCATAAAGCGATCCGTTCCCTGGAAATCGGTGTACACCGCTTCCGTCTGCCGGGCGCAGAGCTGCTGGAAGACAGCGTGCTGCGCACCCGCCTCGCGAAGCCTGATGACGAGCGATTGTTCCTGATCGCAGAAGCGTTCCGCCGCGGCTACGGATTGCAGGAAATTCAGGATATTACGAACGTAGACTGGTGGTTCCTGTCCAAGATTGAAGGCTTGATTAACTTCGAGGATGTGCTGCGCAGTGAAGAAACGTTAAGTGCAGAAACACTCTACCAGGCCAAACGCAAAGGCTTTACTGACCGGGCCATCGCCGAAATTCGTGCAGAAGGGCGTCCGGGCGGGGCACAGACAAAGGAAGCCGATGTCCGTATTATGCGCCTGCAGCAGGGCCTGACGCCAGTCTTCAAGATGGTAGATACCTGTGCGGCTGAGTTCGAAGCTTCAACGCCTTACTACTACTCAACCTATGAGACAGAAAATGAAGTGACCCATTCCGATAAGCAAAAAGTAATAGTGCTCGGATCCGGTCCGATCCGGATCGGCCAGGGGATTGAATTTGACTACTCCACCGTGCATGCGGTGTGGGCCATTCAAAACGCCGGCTACGAAGCTGTCATTATCAATAACAATCCGGAGACCGTATCGACGGACTTTAATACCTCTGACCGGCTGTATTTTGAACCGCTGTTCTTTGAAGATGTAATGAACGTTATCGAACAGGAGAATCCGATCGGGGTAATCGTCCAGTTCGGCGGACAAACGGCTATTAACCTTGCTGCGCCGCTGGCTGCAGCCGGTGTCAATATTCTCGGCACGAGCCTGGAGAGCATTGATGAAGCTGAGGACCGCAAGCGGTTCGAAGCGCTGCTGGCCCGTCTCGATATCGCCCAGCCGAAAGGCAAGACGGTAACTGATGCCAGTCAGGCTGTAGAAACTGCACAATCTCTTGGCTATCCGGTGCTTGTACGTCCTTCTTATGTACTGGGCGGACGCGCAATGGAAATTGTCTACAATGATGCCGAGCTGATGAGCTATATGGTTGAAGCGGTGAAGGTTAATCCGGAGCACCCGGTGCTGATCGACCGTTATATGCTGGGTAAAGAGGTCGAGGTTGATGCGATCTGCGACGGCGAAACGGTTGTTATTCCGGGCATCATGGAGCATGTGGAGCGTGCAGGCGTTCACTCCGGCGACTCCATCGCCGTATACCCTCCGCAGTACCTGGATGAAGGCCTGAAGCAGAAGATTAGCGAAATTACGATCAAGATTGCCAAAGAGCTGAAAACAATCGGACTGGTCAACATCCAGTTTGTTATTTACCAGAATGAAGTATATGTTATCGAAGTGAATCCGCGCTCCTCGCGTACGGTTCCTTTCCTGAGCAAGGTAACCGGCATTCCGATGGCTAATCTGGCAACCAAAATCATCCTCGGCGGCAAGCTGAAGGAAGATGGTTACACAGAAGGCCTGTGGCCGGAAAGCGACTATGTGTCGGTTAAAGTGCCGGTGTTCTCCTTCGCCAAGCTGCGCAGAGTAGAGCCTACACTGGGACCTGAAATGAAATCAACCGGTGAAGTCATGGGTCGCGACAAGCTGTACGCTAAGGCGCTGTATAAAGGGCTGATCGGTGCGGGTATGAAAATCCCGGCAACAGGTGCGATCATCGTTACAGTAGCTGACAAAGACAAAGCTGAGGCTGTAGAGCTGATGAAGGGCTTCCACGCCATGGGTTACAAAATCATTGCAACCGGCGGCACGGCACAGGCGCTTGAGCAAGCGGGCCTGAACGTGATGAATGTCAACAAGCTGGATGAAGGCGAGCCTACCATCCTCGACCTGATCCGCAGCGGTCAAGCGAACTTCGTCTTCAATACGCTGACCAAAGGCAAGACGCCGGAGCGCGACGGCTTCCGTATCCGCCGTGAAGCGGTAGAGAACGGGGTCGTATGTATGACATCGCTTGATACAGTAACGGCGCTGCTGAGAATGCTGCAGACGATCAACTTCTCGTCACAGTCGATGCCTGCCTTTGTTGGACAATAATATAAAACTTAGAGGGCTGCCTGCTGGCGGTTCTACAGAGGACGGTTTGCGTTATCGCAGACCGTTCAACTGTGCCCGGGAGTTGGACAAGAAAGCGTTAATGACGGCGGGAGCCGTAAATGATAAATAGAGGAGATGGATAACAACGTATGGAGCAGACCCCAGAACAGGCCCAACATGAGAGTATCGGTCATATCACCAAACGGGATGAAATGGCCGGAAGGCTGATGATTCCCCTTGACTATCCTGATGCAGCCGAGGCCAGGGTACTGATCGATAAGCTGGAAGGCATCCCGTGCTACCTGAAAGTTGGCATGCAGCTGTTCTATGCAGCTGGACCGGACTTTATCCGGGAGCTGAAGGACCGCGGGTATTCCGTGTTCCTTGATGTCAAAATGCATGATATCCCGAACACCGTCCGGGGTGGAGCGGAGAGCATCACAAGGCTCGGCGTGGATATGTTCAATGTCCATGCTTCCGGCGGCAAGGCGATGATGACAGCAGCTCTTGAGGGGGCAGCGAAGGCAGTCAGCCTGCATCCTTCACTGCATATTCCGCTGATTATCGCGGTGACACAGCTTACGAGTACCAGCCAGGAAGTCATGAATGGAGAAATTGGCATTGCCGGGAACGTAGAGGATACCGTGGTGCGCTACGCCCGTCTGGCGGCAGAAGCCGGCCTGCACGGCGTCGTTGCTTCCCCGCAGGAGTCTGCAGCAATCGCTGCCGCCTGCGGTCCGGAGTTCGTTACTGTGACTCCGGGTATCCGTCCGGCAGGCGCCTCTCTAGACGATCAATCCCGGGTTATGACGCCGGGACAAGCTATCCGGCAAGGCAGCCACTTCCTTGTAGTGGGCCGCCCGATTACCGCAGCAGCCGATCCGCGCGCAGCTGCACTATCAATCATTGAGGAGATGACTCAAGCATGAGTACATTATCGAATACAAGCGAACAGGTCGCTGCTTATCTATTGGAGATTGGAGCGGTTGCACTGCGCCCGCAGGAACCGTTCACCTGGACTTCCGGCATCAAATCACCGATCTATTGCGACAATCGTCTGACCCTGTCTTTCCCGGAAGTGCGTAACTATATCGCAAATGGCTTCGCAGAGCTGATTAAATCCAGCTATCCCGAAGCTCAGGTGATCGCGGGTACAGCGACTGCGGGTATTCCGCATGCGGCCTGGGTGGCCGACAAGCTGGACCTGCCGATGGCTTACATCCGTGACAAGGCCAAGGGCCACGGCAAACAGAACCAGATCGAAGGCATCATCTCTCCCGGCCAAAAGGTGATTGTGATCGAGGACCTGATCTCCACCGGTGGCAGCTCGATCAAAGCCGCGCAGGCAGTAGAGGAAGCAGGCGGAGAAGTGCTGGCAGTATTGGCGATTTTCAGCTATGAGCTGGACCGTGCCACTGAAGGCTTCGCTGCAGCCGGAGTGCCCCTGCAAAGCCTGTCCAACTACACCACCCTCATAGATGTGGCCCTGAGCCAAGGAAAGATCGCCGAGGGCGATGTAGCCCTGCTGCAATCGTGGCGTAAAGATCCGGCATCGTTTGGAGTGTAAGTCTAGGCACGGCTGATTAAGTTAACACAAGCTTGAGTCCGGCGTGCCCAACTGGCCGCCGGGAGTACATAACATGCGGGAGTTCCGGTTTTTCAGTTATGAAATCCGGAAGTCGCGCATATTTTTTTATCATAGTGGGGTATCCTATAATTGCAGCGTTGAACAACAACCTCAAGGGAGACATCCATCATGAACTGGATATACTTTGCAAAGCTGTTCAGGACGAGATTTCAAGCAGGCTGCCTAGCAAAAAGACTGGAGCAGGACGGCTGGATTTACGGCTATCATGACCCGCGGTTTGTAGAGATTTACCGTTCACGGAAAGGCCGTTACGGGGTGCGATTCTTACCCTGACGAATTAACAATTTCATCCTTGACTTTAGGGCCTTATTTAATGTATATTAACTATTGTCGCTGTTTGAATATGATTACTGACGCGGGGTGGAGCAGCCCGGTAGCTCGTCGGGCTCATAACCCGAAGGCCGCAGGTTCAAATCCTGCCCCCGCAACCAATTTATTTTCCTACAGCCATCGTACATTCGGATACTTTAGATCCGGGCCCTTAGCTCAGTTGGTTAGAGCGGTCGGCTCATAACCGATTGGTCACAGGTTCGAGTCCTGTAGGGCCCACTTCACTAAACCCCTTGCCTAGCAAGGGGTTTTTGCTATGTTTAGGGTTGTTGGGAAGGAATTCCTCCCATGTAAGGAGAATGTAGTCTATACAAATCTTAAAGGGAATAGAGGCAGGACATGCTTAAAAAAGTTTGGAATGGAAATCCGCGCTGGTTCACATTAATCTGGTCATTTATTATGCTGACTTACATTCTGTTAATGGTCTTCCGCCGGAATGACGAAATAATGACGGGGTTGTTATTTGTTTTGTTTGTAGCTGTTGGGGTTCGGGATTGGAATAAACTAAGAAGACTTGCGGTATTTTCTTTTATCTTAGCTGGCGTATTTCTAATCATAGATTTGAAAACGATGTTAGGGTAGCGTTTTTCCCATATTGCAACTGCAGGCCGTCTTAGATCAGACGGTTTTTTGCTATCAAAATACCCTCTGGGTGTAGGGGAGGATGCATAATGGAGTTAAGAAAGTTTACGGAAGAGGATATTAATCAGATCGTCTCTATATTCTACGAAACAGTGCATTCCGTGAACAAACGGGATTACACCGGGGAGCAGCTTCATGCCTGGGCACCCAAAGATGAAGAGCCGCTCAAGCTGAAGACTTGGAAAGACGCGCTGAGTCACAATTTTACCTATGTTGCGGAAATCAAAGGTGAAATCGTTGGGTTCTCTGATATGACTCAAGAGGGGCATTTAGAAAGACTTTTTGTTGATAAGGATTTTCTGCGGCAGGGGGTTGCTTCTGCTTTGGTGAACACACTTGAAGCTGAAGCAAGGCGGTTAGGACTTAATGAAATGGATACAGAGGCAAGTATAACTGCCAGGCCATTTTTTGAACGTTTAGGATACCGGGTTATCCAGCAGCAGGTGGTTGAACGTAAAGGTGTCGAGTTAGTGAATTTTAAGATGGTGAAAACACTACGCTAATGTCAGCGGCCGCATTTACTCCGAACGGAAATGGAGACTGGACACGATGAGAATGTATACCGACCCTAGAGGCGAAGCATATGAGCAGGTAATTGATCTGGCGATATCGAATTCGGAACGTTTTGTGCTGGGGGAGAAGATTCCAGCCGATATGGCAATGCGGGACCGGTACACAAGTGTTTTGGAGACGCTGGAGCCTTATCTGTTGAAGACCATCATAATCCCGGACAATAATTTGGATGAATGTATGCGAATCAGGAAGACCTATAACAGTCATGCCTTCTATAGCGCAGGGACGTATTATTTATACCGATGCTGTGAAGAAAGCGGGAAGCTGCTGAAGCAAATGGCAAACCGGTTGTCGGACTGGATGTACCCTAATCTGCCGGAGGACTTGTGTTTCTTGAGAAAAGGCGGCGGAGATTACCTGTACTCGGTGGTACATGAACATATGTATGGGATGGATGTTACTGAGGAAGAAGCAGGTGAGCTGATGGAGCAGGTTACGGGACTCTTTTTGGAATTAAAAGCACACCGTGATCTGGATCATCTGCTGGACGATGCCATTAAGCATAAAACCGACTGGCTGTATATAAGCGGACATAGGCTGACGGAGCTGCCTGAACGAATCCGGGAGCTTACCGAGCTGCGGGAGCTGGAGATTTTTGAACAGGATCTATATCGTCTGCCCGAAGGGTTGTTCGAATTAAGCAAGCTGGAATGTCTGAAAATTTTATCTGCTGATCTGGGGGGCATTCCTGCAGCTATAGGCAAGCTAAAGAATCTGAAAGAGCTGTCTATCCGGTGTGCAAGTTCGGACCGGCCGGCTCCCGGGTATCAGGCCAAGCCCAGGGAGGAGATCGGCCTAAACCGCATCCCGCCGGAGATCGGGGAACTGGAACATCTTGAGCAGCTGACGATTCAATACACCTCGATCCGTGAACTGCCGCCTGAACTGGAGCAGCTGAAGAACCTGCAATTCCTGGATATCGGTATGTGTCTGATCGAACGGAAGCCCGAATTTCTGGGTGGTATGAAGCAGCTGAAATACGTTAATGTGTCACGCAAATCGTTGCTCGAAATGGCATTAGACAATCCGCCCGAAGCATAAAGGTTAATAATAACCCTTCGAAGGGGAGTGAGCTAAGCCTGTGCTTCATCATCAGGAATTCAAAGTGTATATTATAACCACTGGCGATATTATGCGGTTCTTTGTGATAGAGATCATAATCGGGACAGTGACATATGCTCTGGCGAATAAGATATTTCATAATTTTATTCTGGCAAGCGCAGGCGGCTGGGTGGGCACGGAGACGATCAAACGGGTGAATGCTGCTGTGAAAATGCTGGTGAAGTAAAAATACAGCCCCGCCTCAACAAGGCAGGGCTGTATTTTTGTGTTAAAAGGTCACTCCCGGAGGGGCATGCGGTGGTCCGGTTTCTTTTTTACTGTTCCATGCTGTTCCACAGCGCTTGGAACGCACCGGATTCGACTTCGAAAAATACCGGCGCATCGCCATAACGAACGAGTCCTTGACCAAAGAGTACCAGCTGAACCCTAGTCTTATCTTGGAGCTCCAGATAGATGACCTTGCGGTCTTCGCTGTCATAGATGCCCTGTGCGATCAGCGGTTCTGCTGCGAGCGGTTTCGCTGCCAGGAGTGCTGACAGGAAGCCGTCAAGCGTTTCACTTCCGCTGAGCGGCGCGTACTGTTGCAGTCCGTTATTCCAGCTGTCGAAGCTCTCCCACTGGGCGGAAGCGATCCGGCCTTCAAGATTCAGCTTGCCGATCAGATCGGCTCCGCTGTTTACAGTTATGCCGTTCGTATGCTCATACAGCTCAGCGAATACCTGACCGTCGATTTCCGAATAGGACATAATCAGGAAGCCGGAATCGTATCCCTTCACGGTATAGATATCTGTCTCACCGATATTGGAGGACAGCTCGGTGTATTCGTCTTTACCGCTCAATTCGTCGATGCCGCCTGTCGTCCGTCCCAGACGGTCACCGCGCAGCGCGGCTGCATCAGCGGCTTCGATACGTGTAGCAGACTGTGTATAAATATTCCCCTTATACACAACCAGCGCAATCATGCTTGCCTTAACACCCGAGCTTGAATCCGGCAGCTTCAGCTTGGGAATGACGACACTGCCGGCCGAAGCGGCTCCGCCTGTGCCTGATGTCCCCGGGTCCACCTGTGCCACTTCTGCAGGTGACGCAGGCCCGTTTAACTGGTTCCAAATAGTAGGTGAAGCCAGACCGATTCCGGCGGCGAGTACGATGCTTGCTGCGATAAATATTGTCTTACGCGGACGTTTTGTCTCCTGATGCTGCTCCATTTTGGCGAGCAGTCCTTTTTTCATCTCTTCGCTGGGGTTCATTGAATCCACCGCTTTCTTATAGGTTGATCGAAACTGATCCTCGTTCACTGCGGTTCCGCTCCTTCCAGCTCCAGTTTTAACAGCTGCCGTCCTCGCTTTAACCTCATCTTCACGGCGGACTCACTGATCTGCAGTATTTTGCTGATCTCCTGGACGGGATAATCCTCGTAATAATACAGATGGATAACAGTCTTATACTTTACGGGCAGGGCCAGCACCAGCTGTAGCATTGCCAAATCCTCGGGGCTGTCCGCTGTAAGCGGCTCGGCACCCTCCAGCTTAATCTCGCGCTTACGCCAGCCTCTGCCCAGCGATGTTTTGCAAGTGTTGGTGAGTACACGGATCAGCCATGCCTTTTGATGTTCGGCATCCTTGAACTCCGGCGCTTTCTCCATAAGCTTGATGAAGGTGTCCTGAGTGGCTTCCTCGGCATCCTGGCGGCTGCCCAGATGAACCAGGGCAATCCGGAACAGCATTTTTGAGTAGGTTTCATAACTCTTTATCACATCATTCCCCGGCCGGGACATGAATCGCTGCATGATGCTCTGCCCTCCTTTACCTATAACACCATTAAGAACGGGATTTGGTCACATTTTGTTTCCGGGAAATTGACAAACAAAAAGAGAAGTGTTAAATTAACTATATAAAATATAGTAAATATAAAAATAATAGTTAAGAATAGAGCTGAACTACAACTCGTTAAGGAGGAGAGCATTATGGAACAATCTGCAGTTAAAAGAGATATAAGTGAAGTCAGAAAGGTTGTTCTAAACCAGGTGAGTGCAATCCATTCGGCAGGGCCGGTACTTGAACCGGGAAATTGGGCGAAGCATGATCCTTTTCTGCTGATGATGGAGGATAAGTTTCAGAAGGGATCCTTTGACATCCACCCGCACCGTGGAATGGAGACGGTAACGTATGTGATCTCTGGACAGATTGAACATTACGACACTCACAGCGGGGAAGGCGGGGTGCTCGGGCCGGGGGATGTGCAGTGGATGACGGCAGGCAGCGGAGTTGAGCATAATGAAGTGCCCTCTGAAGGGATGACTGCGCATTCCCTGCAGCTTTGGGTGAATCTGCCGAAGGTGCACAAGATGACTACGCCGCGTTATCAGAATTTGAAAAGCGGGGATATGCCTGTACGGCAGGAAGCTGGCGCAGCCATAAAAGTTTTCTCCGGATCTTCCAAGGGAGTGGCTGGTCCAACCCGCAACTATGTTCCGGTAACGATGGTGGAGATGACCATTGAGCCGGGTTATACAGTCACGCAGGATTTGCCGGGCAGCTACAACGGGTTCATCTATGTTCTTGAAGGCGACGGAACCTTTGGAAACAACAAAGCAGCGGCTTCTAAAGGCCATGTCTTATGGCTTGGTGAAGGCGGCAGCGGAGAAAGTGAAGTGGAAATTACGGCGGGAGAGAAGCTGCGAGTGCTGTTATATGCAGGTGAACCTGTCCGCGAACCGGTAGTCGCCAGAGGACCGTTCGTTATGAATACGGAAAGAGAGATTACGGTGGCGTTCAGTGAGTACCGGCAGGGGACTTTTTTGAAATAAGATCTGTGAAGTAAAAATAGTATGGAAACAGGCAAGGTCATCCTTACGGGGCTGGCCTTTTTTTATGGTATAAATAAGACGATGTGATATTAAGCAGATTTGGGATTGTGGATGAAGACTCTAAAATGTAGTAAACTTAGTAGCCTGGAAATAATTCCATATTTTATCAAGGGGGACTATATGCAGGAACAACTGGCACGTGCGAATAAGGTGGCTTGGGAATCGAAGGCATATCAGGCTTGGGTAGAGCATCACGGATCTCCGGAAGAGCAGGCTAGTAAATTAAAAATGGACCCGCAGCACCCTTTGCGTTATTGGTTAAAGTACCTTGGTAATCCATCAGGAAAGAAAATAATCAATCTGCTGGGTTCCCATGGCAAGAAGGCGATCGCGTTAGCCCTGTTGGGCGCTGAGGTTACCGTGGTCGATATTTCAGAGGAAAACTGTAAGTATGCCGGTGAGGTTGCGGCTGCTGCGGGGATTCCTTTGAACTATATCTGCTCAGATGTATTGCATATCCCTGATGAAGAGACGCTGGGCCAATTTGATATTGTATTAATGGAGTTTGGGATTTTGCATTATTTTACAGATCTAAATGATATTTTTGCTTTGGTCAGCAGAAGATTAGGCGCAAATGGCCGGTTGATGTTAACGGACTTTCATCCGTTTGCCAGGACATGGAGGACAACGGTAAATCTCCAGCATCCGACAGGGAATTATTTTGACGACACGGTCCGGGAAGGCGAAATAGCTTTTGCCAAACTGCTTCCTGAAAAAGAGCGTTCTGGACTGGGTAAGGTTTTGACGCGGGGATGGACGGTTGGCGATATTATAACGGCAGTGGCCGCTAACGGGTTATATATCCGTACCTTTGAAGAAATACCTAATGCCCAGGACCCGAGCTTTCCGGAATTTTATACGCTGATTGCGGATAAATGTGAGGTTCCGCTGAAGAGCTTACGGATCGGTCCGGATGAAGGCTAATGATTTCCTATTCACCCAGTCAGGCAGCGGCTAATTTACATAGTCTATGGTGTACTCAATTATGAAGGAGGAATTTAGAATGGGTTGTTACGGTGAAAATGTAAGTCCGGTTGGTGGAGCTAACTGCGGAGCATATGCTAGCCCCTTCACTTCTAGTGCTGCAATTCTGGTATTGTTCATTCTGCTCGTAATTATTACTAAATCTTTCTGGGTATAGAGCCTGGGAGTGCAACTTAAGCAAACATTTAGCACTGCTTCAGATTCGTTTAAGCTTCGGGATATATATTAATTACATGACCCCCAGTTAATAGACCTTGACCCTGCCGGACGTTCGGTAGGGTCACTTTTTTTGCCGTTATAGAACGTGAACTTGAGGTATTGCAAGATCCGTCTGTTTCAAAAATAATTAAAGAAAGCCGGCGATTGACGGTTTGGGAGTAGCAATCTATGGGTAACTCCCTCTTTGAAGGATTGAGAAGAATTCTTAGAACCGGAAGGAGGGAATCCTGTGTATTTTGATCAGTCACCTTATGAAATTAAGCTGGACTGGGGACGGAGAGGGGCCAGGGCAGCAGCAGAGCGCGGGGACATTGTGATTATTGTTGACGTGCTTAGCTTCTCGTCTACGGTAGTAACGGCGGTTCAGCATAAAGCCAATATTTATCCGTATCCTCCGCCGATTAATGAAACCGCTAAAGCTTATGCCAAGGAGCTTGGTGCCGAAATGGTCTGGGGGAGATCAGAAGCTATAAGAGTGGGGGGCCACTCCTTATCGCCGTTGTCCTTCAGCTCAGCCGACTATGCCCGTGACTTTGTATTATGTTCCTTGAACGGAGCAGCCTGTACATGGATTGCAGCACAAGTGCCGGCTCTGCTTATCGGCTGTCTGTTAAATGCTTCTGCTGTTGCAGATACCGCGAACCGGCTGAAGCTTGAAATGGACGTGAATATTACGGTAATCCCCTGCGGCGAGAAGTGGTCGGATGTTATGGAGGGGGAGGATGAACTGCGCCCGGGCATCGAGGATTACCTGGGTGCAGGTCTGATTCTCTCCCGGTTAGCCGGAACGAAATCTCCGGAGGCTGAGGTGTGCATTGGCGCTGTGAAGTCCTCCGGTCATCGGATCAGGGATTTGATCTGGGAATCTGCCAGCGGCCGTGAACTGCGGGAACGCGGATATGAAGATGATGTCACGTACTGCTGCCAAGCAGATATCAGCTATGCGGTACCAATGCTGCAAGAAAACAGGTTTGTAAATGCCGGCGATCCCGTTTAAGCAGGACAGATTTTAGCTCATATTCAGCTGGGTTTCATAATGGCTTAAGCCGGAGGCTGTATAGTAAGCACATACCCCCTAGTAATAGATATAGACCTTGCCGGACGCCGGCGGGGTCATTTTTTTGGGGAAATACTTGCGGATAGGAAACAAGCAGTTACCGGATATGCCGGTGATGGATGAGATTTCTGTCTTCGTTTCTTTCCAGCACAGCCATCAATTGCCCCTGAAACACCCGTCTCTGAATCTGGTCAATCCGCTGTATGGCCAGTTCCTCCGGAACCTGAAACGTTGTGGCAATGTAGTGAATGGCATCCTCGCGCAGCTCCGGCAACGGTCTGGCAGAGATCATGGAGTAGGGCATAGCCGCATAAAGAATAAAACGCTCCGATTCGTCCTGCTGAGCCTGTGTAAAGTGTCCGGGCATCAGACTGCGGCTTCCGGCATGACGGAGCAGATGGCAAAGCTCATGGAGAAATTCCAGGCGCTGCAGCTCGGGGGGGAGCCGGTTGTCTAAAAACATGGTGTACATCCCGGCAGAGGCCTCAATGCTCTTGCTGCGTACATCCAGATAATGAACCCAGATATTCAGCCGTTCGGCGATGTAATTAACCGATATGTCCGACGGCTGCCGCACTTGCAAACGCTGATATAAATCCTCGGTCCAATTCTCCAGGGCGGTCATTTGGTAATAAGACTGCATGTAATCACCTCAATATAAGATCGTATGTTCGTATTTAGGGGTAAAAGAAAAGCCCGAAGGGGCTAGTAGTTGCCGGATTCATACCGGAACTGATGTTCTTATGTATCTAAGCATAATGCAATTAAACCTGAATATCAAGTGTTTTTCCAAGGGCCGGATGCGGACTCTGCTGGAGCATTTGGGCTATATTCTGCCCTTGAAGCTCAGCGGTATTCTTGGCAATACTCATGACCTGCAGCCCGACAGCCTGCTGTAAGGACGCCTGGCTCATTGCAATGGATAGAGCGGCAATGTCCATTTCGTACCTCCTGAATGGGTTATAACCCGTTTTTTTGAGAATGCTGACCTATTAAAATCCCTGGTTTACCAGCCTTCCTGTAATGTATATCGTCTGAATCGAGCGGTTTATTTAGGCGAAGCGGATATTGTTTGCCGGTTGGCCCAGACTGCCGATCTGCCTGCAACATATTCTGTGCTGTGTAAGAGATGAACTTGAGCATCACGTTTCATGTATTTCATATCTCAGAGGAGGAATGAATTATGGGTGCAGAGTATGGTTGCGGTTGCGGAAATAACGTTGGCGGGGTGAACCAGGGACCTCCGGCGGTTATGCCGGTTGTAAGCCCATGGACCTCAACGAGTGCCATTCTGGTGCTGTTCATTCTGCTGGTAATTATCACCAAAGCCTGTATATTCTAAAGGATTTTATGGTAAGTGCAGCCCCGTCAGGCAGAGTGCCTAAGCGGGGCTTTCACTTGGTATTATGTGTTATCACGATCATGTTGCATAAAGAACATTTGTTCGCATATAATACATATAATTATTTCGGAAAAGTGTGATAAGGGGGACTTGAAGTGAAGGTAAGAGACCTGGAAAAGCTGATCGGACAAGTAATTGAAATCATCTATGAGGACAAATCGGGCAAAATCACCCAGCGCAGCGTGGAGGTGCACGGGATTAAAGGGGACCTGCTGCGGGCCACTTGCTTAACTACAGGCGGTCCCAGGGTATTCAGAACCGGCAGTATCCTGGCCTGGCGGCGGGCCAAGGCGCGTCATGCTGGATGATACTGCCCGCAAGCTGCTGCGGATTATGTGTCACTTCAGAAGCCACTTCGGGCGGATGCCGCAGCTTAAGGAGCTTGCTAGGCTTAGCGGGCGGAGGGAGGCTCAAGTGATGTCCGGCCTTCGTGAGCTGGCACTGCAGGGGTTTATCCAATGGCAGCCGCCCCAGCCCGTAGAGGCAGCGGTAATTCTCATTGCCTGGGAAAGTCCGGAGCCAGGGGCAAAAGTGACCGGCACCGGCAGCGGTCACTGGACCGATTGAAGCACCTGCAGAGAGTGGATAGCCTTGAATCTGCAAAAACCCCCTGCCGATACTGACGGCAGGGGGCTACTCCATACGTATGCGGTTCTTGTTTACTTGAACATGAACTCTACCCGGGTTCCGTCGGCATAATCTTCCAGCTGATTACCAACCCAGCTTCCGGCCCCGCGGTTGTCACTGGGTGTTATGTATTCAATGTCGGCACCGCTGCCGCCTTCGGCACACATCGCCATCGGCCATTCATCGCGGTCGTAGCCCTTCTTGGTTGGCACACCGGACAAGGATTCCTTGCGGTTCTCTTCGGCATCTTCCCGGCTGATAGTGCAGACGGCTGATTCACCGCTCTCAATCGCTTCCTGGATATGCTCGGCGGTTTCGGGATAACGGTCTGCCGGGAACTCCAGCTGTACAATTTCAGAGTCATCTGTAGAAGGTGGCGTGACGGGCGGGTTATTTTCCTCAAACCAGTAAGCCACCAGGACCAGCAGTAGAATGATGATCAGAGTGGAGATGAATTTCTGTTTTTTCACATGGTCCTCCTAAGGTGTGGGGGTCATAAAGTCTCTGTCTATTAAGTATTATATCTTAAAACAAACGGCTTTTAGTATACTAAATTAGGACAAGGTTACCACGAAGTGAGTTTTGGCGGAACCCTGCGATGAGGCACAAGGATTGCACAACGTTTAGGAGGACAAGCACATGGAAGTTGAGATTTCGATTGAGGACCAGACCCTGATAGCTTCTGCTAAAGAGATTATCAGAAAACGATACGCATGGGAGCGGCATCATGTCAGTGCGGCGTTGCGCACGAAGACGGGGGAGATTTTTACAGCTGTTCATCTGGAGGCAAATCTGCCGCGGGTTAGCGTATGTGCCGAGGCAATGGTTATCGGTAAAGCGATTTCCGAGGGGTACCAGGAGTTCGACACCATTGTTGCCGTAAGGCACCCGGATCCGGACAGTGAGGATAGAGAGATCAAGGTTGTATCGCCATGCGGGATGTGCCGGGAGCTGATCGCGGATTACGCCAAGGATTGCAAGGTGATTGTACCTGCGGAAGGGACCCTGGCCAAAGTGGATATTCTTGAGCTTTTGCCGCTTCGGTATGCGAGGTAAGTGACAGTATGTGACAGCAATAGCCGTAATGGTAATTATACATATTGAAAACATGAATATTTTGCCGAATGCTCAACATTCGCCGCGTCCTTGTCACGGTTGTCCCCATACAATGGTATAAAAGGTTGGTGGGAAGAATGGAACAACGCATCCTCCGGGATCTGCTCGACTCGGCGTCACGGCTGGTGAACGATATCCGCTGGCAGGCGTCCTTCCGCAGCTTGGTGATGGAACCTGCCGATACGGCTCTTGCGCCCCCGGCGAAGAGCTTGCTGAAGAAGCTGTATTCGCTGCAGGGCAAAGGCATCATCAGCGGACAGCATGATTATCTGGAGAGTCCGGATGAGTACAGCAATAAGCTGAAGAATACAGGAGGATTCTATCCCGGACTTCACGGCTATGAGCTGGGGGCCATCAGCAACCAGACAGAGGCGGTTATTGCCGGCCAGCGGCAGGCGGTGGTGGACAGTGCCGTTCGCTGGCATAAGGCCGGGGGAATCGTAACGATGAGCTATCATGCCAATCTGCCGGGGACGGCTCCGGCCTGGTCCAATGTCTCCATGAGTCTCAGCGAGGCTGACTTTGCCAGATATATCACTCCGGGAACTGTCCAGTATACTGCGCTGCTTGCAGATCTCGACAAGACGGCGCTGTCTTTACAACAACTGAGCAATGCAGGTGTTCCTGTCCTGTGGAGACCGTATCACGAGATGAACGGGGGATGGTTCTGGTGGGGGCAGAAAAGCCGCTTCTCCGAGCTGTGGAACCTTATGTTCGAACGGTACACAGAGGTTCACGGACTGCACAATCTGCTGTGGGTATGGAGTCCGAATGCCAAAAATCAGTGGTCGGGCGAGCCTGCGGACTACTATCCCGGTGCCGGCAGGGTAGATGTACTGGCCCTTGATATTTACGATGGAGATTTCAAGGCAAGCCACCATGACGGACTGTGGGACCTTGGACGCGGCAAGCTGATCGCCATAGGGGAGAACGGAGAGCTGCCTTCTCC
Organism: Paenibacillus pedocola; assembly: GCF_031599675.1. Classification (NCBI taxonomy): domain Bacteria; kingdom Bacillati; phylum Bacillota; class Bacilli; order Caryophanales; family Paenibacillaceae; genus Paenibacillus; species Paenibacillus pedocola. The sequence goes on along the minus strand of NZ_CP134223.1, from coordinate 4,718,494 downwards.
GGCAGTCCTTGCGAGATCCCAGAGCAAATGGTCCTACCAGATGACCTGGGGCAAGCTGTTGTATGAAAAGAATACGGACGCTGTGATCAGGGCTTATATGAAGAACAGTTTTGTGATCACACGGGATGAATATAGGGTCCAGGCTGCGGGAACGGAAATAACAACTGCTGCGGGAGTTAAAGGGGAGTATTTTAACAATATTACACTAAGCGGAGCTCCGGTACTGGTTCGCACAGATCCGGCGGTCAACTTCGTCTGGAGACAGTCTAGTCCTGATCCGGTGGTAGCCTCCGACAACTTCTCTGTGCGCTGGAGCAGCTGGCTGAAAGCGGACTTCAGCGAGAGCTATACGATTTATTCTTCTTCGGATGACGGCATCCGGGTGTGGATTGACGGGGGATTGGTGATTGACAGCTGGATTAAGCAGAGCGGGCAGGAGCGAAAAGGCAGCGTGAATCTGACCGCCGGCAGGCTGCATGAGCTGAGAGTAGAGTACTACGAAAACCAGGGCGATGCCAAAGCAGTTCTGATGTGGGAAAGCCCCAGCCAGCCAAAAGTCATTATTCCAGCCGGGGCCTATATTCTTGCTGATTGAACGGCAATCAAATCTGTTCGCGGTAGCTGATATTGTTGGCAGTTTTTTCGTCACGCACCGCTTTGCGCAGCACATCTTTAACCGTGAGCACCTTGCGGATTTTGCGGAAAAGCAGCTGCGGGGACGAGGCGTCATCGGAGAATACAGTCAGAGTCCCAATGCCGAGCAGTCGGTCCGAAAGGGTCTGATCTACCGAGAAGTCATTAACCCGCAGCAGCTCGATTTCTTCCAGATCTTTGCCGATCAGTCCCGACTTCACCATAATCCGCTGGCTGGTAATCGTATATCTGGTCGTGTTAAGACCAATCAGGCCCTTGATCCGGTCAGAGAGGCCGGCAGGCTTGCCCTGCCAGAGCTCGGTTTCCGGGCCTCCCCCGGAGGCGGAGCCGCCCGCAGGACGGCGCGGGGCCGCTGAAGCAGCGGTGTCCGTACCCGCTCCGCATTCTCCGCAGAATTTGGCGCCTTCCTTATATTCAGCGCCACAGCTGGTGCAATAAGGCATAGATATCTTCCTTTCTTACTACAGGATGAGATTATATTTATTATAGCAGGGATTTCCAGTCACTATGGAGGTCTCTTTGCTATGAATGCGCTTTATTTATAGGGGATGTGGATTTCGAGTCTTTTTTACATAAAATTTCATTTGCACTTTACAAAACCCGCCATTATTCTGTTAAGTGGAGGGATTAGAAATGAGAAAAACCTTACTGACAGTTTTGCTTATTATGGTCGTTGTCCTCAGCGCCTGCAGCAATGATAGTTCTGCGCCTGCTTCTGAGGAAGAAGTGCAGGAAACTGTACAGAACTTTTACAATGAAATGTCGAAATTCGATGAGATGGGCAAATCTTCTCTGGAGAGCTTCAATACAACACTGACTTCTTATTCGACAGGAAAAGCCACCGACAAAGAACTGGAGAAAGCGGTCGATGAATTCCAGGACACAGCATCGGATATTGCCGATCAAGTCAAGGATGTGAAGATCTCCAAGAATCTGCCGAAGAATGTCCAGACCTTGCTTATGGATGCTGCAATTGCGTTCCAAAGCGCCTATTCCATTAAAGAACAGGCTTCGCAAGGTGCAGTTTCCCCTGAGGTTACTGCGGATGAGTTCAACGCTTTGAATCAGCAGGCGGATGTGGCGATGCTGTACGGCATCTCCAAGCTGAATGAAGCGAGAGTAGCTGTAGGACTGCTTGAGGAGGACAGCGCTGCTGAGGCTGAGCTGGGAACAGCTGCCGGAACTGCGGCGGAGACAGACGGGTCGGCAGATACTGCCCAGAAGAGCGGGGCAAATGCCGGTACCTCTACGGTTACAGGCTCAGAGTCAGGCAATACGGCGAATTAGAGATTTTTTTGGTGAAAAGATAGTCCCCATTAAGGCGCTGCACACCATCATGTGCGCGCCTTTTGCATGTAATCTGAAGCCTGGCAGCACTACAGTTATTTACCTGTTGGCAGCTTTTTCTGCTTGATTAAAAGATAGCTCTACGGATATAATACAAACATACGTTCGTGTTTTATGGAGCGCAAGTGACCTTACCCAATCGGAAGGAGAACGGAAAATGAGCAAAAAGCTGGAGGATCGTGGTCTGCTTGAGCACAGCCGGATGATGCTGCCTGAGCATAAGCGCCGGATTAGCAATGAGGAACTGGAGACACTGCGCCGCGGCCAGCTAATTCTGGATGCGCAGAAGGTGGAGGAAATCGAGTGTACGCTGGCGCTGTCGCTGCGGACGCATGTCCGAGTAACAGTGATTCTGTATGATCCCTCTGGGAACAAGCTGCTGAACGGATTTGTTACCTCCATTCATACCCACTCGCGGGAAATTAAGCTGCAGTGGGCAGAGGAATGGAAATGGATTAACGTAGACGACATCGTAGAGGTATACATAGTCTAGAGGCTTATTTTGCGGCGGAGGCTTCCGTTTTCTCATAAGCAATTAGCGTAACGGCGTTGTTGCCGGTGATTTGGGCAATAGCCGCTTCGGCTTGCCGGATAATCTCTACCGCATTCTCCTGGTCGCTTAGTGCGGCTACCTTGTAGCTGTCGCTGTGAATGTCCATAGACTCATCCCACCTTTCGCGGGTAGTGTGGCCTTTTTTGCGGATAATCATTCAATTGGACATCTATGCGTTGACCCCGGGGAAACCGTACAAGCAAAGCGGGAAGAGGGGGCATTTACTATACCAGGGGGTGAGTACATGCTGACTTTAGATCAGGTGAAGAGTAAATCAGCAGGCTGGCTGGGCAAGCTTCATCCCGTGCTGCTGGCTGGTGCGAGTGCGCTAATCCAAAGGTGCTACGCCAAAGGAATTCCGATCGTCATTACCCAGGGGATGCGGACGATTGCTGAGCAGAATGCGCTTTATGCGCAAGGCCGGACAACGAAAGGAAACATTGTAACTAATGCCAGAGGAGGCAGCAGCTACCACAATTATGGTCTGGCGATTGATTTTGCCTTGCTTCTGCCGGACGGGAAAAGCATTTCCTGGGATACCTCCCGTGACGGGAATAACGATAGGATTGCGGACTGGCAGCAGGTGGCGCAGGAGGCGAAGAAGCTCGGCTTCGCATGGGGCGGGGACTGGACTTCTTTTAAAGACTATTCTCATCTGGAGATGACCTTCGGGCTTACCACTGAGCAGCTCCGGGCCGGTAAACAGCCGACGGTACAGCAGGTGAAGGATGCCTTAGCCCTGATTAATGGAACCGGCAGCGAGACGGATCCGGCCATCAGTGTCACATTGAATGGAGTCAAGATTACCAGCGGTTTTCTCGAGAACGGAACAACCTTCGCGCCTGTACGGGCAGTGGCCGAGGCGCTTGGAGCCAAAGTATCTTATGATCCGGTGAACAGGACAGTAAACCTCGTCAGGGAATAAGGATTGCTTGCATAGATGTTGCACGATGTGGGGAAATTATCAGCGAGATACCACACTATCCTCAAAGGGGGCATACATCTTGAAGAAGCTGATCACAAGCCTGGCATGCGGTACCGTGTTATCCATTAGCCTGCTGGGATCCGGTTATGCAGCCAATGCAGCTGGTACTGGCGGAGGAATGGGCACAGCGGTTCCCGATACCGGAACAACCGGCACAAGAACACAAGGAGTACGTGAGATGAACGGTACTGGTACCCATCTGATGAATCAGGGCAATACCATGATGAATCAGACCACAGGAACCATGCGTAAAGGCGAGAACATGGTGAGGGACGCGGTCACTCCGGGCGATAACAATAGGGTCTCTCCGCTGAACAACACAACGCAGACCGGCAGATACCGGGCCACCAGTACAACCACCAATGCCAACAACAATGATGACAACGACTCGAACTGGGGCTGGCTCGGCTTAGTCGGCCTCCTGGGGCTGGCCGGCATGCGCAGCAGAAGCACTGATCGTGACCGCCGCTAGCTCATCCTAAGCCTTACAGAGCAAAGCCCGTCCGGCTAATCCGGAACGGGCTTTTGCTATAAATAAAAAAACATCGGAATTTAGATTGCGTGTTTGAAGGATACGTGATATTATATTTCTTGTCGCGTTACAACGCACATATTATGCCGGGGTGGCGGAACAGGCAGACGCACAGGACTTAAAATCCTGCGGTACGTGAGTACCGTACGGGTTCGACCCCCGTCCTCGGCAGTACAGTGAAAACCTTGAGAAATCAAGGTTTTTTTGTGTTTTCTTTTAAAAATTGGAATTTAAAAAAGATCTGATTACTTACTCCAAACAATTAATTTGGGAGTATCATGAGGGCCGAGCTTTTTTTGAAGGGGAAGTCATTACGACTGTTCTCTGGGGCAGTATGCTCTGTTGGCAGAAGAGTAACGTAATATAGGTGCAGTCCTTGCGGAGAGATGATATCCGAGGGTGCTGCTCTTTTTTCGTCAACCTTTGGTGTTACGCGCATAAGCCCTCCTCATATTGATAACTTAAAATCGATCTGTCTATAATAAGCGGTATGAAGGGGGGAGCAGACGATTCGCTATTTATACGAATTTATTCAGCATCAGGACGATCTGCCGATGAAGCTCTTCGTGAATTCCGTACAGCATATTGATTTTCATTGGCATAAGGAAGTTGAGATCCTGTATGTTCTCCATGGCTCGATTAACATGTATCTGGACCAGAAGCAATATACGCTCCAGGAAGATGATATTCTCGTGATAAACAGTATGTCGGTTCACAAAATTGAGCGGACCCATCAGGATAATGTGTTGTTAACCCTGCAGTTCGGCCCGGAGCTGCTGAATAATAATGCGTTCATCTCCTGCAACTCTGCCGGGGATTCCGGGCAGGACCAGTCGCGGCTGCACAGCATCAAGCACAATCTTGCGCAAATGGTCTGGGAGATTAACAAGAAATCGCCGGGTTATCACAGCTACACGATAGGCAGATTACAGCTGTTATGCGGATGCCTGCTGAGATATTTTGCAGACGGGACGAATCCGGCGGTGGCAGAAGGAAGCAAGGATAACGATTATAAAAGACTGAACAGTGTCCTCACATACATCGACCGCCACTACAATGAGAAGATTACGCTGCAGGCTATGGCGGATTCCGAGCATTTAAGCCTGCATTATTTTTCCCACTTCTTCACGGACAAAATTGGGATTCCCTTTCAAAAGTATTTGACGCTTATCCGCCTGGAAAAGGCCCAGCTCCAGCTGGCAGAAAGCGATAAGACCATCTCTGAAATTGCCCTGGATTGCGGATTTGCCAATGTAAAGCTGTTCAACAAATATTTCAAGGAAAAATACGGCTGTACGCCGGGCTCATACCGGGAAGCCTCGCTCGCACCGGAACCGCACCGGCTGAATCTGAACCGCAAGCCCAAAACGTATGAGGAATCCTCAAGCGGAGATTATTATGAGATGGACACGATGAACGCCATAGGAGCACTGTACCGCTACCTGGACGTCAAAACGGATGCGGATCAGTCCAGCGTTCCGCTGCCGGCTGCTCTTGCGGCTGCCCCCGAGCGGATTGAGGTTCGCACAGATCAGCCGCCGGCTTTTTATAAAAAGCACTGGAATATCACCACGACAGCCGGAAGAGCTGTAGAAGGACTGCGCGAGGATTGGCGGAAGCAGCTGTCTGCCTTGAAGGGGACAATCCCGTTCCGGTATATCCGGTTTCACGGCATCTTTAATGATGAGATGATGGTATACAGTGAGAATGAAGATGGCACACCGGTCTATAACTGGTCTTATGTGGACAAGCTGTATGATTTCCTTCTGGAGCAGGGAGTCCGGCCATTCGTTGAATTGAGCTTTATGCCGGGCCAGCTGGCGAGGTCCAAAGAAACGTTGTTCTGGTGGAGAGGCAATATCAGTCCGCCGTCAGATCCCGCCAAGTGGGAAGCGCTGGTCCGGGCCTTCATCCGTCATTGTCTGAACCGTTACGGGGCGGATGAGGTGAAGCAGTGGTATTTCGAAGTGTGGAACGAGCCTGATCTGGCAGGGGTCTGCTGGGCGGGCAGCAAGGAAGAGTACTTCGCTTTTTACGAATCTACCGTTCATGCGATTAAATCGGTGCTGCCGGAGCTGAGAGCAGGCGGTCCCGCCATGGGATACGGTTCCATCTGGAACGATACCTGGGCAGAAGACTTTTTAGCTTACTGCAGCTCGCGGGAAGTGCCGCTCGATTTCTTTTCGTTCCATATTTATTCGGAATACCCCAAGCTAAAAACGGATGAAGGCCGTTTGACCCGGATCATGCCCCCGGCATTTTTCAAAGAAAGCATTGACCGTGTGCGGCAAAAAATGAATGAGGCACGTTACAGTGACGTTGAGCTTCACATTACCGAGTGGAACTTTTCGCTGTATGACCGGAACCTGCTTCACGATACGATGTTTATGGCCCCGTTTGTCATCTACCAGACGATGAATACGCTCGGGGACGTGGAGGCGATGGCCTACTGGTCTTTTACCGATGTTTTTGAAGAAAGCGTCGTTCCGGCTTCCCCGTTCTATGGAGGCTTTGGCCTGATCAACCGCGATGGGCTGAAGAAGCCAGGGTATTATGCGTTTGAGCTAATGCAGAAGCTGGGTGACGAGCTGCTGATGCAGGGGGATGGTTACACCTTTACCCGGAAAAGCGACGGAAGCCTGCAGTTTCTGTTCTATCACTACGTGCATGTGGATCAGCTGTTTGCGAATGGAGACTGGTCGGAGCTATCCGGTTCAACCCGCTATGATGTATTTGAGGAAAAAGGCAGCAAAGCCTTTGAGATCAATCTTACCCGGCTCACAGGACCCTATAAATGCACCAGCTATCGGCTGGACCGGGAGCATGGGTCGGTATTCGATGAGTGGATGACTATGGGCGCGCCTGATTTTTTAACACAGGACGAAATTCAGTATTTAAACAGCAGAAGCGGTCCGGTCATCCGGACAGAGCTTGTAGGGCAGGAAAGCTGGTGCAAAGAAATTGTACTCCCGCCTCATGGGGTGCTGCTGCTCCAGCTCGAAAGGCAGTTTTAATTGGAAAATACACCGCGCAAACATCCCTTTTCTGATGAAGGGGTGTTTTTTGTTGTTTATTTTGGGTCGAAGCAGACAAGCTAGTACAAGAGGCAGGAAGTAGGCAAAATACGAACCCGGATGCGGCAAGTTACAACAAGAAAACGGTATCATTAATCTCTATACTAGGGTTGTAGCAGTTAAGAGAAAGACAGGGGGAATTTAGATGAAGCGTTTCATGAAGTGGATGACAGAATCGTTTGCACCTAGATTGGAGGCGTTTACGAATAATCTCTGGGTTGCTTCCATTCAGGAAGCCATTATGGTGGCGATTCCGATGATTTTTATCGGCTCGATTATCACACTCATTTCAATCTTGAAGGATTTCATTCCGGGGATGCCGGATCTTACACCCATCACGACCTTTAGCTTCGGGTTATTGGGGATGTTTATTGCTTTTTTAACGCCGTATACAGTCATGGAAAAAAGAGAGCGCCACAAAATCAAGCTGCTGGCGGGAATGAGCGGGGTATCGCTCTTCGTGATGCTGCTTAACCCGACCCTAAATGAAGACGGAACCATCCAGTTCATTCTGGAACGGTTTGGGCCTTCGGGGATGATTACGGCACTCCTGGTCGGTGTGTTTGTTGCTCTTGTTATGAATCTTTGCCAGAAATTTTCGTTCTTCAAAAAAGGCTCTTCCCTTCCGGAATTTATTATGGACTGGTTCGATTTTCTCGTGCCGATTGCCTTGATCTTAACTACAGGATGGGTTTTGGTATATCCGCTTCACTTCGATATTTTTGCACTGATTGTAAATGTGTTCGAGCCCATCAATGCCATGGGTCAAAGTCTGACCGGCTTTGTATTGTTCAACTTTATCGGCGTGGTGCTGTATTCCTTCGGCGTAAGCCCATGGGTGATGACTCCGATCTGGTACGCCATATGGATCCCTGCCATTGAACAGAATGCAGCCCTCGTCGCAGCCGGACAGGATCCGGTCAACATCAATACGTTCGAAACCTTTTTCTCCGGCTGGCTGGGTATCGGCGGAATGGGAGCCACTCTGCCTCTGGTCGTCTGGTTCCTGCTGGCCCGGTCCAAAAAATTGAAGTCTGTCGGCAAAGCGACCATCCTTCCGTCCTTGTTCAATATTAATGAGCCAGTTGTGTACGGGGCGCCGATTGCGTTCAATCCGCTCCTTATGGTTCCAATGTGGATTAATGGACTGGTTACGCCGATTCTCGTGTATATCGTCCTCGATATGGGGCTGGTCCGGATTCCGAGCCAAATCTTCCAGCTGTGGTATACCCCGATCGGGCTGTCTACCTATCTGATGAGCGGATTTAACGGACTAATTCTGCTGGCGGTGGTTCTGCTGATTGTGTTTGCTGTATGGTTCCCGTTTTTCAAGCTGTATGATGCCCAGGAGCTGAAAAAGGAACAGGAAAATTAATCTGATAATAAAGGATGGAGCAGCATGAATAAATCACCTGATGAATTGTTGAAGGAATTGACCCTTACCGAAAAAGCCTCGCTTTGTGCGGGACTGAATATGTGGATGACCAAAGGGATCGAGCGGCTAAATATCCCGCCTGTTCATATGTATGACGGAACCAACGGTATACGCAAGACAAACAGTAATGAAGAGATGGGAATTACAACGGAGAATGTTCCGGCGACCTGTTACCCGACAGGGTCTGCGATCGGCTCTTCCTGGAATCCAGCATTGCTGCATGAGGTAGGTGTGGCGCTTGGACGGGAGTCCAAGGCGATGGAGGTAGAGCTGCTGCTCGGACCGGGCGTCAATATGAAAAGAACACCGCTTGGCGGAAGAAATTTCGAATACTATTCGGAGGATCCCTGCCTGACGGGCGAGCTTGGGGCGGCCTTCATTAATGGTATCCAAAGCGAAGGTGTGGGAGCCTCGGTTAAGCACTTTGCAGGCAACAACCAGGAGTTCGAGAAAATGGTGACCAGCTCGGAAATCGATGAGCGGACGCTGCGCGAAATTTACCTGAGTGCTTTTGAACGGATCATCAAGAAATCCGATCCCTGGACGGTTATGTGCTCCTATAACCTGCTGAATGGAACCTATACCAGCGAGAATGAGCATCTGTTAAACGATATTCTCAGAGAAGAGTGGGGTTACGACGGCGTTGTCCTGTCCGACTGGACAGCCGTTAATGACCGGATACGCGGGCTAAATGCCGGACTGGACCTTGAAATGCCGGGCCCTGCCCACTACAATGCCAAAGCAATAGTAGAGGCGGTTCAGGACGGAAAGCTATCCGAAGAGCAGCTGGACAAGAGTGTGGGCCGTATCCTGAAGCTGGTTGAACGGGTTACCGGAAACAAAGCTGTGGAAAAAGTGGATGCCGATTACCATGCGCTGGCCCGTAAAGCGGCGGCCGAAAGCATCGTGCTGCTGAAGAACGATAACGCGATTCTCCCGCTGCGGCCGGAAACAGCTTCGGCGATTGCGGTAATCGGACGTTTTGCGAAGAAGCCGAGAATCCAGGGGGCCGGCAGTGCCAAGGTAACCCCTACAAGAGTGGATATCCCTTTGGAGGAAATCAAAGAGCTGGCAGGTACTCTGGCTACTGTGAATTATACAGCCGGATATCCGGAAGATGATTCTGTGAATGAAGAGCTTATTAAGGAAAGTGTATCGCTGGCCAAGAACGCCGATGTGGCTGTACTGTTCGTAGGCCAGCCGGAATATGCCGAATCGGAAATGCATGATTTGAAGGGCATCGAGCTTCCGGAGCACCAGGTCAAGCTGATTCAAGCGGTTGCCGCTGTTCAGCCAAAATGTATCGTGATAACCAGCAGCGGCTCGGCACTGGTCATGCGTCCATGGGTGCAGCATGTTCCAGCCGTCATCCATTCCTGGCTGTCGGGTCAAGGCATGGGCAGATCCATAGCAGAGGTATTGTTCGGCTATACCAATCCTTCAGGCAAACTGTCGGAGACCTTCCCTGTGAAGCTGGCGGATAACCCGTCGCACATGCGCATCCGCGGAGAGAACGGCAAGCTGTATTACCGCGAAGGCCTGTTCGTGGGTTACCGTTACTACGATCGTAAAGAGCTGGCCCCGCAATTCCCGTTCGGACACGGCCTGTCCTACACTTCATTTGCTTATACAGACCTGGATCTGGTGCAGCACGGGACTGGCGTCACAGTATCTTTTCAGCTCACCAATACAGGCAAGCGCAGAGGGAAAGAAGTCGTTCAGCTGTACGTACACGATGAAGAATGCAAGTGGACCCGGCCGGAGAAGGAGCTGAAGGCCTTTGCCAAGGTGGAGCTTGATCCGGGCGAACAACAGACGATCGTCTTTGAGCTGGAGGAAAGAGATTTTTCATACTTCAATACCAAGTACAACCGTTGGGCTGCAGACACAGGATACTTTCAGATTCTGCTGGGCAGCTCGTCCAAGGACATCCGGATTACGGGAAGATTGCACTGTGACTTCGGAAAAGAAGAAATCACGTTCCATAAATTCAGCCTTCTCAGTGAATGGGTGAGTGATCCCGCCGCAAAAGCCGTATTGGAGCAGTGCCTGAATGAAATGAATGAGCACGTCATAGATAAGGTATATCTTAACGAGGAGTTCGTGGGCTTCTGGGAGGACTTCCCGATGGTGAAAGTATTCCAGATGTTCGGCCAGACCTGGATGAACGAACGGTCACCGGATGAGGTGATTCAGGAGCTTATTGAACGGGTTGAGCGGGTGCGGAATAATTAACTAACCATTTTAAATCATCCACTGCCCAACATATTCAGCCACTCGCATGAATAGTATATTTAAGGTCTCATATCCTTTATCTCACGATTCGAAAAAAAACTCCTACGGTAGAAGTCTAGTTTGTCCTAAAACAAACCAGACTTCTATAAAGGAGTTTTTACTTTGAGTATTAGAACGGTTAAGCTTAAAAAGTTTATGCAGGCGCGTAAACTCTTCCCGAGATATTAACTGGACCGGTTATGGTGATGTCTCCCTGGAGATCCTCCGGGTTTGAGGCAAACACTTGAATTACATGAAAGCCTACAGATACATTCGTAAGAATGGAATGGAACGCTGTGGTCATTTCAAGGATTTCATCTTCATCGTAGGAAATGGACTCTTGCTCAGCGCTGCCTACAACGACTCCATCCATAAAGACTTGAAGTAAGAGCTTTGGCTTTTCTGGTGGTGTAACGAAAACGTTCATCGCCTGCCAGCCTACTGTAGTAGTGAGTTCTATGAAGTTGGTTGCAGTCGGAACATTCATACCAAATTCTAATATTAACGTTGGTGTTGCATTAATTGGAACAATTACTCCATTGTCCAGGTTCGTCTGGACACTTCTTACGAATTCAACTAAGGTATGTGCCATATTACACCTCCACTAATTAATAAAATATCATATGGATTATTTTATTTTATGCTTGTGGCAATGTCCTGTTAACTGGAATTTGTCCGGTTTATGAGGGAGGGAGAACATGAGAATTCTTTTTATAACCTCAGGTTTTCGGGCCGTTTATAACTTCTTTGAACGGAGTATAATGGAAGCATTTCAGAATGCAGGTCACTATTGTGAATCTTTCAGATTGAGAAATGATCTGCATGCATTACAACAAATGGAACAATCTTTACAGCCCGATCTAATTTTGGCTATGGCCGGTCTGAAAATCCCCAAACCTATACTAGAGTTCTTAAGACAAACAAATGTGAAGTCAGCCGTCTGGATGACGGAAGATCCTTATTATATGGATTGGACCCTTCCGCTCACCGCTTATTTTGACTACATCTTTACCATCGATCAGGCTGCTGCGGAACAATATACAAGCCTTGGACATCCCTGTGTGTATCATCTTCCGCTGGGGACAGATCCGGAAATATTTCACCCCACACTAGTCTCTGAGGAGTTTACAAGTGATATTGGTTTAGTAGGAGTACCCTACAGTAATCGGATTGAGCTTATTGAATGGTTATTAAAGAGTACAGACTATCCGATCCAGATTGTTGGGCGGGGGTGGGGAAAACATCATATGGAATGGAACAGACATATAAATGGGCATATTCATTTAGTGAATGCCTGGGTAAAGCCCGAAACCGTAGTGAAATATTATAATGGTTCGACGATCGTTCTAAATATTCACCGCCCCTCTGATGAGAAATACAATAAGAACCGTATGGGGATTATGGCCAAGAGTATCAACAACCGCACCTTTGATGCAGCCAGCTGTGAAGCCTTTCAACTTATAGATGCTAAAGAAGAGCTGGGAAATCATTTTGAGGACGGGAAGGAAATGGTTTCTTTCATAGATAAGAATGATTTACTGGAGAAGGTTCATTATTATATTGCACACGACGAAGAACGCAAACAAATAGCCAGACAAGCAAGACAACGCGTGTTGACTTCACACACCTTTCAGCATCGAATCGGTCATTTGTTAATGAAGGTTCAATCCAAACAATAAATCCGGGTACCTATAAAACGCTTAGCAGGATAACTGTTAAGCGTTTTATTGTTGTGCTGGTTACCAGTTATTAGTAAATATAGTTTTCTAACCTATTACCTTTTGATGATTGAAACATAGTATAGCAAGTAAGCAGCACCAAGGGAGGTCTTATATTGGCAAAGGTATCCATAATCATGACCAGTTACAATAAGCCTGGATATATCGCGAAATCCATTCAATCGATTCTAAATCAGACGTTTACCGACTTTGAACTCTTCCTGATGGATGATAACTCGAATTCAGAAACCCTTACCGTCATTGAGCCATTTCTAAAGGATAAGAGAATCAAATTCTATCAGAGCAATATTCAAACCATGGGCCAAAGGGTGGAGAAGGTCAGGTATGCTGCTCTAATCAATGAAGCCTTACTACACGCTTCGGGGGAGTATATTTCCTATGCAACAGATGATAACTGTTATAGAAATACTAGACTGGAACAAATGGTAGATTATTTAGAGCGGAGCCCGAGTGTCATGATTGTCTATTCCGCGTCCTTAGTCAATTATTTGAATGAGAAGAATGAGGTCACCAAACAACAATTAAGACCGGCAAAGCGAGTGGTCCCGGTAGCCCCTTGCCAGATCGATCATTGCTCGGTCATGCATCGAAGCTCCATTCTTCCGGTCATCCAAGAAAAGTTCGGATCTTATTGGGATGAGAATCCGGAATTTTACCGCATTGGGGATGCCCGGTTTTTTTGGCGGCTCAATCATTTCTGGGATTTCTATCCGATAGAGGAGGTTTTGGATGATAACTATATAACAGAGCTATCCATCCATCATCAGCTGCAGCAGCAGGAAAAGAGTCAATTTATACAAATGCTGCCGCCTCAAAGAACATGCAAAGAGCTTAGAGAAGATCTGAGAGCCATGAAAAAGAAAGCAAGTGAACTGCCCAAAATCATCACCTAAGGAGGGATCAAACGGAGTGTCTATCTATCTAGCCCATTACTGGTCTCTTTATAGTGAATTCATCAACGTGTTTAAGGATTTGAAATACAAAAACATACCGGTGGCGCTTATGACGAATTTCTATCAGCAAATTAATGATGAACTTCGTAGCGATATGGAGCAGACGGGGTTTGAGATGAAACTGAACGATTCCCGGATTAAGCAACCAGAGGAGATTCAACCTTTTTTTGAGAAGCTGGCAGCTCCGTTTAAGCAGCCGCTCCAGGCGAATGCAGATGGAAAGATATTAATTAATTTAGATTACACAAGAATTCCGGAGAAACGATTAAGTGAGTATTTCAGCAGGGACCGCACCCTCATTCTGTCGCGTTCCAGAGCACCTGAATACTTCGGGATTCCTAATGTATGGATTGGCGGCTTTAAGAGTGACACAAGTCTTGCATCTGAGGAGTTAACCCGAAGGGCAGCTTCCATTTTTGCAGAACAAGAAGGACATCCGGCGTTTGGGAATGCTTTTTTTACCGATACGTTCATGAAGCGGATTCCCGGTATTGTAGATGCCATAGAAACGGTTAGTAATCTCTATGATCAGATTCCCGTAACCACTGTATTGATAGGCACATCAGAAGATGTAGGGAGCCGGTCTCTTGCGGTCGTTGGAGCGATGAGGGGGATTCCCAGTATTTGTTTGCAGCACGGGATATTGATGGGGGAGGAAGCCTTTATCCCTGTTTTCTCCAGTCATGTGGGGGTCTATGGCGAATATGAGAAAAGATGGTTCATGGCAAGAGGTCTGGAGGAAAATCGTATCGCTGTAACCGGTCACCCCCGGTATGATGAAATTTTCACTTCTGAACGGCTGTCCAATGATTCATTTTACGAGGAATATGGGCTTGACCCCAATAAAACTACATTACTGCTGGCTACGGGGCCAAAATTAGATGCACAAAAGATAGCTGCGCTAATCACGGAGCTGGTTGCGGGTGGGGAATTTCAATTACTCATTAAGCCTCATCCCTGGGAACTATCCAAAAAATTGATTTCACTCTATACGAATTTGGAAAGCAAAACGAACTCTGTACATGTGATTAAAGATAGGAAAACTGATATACGTGATCTGATTTTGAATTCAGAGGGCGTCATATCTTCACTATCCACTGTTGCTCTGGAAGGCTTATTAATGAATAAACCGGTTTTTGTCTATCATTTCATTCAAGCGAACCGTGAATACGATTATTACAATACCCTTGATAATTATATTCAGCACGATCCCGCAGAATTAATACAAACGATCTCATTATATTTTTCCAGCGAAACAGAGAGATTCAATTACGAAGACGTGAAGCGTAAGTTTTTACAACAATCCTATACAACAGAACACTCCGGCAAGGAGCTTACAGCTTTGATCAGCGATTTGACCCGTGTAAATCCTGAATAAATAAAGAGGGGGGAGGAGAGGTATGTTCTTCAAGAATAAAAAAGTTCTGGTTATTGGCGGAACCGGCACCATTGGAAAAAACATTGTGAAGCATATCTTGCAAGAGGATCCTGAAGTGATCCGGATATTTAGCAGAGATGAATATAAACAATTCGAGCTGCAAAATGAAGTGAACCGAAATTCGAAGTTAAGTTACTGGATTGGCGATATCCGTGATTATGACCGTGTGTTAAGTGCGATGGAGGATATGGATTACGTGTTCCATACAGCAGCAATGAAGCATGTTTCTTTTTGTGAATACAACCCTTTTGAGGCTGTACTTACGAATATTATCGGCACGTATAACGTGATTAAAGCAGCGAAACAGCAAAACATAAAAAAAGTAGTGTTTACAAGCACAGATAAAGCCATTTCCCCGACAAACAATTATGGAGCCACAAAATTATCCGCTGAGAAGCTGATTTCCTCTGCAGAATTCTCAAAGGGCAGGGGAAAAACGGTGTTCTGTACGGTGCGCTTTGGGAATGTACTCGGCTCCAGAGGTTCGGTCATACCGTTATTCGTTAAGCAAGTCAGAGAAGGCAAGGCTATCACCGTAACAGATCTATCCATTACAAGATTTATGATGACACTGGAGCAGGCGACGAAACTTACCATCCAATCCCTGCAATTATCGAAAGGCGGAGAAACCTTTATTCTGAAAATGCCTGTGATTAAGCTTAAGGACCTGGCAGAGATTGTTGCAGAAGAAACGCCGAAGAAATACGGGCTTGACCCGGCACCGGTGGATATCGTTGAAATCGGCTTAAAGCCCGGTGAAAAAAGATATGAAGAACTGATGACCTATGACGAATCATTAAGTGCTTATGAATTACCGGATGTATATATTGTTCCTTCTCCGTTTGCCCCTAGTAAAACCTATAAGAAGGCAAGCCGACCGAAACCCGGTACCTATAGTTCTGAAGGTGAGATCCCTCTGACTAAGGAAGAAGTGCGGAAGTTAACCATTGAACAAAATCTAATCTAGCGGAGGTTTATTATGAACATACTCGTAACCGGTGGGACTGGCTTTATTGGCCGATGGGTCGTAGGACGTTTGTTAAAGGATGGACAGAAGGTCTGGGTAATCGATAATTTAGCAAATTCATCCCTTGATAACTTGAAAGAGTATAGTGGCAATGAACATCTGCAAATGGTCAAAATTATGGACCTGAAAGACCGAGAATCATTAATAGAGCTTTTCCGGGATACCACATTTGATCTGTGTTACCACCTCGCAGCCAGCATTAATGTTCAAGACAGTATCGATGATCCCGAAACTACGTTTAACAACGACACTATTGCTACCTTTTATTTACTGGAAGAATGCAGAAAGCAGCATGTGAAAATAGTCTTTATGAGTACATGCATGGTTTACGCCAGAGCAAGCGACGAACGCGGAATTCACGAGCAATCTCCTATCAAACCCGCTTCCCCTTATGCCGGAGCAAAAATTGCTGCTGAAAATATGGTGTTATCCTATTTCTTCGCCTACGGTTTACCCGTTGTGGTCGTGAGACCGTTTAATACGTATGGGCCTTATCAGAAAACCGGCGGTGAGGGCGGAGTGGTGGCCATCTTCATTCATAGTAAATTAAAAGGCGAACCCCTAAATATCTATGGAGACGGCACCCAATCACGGGATCTGTTATTTGTAGAGGATTGTGCTGATTTTGTGGTTGAAGCGGGTTACAGCGATCAGTTGAATGGAGAAATTGTAAATGCAGGTACAGGGAAAGATATTTCCATCAATCTATTAGCAGAGCTTATTTCAGGGGGACAAGCGCCTATTCATCATATTCCTCATATTCATCCCCAAAGTGAGATCCAAAAGCTGCTGTGTAATTATCAAAAAGCTGAAAAGATCCTGTCCTGGACTCCAAAGGTAACGATTGAAGAGGGGATACAGCGGACGGAAAACTGGATACAATCAACCTTTCATCGAAAGGACGTGTCCAAATCATGAGCGGCAGCACATTAGCAATCCATGGCGGAACTCCCGTACGCAGTCACTATTTGCCTTATGGAAGACAATTCATCGATGAAGCAGATATTGCGTCGGTTGTTCAGGTGTTACAAAGTGATTTCATAACGACCGGTCCGGCCATTGAGCAATTTGAAGCTGAAATCGCAAGGATCACAGGAGCGAAGTATGCGGTGGCCTTCACAAGCGGAACAGCAGCCTTACATGGCGCATGCTTTGCTGCCGGGATTGGCGAGGGGGATGAGGTTATTACAACTCCCATGACCTTTGCCGCTTCAGCGAACTGTGTATTATATCAAGGAGCAACACCGGTATTCGCCGACATCGATCCGCAAACGTATAACCTGGATCCCAAACGGATCAGGGAAAAGCTAACCAAACACACAAAAGCAATTATTCCAGTTCACTTTACAGGCCAGCCGGCTGAGCTTGATGAGATCCATACCATTGCCAGGGAAAATAACCTAGTCGTGATTGAAGATGCGGCACATGCGCTTGGTGCACAGTATAAGAATAAAAGCATTGGCTCCATTGGCGATATGACGATGTTCAGCTTTCACCCTGTAAAGCATATAACAACGGGAGAAGGCGGAATGATCACAACGAACAACCCGCTGTATTATGAGAAGCTGCTGCAATTCCGGTCGCACGGCATCACCCGTAACCCTGATCATATGATTCAGAATCATGGCCCCTGGTACTATGAAATGCAATTCCTGGGGTATAACTACCGGTTGACGGATATCCAGGCCGCACTTGGCATAAGCCAGCTCAAGAAATTAGAGCAGTTTGTTGATTTACGGAAGAAATATGCGGCTATGTATAATGAGGCATTCCGGCACACCAAAACGATTCAAATTCCATACCAAAGTAGTAGTGGGGTCTCGAGCTGGCATCTGTATATCATCGCTCTGAACCTGGAGCAGCTAAAAGGCAGCAGGAAAAATATCTTTGAAGCACTGCTTAAGGAGAACATTGGTGTTAATGTCCATTACATCCCGGTACACCTCTTACCTTATTATCAAGAGCTCGGCTACAAACAAGGGCTTTGCCCGAACGCGGAACAACTGTATAACAGAATTATTACGCTGCCGCTGTTTCAGGGGATGTCAGAACAGGATGTTCATGACGTTATCCGTGCTGTTAATAAAGTCTTAAACCATTACTCCAAATGATATGAAGGAGATCCTATGAGAATAGTAGCCATCATACAGGCAAGGATGGGTTCGACCCGATTGCCGGGGAAAATTATGAAAGAGGTCGTAAATAAACCGCTACTGGAATATCAGATAGAGCAAGTAAGACGATCCAGGACCATAGACCAAATTGTCATTGCTACAACAACTAAGGATGCAGAACAGCCCATCATCGATTTGTGTAAACGAATGTCTGTGGATTACTACCGGGGGCCGGAGGAAGATGTCCTGTCGAGATATTATCAGGCTGCTTGTTGTTATGGAGCTGACACGGTTGTCCGCCTTACTTCAGACTGTCCGTTAGTGGACCCGGCTGTAATAGACGAGGTAATCACTGCATTTCTGTCCCATTCAGCAGGATATGATTATGTATCGAACACTATGGAGAGAACCTATCCGCGTGGATATGATGTTGAAGTTTTCTCCATGAAGGTGCTGGAACAAGCGTTTAAGGAAGCAGGTTCTGCTGCAGAGCGGGAGCATGTAACCTCATATTTGTACGGACATCCTGAAGTTTTTAGAGTAGGACAAGTGAAGCAGACACCAGATTTAAGCGCATATCGCCTCACAGTGGACACGGAAGAGGATTTTGAATTAATGGCAAGAGTGATAACAGCCCTGTGCGGGAAGAGCATAGAATGGTTCACGCTGGGGGATGTTGTCTCTATTTTGCAGGAGCATCCGGAATGGATCTTAATCAACGCTCATATCGAACAAAAGAACACAGACGTTAACAGGGGATCTTAACAATGAACATTATTTTTCGGGTCGATTCTTCCTATGAAATGGGTACGGGTCATGTGATGCGCTGTCTAACCCTTGCTAATGAGCTTAAAGACAGGAAGGCGAAGGTTTCATTCATTTGCCGTGATTTGCCCGGGAATCTGGCAAGCTATATTAGGGAACAAGGCTATCCTGTATTTTTGCTGCCTTTCCGGAGTGAACGGGCTGATGCATCCTGGTTGCGGGTGGACTTCAAGACGGATGCGATGGAAACCTTGCAAATTCTTATTGCCTCTTCCCCTGTGGATTGCCTGATCATTGACCATTATGGAATCGATCAACGCTGGGAGAATTTAATAGAAGCAAATGTGGCGAAGATTGTTGTGATTGATGACTTAGCCGACCGCCCGCATCAATGCAGCATGGTACTGGACCAGAATAGTTCATCTGCCGGGGACCGTTATCATGGCTTAGTCCCGGATAGCTGCGTGAAGTTAGTGGGGACCAGCTATGCCATCCTTCGGCCTGAATTTCGGTCAGTGAAGAAGCAGTTAGCTGAGCGGGATGGAAGCATCAACAGAATTCTTGTGTTTTTTGGAGGTACTGACCCTACCCATGAAACCTTAAAAACGTTACAAGTATTAACTAAACGCCAATATTCTAATTTACACCTCGATGTCGTAGTAGGTGAAAAGAATACAAATAAGGATGTCATTGAACACATATGTAATCCTATGCCGAACGCTTTCTTTCATTGTCAGATTGATTATATGGCCGAATTAATGCGGAAGGCCGACCTTGCCATCGGAGCGGGCGGAAGCTCCACCTGGGAGCGGTGTTATTTAGGATTACCCTCTCTTTCCATTGTGACGGCAGATAACCAGAGAGAAATAACCAAACGGGTCCACGAAAAAGGAGCTACTTGCTGCTTAGGTGATAGTGCCGAAGTTACAGCGCAAAGGATTGAGCATGGAATTAACTCGATGCTTGCAAGCCCGTCACTGGTGAAAGAGATGTCAGAACAAGCCCTTCAGCTAATGGGAGAGGATAAATTCAATGAAGTCATAGATCAGATTATGGGAGGGGACAATGACATCCATTCATGATTATAGACTGGGGGATTTAGGCCGGAACGAAATAAACCTTGTATGGGAATGGCGAAATGCCGATCATATCCGTCCTTTTATGAACCATGATGATTTGATCCCGTTAGAGGCGCATTACCGCTGGTTAGAGGCTGTGCAAAAGGATGCAGGGAAGCTAGTTAAACTATGTTTTTATCAGGAAAAGCCAGTTGGTTTCGTGAACTTCTCACACCTTGATCCCAAGAACCAAACCTGTGACTGGGGCTTTTATATTGGAGATACGTCCTGTCCCCGCGGGTCCGGGAAGGCCATGGGGATCTTAGCTTTGGATTACATTTTTAGAGAAAGACCTGTGAGAAAGGTTTGTGCTCAAATCCTGGACTTTAACCGGAGGAGCCTATCCTATCACCACAAATTAGGTTTTGCCGAAGAAGGCAGGCTGGTAAAGCAGCTTCTGAAAAATAATCAATATATTGATGTGGTGTTAATGGGGCTATTCAAGGAACAGTGGGAGAAGCAAAGTGAATTTCTGAAAGAGGAGGTTGAGAAAGCAAATGAAGGAAATAACGATCGGTAACAGACGGATAGGTAGCAGCCACCCTCCGTTTATCATAGCGGAAATGTCAGGGAATCATAATCAGTCCCTTGACCGGGCGCTCGAAATAGTCAAGGCAGCGGCAAAAGCAGGAGCGCACGCGTTCAAAATTCAAACATATACTCCGGATACGATGACTCTTCAGATCCAGGAGGGAGATTTTAAGATCGAATCGGGTGGACTCTGGACAGGAAAATCTTTATTCGATCTTTACAAAGAGGCATATACCCCCTGGGAATGGCATCAGCCGATTTTTGAATCCTGTAAGGAATTAGGAATGATTCCGTTTAGTACACCGTTTGATGAAACTTCGCTCGAATTTTTAGAATCCCTTGGTGTTCCCTGCTATAAAATTGCCTCCTTCGAAAATAATGATATCCCTTTATTAAAAAAGGTCGCCTCCAAAGGAAAGCCGATGATTATTTCAACCGGTATGGCTTCACTTGGCGAAATTGAAAATGCAGTCAACACCATTACCGCTGCAGGCTGCAATGATTTCATTTTATTAAAATGCACAAGCAGTTATCCGGCTTCAGCCGAACACTCGAATCTGAATACGATCCCCTATTTAAGGGATGTATTTCATTGTCAGGTGGGTCTATCCGACCATACCCTGGGAATTGGAGCGGCTGTGGCAAGTGTAGCCCTGGGAAGCACGGTAATTGAAAAGCACTTCACCCTTAACCGGGAGGAAGGCGGCGTTGATTCTGCTTTTTCCCTGGAGCCTGAAGAATTCGCTGCCCTCGTGACAGAGACGGATACCGCCTGGAAGTCGCTGGGCGGGGTTGCGATCGGTCCAACAAAGGAGGAAGAGCATTCACTCCAATTTCGACGGTCCATTTACATTTCTAAGGATATCAAGGCTGGTGAAGTATTGACGACAGCGAATCTAAGGGTGATCCGTCCAGGCTTCGGTTTGGATCCGAAATATTATGATCTGCTTTTAGGAAAGCAAATAACAAGAGATCTGAAGGCGGGAACCCCATTGAGCTGGGAGCAGCTATTGTAATTGTACAATGGTTTATTAAAAGCTAGCGAAAAAGCCCCCTGCCATCGTTATTGGATGGCAGGGGGCTTCTTCATTACAGCTTTCCTAAATCAATCCGCCCAGGCTAAGCAGCTGGTACAGCACCTTGGCTGCGGCTTCGCGGGTGGTTGGCAGGGCAGGATGGAAGATGAACTGCCCCTGCTGGCTTTCGCCCTGCATCAGGCCGGCATCGCTGACTACCTGGATACTGTCCTTGGCGTAGCTGCTGAAAGCTGCAGCATCGCCGTAAGGCACACTTGCGGTACCGCTGGTGAACTTGAGGTCCAGCAGTTTAATGGCTCTGGCCAGCATGACGGTCAGATCCTGGCGTGTGATCTTGTCGTTCGGTCTGAAGCTTCCGTCATAGCCGGTAATCAGACCGGCTTGATAGGCGGCATTCACATCCTGTGCATACCATTCACTTCCCCTGATATCCGTGAACGCATTCGCTGCCGTTGCTCTATCCAGTCCGATAGTGGTCACGAGCATGGAGGCAAATTCTGCCCGGGTGACCGGATTCTTCGGCGAGAAGGTGCCGGCTGAAGTTCCGTTCAGTATAAACTTGTCAGCCAGGGTCTGGATTTGGCTCTTCGCCCAGGAGGACCCGATGTCCGTGAAGGAGATAGTTCTAGCTGCAGCTGCATAAGTTGACAAGCCCGGACGGCTGACTGTGACTAAGGTGGATCCATCCGCCATGGTCTTGAACTTGGCAGGCACAGGATATACCTGGCCGCCCTCTGTATACAGTGCGCCTGCATTCGCGGCGCCGATGCCTTTATCCAACGGGAAGGCCCGGTGGACAATCTGATCCGGTGCGAAGGTTACTTTGGTGGAGACACCGGCCACTGCTGAGACAGCTTCGAAGGTATAAGGCGTTCCGAGTATCGAGGCACCAGCGTAGCCTGTGGCAAAGGCTGCCTTGCTATTAGCATCCGGCGTAATTGAGACGGTCAGCTCGGCATTGGCTGCAAGTCCTGATAGCGCGGACAGCGGCAAGGATACAGCTGCACCGTTCCAGGTGAAGGCAAGGGCGCTGTCCGCTGGTGCGGACTTCAGCAGCTTCACTTGCTCAGCCGTCAGCTTCAGGCTGGCCTTGGCGCTGCTGTTATCCGCAGCAGTGGCAGTGACACTGTAGACGGCCCGGGCTGTTGCTGTATCCAGCACCTTCTGAAGCTCGGCACTGGTGATGGTGATCACGGTCTGATCTCCGTCCGGAGCAGAGGTTCCTGTAAGGGCGGCAATGGTTTGGCCCGGTTCAACTACAGCCGACAGCGGTTCGTAAGGGGACACCGGACTGCTTGAGGTTGGTGCCGGTGTAGCAGCAGCACCGCCGCCGCCGCCATTATCGGGCGCTTGAGTAGGCGTAGGTGAAGGTGTTGGCGTAGGTGAAGGTATTGCACCGCCGCCGCCCGGATCCGGTGTAGGCTCAGTAGGTACAGTAGTGTCTTCGTCTTCTCCCATCATATAGAACGTCATATTTATAAGCTGGACATCTGCGACGTCGAAGTTCTCGTCATACTGTACCGCGTATATACCGAGCTTATATTGTCCCGGCTCCAGATGCTTGATTACATAATTACCGTACTCATCGATGGTTCCGTCCGAGTAGCTTCCGTCAATATTTTCGAAGTTCACTCTGCCCTCAGGAAGTGTAGCCAGCGTCTGAGTCTCTTCGTTCAAATCATACCAGTCGGAAATCCGGCCGATATAGCCCTCGCTGAGACCGTTCACCTCAACCACCATGAAGTTGGTGTGATCATTCGCAAGCGTGACCGACAAATCGGCTGGAGCAGCCGGAGAGATTCTTTTGTTCGTCAGATTGCCATTCGTCAGGCCAAAGTCGTTATCCGCCACATCGCTGCCGACATGGATCACAAATGGCAGATGCAGCGGAGGAAGCCCTGGACTCTCCAGCAGGATTTCACCTTCATACACACCGTGGGCTGCACTGTCCGCAGCTTGGGCAGATAAGGTGAAGGGGGTACTGGAGTCTGCGGCGGCAGTGATGGTGGAATTGGCATCAAGGCCGCCAAGCGTCATCTCAATATTGCTCACATCCGGAGTGGCGATCGGATCGGAAGGATCGGATGTCACACTTGCGTGCATCACTACGGAAGCGGTATAGGTCACTTTCTCACCGGAGAAGTTTTTGAGCCGTAGCGGTTTAGACAGCGGAGCGGAACCCGGTTCAATGGCTCCGAAGCTCAAATTGCTGGCTTCGCTCTCGATGATTGAAGCATTCATTTGCTCATCATAAATGGTAATTGGATCAAGAGCCTCCACTACAGCCGGTGTGATTAGAGCGCTGGCCACATCGGCCCGTCCGGAGCCTTGGGAGTACACATCGTACCGGATGCCGCTCTCATCGGAAATGACATCTGCAGTGTTGGCCAGCGCAGCCCGAATATCGAGCGGCGTCCAGTCAGGATGGGCCTGCGTCATTAGTACCGCAAGACCTGCGATGTGCGGAGAGGCCATGCTGGTCCCGCTGGAACGGTGATAGGCCAGGTCATAGCTTGGCTCGCCGTCGAAATAATAAGAATATTCAGGATCTCCGTAATAGGCGGCGTATTCCGGCAGCGTGGACAAAATGTTCACGCCAGGTGCACTGATGTCCGGCTTAATGCCGTAATTATCATCCGAATTCGGCCCGCGCGAGCTGAAGCTGGCAATCGTGTCGCCAGGCTTTATAGTCATCGGAAAGTCCTTGCCAAAGGTAATATGCAGCGGTTTATCCGGATTCGCGAGAATCTCCCGGGCCAGGGCCCGGCCTGCAGAACCGGCCATGTCAAAGGTAGGAATATGGGCATAATCATCTCCCAGGAAACCTACTTCACCAATCGGGCCATCGCGTCCGGGGATGCTCACCGAGAGATCGACCGCTTCCGATCCGTTCACCGAATTACCGTTGAAGATGATCAGAGCCTTTGCTCCGTAGCTCTTGGCAATAGCGACCTTGTCTACAAACGTCAGGTTGCCGCGCGAGACCACAACCACCTTACCTGTAACGTCGCCAACTTCGTTATAGTCACTGTAATCACCTAGTCCCGCATATACTGCATCCAGCGGTTCGGTTCCCAGCAGCTCCCCGAAATTATCGCCTTTATAACTCCAGCCGAGAAGATCGGAGTAGACTGTGTCTGTCACGGAGTACACTTCTTCGGTTACTGTGTCTGTCAGCTGTGCGCTGAAATTGGCACTGTAATGGATGCTGGTGCTTGTGGCCGCAGCTACGGAAATCGCCAGCTGGGAGCTGGCCGGCGAGCCCATGGAATAATAATATTTGCCGTCGGCTCCGGCATTTCCGTTCGCTACAACTGCAACGACACCGGAGAGCACGGCATTATTCACGGCGATGGAGTCCGGCGAATCCGGGCCTTTCTCTAGATCCGAGCCGAGCGACAGGTTGATGACATCCATGCCATCCTTAACAGCATGCTCAATGCCGTCGATGACCTGTGCCGAGGTGCCGGAGGTTTTGTAGAGTCCGCTCTCCTCATTATAGGTAGCTCCCAGGACCTTATAAGCATAGAGGTCGGCCTCGTAAGCGACCCCTTTCTGGACGACCTCGGAGTTGGTATTCTCTCCGCGTCCGACAATGGTTCCGGCCACATGGGTGCCATGGCTGGTGCCCTCGAAGCCGAAGATCGCAGGAATCTCTTCATAGGGATCATTATCCTGGTAGAAGGAATCATAGCCGCCTTTGTAGGCATTCTTCAAATCGGGGTGCTTGTAGTCAACGCCGGTATCGATAACACCGACCTTTACGCCTTTGCCTGTGAATCCGCTCTGCCAGGCAGTGTCTGCACCGATCTGTGCAAGCGGATCGATTTCGAAGTTGGCACTGGTGCCGCCCTCCGCAGCCGGAGCTTCGATCAGGGGAATCGGATAATAAGTGCTGTTCAAGCTGATGGCCTTAACCCCGGTGAGCTGGGCCAGCTTCGGAATCTGATTGGCACTGACGGTAACCTCCATACCATTCAGCACCGTATTGTACTGGTAGTTGACCTTCATCGCGATGCCCTTGGAGCTGGCAGTGCTCTTGAATGCAGCCTGCTCCGACATCACGGACTGTTCAGCCGATTGCACTGAGAAGGAACGTCTGGACTGGCTGGCCGAATGTCTGGCTTCGGATACAGCCTGGCCGCTGAGCTGGATGATGACACTGATTTTATCGGAAGAAGACGTGTCGATGTTCTTGTCCACGACGGCCGGAACTGCGGCTTGCGCCAGAGATTGCGCCCGGCTGGCCGCTTCCAGGGCGGCAGACTGAGAGGCTGGAATAAGCGGCTGTGCCGGATTAAGCAGATCGGCAAGTGTTACAGGTACCGGCGCAGTTCCGGCAGCCGATGCCGGACTGCCCAGAGGAGCAGCCAGCAGAAGGATGGAAGTGAACAGCGCGACAGATGGTTTACTCATTAATTTAGCCAATTTCTGGTTCCCCATTTCTTGAGAAGATGATCACCTGTTATTGCAGGATGGAGAGGGCATCCACCGAAATATAGGTGCCGCTGGAAGCTGCATTTTTCTCCCCGGTTTGTTCCACTCTCAGCGTGTGCTTGCCGGCCGGCAAGACGCCTGATTCGAAGATGACCTTCCGGAAGCCCGGAGATGAGCTGTACATATCCACTGAAGTCACTAGCATATTATCAATATAGATGTCGGCCTGGCCGCGGTTCGGCCCGGTAGTTGCCAACAGCTGGACCTGGCTTCCTTCAAATTTGAACTCGGCATAAGCTCCCGGACTATTCGTATATTTGGCAACCCCGCCGAAATTGCTCAGGCTGTAGTTGTTCTGCCAGGCTCCGCTGAAGGAGGTAGTGGGATCATTCTCCTGGATCAGGCGGGACACGGTAAGGGCATCGACATTGATGAACGCAGTGCCGGTTTTTTTACCGTTGGGATCCGTCTTGCCGGTCCATTCAATGGTGAAGGTGTGCTGACCGTAAGGGACGATTTTTTCATAGATGAGCTGCTTGTCGAGAGAGTTTTTGCTGAACAGTGAAGGCGAGGCGACCTTGATCCCGTCAATATAGACATTGGCAATGCCCTGCTTGTCATTCTTGGCACCGGTCCAGCCGATATAGCTGCCTACAAAGGCAAATTCAAGCTTGCCCTTCTCGTTAATCTGCTTGGCGGTGGTTCCGGAGAAGGCACTGCTGGTGATCTGTGCCCAAGGGCCGGTGAAGGCCAGTGAACTGCTGGTATCTTCATAGCTGCCTGTCAGGTTGTCGGTGGTGACACTAAGCGTATAATTACCGCTGCCTTTGAAGGCGAATACGTCAAGATAGTAGGTTCCGCTCTCAGTAACTGTGTAATCTATGGATTCGGAAGAAGTCCCTTCGTTTTCCGAGTAAGCCAGGAGATCCTTGTTCCCTTGAACGGTTTCCGCTTCGGGGGAGTACAGGTACAGATCGAAGTCGGTCGTTTTATCCCCGGTCAGTGCTACGCTGATGTTCTCACCGGCGTGGAGCTCGATGGAGTAGACATCATTCATGTCCGTAGTCTGATCCAGGCGGTTAGTAATGCTGCGGCCAGAGTAAGGGGTGCCGGGAATGTCATCATCTACCAGTGCCTGATAGGCGTTGACCATGGCTCCGCTGGCCACGCGGCCGGTCAGTGAACTGAGCCGTGTGCCGCTGCTCATGAGACGGTTCTTAACGGCGAGCGGACTGAGTGACGGATCCTGACTGAGCACTAACGCCGCTGCACCCGAGGCATTGGCGGCAGCGATAGAGGTCCCCCATGCATAGGAGTACAAGCTTTTCGGCTCCGGCATAATGAATTCCAGGTTGATCTTGGCAATGGAAGGGTCCCTGGAGATTACCCAGTTATAGTTATCCTTGTCTTCATTCAGCGGATAACGGACACCTTCGTAGATGGTGCCGGGAATCCCGACTACGTATTCCCACATGAACTCCTCTTTGAAGTACAGATGCAGGACATCACTGACGAAGGCAGAGTCTTCAATTTTGTGCAGCGGATAAGATCCGGTCAGCAGCAGGCTTCCTCCGTCCTTCAGATAATCTTTAAGCTGAACCTGGTCGTTCTCAGTGATATTCTGGTATTTCTCAAAGGAGGCACTGCCTGTGAACCAGATCACCACGTCATATTCCTTCATCTTCGCTGCAGAAGGTCCATCACCGCCGTCAGGTGCGGAGGTCACAATATCTCTGTCTTCATCAAAGCCTTCATAATCTTCAAGCAATTCCTTGTACTTGGACAGCTTGGGACTGGCTGGATAAGGGGCGATGTTGGATCCGTCATCCTGTACGAGGAGGATTCTGGCGGATGGGTCGTATTTGGAGGCACCGAGATAATCCATCGCCCTGTCAAAGGCATCCTGACGGTAATCCTGGTCGGCATCCTCCTCATCGAGCATATTCTCGAAGGCGATTCCGTTAAAAATGATTTTGGAATTGCCTTCCTCAATTTGAGCGGACAGCCCCGGATTGTTCACCGGTGCAGTGGTCCAGACTTCCAGGCCGGGTGCGGCAACGTCAACGGTTTCCATCCCGATATTTGAGCCTAGCACCAGATTCCCTGTATTATCCACTGCCGTTACGGAGAGAATGCCCGGACTGTCATAGGCGGCCGGGTAAGCGGGCGTAGCATCCGTGTTCACGCCAGAGTTGCCGGATGACACTACAAAGAGCATTTTTGAGGCATCGATCACATCTTTCAGCGCCTGGCTGTAGGTGTACATTTCTGCACTGATATTGGCGATCCTGGCCCCGTTCTTCTCGGCATATTGAATCGCTTCGATCAGCGCCAGCTCTGTGCCATATTCGCCCTTGATGAATTTGAGCGGCATAAGCTTCACATTCGGAGCGATGCCCGCTACACCGATGCCGTTATTCGATTCAGCTGCGATAATCCCGGCTACGGCTGTACCATGCCAGTCTCCGTCCACAGCGTCATATAGCTGATTCGTTTGATCCATGAAGTTCCAGCCGTGAACATCGTCAATGTACCCGTTGTTGTCGTCATCCTTGCCGTTGCCGGCATAATCCTTCTGGTTGGTCCAGATATTGTCCGCCAGATCAGGATGGTCGATGACCACACCGGTATCAATGACTGCAACAATGAGATCACTGCTGCCTTGGGTAATCTTCCAGGCTTCCGTAGCCTTCATGTCAAGTCCCGGTAATCCGGGGGAATTGAACCCTGCGGGATCCTGCCCCGTGTTCAGCAGCGCCCACTGGTCCTTGAAATGGGTATCGTCCGGGAGTGTGCCGCTTGCAGCCGGATACAGCTTATAGTTAGGCTCGGCATAGAGGACATTGGGGTCTTTATTCAGTTTGGCGAGCAGCGGCTCAATATCGGCAGATTCAGGGAGCGTCAGTGCCTCTGCATGAATGGAGGAGAGCTTGATACTGTTCTTAAGGATGCCGGAATCCAGAATAGAACTGGAAGGTGAGCTGAAACCGGGCTTGTACTTTACGATAATCCGGCTGCTGTCATAGGCTGCTTCACCGGAAGGGATCAGCTTAGGCTCACTGCTATCGTTCCCGTTACTGGCTGCAGAAGTTACCTGAACGACCTTTTCTTTCGGTGCGGTTTCTGCAGTCCACCCGCTTTTCCGCGGAGTGGCGGCAGTTGTCTGGGCAGCTAAGGCGCTGCCGGCCGAGCCAATCAAGAGCGAAGTGAAGGCCATGATCATCATAGACTTGCTAAACCATTCTTTTCTCAAGTTTTTACCCTCCTGATTGAACGAAGAATTCATTCCTATTGGTTCTGACCCTCATACCTGTATCCGGTATTTCAGCGGATGTAGAAATAATGAAACGTTCACCTCCATAGTGGAACACCGCCGCCTAACTCAAATCCGGCTAAGCAAAAGTCAACATATATGACATGTGATATATGATACCGGGCTGACCTTACTGTAATCTTACAAAAATATCCCGGAAGGCTGATGTAAGCGCCATTAAATGCTTTTGAAGAGAAAAATATCATAATTTTTTAAAAAATAAATATGGAGTAGAGTATAATGATGTTAGTGTTTCTAACGTTATTTGGTGAATGGATGGCTGGGGGAAGTTTTCAAATCATGCTGTACAGCGAGGTGAAAACGGATTGAATATACATGAAAACAATAATAGGATCACTATTCCGGACAGTCCGTATTATTTGCCCCGGCCCCGGCTGTATGAGCTTCTGGACCGTCACCGCCGGGTGAAGATGATGACGGTAGTTGCGGAGCCCGGTTACGGCAAAACAGCACTGCTCTCCAGCTATATGCTGGACCGGGGATTACCGGTGGTGTGGTATCAGCTGCATGAAAGCGACAGTTCCGCCGGCATCTTCATTTCTCATTTACTGGCAGCCTTGGGCAAACAGCAGAAGCAGCGGCCTGACAGCCTCCGCCTGCCGAAGTATATTCATGCGGGGGTGGAAGAGCTGCTGCACATGCTCTCCAACTGGCCGGAAGAGCTGTATATTATTCTCGACCATGCGCATGTCATCCAGAGGACTCAGGATATTCTCGAGCTGCTGGAAAGACTGCTGTATGAAACTCCGCCGGGCATCCGGTTTGTTCTGGTCGGCCAGCTGCTGCCCTCCTTACCTTACGCTTCCTATAAATTACGCCGGAGTTATTTCAATATCAGCAAGGCGGAGCTTGCCTTTACGAAGGAAGAGATCGCCGACTTCTTTCATGATCTGCCGGCTGCACCCCTGGCAGACCACGAAATTGAATATATCCTGCATACGACCGAAGGCTGGCCGGCTAGCCTGGAGCTGATCCGTGATGCGGTGGAAGGCAAATCCACAGAGGAACGCGGCCGTATTCTGCCCAAGTTCGCGGATATTCCGCATCTATACGATTATATGGACAAAGAAGTACTCAAGCTGCAGACGCCTGCGTTCCGTTCTTTTCTGCTGAAGACCAGCATCATGCGGGAGCTGGACCTGTCCGTCATCCGGCAGTATCTGGACCCGGCGGATGAAGAGGTCCCGGAGCTGCTGCTCAAGCGGTTTACCTTTACCGTCAATGCCAATGAACAGACCTTCCGGTATCATAAGTTATTCCGTTCGTTCCTGCTGGAACAGTACCGCAAAGAAACGAGCCGTAGTGGGATCAATCAGGACCACTTGAGGCTGAGCGGTATCTATGAAGGCAATCATCAGTTTTTTCCGGCTTTTGCCCATTCCATTCTGGGCAGGGATTTCGTGAATGCGGGCAGGCTGATGCGTGTACTGCAGGTCCGCTATCCGCCGCAGGAATTTATTGTGCTGCTGCAAAGCTGGCTGGAGGAATTTTTTGACCACCACTATATTGAATCCTCCATCTTTCTATACCGCTGCATCCCTTTGTACATCCTGCATAATCTCATCGAGCTGCTGGAGCAGAAGCTGTCCGGTCTGGAGAACCGGCAGCAGCAGATGGGGGTTGCCCTGATCCGCCAGCAATTAGCGGGTATATATAAGCTGACAGGAGATCTTGGACGGGCTAAGGCGCTCTCGGAAGCCGCGCTGCTTACGTTCGAGCGGGTACAGGATCAGCCGATGGTGATGCTTAGCCTTAACTTCCAGGCCGATTTGCTGCTTAATCTGGGACAGACCGCGGAGGCCAAGGCTTGCGCACAGCGCTGCCTGTTCCTGGCAGAATCGGAGGGCGATCTGCATTTCCTTCCTTATGCCTTAAGCGGGATAGCGGATACCCTGATTGAGGACGGGGCTCCTGAAGCTGTGGAGTATTTGGAGAAAGCCCTGGAATGCAGCCAGGGAAATGATGATGCGCTTCTGTTCTTCCTGTATTGCAGCAGATGCAAGCTCTATAATCTGCTTCATGATGTTCCACTGGCGGTAGAATGGGCACAGAGAACAGTCCAGCTTGCCGAGGACTTCGGCTTTGACCGGGACATCGGTCTGTCCAATATCTATCTCGCCCGGGCCTATGTGAGCGCCGGCCGTCTGCAGGAAGCGGGACCTTGCCTTGATACCGCTTATCAGGTGCTGCATCCGTTCAAATTCCTGTTTGCACATGTTGTATCCGCACAATATTCTCTGCTACTGCGGAAGCAGGCATCTGAGGCAGCCAGGCTGAAGTGGCTGGAGCTCAGCGAGGTATGTGAGAAGAACGGATATCCCTTCATTGTGAGCCGCTATCAACAGGAACAGCAGGCTAAGGCGGCCATAGTTATTGAAGAAGAAGCCGCGCCGCTGCTGCAAATCGGGGTGCTGGGTCCGCTCACCATCAGCTTCAATCATCAGCCTGTTGTGGTACGCAGGAAAGCCAGCTTAAGGCTGCTGCTGTTCCTGATAGTGAATCATAAGGCAAGAACGCCGCAGGATATGATTATTGAGGAGCTTTTCAAGGATCAGCTGCTCGGCCCGGCGCAGAATCAGCTGTATGTTGCCTTATCCGTCCTTAGAAGCACCCTGGAGCCGGGCGGCAACCCGGGGCGCAATTCCCGGTATATTAAAAATATCGACGGACTTTACTCGCTGAACACCACACTTGTGGATTTGGACCTTGCCGCTTTTTTGGAAGTAAGCCGTGAAACCAGCGATATTCAGGAGCTCATCCGTGCGGAACAGCTATATAAGGGCGATTTGCTGGAGGAATACAGATACGAAGCCTTCATTGAAACGGAACGTGAACGGCTGCGGATCAAATATCTGCATATCCTGAGCACGCTCGCCGAATATTTCGCCGGGCAAGGGGATCATTACCGGAGTATGGAGTACTATGAAAAGCTCTGTGCGAAGGACCCGTTCAATCACAAAAATGTTCAGGCTTATGTAAATATGCTGAAATCCTTTGACTTACACACATATGCCCAGTCGGTTGCGGAGCGGATGAACCGGATATCACAGGAATGGGCCGAGTAAAACAAGAGTCTATTCAAGGATCCTCATCTGAGTTGAGCAGGATTTCAGGCTGCCTCATTATCCATGTACAGGTGGATATTGAGGCTTTTTCTGTGTAGTGCCCCGATACATTGTGGGATGTTAATTAACATTTACATTTTACTGTTTTGCATTTAAAGTAGGGTTACAGCATGAATCGCCCTAGAATATAGATATTGTGTAATGTAATATTACATAATAAAATCAATTTCTAAGAATGGGAGGAATGCTAATTGCAAAAAACGGAGGGAGTCTTACATGTTCCTGCCAGAGTGATGACGCAAGGCAGGCAAGTGATTTTCGGGATTTCCCTGATGGCGCCCATCGCTATCTTTGGGACCTATGGTGTGGCTAATGAGCTCTCCAAAGGGCTGCTGCCCGCAGCTTACTTGCTTGCTTTTCTGGTGATGCTCATTACGGCTTACAGCTATGGCAGAATGGTCAAGGTGTATCCGACCTCCGGTTCCGCATACGGCTATGTCCAGAAGTCCGTCCATCCGCTAGCGGGATTTCTGGTGGGCTGGATGCTGCTGCTGGACTATGCTTTTGTCCCGATGCTGTCCGTGCTGTTCCTGGGTCTGGCCCTGCATGAGATGCTGCCGGTAATTCCTGTGGTGGTATGGGTTGCGCTGTTCATCGCATTAAGCACCTTCATTAATATCCGGGGCCTGCAAATGGCCATTAAGGTTAACCGGATCATGGTGGGGCTGCAGTTTGTACTCATCGCTATTTTCTTCGGAACATGTATTTATGCCCTCGTGTCCCCCTCTCCGGGCCATTCCTTACTCTCCTCAGCCCCATTCTGGAATCCAGACTTCTCCATGCTCAGCGTCATTGCCGGTACCGCGCTGGTCTGCCAATCCTTTCTCGGCTTTGATGCTGTTACGACGATTGCCGAGGAATCGGTTGAACCGGAGCGGACGATTCCCCGGACCCTGATCTTTGTGACGATACTGAACGGAATTGTGTTTATCCTGATCGCCTATTTCGGCGTGCTTGCCTACCAGGGGCGAAGCTTCATCAGCAGTGATACCGCAGCTGTGGAGCTGGTGGAATACCTGGGCGGTCCGCTCTTCGAAACCTTGTTCATGCTGGTGACAGCTGCTTCGGTTTTTACGCTTATTGTGTCACAGCAGGCCGGAATTTCCCGTCTGCTGTTTGTCATGGGCAGGGACCGTGTGTTTCCGGAGAAGCTGTTCTGTTACACGCATCCGCGGTATGGCACACCGGTGGGCGGCATTGTCTTTATCGGTGTGCTGACGGTAGCAGCCTGTATGATCTTTGATCTGGTTACCCTGGCCTCGCTGATTAATTTAGGGGCTTTTGTGGCTTTTGCGTTTGTGAACCTGTGCGTGATTCTTCATTACTTTGTCAAAAGAAGGCTTCGTACGCCCAAGGCAGTGCTGCTCTATCTGCTTCTGCCCGTCATCGGAATTGGGAGCAATATCTGGCTGCTTACCAGTCTGAGCCCTCAGGCTTTTCTGGTGGGAGGAATCTGGTTTGCCGCCGGGCTGCTGTATCTGACAGTAAGGACCAAAGTATTCACCCAAATCCCTGATTGGGGCCTGTTCGATACCTCTTTATAGGAGGAGAAGTTTTCATTTCAAGAGAGGAAGGGAGTTCAACGATGCCTGTGATTGAATCTGCAAAAGCGTCGGTCCATGGGACCAAAGCGGCAGTGAATCTGTATGCCGTTCTCAGGAATCTGGAGGAATTATGCCGTCTGGACCCTGCTTCAATTGCCCTGATACAAGGGAAGCGGAATACCATCCGGTTCAAAATACGGGGTGGACCTGCGGCGGACCTGATTATTGCGGGCGGGGACGTTACTATGCAAGAACCGGCCGGTGCTTCATCCATTGTGCTGTATTTCCGTTCTCCGGAGCATTTCAACAAGATGATTGAAGGGAAGTCGAATCCTATACCGCTGCGCGGATTGTCCAGGCTGGGATTCCTGACCACTGACTTCACGAAGCTGACCCAAAGGCTGGAATATTATTTGAAGCCGGACGGAGGGCTGCTGAAAGACGCTGACTATTTCGCCATCCATACCCGGCTGCTGCTGAATACGGCAGCTTATGCCGTGGCCTGTATCGGGAACTATGATGAGATCGGGCGGCGGATTGCGGCGAGAATACCGGACGGTGTCATATCGATCTCTATTGAGGAGAGCGGACAGCAGGTATTCCTGCACGCCATGAAGGGTCGGCTTCAGGCGATGAAGAGCGCTCCGGCGGTTCCAAGTGCCTACATGGTATTTGATACCGTCCAGTCTGCGAATGATGTCCTTAGCGAGAAGGCGGATGTTCATGAGCTGATTGTTACCGAGAGGCTGAAGCTTAAAGGAATGCTGCCAATGATTCAGCATATGAATGATATTTTGGCTAAAGTCCCGCAGTTCGTGTAATTCAGACCCGGAGGAAATGAGGAATCGATAGATGGAACCTAATAAATATACTAACAGCAGATTGCTATTCGAACGTGCGATGAAGGTCATTCCGGCCGGGGTCTATGGACATCTTGGGCCTGTTGAGGGCAGCATGATTCCGCCGAGCGCATTTCCGTTCTTCGCCAGGGAAGCCAAGGGGGCTTATTTCTGGGATGTGGACGGCAACCGGTTCATTGATTATATGTGTGCTTACGGTCCCAACATCCTCGGCTACCGTGACGACGATGTGGACCAGGCAGCGAGAGCGCAGGGGGAACTGGGGGATTGTGTGACCTTACCTTCGGTGAAAATGGTTGAATTCGCCGAGCTGCTGGTGGATACCGTACATAGTGCCGACTGGGCGTTTTTCGCTAAAAATGGCGGGGATGTTACAAGCTTTGCGCTCATGATTGCGCGTGCCGCCACAGGAAGGAACAAAGCGGTGCTCGTAAATAAGGGGTATCACGGTGTAGCTGC
The DNA here is from genome assembly GCF_031599675.1 of Paenibacillus pedocola. NCBI lineage: Bacteria > Bacillati > Bacillota > Bacilli > Caryophanales > Paenibacillaceae > Paenibacillus > Paenibacillus pedocola. The sequence continues at coordinate 4,683,159 of NZ_CP134223.1, read as the reverse complement.
ATGGACGAAGCTTGCGGGGAATTCCGGCATCGCGCCCGAGGAGATTGCGAATAACCTCTATGTGGACTGGAACAATATCGGACAGCTGGAAGCGCTGATCAGCGCTTATCCGGGACAAATTGCCTGCTTTATCGCCAGCCCGTATTTCCAGGGAAATTTTGTCGATAACCAGCTTCCGGAGCAGGAATATTGGCAAAAGGTGCGCTCACTCTGCACGAGACACGGCATTGTGCTGATCATTGACGATGTGCGCTGCGGCTTCCGGCTGGATCTTGCCGGCTCGGATCATCATTACGGCTTCGAGGCGGATCTGATCTGCTTCTGCAAGGCACTGGCCAATGGCTACAACGTCTCTGCCCTATGCGGCAAGGATGAGCTGAAAAGTGCCGCTTCATCGGTATTCTATACGGGTAGCTACTGGTTCTCGGCTGTTCCCTTTGCCGCCGGGATCGCTACGCTGAATAAGCTGAAGGCGATTCAGGCGCCTCAGCGGCTTCAGGAACTCGGCAGCAAACTGACCAGCGGCCTGGCTGGTGTCGCCGCCGGGCACGGTATCGATCTGCGGATCAGCGGCGAGCTGCCGATGTGGTACATGCGGATTGCCAATGATCCGAGTCAGGTACTGCATCAGGAGTGGATCGCCGCCTGCGTTCAGCGTGGTGTCTTCTTTACCAACCACCATAACCACTTTATTAATGCGGCGCTGACAGAGGAGGACATCGCCTTTACGCTGGAAGTGGCCGATGATGCTTTCCGTGCCGTGAAGAAGATGCACCCGGAGTTGGAGGGCGTGTCATAAATGGCTCGAGGAGGAGCATTACATGAGGAGCATGAACCTAAATCAGCTGGGTACGTTGGTCGCTGGCCTTGATCCCGGATTCGCAGTGCTGCTCATTGGACGTTTGTTTGATTCAAGCGGCAGAACCGTGGTCTTAATTATTACAACACTCGGGGCCGGCTGTGTGGCGCTCCTGCTGTTTATCTAGCAGCTATGACAAAACATGTCACGCACAACACCATATAAGAAAGAGAGCTGCTGACTGAATTTAGAGTTAACAGCTCTTTTTATGGAAGCAAACAAGCATACTGCTACGAGGGGCTGAGTCGCTGTTCCTTCATGGTAAGCCCGAATCTGCGATAGGCCAGGATCTCAAGTGAATTGAGTTCCGGCCCCATTGTCCCGCCTTACTTCCTGTCTAGAAGATGATGCCGTTCCCTGTAATACATGGGCGTGACTCCGCTTACCTTTTTAAATACTTTGGTGAAATAGCTCTGGTCGTTGAAGTTCAGCAGCGTACAAATTTCAGAAATGGGCGTTTTGCTTAGGGCAAGCAATTTTTTTGCTTCATTAATTTTAGTGTTCTGAATGTATTCGCTCACGGTGATCCCGACCTCCTTTTTAAATAAGGAGGAAAGATATTTTGGGCTGAGGTCAACTTTGCGGGCAATATCATCGTGGCTGATGTTCTCATAGATATGTTTGTAAATATAATCTTTACAGGTCGTGACCGTTTTGGAATAGCGTTCATTTTTGACCTGCTGAACCTTCTCCGCATAAGTATAGAGCACTTCTTTGGCCAGCTCCCGGATGCCCTCAAGTGTATTCGCTTCTTCTAACTGCTGGATAAAGCGGTCATGCAAACTGAAAGCGACTTCTTCATGCAGGCCGCCGTCAATGGCAGCTCTGGAGACTAAGGTGATGAGGGTGATGATGTGGTTTTTATTTGAACGGAAATAGCTGGTTTTCGACAAAACGCTGGCTACCTCCTCTTCTTTTAAAGTGGGGAGCTGGGTTAATTCCTCAACGCGTCCTTCTTTGATTATTTCGAGCATTTTCTTCTCAAATAACCGTTCATGATAGGTGTTCGCCTGCAGGTTTTGGGAGACGATTAAATCACTTTTCTCCATCCTTTCATAGGGCTCCGCCAGTTCACCGTTTCTCTCCCATACCGTTTCTGGAGCAATATAGACCTGATTAAACAGGTGGAAGACCAGCGAACTCAACTGTATTAACCTCTCATGGGGAACGACGGGGATGGAGTTGTAATACTGGATCACCTTATCCCGGAAAAAGAATCCAAGCGAATCATGGATGATGCCGTTTACCCGGTCACTCGATAAAGAATAAGCAACCGTCGGGCCAATTAACACGGTGCCTTCAAAGGCCTGATTGTTGAAGACACTGATTAAGATAAACTTTTCGGAGAAGGCCGACTTCTGGATAAGCGGAAAATCATAAGGCTTGCTTGCGTAGAAATTCAACCGAGTAAATAAGCTCTGCTTCTGGTTCTCATACAGCGGGTTCAATAATTGGTTATTGGGCGATTCATAGATAATTTTACCGGCCGGATCAATGTAGAACACATGCAAATCAAATGTACCGGCAACAAGGTCACATAATTTCAGGTTCTTCTCCAGGTTAGAGTTCATGCTGATCCCCTTTCATCAGGAGCAAACTTCTTGCTTATATGCTACAAAAAAAAGTACTAAAATACCATAATGTTTTTTTAGGCAGTGGTATCCTTTTAGCAGTAAGGTGATTTGTATTTATGATAACGGTTTCATTGGATGCTGATCAGAAAGGGTGGACAGAAAACATGAGTAAATTTCCGGCAGATTTTATGATAGGAGCGGCAACAGCTGCCCATCAAGTGGAAGGACACAATATCTATAGTGATTTTTGGGCGATGGAGCATGTACCTAACTCCGTATATAAGGAGCCTTCATTGGATGCAGTGGATCATTATCACCGGTACGAAGAAGATATTCTGCTGCTCCGGAATGCAGGCTGTAACACCTACCGTTTTTCTATCGAATGGGCCAGAATCGAGCCGGTGAAAGGTGAATTTAATGAACAAGAAATTGAGCACTACAGAAACGTTCTGAATTTCTGTCACCGGCACAGCATAACACCGGTTGTGACACTTCATCATTTTTCCTCGCCTAAATGGCTCATTTCCGAAGGGGGCTGGGAGAGCGAGGCAACAATCGAATCCTTTGGCAAGTACTGCAGGTATGTTGTTTCTCGGCTGGGCCAGCTTATTCCCTATATTTGTACCATTAACGAAGCCAATATGGGCAAGCAGATTACCAAGATTATGAAGCGGATGATGAGTGCAGGCACACACAAGAAGAAGGATACTGCCGACGTTCAGGTGGGTCTGAATGTGGATATGGGAACCCGGATGGAACATTATTACCGGGAGCTTGGTGAAACCTTCGGAATCGATCCAAGTAAAGTGCAGCCTTTCCTCGCTCCAAGGTCTAAGCAGGGGGAACTCATTATTATGAAATGCCATGAGACCGCGCGAAGCATTATCAAGGAGCTTCATCCGGCAATTCAGGTGGGTATCACCTTCTCACTCTATGACCATCAGGCATTGCCGGGAGGAGAGGTGTCTGTACGCAAGGAGCAGCAGGAGGATCTGCTGGATTATCTGCCGTTCCTGCAGGAGGATGATTTCCTCGGGGTGCAAAATTACTCGCGTAAAATTCACGGTCCAGAGGGCGTTGTTCCCCCGGATGATACAGCAAGGTTGACGAAAATGGGCTACGAAAATTATCCTGCGGCGCTGGGCAATGTGCTGGATTTCGTTGCCTTGCACTGGAGCAAGCCCATCTTCATTACCGAGAACGGCCTGTCTACGGACAACGATGAAGAGAGAGTTGAGTTTATTAAGCAAGCTCTAAATGGAGTGTACCGGCGCATTGAGAAAGGCATCCCGGTCATTGGATATACTTATTGGTCACTGCTGGATAATTTTGAATGGCAATTAGGTTATGACCAGACGTTTGGATTAATTGCGGTGGACCGGTCTACCCAGACGCGGCATCCGAAGGAGAGTCTGTCCGTATTGGGAACGATCAGCGTAGGCGGATTAGAAGGATGAAGGTTGCAGACAAAGTAATTGTTGTTACCGGAGCCGGAGGCGGAATTGGCAGGGAACTAGTGCTTAATCTGCTCTCCAAAGGTGCCCGAGTTGCTGCCGTTGACATAAGCAAAGAAGCATTAGAAGAAACAAGGAATCAGTCTGGAGACGCAGGCGGCAGACTATCAGCACATATCGTAAATCTGACAGATTGTGAGGCTGTGGAGTCCCTTCCAGAGCAAGTGATCAATCATCATGGAACAGTAGATGGAATCATTAATAACGCAGGTATCATCCATCCATTTGTACCTGTGAATGAGTTGGGATATCACAAAATCAAGCAAGTGATGGATATCAATTTCTACGGGACGCTTTTCATGGTCAAGGCATTTCTGCCGCATCTGTTAACAAGACCTGCGGCCCATATTACCAACATATCGAGTATGGGAGGATTCCTCCCGGTTCCGGGTCAGACCATCTATGGCGCATCGAAGGCGGCAGTGAAGCTGCTGACAGAGGGACTGCATTCAGAGCTTAAGAATACCCGTGTAAAGGTTACGGTTGTATTTCCCGGCGGTGTCAGTACCAATATTATGAAGAATTCCGGGCTGGACCAGACGGAGAACAAAGAAATGAACCAGAAGCAGGTTGCCCAGTTGTTAACGCCCAAAAAAGCTGCAGAAATTATTGTTAACGGCATCGAACAGGACCGGGTCCGGGTGCTCGCAGGCAAGGATTCCCGGCTGATGGATAAGCTGTACCGTCTGAATCCTAAGCGGGCCGCCGGACTGATTGCCGATAAGATGAAAGATTTGCTCTAGATAAAGGAGATGCTTCGATGCGGAAAGTGTTGAATTTGAATGCGGTGTGGAAATTCTCAAAACAGGATGTTATAGAAGCCAAAGAGCCTGCTTACAGCGATCTCGACTGGGAAACGGTCACACTGCCGCATACCTGGAATGCGATTGATGGAGCAAACGGAAATGAATATGACCGGAGGGCTTGCTGGTACCGTAAGGCTCTGACCTTGTCCGAAGCAGACCGGAACAACCGGGTGTATATCGAATTCCAGGGAGCCAACAGTGTGGCCGATATTTACTTGAACGGCCGGTATATTGGCCAGCACCGCGGCGGCTATTCCACCTTCCGGTTTGATCTGACGGAGCATTTCCAGTTCGGCGGCCCCAATGTGCTGGCTGTTAAGGTGGACAATTCAGCAATTGAGGATGTGTATCCGCTGCGCGCCGATTTCACCTTCTTTGGGGGGATTTACCGGGATGTGAATCTTATCGTCGTAAATCCGGTGCATATCGATTTAATGGATCAGGGTTCACCGGGAGTCTATATTATTCAGGAAGAAGTGACTGGTGATTCAGCCAGGTTGAAGGTCCGTACCCGGATCACCAATGCTTACGCAGAAGAGAGCAAGGTTAGACTGTGGATCGAGCTGTTGGATCAGACAGGGAAGATTGCCGGCATTTCAGGTGCCGAGGTGAATCTGGCTGCCGGAGACACGGCGGCTGTGGATTTGGCGTTAACCATTAAGAATCCGCTGCTGTGGGAGGCCGCTCCTGATGCACATCTTTACAAGGCGAGAGTAACCCTGCAGCGCTATAACGATACAGTGGACGAGGCCGTTATCCCCTTCGGCGTACGCTATTTCCACGTTGATCCAGACCGGGGGCTGTACCTGAACGGCAGAGCGGTACGGCTGCACGGTGTGGCACGGCATCAGGACCGTAAGGATAGGGGCTGGGCCATTACAGCCTGCGAGCATGATGAAGATATGGCGCTGATACAAGAAATCGGAGCCAACTCCATTCGTCTGGCGCACTACCAGCACGACCAGTATTTCTATGATTTATGTGACCGTGCGGGAATGGTCGTTTGGGCGGAGATTCCATTTATTACCCGGATGTCGGAAAGCGATCTGTCCGGTGAAAATGCCAAGTCCCAGATGACCGAGCTGATCCGTCAGAATTACAACCATCCTTCGGTGCTGTTCTGGGGCATCCAGAATGAAATCCAGATCGGCAGCAAGAATGTTGAACAGGTCCGTAAGGTCGTCCGTGAGCTTCATGAATTGACCAGGCAAGAGGATCCGACCCGCCTGACTACGATGGCCAACATGTTTATTGTCGACGACAAGGATGAGTACAACTATATTACGGATGTAATCGGCTATAACAAATATTATGGCTGGTATAACGGGAAAGCAGAGGAATTCGGCCCGTGGATTGATCGGTTTCATGAGATCAACCCTGATACCAGCCTGTGTATCTCCGAGTACGGTGCTGAAGGGATCATCGAATATCACACCGATCAGCCAGTAGTGAAGGATTACACCGAGGAATACCATGCGCTTTACCACGAGCAGGTATGGAAGATTTTTGAGCAGCGTCCGTTCCTGTGGGCTACGTATGTGTGGAATATGTTCGATTTCGGGGCCAATGTCCGGGATGAGGGTGGAGTGAAAGGGCGTAACAACAAAGGGCTGGTTACCTATGACCGCAAAGTGAAGAAGGATGCTTTCTATATGTATAAAGCACACTGGTCCACGACTCCCTTCGTTCATATTGCCGGGAAACGGCATTTGGAGCGTGCAGGCAACAGCATCGATTTGAAGGTATACACCAACTGCAAGTCAGTATCGCTTTTCGTTAATGGTGTGAAGACCGTAACATTGTCCGGATCTGATCGAGTTCTGGTGTTCAAAAGTGTCGCTTTGGGGGAAGGGTATACTCAAATTGAGGTTGTAGCAGAAGATGAAACAGGCTCTTTTACCGATCAGACCGTGTTTAAAAAAGTTGCGGCAGTGAACCCTTGCTACTCCGCGCCTGCCGAGGATAAAGGGGAAATGGTTGCTAACTGGTTCACCCTGCCTGAGCATGATGACAATGAGCCATGGGTTGAGGTGGAGATACCGGAGGGGGTCTATTCCTCTGGCGATACGCTGCAGGATCTAATGGCCGATGAAGCAGCGAAATCGGTAGTAATCCGTGTACTGGGTGATCTGACCCAGATTCCCATGTATGGCATGATGGAGAATTTCAAAGTCGATGCACTGGCCGCGATGGATAACGATAGTCTATTGTTCAACAAACGGGCGATAAACAAATTGAATCAAGAGTTGATCAAAATTAAAAAGCAGGCAGGAAAGGTCAGGTAGCTTCCTATGAATACAAAAATTGAGCGTCTGCTTCAGGCGGAAGGAGAAAACTACATCTTCCCTTTTCTATGGCTGCACGGGGAAGAGGAGGAAATCCTCAGAGAATATATGGAGGCGATTCATTCAGCCGGCATCGGCGCGGTTTGTATAGAGAGCAGGCCTCACCCAGACTTTTGCGGACCCCGGTGGTGGCAGGATCTGGACATTATTATCGATGAAGCGAAACAGCGGGGGATGAAGGTCTGGATACTGGATGATAGCCATTTTCCTACGGGATATGCCAATGGCACGCTGGAGCAGGCTCCTGCTGAATTGTGCCGGCAATTTCTTTATTACTCGTCTATTGAAGTAACGGGACCTGTAAAGTCAGCCCAGCTGAACGTGGCCAAGCATGCTAAATACGTCAAAAACCCGTTTGAAGTCAGCATGTTTTCGATGCGGGCGAAGAAGGAAAAAAGGAAATTTGAGGATGACACACTGTTAAGTGTATGTGCAGCACGTGTGGATCAGGGCTTCGATACGGCAACATTAACCGATATTACACACATGGTAAAAGACGGGGAGCTGGTATGGGATGTTCCGGAAGGCAAATGGACCGTATATGTGAATTATCTGACCCGGAATGCAGGGAGCCGGGACGGCTATATCAACATGCTGGATAAGATCAGCGCAGGCAAACTGATTGAAGCTGTATACGAGCCGCATTACGCGCGTTATCAGGCAGAGTTCGGAAATACCATAGCCGGCTTCTTCTCCGATGAACCGGAGCTTGGTAACGGGAAGATGAATGATAATAAGCCGATTGGCGCAGAGCAGGATCTTCCGTGGAGCGTTGAGGTGGAGGTACAGCTGCTTGCCCGGCTTGGAGAGAACTGGAGATCCCGATTGCCGCTGCTCTGGGAGTCAGGCAATCGTCCGGATCTGACTGCAGAGGTCCGTTATGTGTACATGGATATCATCACACGGCTCGTGGAAGAGAATTTCTCCAGGCAGATCGGGGAATGGTGTACGAAGCGGAATGTAGAGTACATCGGCCATTTAATTGAAGATAATAACATGCATGCAAGACCCGGCTCCAGTCTGGGTCATTTCTTCCGCGGGCTGTCCGGCCAGCATATGTCCGGTATTGATGATATCGGCGGTCAGGTGATGCCAGGCGGCGAGCTTTACCCGAAAAGAACGGTCATCGGGGAGCGGGACGGGGAATTCTTCCATTATCTTCTCGGGAAGCTGGGCAGCTCTTTTGCGGCTATTGATCCGGTCAAAAAGGGGCGTACCATGTGCGAGATTTTCGGCGCATACGGCTGGGGCGAAGGTGTCCGCATGATGAAATATCTTGTGGATCATTTCCTGGTCAGGGGCGTGAATCATTATGTGCCGCATGCCTTTTCTGCCAAGCCTTATCCGGACCCTGATTGTCCCCCGCATTTCTATGCGAACGGCCATGATCCGCAGTTTCGCCATTTCGGTGCCCTGATGAGATACTTGAACCGGATGTGTGCCCTGATCAGTGACGGTAAACGTGTGACTCCGGCAGCTATTCTGTATCATGCGGAGGCAGAGTGGGCGGGGAATTATATGCTGAGCCAGAAGCCAGCCCATGTCCTGATGGACCATCAGATTGATTTTGACATTATCCCATCCGATGTATTTGTGGAACAGGACAGGTTCAACACCCGGCTTGCGGATATTCTTCAGGTCAATAATCAGGAATACAAAGCAGTGATTATTCCATATTCGGAGTACATTACAGCAAGTACAGCCAAGGCAATTCTGGAGCTTCAGCAGGCAGGCTGCCTTGTTCTCTTCATTGATGGCCTGCCAAGCGGGATTCTTGATGGAGAGCAGGAATTGCTTGCTGGGCTGTCAGGATGTAAGGTGGTTGCGTTAGAGGCGCTTACTGGAGAGCTGCAGACACACGCTGCTGCAGAGCTGGCAGTGGAGCCGGCTTTTCCGATGCTGCGTTATCTGCATTACCGGGAACAGAGCGATCTCTATCTGTTCACTAACGAGAATATGGCTGAGACGTTCCGCGGAACGGTAACCGTCCCAACCCAAGGCGCTGTGTACGGTTATGATGTCTGGAACAATACCCTGCATGAAGTGCAGGCGGATCCGGTAGACGGGGGAACTGCACTTCAATTAGAAATACCGCCGTATCAAAGTGTAGTTATTGTATTTGACCATGCCGGGGCTACAGGGATCACCGCACCAATGTCTTCGGATGAGGAGCTGGTTCTGAAGGAGGGCTGGACCATGAGCCTGGCGTCTTCTGTGGAGTATCCCCATTTCCATGATGAACAGGCCATATCCGGGTTCACCAGTATAGGATTGAAATATCCTGAGTTCTCCGGTTTTATCCGCTATGAGAATGAGGTATCCGTTCCGGCATGGAACCGGGCAGTACTGGTTATTGAGGATGCTTTTGAAGGCGTAGAAGTATTCATAAATGATCAGTCAGCGGGAATTCAGGTTGCTCCGCCATTTAGATTTGATATCAGCAAGTTGTTAAATTTAGGGGAAAATACAGTCCGGATTGAGGTAGCCACCACGCTGGAGCGTGAGCAGTATTTCTCGCCGCTGAATCAGGGAAGTGTCTTTGCTGCTTTTATCAAAGCTCCGTTTCTGCAGCCTACCGGAATTATGGGAGAGGTAAAAATAAGGGGACAATATTAATCCGTTTATAGGACTTTAAAAGGAACAGCCGGCCTCTATGGTGTATAGGGGCCGGCTGTTTTATGTCGTGATTATAAATGTAGTAAAATTTAATCATAACAACACCAAAAAAACGACTAAAGTACCATAAACTATAAAAAGAAAGCGTTATCATTAACTTCGTAACCAGGACGTGAAATACCCGGGAGTGATTACTGGCTTGGATTACCGCGCAAATGATTCGGAATTTTGAAAGGGTGTGTAAAGTGTGGGGCAGATTGCAAACAGAAATGTAATCAAAGAACAAAAGGCTGCCAGTAAAGCGGAGAGAGACAGAAAATACCGCCGTGCAAAGTCTTGGCAGATGGCTATCTATCCGGTCGGCGGCTTCGGCCATAATGCCTTTATGTTCCTGATGGGCCTTGTATCCTATTATGCTGCTGGTATTGTCGGATTGGGCACGGTGGTTGCTTCACTGATTATTACCGGTTCAAGGGTTATGGATGCTGTTACGGACCCGGTTATGGGGATTCTGCTGGACAAAACCAACGGGAGATTCGGAAAGGTCAGACCTGCTCTGGCTATCGCGTATGTTCTGATGGCTGCTTCGACTCTTCTGTTGTTTTTTACAAACCATCTTGTTCCTGAGGCTTTGAAGCTTGTTTATTTTATAGTCCTGTATTTTGTATTTATTATCGGCTATGCGCTGTCCCAGATTTCACTCAATATCGGGAATGCCGTTATTACGAACGATCCGGAGCAACGGCCTCTGTTCGGCGGGCTGACCATGATCTACACGATGATTTTCTACACAGGCGCCTCCGTGTACCTGTCATTATATTTGACCGGCAAATATGGCGGTTATACGAATGTCGAGCTTTTTCAGGAAATGACGATCTCAACAGTAATCATTGCGGGTATTGCCTATACTCTCGCCATTATCGGAATTGCCTCCAAGGACCGCAGTGAAAACTACGGCACAGGCCAAAAAACGGAAGCCATCAAATTAAAAGAAATTTGGCCCCTGTTCAAAAGCAACCGGCCGCTGCAGATGTATGTCATCGCTGCCTCGATCGACAAGCTCAGCCTACAAATCGCCGGAAATCAGATTGTGAATGTCATGTTGTTCGGCATTGTTATCGGAAACTACAGCCTGATGGGAACGACAAACGCCATAGGTATGATTCCGAATATATTAGTGCTGGTGTTCGGAATCCGCTACTCCATGAGATTCGGCTCGAAAAAAGGGTTCGTGATTGCCACCTGGGCCTGCGTCATCAGCTACAGCCTTCTATTGCTGCTGCTGTGGCTGGGTGATCCCACTCAGATCCGGCTAGATAATATGGGCTTTATGACCATCAGCTTCATGGTACTGTATCTGGTTGGCGGAGCTGTACGGTATGTAGGTTCAGGCCTGATGATGCCGATGCTGGCCGATGTCATTGATTACAGCGCGTACAAATCCAATCATTATGCCCCTGGGCTGATTTCTTCTGTATACGCATTCATTGATAAAGGGGTGTCTTCCCTGCAGCAGACCTTTGTCGGCATCATGCTTGCGTTTATCGGCTTCAGAACGGCATTTCCTGATGTGGATACACCATACTCAGGTAAAATTTTCTGGATGACAATGTTCCTCGCCAGCGGAGTGATGCTGCTCGCGTGGATCATCTCCCTGATTGCAATGAAGTTCTATGAGCTGGATAAGGACCGTATGGCCGAAATTCAGGAAGAGCTTGAGGCGAGGCGCCAAGCTGCCCAGATTTAATATGAAAGGGGAAGAAAAGATGACGGATTTCTCAAGTGTTAAGGGAAAGGTGGTTATCGTAACAGGCGCCGCCGACGGATTGGGTGAGGCTATTGCCCAATGCTATGCAGAGAATGGAATAAGGGTTGTCGTCACAGACATCAATAGCGGGAAAGGGCAGCAAGCTGTAGAACAGATCAAGGCACGGGGCGGGGAGGCTTCTTTCTTCCAGGCCGATGTCAGCAGCGAACAGGAGATTACGGGAATGATCGATTATGCGGTTGCAACCTATGGCCGCTTGGATGGCCTGGTTAATAATGCCGGCATTGCGGCTCCTAACCGTCCGCTTCATGAATATTCGGCTGAGGAATTTGACCGGATAACCTCTGTGGATCTGAAGGGTGTCTTCCTGGGCATGAAGTATGGGGTGGAGGCTATTCTGCGGTCGAAATCATCCGGCGGCTTTATCGTGAACATTGCCTCACTGGCCGGAATATTGGGCAACAGCTCCATGGGGCTCTATACTTCATCCAAGCATGGCGTAGTGGGCTTGACCAAGAGCGCAGCTCTCGACTATGCGCCTTATAACATCACTGTAAATGCCATCTGCCCGGGAACCTTCCGAACCTCGATCTGGGGGCAGGCGCCTGAAGAAGTGATACAGGAATTTGCCACAATTATCTCTCCAAACGGGAAGCTTGGAGATCCGCGGGAAATTGCCCATTTGGCCCTATTCCTGGCCTCTGACCTGGCACGTTATATAAGTGGTGCGGCGATTCCTGTTGACGCAGGTGCTGGTGCTGGAAAGCTTACACCTACCAAGTGGGAGCATCCGGAAATTCTACAATAATCCAGAGGTGAGTGTGATCATGAAGACGACGTTTAGCAATCCGGTTATTCCCGGCTTCCATCCTGACCCGAGTGTCTGCAGAGTAGAAGACGATTATTATCTGGTTACGAGCTCATTCGATTATTTTCCGGGCATCCCTGTCTTTCACAGCAAGGATTTGGTGAACTGGCGGCAGCTCGGGCATGTGTTAACCCGTGACAGCCAGCTTCAGCTTCAGGGCTCACTCCCTCCGGGATGGTCTCAGGGAATATATGCACCCACGATCCGGTATCATGAAGGCTTGTTTTATGTGATCACTACAAATATTTCCATACAGAAGAGCCTCTATGTCTGGGCGGAAAATCCGCAAGGACCCTGGTCTGAACCGATCTTCCTTGACGGCTGGGGAGGTGTTGATCCCTCCTTATTCTTCGATGAAGACGGGAAGGTGTATATAACAGGTACATCTGACTTTATGGGTGAGAAGACGGGGATCTATCAGGCGGAGCTGGATATAGCAGACGGGAAGCTATTGAGTGCCAGAAGAATGATCTGGGAAGGGACGGGCGGGAGCCATCCTGAAGGTCCGCACTTATACCGGATTAACGGCTGGTATTATTTAATGGCAGCAGAGGGCGGTACTGAATACGGGCATATGGAGACAATTTCCAGGAGCCGTAATCCGTATGGGCCGTTCGAATCCAATCCGGCTAATCCAATCCTCTCGAACCGGAGTACGTCCAAACCTATTCAGGCAACGGGACATGCTGATCTGGTGCAGGCAAAGGATGGCAGCTGGTGGTGCGTCTTTCTGGGCATTAGGCCGGTCGGCAATGCTAAACGCCATATCCTGGGCCGTGAGACGAATCTGGCACCGGTCTCCTGGAACGAAGAAGGCTGGCCAGTCGCAGGGAATCATGGGTTGGCCGAGTTGGAGTATGATGCCGGCACTCTGCCGCTCGGGGAACCAGCGGCCTGGGAACACAGAGAGGATTTTGATACCGAAATGCTCGGTCCGGTATGGAACTTTTACCGTAATCCGGAGCCGGATTCGTGGTCCTTGAAGGAACGTACGGGTTATCTGACGTTGAAGGGGCGGGTTTGCAGCCTTAGTGAAAAGGGCTCACCCGCATTCGTTGGCCGCAGGCAGCAGCATAAAAACTGTGAAATCCGTACTAAGCTGGAGTTCTTGCCCGAAGATGGCGAGGAAGCCGGGCTTACCGTATTCATGAATGAAAAATTCCATTATGAGATTGCCAAGACACTGAAGGACGGAGTACCCAAATTAATATTCAGACGCCGGATGGGCAGCTTTATGCAGATTGCAGCGGAAGTGGATTATGACGGCTCCGAAGTTATCCTGGGTATTCAGGCGAATGAAGTTATGTATACGTTTACTTATGCGCATCCGGACAGGACAACAGCTGAGGTTATTGGAAAAGGCGAGGTTGCATTCCTTACTAAGGAGGTCGCAGGCGGCTTTGCTGGCACGTTCTTTGCGATGTATGCGGCCGGCAGCGGAAAGAATGCGGAAACGCCAGCGCATTTTGATTATTTTGACTACGTTCCATTGGAAGATAGGCCGCTGAATCTGTTTGAAGTGTTCACCCTGTCTGAAGGATTATAGGAGAAGCCTAAATGAGCCGGGTCCGAAAGGGGCCCGGCTTCAGGTATTTTATAAACGGCGGGGAAATTCCAGTAAATACCCTTGAAAACAATTAAAAATCCCTATGTAATTATATACTGATAATAGTATAGTTCATGTAGAGGAATTCAAGGATGCTTACATCCTATGATATAGATGGAACAATAACGAAGGCAGGTCACCTATGATGCTCAAACACGGGATGCAAAAGTTCGTTGTCAGAATAAGAAGTATGAAACTGCAAAATAAGTTAATGCTGGGCTATGTATTGGTGTGCGTTATTCCCTTGTTATTTGTAAGCGCGTTCATATTTCAGCAGTCTGCCAGGGGGCTGGAGGACTCCTCTGAGGAGTTCGCCTCGCTGTATACGTCGCAGATTCGCACGACTCTGAATGAATTTCTGAAAGAATATGAAGAAGTTACGAAATCCGTTCTCGTTGATAACGATATAATTTACAGTCTCGGTGAGGCCAGGAATTTGCCCTTTGACGAACTGATTGATCAAAGGTTGGCGGTGCAGCGGCTGCTGATGCGGGTGGCCCTGCTCAAATCAGAAATGAGCAGTGTGATGCTGGTCAGCAGGGATAACAGCGTATATCAGTTCAGTAATTCTACCAATAAGATCAATGAGAATGCCCTGCTTGCCCAGAAGTGGTACACCAGGCTTCGTAATTCCAGTGAGACCTTCTTTATTACCGGACTGCATGACCGTTCCTATTATGAGGATAAAGGGGAGGGAGCGGTAGTAACTGCAGGCAGAGTGCTGTTCAGCTCTGACGGTGCCTATGCGGGGATGCTGCTGATAGATCTGGATCCTTTTACATTGCTGCAGCTCGATCATGAATTCATTCTGGCCCGGGACAAGTACGGTATAAGTGTAGTGATAACGAATCTACAGCAGCAGATTGTGTACCACTCTGATGCTGCCAGCGGTAAAATCTCCTGGAAGCAGGTTCTTGATTCTGGCCAGGAGTATATCGAGGATAAGGAAGATAAGGACCATATTGTACTGCTTAGCAGCACATCGCAGGGAGAGCTCTTTATCAAGACCGAAATTCCCCGCTCAAAGCTGCTGAAGAAAATTAATCAGATCAAGGGCATGACTGTCATCGTCATTCTGATGAGCTGTCTGATTATTACTCTCTTCTCCTTCGGTCTAAGCTATACGATTACGAGACCGATCAAGGCACTCCGCAGAAGCATGAAGCAGGCAGAGGTCGGGCAATATCTCGCTATCGAGAAAGAGCAGACGGGTGACGAGATCGGAAGCCTCGTACACAGCTATAACAAAATGATTATAACTATCCGCACGTTGATCGAGGACGTATATATCGGGGAAATCAAACAGCGGCAGGCCAAATTTATTGCGCTGCAGAATCAGATCAATCCCCATATGCTCTACAATACCCTGGAATCCATCCGGATGAAGGCACTGGTTAAAGATGATGACGAGACGGCAGACATGATTAAAATTCTGGCACGCATGTTCCGGCTGACCTTAAATAAAGAAGGCAGGCTCCATTCGGTAAGGCATGAGCTGGAATACACAGCAAATTATCTGCAGCTGCAGAATATCCGGTTCGATAACTCCTTCCGGCTGGAGCTTAACCTACCTGATGAAATGCTGGACTGCAGCATCATTCCTCTGGTCTTCCAGCCGATCGTTGAGAATAGCATCAACCATGGATTTGAAGACTATAGCCGGATCATGACCATTACCATTGAGGGCCGCTGGACGGAGCAAGGAGAGATGTTATTCCGGATAACAGATGATGGTGCCGGGATGAGTCTGGACAAGCGATCCCAGCTTCTTGCCGCCCTGGACGGAGCAGAATTGCATAAGTATAAGCTGGAGGATGTGAATGAACAGCCGGAGAAGGGGCTCGGCCTGCAAAATATCGCAGAACGCATCAAGCTGCATTACGGAGACAGATATTATCTGACGATTATTGCCGGAATACAGGATGGAACGTCCATTGAAATCCTGATTCCAAGAAGCGGGAGGGACCAGGAATGAGAATTGCTTTGATTGATGATGAGAAAGGCATTGTGGAGGGCATTAAAAAGATTATCGGCCGCTATCTTCCGGAATGCAGGGTTGTCGGGTCAGCATACAACGGGCTGGAAGGGGTCGACCTGATTCAGAGGCTGCAGCCTGATATTGTGATTACGGATATCCGGATGCCTATAGCGGATGGTCTGGATATGATTAAAATGGTAAATGAAGCCGGTGTTAACACAAAGTTTATCCTGTTAAGCGGGTATGCTGATTTTGAGTATGCTAGAAGAGGAATGAAGCTGGGTGTGCAATTCTACATCAACAAGCCGGTTGAGGAGGAGGAGCTGCGCAGCAGCGTGATCCAAGTCATGGAGACGATCCGTGCTGACAGGATGAGACTGCAGAAGCTGGATGAATTGAAGCACGAAGTGAGCAGCCGTATTCAGGAGGAGACGCTGCGTGACATTATTGATATCGGACCTGAACACACAGAGCTGGTGGAGGAGCTGCTGCGGGAAGCGCAAATCCCCACCTCAGGCATCTGGTTCAATTCGGTTCTGCTTGATATCGGCGGCAGCACCGAGAAGCTTAAGGAGATTGGCTTCCAGCCGCTCTTCCGGCAGATCGACCTGACCTTAAGGCATTACCACAAAGTATACCGCTTCCGCTACTTCGGGCCGCAGATAGCCATAGTAATTGCCCATAACAGTACCCTTCCTTACGTGCGGCTGCTCCATGCGGTGCAGGGCCTGAAGCAGGCTTTAGCCCGTGAATTGGAGCTACCTGTCAGTATTGGTATCGGTACTGTATATAAGCGGGCTTCGGGAATCAGCCAGTCCTTCGAAGAGGCGCGGAATGCACTGAGCTATAAGGTGATCAAGGGAGGGGACCCGGTCATCTCCTACAGTGAAATTATGCAGCTAACCCGCCGCAGCCAGCCGGTTCCCGAAGAGCAGATCATCCGGCTGGAAGAGGCGCTGGACAATATGAATGAAGAGGAATGTGTGGCCATTATCCGGGAAATGTTCAGGGGGATGACAGCTGAACCGGGGATGAATCCGGCGGAGCTGCAGCAGTGGTGCCTGAGCATTCTGCTGTCCAGCATCCGCAAGCTTTCCTTTCAGCAGCTGCAGCAGAACGAGCGGGTAGGCAGGCATATTCTGTCGCTGGAGGGCATCTCGCGGTTTCAGACACTGGATTATTTGGAGGAGTGGATGATCCAGGTCATCCGGGGGATTATTCATTTCAAGCAGGAGCATAATCTGTCTCAGAAAAAAGACATCATCTCTGAAATTAAGACGTACGTTTCCAAGCATTATAATGAGCAGATCAGTCTGGCTGATCTGGCAGCGAGGTTCTTTATCAGCCCCTATTATTTAAGCCAGCTGTTCAAACGGAAGACGGGGGATAATTATCTCAATTTCCTGACCCAGATACGGATCGATAAGGCGAAGGAGCTGCTGGAGAATACCGACCTGAAGGTCTATGAAGTATGCCAGATGGTCGGGTATTCAGATACCCAGCATTTTGCCAGAATGTTCGAGAAGCTGACAGGCTGCAAGCCCAGAGAATTCCGCCGGAATCTGCCCAGTGGGTAATTTCGGGCAAACCACTCCTTTCAGGAGTGGTTTTTATGTTAAAAATAGCATGTTTAAACTTAAAAATGCCCAATTGTAGAGAGGTAGGGCTGAATATATCATTTTATTGTAAGCGGATTCACGAAATAGTCTGTTAAGGGGGAAGAACATGAAATTTAAAAAGATCGGCTTGATGCTTGCAGTGAGTGCCCTTGCCATTACAACGGTAACCGGCTGCGGCGGTAATAACAACAATTCCGGAAATGCCGCGGCTAACCAGAGCCAGAGCCAGGACGGGAACCAGAACCAGAACCAGACCGCCAGCGGGGATGAGATTGTTGACATCGAAGTCTGGGGCACCAATATCGGCTACAAGCCGATAGAGAAGGGAAGCAAGCTGTACGAATTCTACAAAGATAAGCTTGGCGTCGGCGTCATTCATCCGTATGTGGAGTGGAACGGGGGCACAAATTATCTTAACCAGCTGAACCTGAAGATTGCCGCCAACGAGATGCCGGACCTGTTCCTGCCCCAGCAGGGTCTGGAGGACAGCCTGGCGAAAAACGGTGCGCTTGCCGATCTGACCGATCTGCTGCCTGAATATGCGCCGAACCTGTGGAACGCCATTCCGCAGGATATGTGGGATATCGTCAAGGCCAATGATCCTACCGGCCAAGGGCGGATTTATTACATCCCGGGAATGGTGGACTACGGAAGGTATTCCGCCATGATCCGCCAGGATTGGCTCGACAAGCTGGGCCTGCAAATGCCTACGACACAGGAAGAGTATGTAAAAGTGCTGGAAGCCTTCCGGGATGAAGATCCGAACGGCAACGGACAGAAGGATGAGCTTGCCACAGGCGGGCGCGAGCAAGCTCGCTGGATGGACCATCTGTTCGCGATGTATGGAGTAGCGATGTTTGAGGGCTACCCGGACTGGGATATTTATGACGGTGAGCTGACCTACTCTGCGGTTACTCCGAATATGAAAGCCTCTCTGGAGTTTATGTCCAAGCTCTATAAGGAAGGTCTGATCGACAAGGAATCACTGCTGAACACGAAGGACAAATGGGAAGGCAAGATTACGTCCGATAAGGTGGGGAATTACTTCCACTGGGTGGAGTCGGGTTATCTGCCTCTGGAGAACTTATTCAAGAATACCGGTGTAAAAGCTAATTTCACCGTATTGCCTGTGCAAAAGGTTGATGGCTATGAAGGCTTCTACACGTGGAAAAGATTCACGCCTCCTGCCTGGGTAGTGAAAAACAACAAGGACGAGAAAAAGCTGATGGCTACCCTGAAGCTGCTTAACAATATGTATGACAAGAAGGTCTGGAAAGACCTGTACCTGGGCGTAGAAGGCATGCACTATACGATGAAAGACGGGAAGGCGACGAAGCTGCCGGATGACAAGAGTACACAGGAAAATCTGATTCTTGATCCGTATTCCAAAATATCCACGCTTGATTTCATGATGGATCTCAATAAGAGTACTGCCTCGGAAGACCGCATGTGGGCAATTGATCAGGTTAACCGCAATATGGAGGAAGCCCAGAAATATGCCAAAGTCATTGCCGGTGACGGTATGCCGGCCAGTGTGTATGAAGGCTACCCGGACATCAACAACCGTACGCTCTATGTGGAATATGCCAGCAAGATTATCCTGGGGCAATATCCGATCAGCAAGTTTGACGAGTTCGTAGAGAAATGGAATAAGTCAGGAGGCGAAGAGGTAACGAAGCGGGCCAGAGAATGGTACGCCAAGGTTAAGAAATAGATGTATTAACGCTATGATCCGCCCGGCATAGTCTTCTGCCGGGCGGATTTATTTGTCCGGAAAGGAACGTGGAGTGAATGACGTATATAAGCAATCCAATGAATATGGAATACAAAGCCGGTGATTGTATTGAAAATGACCCGGTAGGAACTTAAAAACGCCCGATTGAGACCCCGCCGGACTGAGCATATAGTTACATTGTAAACGAATTCAACAACAAGATATTGGGGGGGACACTTTGAAATCTATTGCATCTCATCAAATGAAGGTATACTGGCCGCTGTATGTGATGGCGATTCCGGGAATGATATTTCTCATCGTATTCAAATTTATTCCGCTGGCCGGCGCTGTAATCGCCTTCAAAGACTATTCCGTGTTCAGGGGATTTATCGACAGTCCCTGGGTAGGGTTCAAGCATTTTGAGACTCTGCTGCAGCATCCAGACTTCCTGAGAGTATTCAGCAACACGCTGCTGCTGGGATTATTCAAACTTACGATTGTTTTTCCGGTTCCCGTGCTGCTAGCACTGATGATCAATGAAATCCGGAAATCGGCGCTGAAGAAAGGCATTCAGACTGCCCTGTATATTCCGCACTTTTTATCCTGGGTTATCGTAGGCGGCATTCTGTTCGATTTCTTCTCTTTAAGCGGAATGTTCAACATTATCCTTGGATGGTTCGGTACCGAACCTGTCCTGGCGATGCAGGAAAGCGCATACTTCAGACCGATTTACGTACTGGCTTCCATCTGGAAGGATGCGGGCTGGGGAACCGTGGTCTACATGGCGGCTATCAGTGCGATTGACCCGCAGCTCTATGAATCGGCGATGATCGACGGTGCCTCAAGATTCCGGCAGATCCGGCATATTACCTTCCCGATCCTGCTGCCCACCGTGCTTGTTCTGTTCCTGCTCGATATCGGGAATTTTCTCGATCTCGGCTTTGATCAGGTCTATAACCTCTTGACGCCGATGACCTACAATGTAGGGGATATCCTGGATACGTATGTATTCCGGACAGGGATACAGCAGGGCCAGTACAGCTTCGCAACGGCAGTCGGACTGTTCCAATCCGTAATTGGTTTTATTATGGTCTATACATTCAACAAGTTGTCCAATAAGATTTCCGATGGGGGGCTCTGGTAGTATGCTTGCATCAAAAAGCGAAAAAACATTCGGAGCAGTCATTACCGGCCTGCTTATCCTGTTCTCTATTATAGCGCTCATACCGCTTTTGTCGGTTATTTCAACTTCCTTAAGCTCTAAGAGCGCCGTAGATATGAACCTGGTCACGCTGTGGCCGAAGCAATTTACATTTGATTCCTGGAAGTACATTGTTGACCGCCCGGATCTGTGGAAATCATTCTTTCTGACACTCAGCACCACGCTGATCGGAACCATACTAGCGCTTCTGATGACAGCCTTGTTCGCTTACCCGCTGTCGAAGCCGGAGTTCCGCTGGGGCTCGGTCATCATGATGGCTGTCGTTGTCGCCATGATTTTCAAAGCGCCGATTGTCCCCTACTTCCTGACGGTACGCGGGATCGGCCTGTATGATAATCCGCTGGTGCTGATCGTGCCGCATATCCTGAATCCGTTCAATCTGATCATTATGAGAACCTTCTTCAAGCAATTCTCCAAGGAGCTTGAGGAAGCTGCCTTTCTGGAGGGCTGTGGATACTTCCGGATGCTCTTCCAGTTCGTGCTTCCGCTGTCCAAGGCTGTGCTTGCGACGCTTGCCCTGTTCTACGGGGTAGTGCTGTGGAATCAGTTCCAACATCCGCTGTTCTTCCTGCAGGATACCAACTGGTTCCCGCTGCAGATCAAGATCCGCCAGTTCATCACCGACGACAGCGTTATTATGTCAGGTGCCGCATCAACAGCTCAGTTGAACTACAATGAGCGCACGTTAAGAGCGGCAACAGTAATCTTTGCAATAGTTCCGATTATTGTGGTATATCCTTTCCTGCAGAAGTATTTTGTCAAGGGAGCAATGATAGGCTCGGTTAAAGGTTGAAATTATAAATTATAGGGGGACATATATGAATTTCAGAAAAAGCGGCCTGTTGCTTGCTGCCGGTGTACTTGCAGTTACTGCGTTGACAGGCTGCGGAGGCAGCAACAGCGATTCCCAGGGCTCCACAAATGCTTCCCGGAATCAAAGCCCCGGTGAAGCGGGAATTACGGATATTGAAGTGTGGGGTACCAACATCGGCTATCAGCCGGTCACCAAGGGCAGCAAGCTGTATGAGCTCTATAAGGAAAAGCTGGGTGTTGGTGTCATCAACCCGTATGTGGAATGGAACGGAGGAACCAATTATCTCAATCAGCTGAACCTGAAGATTGCCGCGAATGAGATGCCGGATCTGTTCGTGCCCCAGCAGGGACTGGAAGACAGCCTGGCGAAGAACGGAGCGATTGCCGATCTGACCGAGCTGCTGCCTGAACATGCGCCGAACGTATGGAAGGCCATTCCGGAGGAGATCTGGAACGTGGTGAAGGCGAACGACCCTACGGGTCAGGGACGAATTTATTATATTCCTAATGTGGTCGAATACGGCAGATATGCCGGCCTGATCCGCCAGGACTGGCTCGATAAGCTGGGGCTGAAAATGCCCAAGACCCAGGATGAATATGTGAAGGTGCTGGAGGCTTTCCGGGACCAGGATCCAAACGGCAATGGCCAGAAGGACGAAATACCGACCGGCGGCCGGGAGCAGGCGCGCTGGATGGATCATCTGTTTGCGATGTATGGCGTAGCGATGTTTGAGGGCTATCCGGAGTGGGATATGTACGATGGCGAGCTGACTTATTCTGCGGTAACCCCAAATATGAGAGCGGCCTTGGAGTTTATTGCTAAGCTGTACAAGCAGGGGCTAATTGACAAAGAGTCGCTGCTGAACAGCAAGGACAAGTGGGACGGGAAAATTCAGGCGGACAAAGTCGGGAATTACTTCCACTGGGTAGAGCAGGGTAATCTGATTTTCGAGAATATGTATAAGAACACCGGCGTTAAGGCTAAATTCTCCGTCCTTCCTATACCTGAAGTTGAGGGTTATAAGGGCTTCTACACAATGAAAAAAATTGCCTCTCCTCTTTGGGTCCTTAAAAATAATAAGGATGAAGAGAAGCTGATGGCCACGCTCAAGCTGCTTAACAATATGTACGATAAAAACAACTGGAAAGACCTGTTCCTGGGTGTAGAGGGCATGCACTACACCATGAAGGAGGGCAAAGCTGTTAAGCTTCCGGATGACAAGAGCACACAGGAGAACCAGATTCTTAATCCGGCTACAAGCGTATCCACCCTGGATTTTACCATCGATCTTTTTAACAGCACGGTATCGGAAGACAGTAAGTGGGCAATTGACCAGGTTACCCGGAATATGCAGGACGCACAGCAGTATGCCAAGGTCATTGCCGGTGACGGGATGCCGGCCAGTGTATATGACGGGTACCCGGACATTAATAACCGGACACTTTACGCCGAATATGCCTCCAAGATCATCATCGGACAGTATCCAATCGAGAAATTTGATGAGTTTGTAGAGAAATGGAATAAATCGGGCGGCGATGAGGTTACGAAGCGCGCCAGAGAATGGTACAGCAAAGTGAAGCAATAGTACGGTTATCCGCCCGGTCCGATTGCAGGCCGGGCGGATATTGTAATCCGGGCTAACCGGGAGCAGAAGTACAATAAAAGAATCAGATCATGCAGGAGGTATTTATGAGCAGTCGTGTAACGGAAGTGCTGCAAGGCCGGGAGGATAATTATATTCTTCCTTTCCTCTGGCAGCATGGGGAGGAAGAAGCGGTAATCCGCGAAGAGATGGCCCGTGTCCATGAATCCGGAATCGGAGCGGTATGTATAGAAGCCCGGCCCCATCCTGATTTTCTCGGACCGAAGTGGTGGCTGGATATGGATATTATTATGGATGAGGCCCGCAAGCGCGGGATGAAGGTATGGCTGCTGGATGATGACCACTTTCCGACAGGCCATGCGGCGGGAAAGGTGAAGGAAGCACCGGAAGAGCTTCACCGCAGGTTTTTGGGCGAACGCTACATTGATACGCTCGGACCTGCCCCGGAGGCATCGCTGCTGGTAGATACGCTGCTGATGACCGGACTCCGGCCGACCATCTCCCTGAGAGACAATGCAAGCGGCAAAAACAAGCTGATCTCCGTTACTGCGGTCCGCCGCGATCCATCCGGTGGAGCACTGATTGGTGAATCCGTTGACCTCACTGGACTCGTACATGAAGGTGTCCTGTACTGGGACATCCCGGAAGGGTATTGGCGGGTATTTGTGATTTCGGAGGATAAGCAGGGCGGCAGTGAGAAGCAGGAGGATTATCTGAACCCGCTTGACCGTGATTCCGTCCGGATTCTGCTCGATACGGTTTACGAGGCGGTCTATGATCGTTATAAGGCAGATTTCGGCCATACCTTTGTCGGCTTCTTCTCGGATGAACCGGGCTTTTATAACGACAAGACGACGTTTGACTTCAATTCCAGGCCCGGCAAAGCAGGATTGTCGCTCCCCTGGAGCAGTGAAATGCCTGCCTTGCTTGAGCAGGCTTTAGGTGAAGACTATCGTAAGCACCTGTATCTGCTCTGGCATGATGCAGGAGAGCAGTCGGGCCGTATCCGATACGTCTATATGAATATTGTCAGCAAGCTGTACGCAGAGAACTTCTGCAGCCAGCTCGGTGAGTGGTGCAGAGCCCGAGGGGTCGAGTACATCGGACATGTGCTTGAAGACAACAACGTCCACGCCAGACTCGGCCCGGGAGCAGGGCACTTCTTCCGTTCACTCTGGGGGCAGGACATGTCTGGCCTGGATGTAGTACTGTGGCAGATTGTTCCCGGGTTTGATGAGCTGTCCTTCCGCTCTGCTTCAGGAGTAACGGACAGTGAGTTCTTCCACTACGGCCTGGCTAAGCTTGGTGTATCACTCGGCCACATCGATCCGAAAAAACAGGGACGGACGATGTGCGAGGTGTACGGAGCTTATGGCTGGACCGAAGGACTTAAGCTGATGAAGTGGCTTACTGACCATATGCTGGTCCGCGGCGTGAACCAATTTGTTCCGCATGCCTTTACACAGAAGGATTTTCCGGACCCGGACTGCGGACCGCATATGTATGCTGGCGGGAAAAACCCGCAGTACCGTTACTATGGCTATCTGAACAAGTACATCAACCGGATCAGCCATTTGATTTCCGGCGGAAGGCATGTGGCGACTGCAGCCGTGCTGTACCATGCGGAAGCCGAGTGGTCAGGGGAAGCGATGTATTTTCACAAACCAGTAAAGGAATTAATGCAGCGTCAAATCGACTGCGAAGTGCTTCCCATTGATGTTCTGCTGGATGCAGCCGTAGTCAAGGATAATAAACTGCATGTTAACCTTGAGGATTACAGCTGTTTCATTATCCCGTATGCAGAAGCACTCCCGGAAGAGATGATGCGGCGTCTGGCCGATTTTGCCGGGCAGGGACTACCTCTGTATTTTGTAGACGGACTGCCGATACGTTCCAGTGAAGGTACTGAGATCTCGGATACGCTGAAATCGCTTTCCGACAATCCGAATGTGAAGCTTTCCGGATTAAGCACGCTAGCAGAGGATCTTATTGCAGATGGCTATTATGAGGTCAAAGTGAACGGGAACGAGCCGTATCTCCGCAATTATCACTATATCCATGAAGATGCAGATGTATTTATGTTCTTTAACGAAAGCCCTCATCAGGTTATCTCGACCAAGCTTACGCTTCCGTTTGAGGGGGAGGGCGGAATCTACGCTTATGATGCGTTCCTGAATAAGATTGCCATATTGGAGGCGGCAGTTATACCCGGTTATAGAACAATAGAGCTTGTACTTCATCCGTATGAATCCATCGTGCTGCTCCAGAGTACTGCGCTTACAGATTATCCTGCGGAGCGGCAGTGGACGGCGGACGGGCCGGAACTTGAACTGCAAGGGGAGTGGACTGTGGCCACTGCAGCTGCGGAGTCCTACCCTAACTTTGAAGCTCCGGTACAATTAAACGCTTTGACAAATAGGAGCGGGCGGAATGTGCTGCCCGGCTTTTCCGGAACCTTCCGTTATGAGACGGAATTCGAGTGGGACCGTTCCTGTGACAGGGTGCTGCTTAAACTGGGAGAAGTCTATGAAACGGGGGAGGTGTGGATCAATGGCAATCACGCTGGCCTTAGCCTCTGCCCACCGTACCGGATGGAAGTCACGGGTTTAGTCCGGAAAGGAACGAACCGCCTCGTAATAGAAGTTACCAATACGCTCGCAAAAGACCAGCAGGATTTCCTGTCCTCCTTCGCCCAGCAGGAGCCAAGCGGGCTTATCGGTCCTGTCACCCTTATGCCGCTCACGGACTGCTGACTGCCATTTCGTCTGAAGAAAAGAAGGAGGAGAATGTAATTTGAACACCATTATTAATCCTGTACTGCGCGGATTTAACCCCGACCCTTCGATTGTCCGTGTAGAGGATGATTATTATATCGCCACTTCCACCTTTGAATGGTTTCCGGGCGTGCAGATTCACCATTCCAGGGATCTGCTTCACTGGAGGCTGCTGAAGAGGCCGCTGGACCGGGTATCCCAGCTGGATATGCGGGGCAACGGAGACTCCGACGGGGTATGGGCGCCCTGCCTGACCTATGACAACGGCCTGTTTTATTTAATTTATACCGACGTGAAGTCCCATAAGGGTGCATTCAAGGATACCCATAATTATCTGGTGACCGCAGAGAACATAAAAGGACCGTGGTCGGAGCCGGTCTATCTGAACAGCAGCGGGTTCGACCCGTCTCTGTTCCATGATGAAGACGGTCGAAAATGGCTGCTCAATATGCGGTGGGACTTCCGCAAGGGGAAGAACAAATTCGGGGGTATCGTCATTCAGGAATATTCGCAGGAGGAAGGACGGTTGATTGGTCCGGTCATAACAATTTTTGAAGGCACTGAAATCGGCTTTACAGAAGGCCCGCATGTCTACAAGCGGAACGGTTATTATTACCTGCTTACAGCGGAAGGCGGAACGAGGTACAAGCATGCTGTTACCGTGGCCCGCTCTGCTTCCTTACTGGGTCCTTATGAGGTTGATCCTCATCATCCGATGCTGACCAGCAGCGGTAGTCCGGAGCTGCAGCTCCAAAAGGCTGGTCACGGGTCACTTGTTGAAACGGAGTCCGGTGAATGGTATATGGCTCATCTATGCGCAAGACCTGTGGACGGATTCCACTGTATGCTGGGCCGGGAGACCGCACTGCAAAAGTGTTACTGGGACGAAGAGGGCTGGCTCCGGCTGGAAGGGGGCGGGAATACTCCGTCTGCTCAGGTGCAGGCTCCGCAACTGCCGCTTCATCCGTTTGAGCCGGAGCCGGAGAGGGATGATTTCGAGGAACCGCTGCTGGGCAATCAGTGGAATACGCTGCGGCTTCCGCCGGACCCGGACTGGCTCTCACTGAGTGAGCGGCTTGGCTTCCTGCGGCTGGCAGGTAGGGAATCCTTGAGCTCCTGTCACAGGCAGAGCCTGGTTGCCCGCCGGCAGCAGGCGTTCCGCTTTGAAGCGGAGACAGTAATCGAGTTCGAACCGGAGAGCTTCCAGCAGATGGCCGGCCTCATTCTCTACTACAACACGGAAGATTATGTGTACCTGCGGATCACGCATCTTGAGCAGCACGGCAGAGTAATCGGGATTATTCAGTCTGACCGGGGAATGTATGATGAGCTGCTTGAGGAGGATCTTCTGCTGCCGACAGATGGTCCGGTCTTTTTGAAGGCTGTAGTCAACCGTGAAGTCCTGCAGTTCTATTATGCCTTTGAAGCCGGCCGCTGGTCTCCCGTCGGCGGGGAGATCAATATTGCCCATCTCTCCGATGAAGCCAAGGAGCCGCTGAGATTCACCGGGACATTTATAGGCATGTGTGTGCAGGATCTGGGAGGGACGCGCAGATATGCCGACTTTGATTATTTTATCTATAAGGAAATGGAGTGATAGGATTGTCAACAATACAGTTTCCGGAGGATTTTCTTTGGGGGGCGGCTACGGCAGCCTATCAGATTGAAGGAGCCTGGAATGAGGGGGGGCGCGGCCTTTCAATCTGGGATACGTATGCTCATACACCAGGCAAGATCCGTAACGGTGACAACGGGGATACTGCCTGTGATAGCTACCACCGCTACGAAGAAGATATCGCTTATATGAAAGAGCTGGGTCTGCGCACCTACCGGTTCTCTATAGCCTGGTCCAGAATTTTCCCGGACGGGACGGGAGCGGTCAATGAAGAGGGCCTGGATTATTATCACCGTCTGATCGATGAGCTGCTGGAGAACGGAATCGAACCATTCTGTACCCTGTATCATTGGGATCTTCCGCAGGCGCTTCAGGACACGGGCGGCTGGAAGAACCGTAATACCATCGAGGCCTTTGTCAGGTACGCAGAGACGATGTTCAAGGCCTTCAAGGGGAAAATCAAGTTCTGGACCACCTTCAATGAGCCGTGGTGTGTGTCTTTTAAGGCCCACTATATCGGCGATCTGGCTCCCGGTGAACAGAATCTGCAGAGCGCGCTTGATGTAGCCCATCACCTGATGCTTGCCCACGGCAGAACCGTGAAGCTGTTCCGGGAGTCGTGGGTCCCCGGGCAGATCGGCTATGCTCCGAATGTCAGCTGGCGGGAACCGTTCAGCTCCCGGGAGGAGGATATTAATGCTTGCCGCCGCAGAATAGGCTGGATGGTGGAATGGTTTCTGGATCCTCTTTTCAAGGGGGAATATCCTGCGTTTATGGCAGCAGCCTTCGCGGCAATGGGGGCAGCAGTCCGGGTGGAACCAGGAGATATGGAGGATATCCAGCAGCCGGTCGATTTTCTGGGCATCAACTATTACACGGGGTCACTGGGGCGCTATAAGCAGGGGAACGGCCTGTTTGAGCTGGAGGATATCGACGAAGGCTATGAACGGACGGATTTCAACTGGCCGATTTATCCTGGCGGTCTTTACAAAGTGCTTGTCCATATTAAGGAGCGTTATGGTCCTGTTCCCATTTATATTACGGAAAACGGAGCCTGCTATGACGGTGATCCGGTGGAGGGGAGGATTCAGGACGTGAAGCGTATTCATTATCTGAGACAGCATCTCATTCAGCTGAAGCGGGCCATGGCGGACGGGGTTCCGGTCAAAGGCTATATCGCCTGGTCCCTGCTTGATAATTTCGAGTGGGCGGACGGCTACAGCAGACGCTTCGGGCTGATCCATGTGGATTTCAATACACTTAAGCGGACGCCCAAAGACAGCTTTTACTGGTATAAATCAGTGATTGGCAACGGGGGAGTGGAGACTTAAAGAGGATCATACGTAACCTCTATTTGAAGAAGTACATGGTATATCGTTGTAATGTGAACGATCGTAACTGGAGGATAAGTTGCTGTTTTAATAAAAGGAGCCCAGATACTGCAGGGATAAATTCCAGTTCGTGGATTTTGCCAGAAGAGTGGACGGTGGAACCACTTTATTAATGCGGCGCTGACAGAGGAAGACATCGCCTTTATGCTGAAAGTGGCCGATGATGCCTTCCGGGCCGTGAAGAAAATGCACCCGGAGCTGGAAGGCGCATCTTCATAAGGGGAGAGCTTAAGCCAAAAACGGCAGCCTGGGAACATGATGAATGTTCCCAGGCTGCCGTTTATTTTTCTATTTACCAATCCACAAACCGTCTTCTTCTCCCGCTGCCTTATACTCGAAATAATCAAAATACGCCTTCTTAGCTTGCTGGTCCAAATCCTGCGCACATAATGCGGCGTAGGAGCCTGTGAAGCCGTGCTACCGCCGTATTCATCCGATAGCGTCCCGAAATCAAGCGGTGTGCACATAGCTGTCCATGCTTCCCCGTCCGGAGAGGCATAGAACAGGATGCCCTGGCCGTTGATCTCACCCTTCAGATAGTAGCGCTCCCAGTCCTTCACGGAGATTTGCTGAAAGGCTCATTTTACCCCGACTAACAGTTCTTGCTGCCGAGGAAATGTAAAAATGTGTATAATAAGAACAAGCTTTTTGGAGGAAGGCGGTGAAAATGATAAAGTACCTTGTTCTCGGCTTGATCTATGCGTTCAGTTTTCTTCTGATTACAACCGGAATCCAGGTTGGGTTAGGGATGTTAATGACCAAAGAATATGTACCTGATATGACAAATGCATATGAAATTACTGCAACAGAACCTGCCCAATCAAGAGTTGATTTTGGTGTTCACCCGTCCATGTTCTCCATACAAAATATGATAGTGTGGTTAGTGTCGCTTGGAATCTCATCAGGAATTGTGTTCGCAGTGCATAAATATGCTTTTAATAAATGAAAAGAGCAGATCCTGCGGACTTCATCTGCAGGATCTGCTCTTTATACAATTCGGGAGGACGGCATTATGCCGTCCTTGTTGTTATTTCTTGTCTCCGCTCTCGGCATGAAGCTTGGCGATCAGCTTATCTCCCTCGACATCGAGGTTCGGCAGCAGACGGTCCAGCCCTTTCGGCAGCCACCAGGCTTTGTCGCCGAACACGGCCATGACGGCCGGCACAAGCGTCATGCGGATGATGAAGGCATCGATCAGGATCCCGAAGGCCAGCGCGAAGCCGATCTGCTTGATCATCGCATCAGGGGCGAAGATAAAGCCGGCGAATACGGAGACCATGATGATGCCTGCGGCAAGCACAACACGGCTGGCAAGATCGTAGCCGTGTACCACGCTCTCGTTGCCGTGGCGCCCGTGGACGTAAGCCTCACGCATGGAGCTGACCAGGAACACCTGGTAATCCATCGCCAGACCGTACAGAATGCCAGTGACCAGAATCGGCATGAAGCTGAGCAGCGGTCCGCCGGTATCAAAACCGAACAGGGAGTGCAGCCAGCCCCACTGATATACGGCGGTGGTCACACCGAAGGTAGCTAGAATGCTGAGAATAAATCCGACTGTCGCTTTGACCGGTACAATGACCGAACGGAATACGAGCAGCAGGATAATCAATGACAGGATGACAATGATGCCGATATACACAGGGAATGCATCTGACAGCTTGGAGGACATATCGATATTAATGGCGGTAAAGCCGGTCACTCCAAGGGTAATATTGTTCTCTGATGCGAGGCTGTAGGCGGGATCGCGCAGCTCCTGCACCAGATCTCTTGTTTCTGTATCGGTTGGGCCTGTTTTTGGAATCAGGCTGATAATGGCGATATCACCTGTTGCGTTGACGCCCATTGGGGACACCAGCGTGACATTATCATGCATCTGCAGCTCCTGAACCAGCTTGCCCAGTGTCTGCATGGAGATTTTATCGGACGGGTTGTTCGGCTGGGCGACCAGCAGCAGCGGTCCGTTGAATCCTTCGCCAAAGCCCTTGGAGATGATGTCATAGCTTTGGCGTGCCGGGGTATCCAGGTTGGCCGAGGCGCCGGACGGAATGCCGAGCTCCATTTTCGTTACCGGAATTGCGGCTGTTCCAAGCACCAGAACTACCAAAACAATGATGATCCAGCGGTATTTCACTGTGAAGTTCGCCCAGCGGTGTGAGAATCCGTGATTGCCTTTGTTTCCGGAGGCGGATTTCTTCGTGCGGGCCTTGGCAGAGCAGATCCGCTCACCGACCAGACCCAGCAGTGCAGGCAGCAGGGTTAACGACAGCAGGACGGTGATCAGCACGGTGACTGCGGCAACAAGCGCCATAGTTGACAGGAAGCCGATGCCGATGACCAGCATGCCGCACAGGGCGATAATAACGGTCAGCCCGGCGAAAAATACGGCGCTGCCGGCGGTACCGACTGCCCGGCTAGCCGCTTCGCGGGCGCTTAAATTCTCATCAAGAATCAGCCTGCGCTGCCGGTTCACGATAAACAGCGAGTAGTCGATGCCGACCGCCAGACCGATCATGACAGCGAGAATCGGCGTAATGTCATTCATCTGGATCACGCTCGAGAGGGCAAAGGCGCCTCCGACGCTGATTGCAACGCCGAGGAGCGCAGTGATCAGCGGTAGGCCGGCAGCAACAACCGAGCCCAGCGTAATGAACAGGACCACAGCAGCGACGACTACGCCGACTGCTTCCGTCGATCCGATCGATGGCGTGCTCTTTAGCGAATCACTCGGAATGGCGGTGATGCCTGAGCCTGCCTGTTCGACTTCGGTCACGGCTTTGATGACGTTATCCGGTACGTCAGAAGGCAGTGAAGTCTGCTGAACGGTGAACTGGAACTGGAACAGGGCGATGCTGCCGTCTGCGGACAGCATGACGCCGGGAACCGGAGCACCGTCAGCCAGCAGCGGGCCGTAAGGAGCTGCAGCAGCTTGCCCGGCAGCAGCCGAAGGATCAGCAGCAGCAGCTTGCCCGGCAGCAGCTGAAGGATCAGCAGCAGCAGCTTGACCGGCAGCAGCTGAAGGATCAGCACCGGCAGCCTGACCCGCAGCACCGGCAGCCTGACCCGCAGCAGCGGCGGCCTCGGCGGCAAGCTTAGCAGGATTGATAATATAATCCATGCTGTAGACCTCATTGATAGCCTTCTGGAGCAGGGCTACCCGTTCCGGCGTGTCCAGACGTTCTCCGTCCGGAGCAGTAAAGGCGACGCTCGCCTGGCCGCCGGCGGCAGCAGGGAGTTCATCGGCCAGCATATCCAGCACTTTTTGCGATTCAGTGCCTTCAATCTTCATTTCGGAGCTGGACTGGATGCCATTAAAGCCGAGCAGGGCGCCTACAACGCCGAGAATGATAATCCAGGCCGCGAGGAAAACCCATGGTTTGGAATACGCCGATTTTCCCAATCGGTATAGAAATGTGGACATGTGATGGTTTCTCCTTTTTATCTCTGGTTTAGAAGCCTTTTCTTAAATAACCAAACATCGAATTCAAATAATGATCGAACGATATGGCACTGGAGCGTTCATCCTGTGCTTCTCCCGGCAGTAGTACATTGAGCCGTCCGTCCAGAATCGGAATGAAGGCCCCATAGACGGCTCCGGCAAGCAGGTGGGTATATCCGTCGGTATAACGCCCGTGGGTGAACCGTTCCAGTACCTCCTGTGCGGCAATCTGTAAGCGGTGGAATACGCTGAGGATATATGGCTCAAGCGTGGGATACTGATTCGCCAGCGACACAAACTGCCGCAGTTTATGCAGAAATGCAGAAGTGAACTGCAGCTTAAGCAGGCAGTATAAGGCGTCCAGCGGCGTTGCATCCGGAGGCAAGCCCGCCAACAGCATGTTCTGATCCTCTTTCGAAGCACTGCTCATAAAATACGCCGCTACCGCTTCCTCTTTGCACGAGAAGTAATTGGCAAAGGTCCGCCGGGAAACGCCTGCCTGCTGGACAATATCGTCAACGATGAAGCCGTCCATCCCCTGCACAAGGGCCAGTTCAAAGGCAGCCTCGGCCAAAGCATAGGCGGTAGCTTCCTTTTTTTTGTCGCGCAGTGTGAGCTTGGGGTTCAAGTTTCATGCGCCCTCCTTCCCTGAAGTTAATGTTCACAATACCCTAATGCTATTCTCCATTAAAACATAATCTTGCCCAAAGCGCAAAATTGCACAATGTGCAATTAGCTGCTTTCTTTTTGGAATCCGGTATACAGCCGGAAATGAGTCTATTGTGCGATTTCTCCCCCCACCGTATAGTTGGGTCGGTTAAAGCGAGAATTGTACGCTGATTAATTATAGTCTGGAGCGTGAGGATTGCGACTGGTTCAGAGGTGCGGTTCATATCGATCAGTTTTATAGCCATATAGAGCTTACAATATCGAAGTGCTGGTCATGAAGAATGTATCCGTCACGTCACGGCTTGATGAGCACTATCAATTTCAGAATGCAGAAGTGGATTCAAGGAATTGACTCTATTCCGGACAGTGAGCCGGATTCCAAACGGCACCGAAATCATAGCTTTCCCGGTTTTGAACGTAGTCTCCAAGCGGAGCTGCGTTATTTTTTTTATGCATGCAGAGGCGGGGAAATGCCCGCTGTACAAGGGTTTGGAATTCGGTTAATGCTCCGGAAATGAGTCTATTGTGGAGTGCTGTACTGCCTGAGTATAGTGTGGGTATTCGAACCGGCCGAGCATGGCCGGGACGGTCCGCAGACAGAACTGTCAAGCAAACTGTAAGGGAAGGGATGTACATGGATCGGAGTTTTGCGCACAGCAAGACACAAGTGTTGCCACAGTCCGTCAAGCGTAAGCGGCAGGCTAAGGGGTTTTGGAAGGATTATCAGTTATATTTGCTGCTTCTTCTTCCTATTGCCTATTTCATTATTTTTAAGTATGTGCCAATGTACGGTGCGGCGATTGCGTTCCAGGATTATAGCATTTTTAAAGGGGTAGGCGGCAGCGAGTGGATCGGATTGGATAATTTCAAAGAGCTGTTCGCGATGAGCCAATTCTATACGGTCGTCCGCAACACGCTGCTGCTGAATCTGCTGGATTTGATTGTTTCTTTTCCGGCGCCGATTATTCTGGCCCTGCTGCTGCATGAGCTCAGAACCCTCTGGTTTAAAAAAGTGGCCCAGACCATTCTGTATCTGCCGCACTTTATCTCCTGGATTATTATCGGCGGTCTCGTGTACCAAATTTTCTCGAACAACGGCGGTCTTGTGAACAATATGATCACTGCGCTCGGGTTCGAATCCGTACCTTTTCTGACAGAAAAGAATCACTGGCTGCTCGTGTACTTGGGAACCGGGATCTGGCAGAGCGCCGGCTGGGGAACGATTATTTATCTGGCAGCACTCACTGGGATCAATAAAGAGCTGTATGAAGCATCCGAAGTGGACGGCGCCGGAAGATGGAGAAAAATGTGGAATATTACCTTGCCGGGAATCCGCCCAACGATTGTTGTAATGCTGATTATGGCCCTTGGCAAGATCATGACGATCGGTTTCGAGCGCCCGTTTGTTATGGGGAATGCACTCGTTATGGATTATGCAGAAGTAATCAGTACCTTTGTCTACAAGGTAGGTCTGCAATCGGCGCAATTCTCTTTGGCAACAGCGATGGGGCTCTTCCAGGCCTTGGTCGGACTGGTCTTCGTCGTTGGATCGAATGCAATTGCTAAGAAGATGGGAGAGCAGGGGCTATGGTAGAAGGTGGAGCAGTAACTAATAAAATTCAAAGGACTACCAGAGCATCGGACGTACTGATTATGGTTTTTATCGGACTGACCGTTCTTCTGAGTATCCTGCCGTTTCTGAACATTATCGCGGTTTCACTAAGTTCCAAGGAAGCGATTATTTCCGATAAAGTAACGATTTTTCCGCGGGGCTTCAACATGGAATCCTACAAGCTTGTTTTCGAGGACGCCAGAATGCTGAAGTCGATGGGAATAACCATTGTACTGACGCTCGTGTATACGATACTCAGTATGGTGATGAGTATTTGCGCGGCATACCCGCTGACAAAGGAATCTTTGAAGGGCAGATCCTTCTTTTCGATGCTGATCATATTCACCATGTTCTTCAGCGGAGGGATGATTCCCGAGTATCTGCTGGTGAAGGAGCTCGGCATGCTGGACAGTCTGACATCGCTCATCGTTCCGGGAATGATCAGCGCATTTAACCTGATTATCCTGCGGACCTTCTTTTCTTCTATCCCGCCTAGTCTGGAGGAGTCGGCCTATCTCGACGGAAGCTCACATATCGGTACCCTGCTGCGGATTGTTCTGCCCTTGTCTCTGCCGGTATTGGCGACGCTCAGCTTGTTCTATGCGGTTTCCAGATGGAACACCTACATGGACGCCCTCTTTTATATTACGAATTCGGATCTGTACCCCATTCAGCTAAAGCTGTATCAGGTGGTGATGAACAGTATGGTGACGGATCTGACGGCACAAGAAGGAGCCATTCAGACTGAAGTTGTTGCCGAAGGCATCAAGGCGGCCAGTATTATGTTCGCAACCGTGCCGATTCTGATTGTTTATCCTTGGCTGCAGCGGTACTTTGTATCGGGCACCATGGTCGGAGCTGTTAAGGAGTAAGGCACACTGCCATGCACTTTAAGCTTTGGAAAGGGTTGAAAGCGGTAACAGTACTGAGCAGCGGTTGATCACTTCGCACTTGCGAAGTTGAAAGACATATAGCACAATATCAAGATAAAGGGGAGTATAATCGTGAAAACAAAGCACAAGAAATGGTTCGCGGCATCGGCATCGGCATTGTTGCTGGCAGGCATGCTGTCTGGCTGTTCCGGCAATTCGAATTCGAATGAAGGCGCTTCCTCGTCCGGTTCAGCGCCGGCCTCCGGGGGAGAACCGACTACAAAGAGCAAGGATGCTGTTACGCTGAGAGTGGAAGTGTTTGACCGTGGCAATGCACCAGCAGGTGCTGGGCCGGTTACTAATAACTATTGGACACAATGGATCCAGAAGAACTTCGGCGATCCGAACAATATCAAGATGGAATTTGTGCCTGTTCCGCGTAATCAGGAAGTCGATAAGCTCAATGTGCTTATGGCCACCGGCGACGCTCCGGATCTTGTCTTTACCTATGATATGAATACAATTTATAACTATGTGAAGGACGGAGGAATAACGGAGGTGGGCCCGCTGCTCGATGAGTACGGACCAAATCTGAAGAAGTTCCTGGGAGATGAAGTACTGAATTACGGTGTATTCGATGGCAAGCAGTATACCATTCCCGCCAAGCGGACGCTGCAATTTACCCAATCCTCTTATATCCGTAAAGACTGGCTTGATAAGCTGGGATTGCCGGTTCCAACGACGACTGAACAATTCTACGAAACTATGAAAGCGTTTAAAGAGAAGGATCCCGGACAGGTCGGCAGCAAGCTGATTCCATACGATTTCACCGCTATTGACGGCACAACGATTACAACTCCTTTGGTTCTGGTCAACAGCTTTGTGAAGAAACTGACGGAAGAAGAGACGTATACTTATACATCTACAAGCTACATTCCGGAAATTACGAAGCCGGGCTACAAGGAAGGTGTTCAGTTCCTGAATAAAATGAACACGGAAGGCCTGATCAATTCAGACTTCGCGCTGGATAAGGACGGCAAGCAATTCGAGAGCGACACGGCCAATGGTTATGTCGGTGCATTCACCGCTCTGGCCGCCCATGCCAACTTAATGGGACCGGGCAAGGTGTTCGACACCCTGAAGCAGAATGTTCCCGGCGCTGAGTATGTAGCCATGGACCCGTTCACGGATGAGGAAGGCAAGACACCGAAGTCGTTATACGACCCGGTCGGCATGCATATCCTGATTCCGAAGACAAGCAAGCATGCGGCAGAAGCGGTTAAATATCTGGACTGGATGTCTCAGCCGGAGGTTCTCTTTACCCTCCAGAACGGTAATGAAGGCGAGCATTATACGCTGCAGGACGGGTATCCGGTGGCCATCACGACAGATGAGGCCAAGAAAACATTTTATAACAACGTTGACATAGCTATCATCTCAAACGGTAAAGATTTCGGTTCCGAAGAGAAGAATATCGAAGCTGCATCCCTCCAGACGCCGGATTACAAGGAATTGTCGAAGCAGACCATTCTGTACGCACTTAAGGATGGCTATACGCTGCCTCACTTTGAGCGCCCGATTGAATCCGAGATCAAATACGGCGATACACTCAAGTCCAAGGCAACTGAGGCTATCGTGAAAAGCATCGTGGCGAAGCCGGATAAATTCAGTGATACCTACGATTCCTACGTTAAGGAATACCTGAAGATCGGAGGCCAGCAGGTGCTGGATGAGCGTAAGGCCGCCTATGGGGAAATGAAAAAATAATAAACCGGCAGACCGGCAAACCCCATAGTTCTATATGGGGTTTGCCGATATTTCGATGTACAAAGGATGCGAAGAAGAATGAAAGTCAACAACAACTATATTATGAGGATGCTCCTATCATACCTGCCTATTCTGTTCGTCACGATCAGCATTCTGACTTTCATCTTCTTCTCCATCATGAATCAGTTCAATGTTAACAATGCTATTCAGGCTAACCGCCTGACGGCGAAATATGTAGTTAATATGACCGACACTTCCCTCAAGAGTATCTCCTTTGAGGCGCAGCAGGCGATTGAAACCGGAGGTACGCTGCAGCAATTTCTGGACACGTCATCTGACCGTGCCCTCGATTTCGACGCCTCCAACATCCTCAGCACGCTTATGATCCGCTCCGGGCTGATCGATTCGGTCTACCTGTACCGGGCCAGGGATGGGATGGTGCTCGACCAGAGCACCATCCGCTCCTTGGATCAATTCCCCGACCAGAGCTATATTCGCAGCGCGCTGCAGCAGGCGTATACGGGAGTCTGGTCTTCACCACGGCTGAAGGAGAGCGAGGGGAAACCTGGCGATGCGAAGGTGAATGTTACCTCGCTGGGCTTCAAAATCCCCCGCAATTCCGGCAGTCTCGGATATCTGATTATTAACGTCAAAACTTCTTCACTGTATTCGTATATCGGCCAGGCGATTGACTATACAATTACCGAGGCCCAGCTATATGACGCAAAGGGACAGGCCTTTTTCGCGGAGAGTGAATCCACGTCTTCAAAGAACAGGCTGAGTGTGGATATCGTGTCGGATTATACGGGCTGGACGTACCGGGTCGGCATCAGAGGCGGCCAGCTGCTGGATGTGCTGTTTCACGGCAGCACCGCCTGGATCATGCTGGGTCTGGGGGCGATCGCCTTCGCGATCGGCTCTATGTTCTACGTGACCCGCCGGAACTATAAACCGATTGAATCCATCCTCCACCGGATTGAACGTTTCTCCGCGGCAGTCAAACCCCTGGATTCCAAAATTAAGCAGAAGGAATTTGCCTTTATCGATCAGGCGATCGAACGTCTGATCACGAATAATATGGCCTTTCAGGAGCAGCAGCAGGAACACCTGGTGATCCGGAGACAGCAGTTTTTGCAGTCGCTGCTGAAGGGTGAATATGAGGATGACCGTGAAGCGTGGGAGCAGGAAAGGCAGCACTTCGGACTAAACGGAGGTCATTATATTGTGGGCCTGCTTGAGCTGGATCAATATGTGGATTTCTGTCTGAAATATAGTCAAAGCGATCAATCTTTGTTCAAGTTTATTACCAGCAGCGTTGCAATTGAGGTGTCTCAGCAGAGCGGCATGCGGATCGTCGCCGAATGGATTACGAAAAACCAGCTGGTGCTGCTGCTTGCGGAGGAGACAGGCGGAGCACTGGAGCAGGCGATGCTGCAAATCGCGGAGCAAATCCGTTCCTGGGTGGAAAGCCATCTCAATTTCACCGTTACGATCGGCATCGGCACAGCGGTGAACGATGAGCCCGCGATTGCCCTTTCGTTCGAGGAGGCAGCGGCTGCGGTAAGCCGTAAAGTATCGCTTGGCTTAAACCGGGTCATCGACTCCGTGGAGGTGAAGGAGAACAAGGAGGGCGAGTGGTTCGTATACCTGGAAATGATCCGCTCGCTTGTCCGCCAGCTTCGGATGTCAGAACCCGAATGGCTGAACGAGCTTAAACGGCTGTTTGGCGAAATGGCGGTGCACCGGCTGCGCAAAGAAGATGTTGACCGTTTGCTGCACTATCTCATTTTTCATCTGGAATATGAGCTGGAGCGGACGCTTCCCGAAATCACCGGCCCTTGGCTGCAGGACGCTAAGCCGGATCTGCTGGGCTCTGTGGAACAATCGGACACACTGGCCCGGCTGGAACAGGACTTTGTTGCGGTTATCACCCGGCTGTCCTGCCGGATGGGGGAACTCTCGCAAAACCGGCGGTACAATTCGCTCATGAGAGAAATCCGTGATTTCGTCGCTGAGCACTTCCTGGACCCTAATCTGTCGCTTACGCTGCTCAGCGACAAGTTTCAGATTCCACCTAAATACTTAAGCCAGTTGTTTAAAGACAGCATCGGCCAGAACTTCAGCGATTTTCTGATCGGTCTGCGGATTGAGCATGCAAAGAAAATGTTACGGGAAACGGATGACACGGTACAGAATATTTCGCAGAGGCTGGGTTATGCCAATCCGACCTCCTTTATCCGGGTATTCAAGAAGATTGTCGGCCTATCGCCCGGACAATACCGGGAGTCTAAGGCGAGTGACGTTTCGATATTCTATGATGAAGATGAAAGGATGATGGGCAAGTGAGTGATAAAGGCAATGAACAATTGAGGCTTCGGGGACGGGTACTTATACAAGTACCGCCAGTACTAACTTCACCGGTGAAGCATGCGCTCCGGATACTCGCAAGAGATATGGAGGCCGTTCTTGGCGCGGAGCCCGAACGGGTAACAGACGGACCCGAAACCGCGCAGCTGCATATCCGCCTGGCTGAAGAACAGGACCGCTTAGAAGCGCGTCCGGAGGCGTTCTGTTTTCGTTTTGAAGCAGGCGTTGCCGGAAGAAAACTGAACATTATCGGCAGTGATGAGCTGGGCATCGTCTATGGCATACTTGAGTTCAGCCGACGATACTTGGGCATTCAGCCGTTCTGGTTCTGGATGGACCAGACGATTGTAAGGCAGGAGGAAAT
Organism: Paenibacillus pedocola; assembly: GCF_031599675.1. Taxonomy (NCBI): domain Bacteria; kingdom Bacillati; phylum Bacillota; class Bacilli; order Caryophanales; family Paenibacillaceae; genus Paenibacillus; species Paenibacillus pedocola. Next base: position 4,643,383 of record NZ_CP134223.1, on the reverse strand, counting down.
CGGTATCCGGTGCGAAGATTATGACGCTCCGCAGCCGAAGGTCCGTTACCGGGGCTGGTTCGTCAATGATGAAGTGTGCCTGATCGGCTGGAAGGAGTCTTATCCGCCTTCGGGAGAAGTGTGGGAACCGGTGTTTGAAGCGCTACTGCGCTGCGGCGGAAACATGGTTATTCCCGGTACTGATTTGCCCAGAGACGGCATTCACTACAAGCTGGCATCTGAGATGGGCTTATGGGTGACGCATCATCATGCCGAGCCGCTCGGAGCCGAGATGTTCCTGCGTGCCTTCCCGGGCAAGCATGCCAGCTATCAAAGTGAGCCGGAGCTGTTCGAAAATCTGTGGCTCGAAGCGATCGAGATGCAGAAGGACATGAACGTGCTGTGGGTGCTGTCGTTCCGCGGCCAGGGAGACAAGCCGTTCTGGATCGAGGATCCTTCCTTCGACACGTCTGAGAAGCGCGGGGCCATGATCAGCAAGGTCATCCGCAGACAGTATGACATGATCAGTGCGGCGGTTCAAAACCCGGTCTGCTGTGTAGCGCTGTATGGCGAAATCTCAGAGCTGTATAAAGGCGGGTACATAGATCTGCCGGACGATGTGATTCAGGTATGGGCCGATAACGGCTATGGCCGGATGGTTTCACGCAGACATAATAACCTGAACCTGCGGATTCCTGCCTTGCCGGCTGACGGCGACGGGGGTAAGCATGGCTTGTACTATCATGTGACCTTCCATGATTTGCAGGCATCTAACCATTTGACTATGTTCCCGGGTTCGGCCGCATTCCTGAAGCAGGAGCTGGAAACAGCCTTTGCTGCGGGAACTGACGAATATGTGCTGGTCAATTGCGGGAATATCCGGCCTCATGTCTATCCGCTTGATATTCTGCGGGAGCTGTGGACCGCAGGTGAAATCGATACAGATAAGCATTTGAGTGATTTCGTGGGCAGTTATTACTCATCCGGCCGTGAAGAGCTGGAGGAGCTGTACCGCAGCTATTCTGCCGCCGCTCTTCCTTATGGGCCGAATGCCGACGATCTGGCCGGAGACGAGTATCATCATCATCCGGCGAGGAGAATTATCAGCCACTGGCTGCAGCATAAAGAAGCTGAGCCGGACCCGGGTCTGATTTGGGCGGTGGGGGACGTACCTTTTACAGAGCAGGTGAAGGGGTTCGAGAAGCGGCTTGAAGCAGGCATCGGGAAGTGGCGGGCCTGGCTTGAACGCTGCGATGAAGTCATCATGAGACTTGAAGGGGAAGACAGCCGCAGAGCCGCCGACCAGCTCCGGTTCCACGGTGCGCTTCATTTGTCCGGCTGTGAAGGCTTCTACTGGCTGTGCCGTTCTTACGGGGAATATAGCCGTCAGCGCTATCCGCAGGCTTTTGTCTATGCCTCAGAATCTATGTGGAGGTACCGGGAGGGGCTTGATGTGCTGAGAGCTTCCGAGTACGGGAAATGGGACCGCTTCTACCGGGCGGACTGGCTGACGAACATCGAGAGCACGGTTCAGAATATGGATACGTTAAGACGGGTGCTGCGGATGAACGGTGACAGTCCCGATTTCTTCCTGTGGTACAAAGAATACCTGATGCCGGAGACCGAAAAGTATATTTATCTGGAAAATACGCACCGCAATCCTTTACCGGACGACGAGCTGGCCCGGCGGCTTAAAGCTTACTTCCTTGAAACACAGGATATTGATACACAATAAAATGAAATAAAACGAAGTGCGGCCGTTTCCGGTATTTTCACCGGGAACGGCCGTTTATTGTTTGCAGGTAGACAGCATTGACATTCCGCATCACTATGTATACATTTGTATACATAAGGAGTGATGGATAATGAGGGAACCATTTGAAAAAGGGGAACGGAACTGTGACGGCAGACCTAAAGGGCCACATCATCATCCTGGCGCGAAGACCTTCCGCCGCGGGCGGGCGCTTGAATTCCTGAGCGTGCTTGAGGTCAAACGGACGACGTTGAGACAGCAGGTGGAGGCACCGGAGTATCAGGAGATTAAACCTGTTTTACTCGGAGAGCTAAAGGCGGTTGAAATGATCATTGACGAATATACCCGGCACTTTGAACTCCGCGGGAGAGAAGCTGAGGAGCCTAGGCCGGAGAACACAGAAGGGGACTGAATATGTGGGGATTAAGAAGCTATCTGAAGCCGTATTTAAAATTTATGATTCTCGCCCCGATATTCATGATGATGGAGGTCTTCTTTGATCTGCTTCAGCCTACTTTGGCTGCACATATCGTCGATTTCGGGATCGTGGACCGTAGTTTCAGTGTGATTGAGCGGACGGGCTTTACGATGCTTGCGGTGGCCGGGCTCGGCCTGGTGACAGGCGTCTTGTGCAATGTTTTTGCCAGCCGTGCCTCGCAGAACTTCGGTGCAGATATCCGTGAGGCGCTTTTTACGAAGGTACAGACCTTCTCGTTCGAGAATGTGGATACTTTCAAGTCGGGATCGATTATGACCCGTATGACCAGCGATGTTGTTCAAGTACAGAATCTGCTGCAGCTGGGGCTTCAAGGTCTTGTCCGGGCACCGAGCCTGCTGATCGGCAGTGTGGTCATGGCGCTGATCATTAATCTAAGACTGGGGCTTATACTGCTAGGTACACTTATTGTCCTGATTGCAGTCCTAGTCGTATTGATCCGCTTCTCAACGCCGATTTTCTCGACGGTGCAGAGTAAGCTGGATGCTGTGAATACGAGAATTCAGGAAAACCTGGCCGGCATCCGGGTGGTAAAAGCGTTCGTCCGGACCGGTTATGAAACCCGGCGGTTCCGCGAGGTCAACTTGGAATATACGCAGGTGTCCATACGGGCAGCGCGGTTTATCGCGCTGAACTCGCCGGTCGTGACGCTTATCATGAATGCCTGTCTGGTTACCGTCCTGTTGTATGGCGGAAATCAGGTGTCTATAGGTTCCGTTCAGGCGGGGGATCTGGTAGCCTTCGTGAATTACGTTGTTCAGGTATTGTCCTCCCTGATTATGGTAAGCGCGCTGCTGATGAATGTTTCGCAGGCGGGCGTATCAGCGAAGCGTATTCAGGAAGTGTTGGCAACGCGGCCCCATATTGAAGATGCGGCACCGCAGAAGGGCCTCTCCCTGCCTGGGCGGCAGGTTAAGCTTTCGCAGGTGTGTTTTTCCTATAACGGATCGTCTGATCCCAAGGATCTGGTGCTGCAGAATATTAACATTGAAGCGGGCCGCGGAGAGACTGTGGCTATTATCGGGGCTACGGGCTCCGGCAAAACATCGCTCGTCCAGCTCCTTCCCCGGCTGTATGATGTAACGTCAGGTTCCATACAGATGGACGGGCAGGACATCCGCGGGCTTCCGCTCTTGGAACTTAGACGCCGGATCGGGATGATTCTTCAGGAATCCTTCCTGTTCACCGGAACGATCCGCGACAATATTGCTTTTGGCAAACCGGAGGCTACGCAAGCGGAAGTTGAAGATGCGGCCAAGACCGCACAAGCACATGATTTTATCAGCAGGCTGCCCGGAGGATATGATACGATGCTGGGCCAGAAGGGTGTTAATCTGTCAGGGGGACAGAAGCAGCGGATCTCTATTGCCCGGGCGCTGCTCGTTAAGCCGCCCATTCTAATTATGGATGACAGCATGAGTGCGCTCGATTCGAAGACGGAGAGACAGCTCCGCTCGGCCTTGAGCCATGTCATGAAAGACACCATCACGTTCCTGATTGCCCAGCGGATTTCGTCCGTGGTCGACGCACAGGAGATCCTTGTCATTGATGAAGGCGCGGTCGCAGGCAGAGGAACTCATGAAGAATTAATGAAGAGCTGCGGGGTTTATCAAGAGATCTACCGCTCTCAATTTGGCAAGCAGGAGGTGCCATATGTCGGCTAGTAATCCGTCTTCCAATTCTTCCAGCCAGAGTACAATGCCGCAAAAAATCGACCAGATGGGCTTCCGTCCGGGATCGGGCCATATGCATGGGGGCGGACCCAAGGTAAGATCGAAGAATGCAGCCGGAACGCTGCGGAGAATCGGCGGCTATCTGCGGCTGGAGCGGTGGGCGCTCTTCTGGGTTATTGTTTGTACGGTTTTAACGACCGGACTTGCACTCATCGGACCCTTTATGATCGGCAAGCTGTTCGACGACTATATTGTTCCGGGTCACTGGGACGGGATGGTGCGTATGGGGCTGATTCTGTTCGGAGTGTACGCGCTGGGCGCGTTCTTCACCTGGGTCCAGCAGTACATGGCCTCAAGCCTGGCCCAGAATACTGTGCAGAATATGCGGCAGGATCTGTTCGGGCAATATCAGCGGCTGCCGGTGTCGTTCTTTGATCAACGGACGCACGGTGAGCTGATGAGCAGAGCGGTCAACGATATCTCCAACGTCTCGAATACGCTGAATCAAACCGTTGTCCAGCTGATTGCCAGCGTTCTTATGCTGGTGGGCAGCCTTGTCATGATGCTCAGCCTAAGTGTCTGGATGACGCTCATTACGATTCTTACCGTTCCGGTTATTACGTTCACTATTAAAAAAATAACTAAGCATACCCGCCGCTTCTTCTCGGAGCAGCAGCATCTTCTTGGAGAAGTGAACGGATTCGTGCAGGAGAACATCTCAGGCCTGAAGGTCATTAAAGTGTTCGGTAGAGAAGCAGAGTCGGTTGAACAATTCCGGGCAATCAATGAACGATTGCGGGCAGTCGGGGTGAAGGCACAGAGCCTTTCCGGTTCCGTCGGGCCTTTGATGAACTCGATGCGCAATTTAACTTTTGTGGTTATTGCGGTATTCGGCGGCATTTTTGCCTACCATGAACTCATCACTATCGGGATCATTGTCAGCTTTTTGAATTACTCCACCCAGTTCAGCCAGCCGATTAATCAGCTGGCCAATCAATACAATCTGCTTCAATCCGCCATTGCCGGAGCAGAGCGCGTATTTGAAGTGATGGATCTGGAGCCCGAGATGGGGCAGGAGTCAGAGACCGGAGAGGACCGGCGTATCAGGGGCGAGGTCGTGTTCGAGCAGGTCGGCTTTGGCTATAAACCGGATGTGCCTGTGCTGAACAATCTCTCGCTGCATGCACAGCCCGGCCAGGTGCTGGCGCTCGTAGGTCCGACAGGTGCAGGGAAAACCACGATTATTAATCTGTTGACCCGGTTCTATGACATCCAGTCGGGCCGGATTCTCATAGACGGGGAAGATATTAATGATTTTGACAAAAGGGTACTAAGAGAGCAGATCGGTCTCGTGCTGCAGGATGCTTATGTATTCTCCGGGACGATCCGTGATAACATCCGCTACGGGCGCCTCGGTGCTACTGACCGGGAAGTCGAGGAAGCAGCACGGCTCGCGAATGCCGACGTGTTCATCCGGAAGCTGCCGGACGGCTATGATACGTACTTGAACGCCGAAGGCGGGAACTTAAGCCAGGGACAACGGCAGCTGCTGACGATTGCCCGGGCTGTGCTGGCCAGTCCCGCCATTCTGATTCTGGATGAGGCAACGAGCAACGTGGATACGAGAACAGAGCTGCATATCCAGGAAGCGATGAAGACGCTGATGAAGGGGCGGACCAGCTTCGTTATTGCCCACCGGCTCAGTACGATCCGCGAGGCGGATGCAATTCTCGTTGTCCAGAACGGGGAGATTACCGAGCGGGGAACACATGAAGAGCTAATGACCCGCAAGGGATTTTACTTCGAGATGTATCAGAATCAGCTGGTGCAGGGGACTGCAGGCTAAAGGTGTCTGGCAGCGCCAGCATTATTAAGGAGGGGCTTAGAAGCCCCTCCTTTTTGCTATTCAATTTGTCGTCCAGTTAAGGAATAGATTTAATGTATAGTTAACTAGTTGGAATAATGTGAATTAAATCATATCATACCATGTGAGCTTTAGGCTAAAATCAGCCTAATAAACCAATCAAATGGTTTCTTAATTAGGTATTTTAAGCAAATGGAAGGTTGTGCAAATGAACTTAGACTGGGATTTTATCATGGAAAGTCTGCCCTTATATGGTGATGCCATGTGGCTGACGGTGAAATTAGCGGTTATCGCAATTTTATTGTCGCTCATTCTGGGGCTCTTATTCAGTTTGGTGCTGTTCTATAAGGTCAAAGGTATTAGCGCCATCATTAGGGCCTATGTCGAATTGTCCAGAAATACACCCTTGCTGGTTCAGCTGTTCTTCCTGTACTACGGGTTGCCTAAAGTAGGGATCCAGCTGAGCGAATTCACCTGTGCCATTGTCGGCATGACCTTTCTGGGCGGCAGCTATATGACAGAAGCCTTCAGAAGCGGAATTGAGGCAGTAGGCAAATCACAGCTGGAGTCGGGTCTAAGCATTGGACTTAGCAAGGTACAGCTGGCGAGATACGTTATTCTTCCGCAGGCGCTTGCCATCAGCATCCCGTCGCTGGGAGCAAACGCCATCTTTCTTCTGAAGGAAACCTCCATTGTCGGAGCCATCGCTTTGATGGATTTGATGAATGTAGCCAAAGATTTGATCGGCATGCATTACAAAACAGCGGAATCGCTTCTGCTGCTGGTACTGGCTTATCTGGTCCTGGTCCTGCCTTTATCGCTGCTGCTGAGCTGGGTGGAAAGGAAGGTGCGGCATGCCGAATTTGGGAATTGAGGTTTTGTTTGAAGGATCGAATTTTGAACGTCTGCTGGGAGGGCTGCTGGTTACTATAGAGATATCTTTCATTTCTATCGTGATCGGTACTCTATTAGGAATCATTATGGGCTTACTCAGAACCCTGGATTCCAAACCCTTAAGGTTGGTATTAAGACTGTACCTAGAAGCTTTCCGGATTATTCCGATCCTGGTTTGGCTGTATGTGGTGCATTTCAGTTTCTCGCCTCTGCTTCAAATTGACATCAGCGGGGAAGCCACTGCGATTCTGGTATTCAGTCTTTGGGGGGCTGCAGAGATTGGGGATATTGTACGCGGGGCGCTGGAATCCATGCCTAAGCATCAAGTGGAGTCAGGACAGGCGCTCGGACTAAGCAGCGGACAGTTGTACCGGCATATTCTTATTCCGCAGGCTGTACGCCGGATGCTTCCAGGCTCTATTAACCTGGCTACCCGAATGGTAAAGACAACCTCACTCGTTGTCCTGATCGGTGTTATTGAAGTCGTGAAGATTGGACAGCAGATTATTGAGCTTGGCGTCATTAAAGCGCCTAATGCCTCGTTTTGGGTGTACGGTTTTATCTTTATATTGTATTTTCTCGTATGTTATCCATTGTCCAGGCTGTCCAAGAGATTCGAGCACAAATGGCAAAATTAGATAAGGAAGGAACAGCACAAATGGTAAAGTCGGGTGAAACCTTGCTGGAAGTAAAAGGGGTTACTAAATTTTTTGGAGACAGGCAGGTTCTAAGCGGCATTGATCTGCTGGTGGAGAGAGGAGAGGTGATTGTAGTTCTGGGTCCCTCAGGCTGCGGGAAAAGCACGTTACTGCGGTGTCTTAACGGTCTTGAGCCGGTTCAGGGCGGAAATATACTATACCGGGAACAGAATCTTGCTGAAGCGGATGTAAAATGGCGGGAAGTTCGCCAGCATATCGGAATGGTATTTCAAAATTACGAGCTGTTCCCGCACATGACGGTGATTGAGAATATTCTGCTTGGCCCCCTGAAGGTACAAAAGAGAGAGCGGGGAGAAGCACTCCGGCAGGCGGAACAGCTGCTTGAGCGGGTCGGCTTGCTGGACCGTGCCAAAGATTATCCGCGCCAGCTGTCGGGAGGCCAGAAGCAGCGGATCGCTATTGTCAGAGCGCTATGCATGAATCCGGATATCATTTTATTTGATGAAGTAACAGCTTCGCTTGATCCCGAAATGGTGCGGGAGGTACTGGATGTGATTCTTGGTCTGGCCAAACAGGGCATGACCATGATTATTGTGACGCATGAAATGGGGTTCGCCAAATCGGTGGGTGACCGCATCGTGTTTATGGATCAAGGCAAAATCTGTGAAATTGCTCCGCCGGAGCAGTTCTTCATTAAACCTGCGACAGAACGTGCACAGCACTTTCTCAATATATTTCAGTACAATAAACTATAGAAACTGGGGATGAAGAGGATGAGAAAAGGCAGAAAAATATTGACGGGTTTATTAGCGGCCAGCATGTTACTAGTGGGACTAACAGCATGCGGTAATTCAGGTAACAACGGAGAAGCGAATTCGGGTTCTTCCAAGTTTGCTTCCATTGAACAGCTGAAGAAAAACGATAAGATCAGAATCGGTGTATTTGCCGATAAACCGCCATTTGGCTATGTGGATGCCGAAGGGAAGAATCAGGGATTTGACGTGTATATTGCCAAAAGATTTGCTAAGGATCTGCTTGGTGACGAATCGAAGGCTGAATTTGTGCTGGTAGATGCGGCAAGCCGTGTAGCCTATCTCGAATCCAATAAAGTGGATATCATTATGGCTAACTTTACGGTTACGGATGAGCGGAAGGAAAAAGTGGATTTTGCCAGTCCCTACATGAAGCTGTCCTTCGGTATCGTATCCCCTGACAGTGCGCCGATCACTTCCATCGACCAGTTAAAAGCGAAAGGCCAGAAGCTGATCGTAGCTAAAGGAACAACGGCTGAAACTTATTTCACCAAAGAGTATCCGGATATTGAATTGCTGAAGTTTGATCAATACACGGAAATCTTCTCCGCCCTTAAAGACGGCCGCGGCGCAGCGATTGCGAACGATAATACCGAACTGATCGCCTGGGCCAAATCGAATCCCGGCTTTACGGTGAGCATTCCTGCTTTTGGCGGTCAGGATACGATCGCACCGGCGGTGGCCAAGGGAAACACCGAACTGCTGAACTGGATCAATACGGAGCTTGATACGCTGGGCAAAGAGCAGTTTATTCATCAGGCTTACAAGGAAACCTTGAACGAAGTTTATGGTGAAGGTTATACTGATGAGCTGGTGGTAGAAGGCGGGAAGATCGAGTAGGTTTAAAGGATATAGAAGTCTGCAAGTAACAGGAGCGGCCTCATTTGTAGAAAAACTACTTATGAGGCTGCTCCCTTTTTATGTTCAGGCGCATAAGGTGACCAGACGCATAACGCTATTTCAGGAATAGTGTATATTCAGGTTATGAACATCTGCTTTTGAAACTTTCAAAATTTGATTCAAATCCTCCTTTTGAATTGGCGGCCATTATAGAATGAGGTTGCTGATAAACATTATCAATCAGGAGGGCAAACAGATGAACAACAATGAAATTAAGATTGCAAAAGATACGTATTGGGTAGGCAAAATCGACAACCGGGAGGTTCCCTTCCACCGTCTTGTACTGAGTAAAGGAACCACCTATAATTCATACCTGCTGAAAACCGGCAAGCCGACCGTTATCGACACCGTGGATATGGAATTTGGCCGGGAATATGCGGACCAGATGGAAAAGCTGATCGATCCTTTGGACATTTCATACATTGTGATTAACCATACCGAACCCGATCATTCCGGCGGACTTGCTGCACTGGCTTCCCGGGCGGCTAACGCCACGATTGTCTGCACAGAAATTGCTGTGCCGGAGCTCCAGGAAATGTACAAGCTTCATGCCCGTAACTTCCTGGTTGTGAAGGATGGAGATACGCTGGACATTGGCGGCAAGACGCTGCTGTTCAAAGAAACGCCGTACCTTCATACCGCAGAGACGATGATTACTTATTGTGTGGAAGACAAAATCCTGTTCCCTTGCGATATCTTCAGCACACATGTTGCTGTCGGGAAGCTGTTCAGCGATGAGGCCGGGTTCGACATTACAGAGGACTTCAAGGGTTACTACAATGCCATTATCCATCCGCACAGAAGATATGTAAGAACGCTGATTGAAGCCGTGAAGGATCTGGATATCGAAATGATTGCCCCTTCGCACGGATTTATTATCCGGGAAGAGGTCCGTAAATATATTGATTTGTACGCAGAGCTGAGCCGTGAGACGACACAGGGTAAAAAAGCAGCCATCGTGTACACAACACTCAAAAACAACACCAAAAAAATGGCCGGCATCCTGCAGAATACCCTGCAGGCAAACGGGATTGAAACAGCAGTCTGGGATGCGGATAAAAGCGGTATGTCAGAGATTCTGGACAGTATCACCGCAGCGGATGCCGTCTTTATCGGCAGCTCAACACGTTATGCAGACATGATCGGCAACCTGGAGCCCCTGCTGAAAGAGCTGCAGCAAATGAATCTGGAAGGGAAGCTTGCAGCAGCATTTGGCTCTTACGGCTGGAGCGGTGAAGCCATTGAGGTGATTCAGGATTATTTGAACGGAACCAATATGACGGTACAAAGTACTTCCGAGGTAATCAAATCAACCGGTATGACGCATGTGGAATTCCCTATCCGGGTCCGCTTCTCACCCAAAGATGCCGATAAGACGCAGCAAATCAAAAATGCCGCTGATTTTGTTTCCGATCTGCTGCTGAGCTCATTCTAAGGGGGTACTGATATGTCTAAACATTACGTCATTGTCGGAAGCGGAGTCGCGGCAGTTCATGCCGCCAAGGCGATCCGTGATCAGGATGCGGAGTCGGAAATCACTATCTTTGGCGAGGAGGGCCATCTGCCCTACAACCGGATCAAGCTGACCAAAGGTTTGTTCAGTGACCTGCACAGCGAGAAGGTGCTGATCAAGAAGGAGAAGTGGTACCGGGACAACCGGATCTCCCTTCAGACCTCGAGCCGTGTCCTGTCTATCCATCCGGAGCGGCAGCAGGTGGAGACCGCAGACGGTAAGCTGACCTCATATCATAAGCTGCTGCTCTGCATGGGCGCGAGAAACCGGGCGCTGACGGTGGATGGGGCCGGGCTGAAGAATGTCCACACGATCCGTGAATTAGGAGATGCCGACGCGCTAAAAGCAAGTCTCACAAGCGGACAACGAATCGTTGTTATCGGCGGAGGGGTTCAGGGGCTGGAGACAGCCTGGGCACTGCATGAAGCCGGCTATCAAGTGATCATTGTAGAAGCAGCCCCGCGGCTCATGGCCAGACAGCTGGATGAAGCTTCCTCAGAGCAGCTGCGTTTGACCCTGGAGCAGGCCGGAGTGCAGGTTGAACTTCATCGCGGAGTAACCTCAATTAATGGAACAGAGGCTGTTACCGGCGTGACCCTTGATGACATGGCGGAAATATCCTGCGAGCATGTGGTGTACTCCATAGGTATCGTTCCAAATACTGCTCTTGTAAAAGAAACTGGGATCCGCACTCGCTCCGGCGTGGTTGTGAACACCCATTTGGAGACAAGTGCCCCTCATATATACGCTGCCGGAGATCTTGCCGAATTGGACGGTCAGGTCGAAGGTTTATGGGGCGGGGCCATGGAGCAGGGGAAGGTTGCCGGAGGCAACATGGCTGCCCCGGAGCCCGCTACTTACCGCAAGTCGACGCCGGTCACGTTGTTCAATGCTTTTGGCATTTCGCTGTTCTCCATCGGCAACACCGATGAGAGTCAATGCGACCATTCTGCTTCGGCAGTAGTTAACGGCGTGTACACCAGAATTTTTGTGAAGGACAGCGTGTTAACCGGGGCCATCTCCTGGGAAGGTGCTGCAGCTTCATTAACCTATAAATCCGCAATTGAGCAGAATATCAGCCTCACAGGCATAGACTTGGCGAATAGCACTCCCGGGGGCATTATGTCTGAAGTAGAGGCCCGATTACAGAACTAATTGAACAAATTGAAGGAGATGACTTCTATGAAAAAATACATTTGTCTGCCTTGTGGTTATATTTACGATCCGGCGTTAGGTGATCCGGATGAGGATGTTGCACCGGGTACAGCCTTTGAAGATCTGCCGGAGGATTGGGTTTGTCCGGTCTGCGGCGAAGATACGACCCATTTTGCACCTGTTCCAGACAAAAAGGCAGCTCATTAAGAAGCAGCGCCCGATTCAAGATCAGTAGAGATACCAGGAGGGATAAGAATGTTGGAACATTCCTGCCAGAACGCTGCGGAGCCCTGTACCCGTAAAGTGCCTATCTTCGCATCGTTAAGCGATGGAGAGCTCTCGCGGATCAGCGCCATGATCAGACACCGGAAAGTAGGCAAAGGCCAGGCGCTAGTGCTTGAAGAGCAGCCAACAGATACCTTGTATATCATTCAGCAGGGACAGGTAAAGCTGTCAAAAATGACGCCTCAGGGAAAAGAACAAATCCTGCATGTGCTGACAAGCGGAGAATTTTTTGGTGAACTGAATATATTCAACAGCGAAGAGCTGAGCAATTTCAGTGCGTACGCGCTGACCGATACAAGTATTTGCATGCTGACCAAAAATGATATGGAGCAGCTTATCTCGGAGAATCCGGATATTACGATCAAGCTGCTGAAGACCGTCTCCAAAAGACTGGCCCATACCGAGAATCTTGCCCAGAGCCTCGCAACCAAGGACCCGGAAATCCGCATCGCCTATATGATTCTGGAGCTGAGTGACAAGTATGGCAAACCGCGCAGCAGCGGCATTCATATTAAGCTGCCTCTCTCCCGTGAGGAGCTGGCCAGTTATGTAGGCGTTACGCGGGAAACGATCAGCCGTAAATTTGCCATCTTCGAGGACTTGGGCCTCATTGAGCTGGTTGGAAATAAGCAGCTGATTGTCAAGAACCGGCCGTCCTTGGAGAAGTACATGGACTAGGCCATCGGCTGCCCATCCTTACCGGATATGCCTGATGCGGATGTATGAGCCGGCTGCACCGGAGGACGGGTACCGGATACTTGTAGACAGGCTGTGGCCGCGCGGAATTATTCGATGGATTGAACGGTAAAAGTACCTTTGATTCCGTCGCCATCCGGATGGGCGAGATCAACGGGATTTTTCCCTTTGATTCTGAGATATCGTGCCGGATGGGCGAGATCAACGGGATTTTTCCCTTTGATTCTGAGATATCGTGCCGGATGGGCGAGATCAACGGGATTTTTCCCTTTGATTCTGCGCTGTCGTGCCGGATGGGCGAGATTAACGGGATTTTTCCCTTTGATTCTGCGATGACGTGCCGGATGGGCGAGATTAACGGGATTTTTCCCTTTGATTCTGCGATGACGTGCCGTATTGGTGAGATTAATGGGATTTTTCCCTTTGATTCTGCGATGACGTGCCGGATTAGCGAAATCAACGGGATTTTTCCCTTTGATTCTGCGCTGTCGTGCCGGATTAGCGAAATCAACGGGATTTTTCCCTTTGATTTTGCGATGACGTGCCGGATGGGCGAGATTAACGGGATTTTTCCCTTTGATTCTGCGCTGTCGTGCCGGATTCGAAACAGGAGGCCGCAATCGACGAGTGGATCAAGGATATTGCCCCCAGCCCGGAGCTGCACAAATGGTTCGGCCAAATGCCGGAGCGGTTTGCGGCATTCAGTGACCGCTATATCAGGGAACTGGAGGAGGAGCCGGAGCGCGAAAGCCTTGCTGCAAAGATCAATAAGCGGGCGCTGGAACAACAAGTTACGTTGGTGTATGCCGCTAAAGACTCCATGCACAATCATGCAGCTGTACTGTATAAATGGCTTCTTTCCCGTTAAAAGCACACGGGCCGCCCCAGGATCACCTTAGATCCGGGAAGCGGCCCGTGTGCTTTTTCAACTATCTAAAATTGTTCAATCTACTGCATATATCTGAATCCCTTCTGACGTCCATCCCCGATATAAAGAACATTATCGAATTCCGAGGACTGCAGCCCGCCATCATCGTTCAGATATTCCTTTGCGACAAATCTGCCTTTGATTTGGGCCAGGATATTGGTTATGCCTTTGAACTGCTCCCGTTCGATAATATCAGACAGTGTACATTCAATGGCGATTGGACACTCCTGGATCATCGGGGCGTTAACGGATTGTGATTTGACATGCGTCAGATTTACATTATCGAATTTATTGAGGTCATAACCAGTATTCGTTCCGCAATAGCTGATGGCGTCCATCATCGAACGGTCAGGCACATTGATTACAAAATCACGGACCTCTTTAATCTGACTGATGGCATAACCCTTGCTGCTGAATCCAAGGACAACCATGTCCTTCAACGTGTAAGAGGAAGAAATTGTTGTCACATTCGGGAGTCCATTGACATCGTAAAAGCTCACCAGAATAACCGGAAATCCATAATACATTTTCTCATAATTGACAGCTACCTTTTCCATTTTGCATCCCCCTGTAAACCTTACTTGCCATAAACGGCATCTTTACAGAAAGCATAACGCAAGCGGGAAAGGAGCCTGGGTGACCAGACTCACAGAACTAGTGATTGTCCAATTGCAGGGCCGGGCCGAAAAACTCATAATGAATTTGTTCTTCCTTCATTCCAAGTGCATGCAGCTCACGGATCATGGCTTCCATAAAGGGCACCGGACCGCAAACATACGCATCACCGGTAACGTCCACATAATTCTTCAGGGTTTCTCCTGTAATGACGCCGTCCGGGCCGCCGGAGAAGAAGGTTCTGGTCTTGACATTGCTCATGGCTGCTGCATGCTTCTCCACATCCTGGGTGAAAGCGGCGAGCGCTTCGTTCCGTGCAGAGTGCAGGAATACCGTCGGCCGGTCCGGCGTTACAGTGGCAACGGTCTCAAACATACTTATCATCGGTGTAATGCCTACGCCGCCGGAGATGAACGCAACGGGTGTAGTTTTGGTGGCATCCAGCAAGAATTCACCGGCAGGGGCACTGACCTCAAGGGTGTCTCCTTCATTGACCTGATTGTGAAGATATACGGAGACGACACCATTCGGATCATTTGCCTCTTCACGTTTTACGGAGATACGGAATTCATCCGGTTTTGGAGCCTGGGACAGGCTGTATTGGCGGATCATTGTATATTTTTCGCCTGGAATCAGCACACGTACTGAGATATACTGGCCTGCTTTATAATCCGGTACATTAGAGCCGTCCGCAGGCTTCAGATAAAACGATGTAATGTTTCCGCTCTCCTGTACTTTACGTGCAACGGTGAACGGTTTGAAGAAGTTCCAGCCGTTTTCCTGCTCGCGTGCTTCTTTATACATGCTGTCTTCGACACCGATAAAGGCATCAGCGATGACACCGTAGGCTTCTTCCCAAGCAGTAAGAATCTCATCCGTAGCTGCATCGCCCAGCACTTCCTTGATCGCCTTCAGCAGAAATTCACCTACGATTGGGTAATGCTCCGGCTTGATACCGAGACTGACATGCTTGTGTGCAATCTGGACTACGGCCGGCAGAATATTCTCAAGGTTATCGATGTGGACAGCCGCTGCGTACACCGCATTAGCGAGTGCCGCCTGCTGGCGGCCTTGCGCCTGGTTGGCATGGTTAAATACATTTAGCAATTCAGGGTGGGCTTCGAACAAATTCCGGTAAAAGACGGTGGTAATGGTTGTTCCATGTTCTGCCAGGACTGGCGCTGTTGATTTGACAATGTCACGGGTTTGTTGTGATAAAATAATGTTCATCCCCTCTCAATTATTACAAAATTAATATATACTCATTTTAAATTAAAAGATATATTTAAAATACCACTTTAACAAAATGGACAATATTTATGATAGTATCTGTAATAAATATCACTTACTATACCTAGCGATCGGAGATAAATATGAGACTGACGTTGTACACTGATTTTTCATTGCGGATTCTTATCTATCTTGGAGCGAAAAAGCGGGATGAGCTGTCAACGATACAGGAAATTTCAAATGCTTATCAGATATCCAAAAATCATTTAATGAAGGTCTCGCACGAGTTGGGAAAGGCGGGATACATAGAAACTGTGAGAGGAAGAAAGGGAGGAATACGTCTTGCTCTTGAACCCCGGGATATAAACGTCGGGGAGGTCGTCCGGCGGATGGAAGACGACTTTTATCTAGTCGAATGCTTCAATCCCGCAGGCGGCAGCTGTCCGATCTCCCCGGTATGTGGACTTAAAGGTGTGCTGGGCAGAGCCCTTCAAGCCTATCTGCAGGTGCTGGATGAATATACACTGCAGGATCTGCTGGTCAACAAAGATGACTTGCGTGCCATTCTGCAGCCGCAGAACGAGGTCACGCTTCCTCAAACAGAAGACGTTCTTCCTCCCGGCTATGAATGGCGTTCACCACCAGCATCGCATGGAACTGTTGAAGAACCTCAGGTGTGAGGCCTTCTTCCGCGAGCCGTGCTTTCACATCTTTTACGATGATCCGCAATAATTCATGATCACGTGTAAGCAGTATAACAGCGTCCTGCAGATTAGGATTTTTCTCGGCCATTTCCTGATAGAATCCGTCTTCTTCCGCGTCGGCATGGCTGAGAATCCGCGTCTCCCAGTACTCGATCAAATGATCGGCGGCCTGCCGCGCCACTTCGAATTCCCTCGCTTCCAGCAGCTCCTCCACTTCTTCGGTCTTGGCTACAGCACCGGACAGCCCGCCCTGATGAATGGCATGATGGGCGTGCAGCTGGCGTAGTGATGGTCCTGGCATGAGGCTTCATCCTCTCGTTTTTTGAAAATATAAGAATTTATTTGTTTCACCTGATAAATGATCCTTCTATTTCTCGCGGAAACGGTACCGTCTTCAAAAGAGGACGGTAAAGCCATTCCACTTGTCAGTATAGCACACAGATTAGTAGTGAAATTCCCGGTAAGGAGTTCCCCGGCCAACAAAGAGGGAAGTCCCTAATAGAGCTGCCGTCTTGAAATTTGCTTCCCCAGAACAGAGCTTTTCTCCCCGTGAGGAAAGCTTTTTTGCTTTTTATTCAGATCAAGGGAATTCCCGAGGCACAATAGGTGTTTCCCTAATGGGAAGCGCAGCCTGGTAGATCCATAATGGTATTAATTGAATGATTGTATGCTCTTACGCTTCCATGTCCTTCATTCTGCAAAGGAGTGTTCGTAATCGATGAAGAAAAAATACGGCCTTAACTTTTTTAAACCGGTTGAAAGCTATTCCGGGAACTGGTCCATTCTTGAGGAGAAAAACAGAGATTGGGAGAATATGTACCGCCAGCGCTGGTCTCACGATAAAGTAGTCCGCACCACACACGGAGTCAACTGTACAGGCTCATGCAGCTGGAAGGTGTTTGTGAAGAACGGAATCATTACCTGGGAGAACCAGCAGATCGATTATCCTTCCTGCGGGCCGGATATGCCGGAATTCGAACCGCGCGGCTGTCCCCGCGGAGCTACATTTTCATGGTACGAATACAGCCCTTTACGGGTGAAATATCCCTACATCAGAGGAAAGCTGTGGCGCTTGTGGCAGACGGCCCTGAAGGAGCATGACAATTACGTCGACGCCTGGGCCAGTATTGTGGAGAATCCCGAGAAGGCTACCCTCTACAAGCAGGCACGCGGCAAAGGCGGCCATATTCGTGTGGCCTGGGACGACGCACTTCGCCTCATTTCGGCACAGCTGATCTATACGATCCGGAAATACGGCCCTGACCGCATCGCCGGCTTCACGCCGATTCCGGCCATGTCGATGGTCAGCTACGCATCGGGTGCACGGTTCATCTCGCTCCTGGGCGGTCAAATGCTGAGCTTCTATGACTGGTATGCCGATCTTCCGCCGGCTTCGCCGCAAATTTGGGGCGAGCAGACGGATGTACCGGAATCCTCGGACTGGTACAATGCCGGTTACCTGATGATGTGGGGCTCGAATGTGCCGCTTACCCGGACACCGGATGCCCACTTTATGACAGAAGTGCGCTATAAGGGAACCAAAGTCGTGTCGGTGGCGCCGGATCTCGCAGAGAACGTCAAATTCGCCGATAACTGGCTGGCGCCGAATCCCGGTACGGATGCTGCGCTTGCCCAGGCCATGACGCATGTCATCCTGAATGAGTTCTACCAGGAACGTCAGGAGCCGATGTTCCTGAATTATGCGAAGCAATATACAGACATGCCGTTTCTGATTCTGCTTGACCCCCATGAGGATGCACTCAAGGGCGGACGTTTCCTACGGGCTAGTGATATTGGAGAGGCTTCGCCGCACTCTGACTGGAAGCCGGTAATCTTCGATGAGGCCACCGGCCAGGTGATCGTTCCTAATGGAACCATGGGGCAGCGCTGGGAAGAGGGCAAGAAGTGGAACCTGATCCTTGAAAATGAAGACGGCAGCACAGTGGAACCGGCACTGAGCATCGAAGGCCACGGGGAAGAGTGGACGGAAATTGTGTTCCCGTACTTCGACAATGCCGGCAACGGCACGTTCCGGCGGATGATTCCGGTCCGCAAAATGCGGCTGGCTGACGGAACAGAGCGTTATGTCGCTACAGTCTATGATCTGATGATGAGCCAGTATGGTGTCGTGCGTACAGAAAGTCCGCTGAATGCCAAGGGTTATGAGGATGAGTCCTCTCATTACACTCCTGCATGGCAGGAGAAGATTACGACTGTAAAAGCGAGTGTCGTGGTGCAAATCGCCCGCGAATTTGCCCAGAATGCGATTGATACAGGCGGACGGTCCATGATCATCATGGGTGCAGGCATCAACCACTGGTTCAACAGCGATACCATCTATCGTTCGATTCTGAATCTGGTGGTCTTGACCGCTTCCCAAGGCGTCAACGGCGGCGGCTGGGCGCATTATGTCGGCCAGGAGAAATGCCGTCCGATTGAGGGCTGGTCAACGGTGGCTTTTGCCAAGGACTGGCAGGGTCCGGCGCGTCAGCAGAATGCGACCTCATTCTTCTACTTTGCAACTGAGCAGTGGCGATATGAGGAGAGCGGAACGGATTCGCTGAAATCCCCGACGGGCGGAGATGTCGCTTACCAGCATCCGGCTGACTATAATGTGCTGGCTGCACGGCTCGGCTGGCTGCCGTCCTTCCCGCAATTCAACAAGAACAGTCTTCTGTTCGCTGAAGAGGCTGCACAGCAGGGCAAAAAGACCAATGCCGAGATTGTCAGCCACACTCTGGAAGAGATTAAATCACGGAAAACCCGCTTTGCTGTGGAAGACCCCGGCGCTCCGGAGAACTTCCCGCGTTCTCTGTTCATCTGGCGCTCGAATCTGATTTCAAGCTCCGCCAAAGGGCAGGAATACTTCATGAAGCATCTGCTCGGAGCCTCCGACGGGCTGCTGGCTGAGCCGAATGAAGAACAGAAACCGGAGGAGATCATCTGGCGGGAGGATGTCGAAGGCAAGCTCGATCTCATGGTTGCGCTGGATTTCCGGATGACCACAACACCACTCTATGCAGATATCGTGCTGCCGGCCGCAACCTGGTATGAGAAAACTGACCTGTCGTCAACCGACATGCATCCGTTCGTGCATCCGTTTAATCCGGCTGTCAATCCGCTGTGGGAATCCCGTTCAGACTGGGATATTTACCGCCAGCTGGCAGAGGTATTCTCCGAAATGGCAAAATCCCATCTGCCCGGCGTCTATAAAGACCTTGTCGCTACACCGCTGGGCCACGATTCCATAAGTGAGATTTCCCAGCCGATGGGTCTGGTCAAAGACTGGGCCAAAGGCGAAGTGGACGCGATCCCTGGCAAAACCATGCCGAATCTCAGCATTGTCGAACGTGATTATACCAAAATCCATGATAAGTACATCTCACTCGGGCCAAACCTCATAACCGGTAAGGCAGGTGCACACGGAATCAGCTTCTCTGTCGCCGAAGAATATGAGGAGCTGAAACGGCTCAGCGGCGTTTATTTCGACGAAACGATCAAAAACGGCCTGCCGAAGCTGCAAACCGCCCGCCAGGCCGCAGATACAATTCTTCACCTGTCTTCGGCTACCAACGGCCGTGTATCCCAGAAGGCTTACGCTTCGGCGGAGAAGGATTCCGGCGTAGAGCTACGGGATATCTCGGCAGACCGGGCGGCAGAGAAGATTACGTTCCAGAGCATCACCGCCCAGCCGAGGGAAGTCATTCCGACACCGGTATTCAGCGGTTCGAACAAGCAGGGGCGGCGTTATTCACCATTCACCACCAATATCGAACGGCTCGTTCCGTTCCGTACCCTGACGGGAAGACAGCATTTCTATATAGACCATGAGATCTTCCAGCAGTTTGGCGAATCCCTGCCGGTCTACAAGCCCACCCTGCCGCCGATGGTCTTCGGGCCGCGCGACAAGGAAGTGAAGGGCGGACAGGATGCACTGGTCCTGAGATATTTAACGCCGCATGGCAAGTGGAATATCCACTCGACCTACCAGGATAACCAGCACATGCTGACGTTGTTCCGCGGCGGTCCGACCGTATGGATCAACAATGAGGATGCTGCGGCCCATGATATTGCAGATAATGACTGGCTCGAAGTTTATAACCGGAACGGTGTCGTAACTGCACGTGCTGTTGTCAGTCACCGGATGCCGAGAGGCACTATGTTTATGTACCACGCTCAGGACAAGCACATTCAAGTACCGGGTTCCGAAATCACGGATACCCGCGGCGGAAGCCACAATGCGCCTACCCGAATTCATCTGAAGCCTACCCAGATGGTCGGCGGATACGCTCAGCTCAGCTACGGTTTTAACTACTATGGTCCAATCGGCAACCAGCGGGATGTCTACGTAGCCGTACGTAAAATGAAGGAGGTAAATTGGCTTGAAAATTAAAGCGCAAGTTGCAATGGTGATGAATCTGGATAAATGTATCGGCTGCCACACCTGCAGCGTGACCTGCAAGACGACCTGGACGAACCGCAAGGGTGCGGAATATATGTGGTTCAATAACGTAGAGACGAAGCCCGGAATCGGCTACCCGAAACGCTGGGAGGACCAGGAGCTCTACAAGGGCGGCTGGCAGCTGCGCAAAGGGAAGCTGGAACTGAAGTCAGGCAACAAGCTGTCCAAGATCGCGCTCGGCAAAATCTTCTACAACCCTGATATGCCTGAAATGAAAGACTACTATGAGCCGTGGACATACAACTACGAGCACCTGACAAATGCAGGCGAGCAGAAGCATTCTCCGGTTGCGCGTGCCCATTCTGCGGTGACAGGTGAAAAGATGGATCTTGAATGGGGGCCGAATTGGGAGGATGATCTGGCGGGAGCGCATGTCACCGGACCGCTTGATCCGAATATCCAGAAGATCGAGGAAGAGATCAAATTCAACTTCGAGAAATCCTTCATGATCTATCTGCCGCGATTATGTGAACACTGCCTGAATCCGAGCTGTGTCGCTTCCTGTCCTTCAGGAGCTATGTACAAACGGGATGAAGACGGGATTGTCCTGGTTGACCAGGAAGCCTGCCGCGGCTGGAGATATTGCATGACAGGCTGTCCTTACAAAAAAGTGTACTTCAACTGGCAGACCAACAAAGCGGAGAAATGCACCTTCTGTTTCCCGCGCGTGGAAGCAGGGCTGCCTACAGTATGCTCCGAGACCTGCACGGGCCGGATCCGCTACCTCGGTGTCCTGCTGTATGACGCAGACAAGGTTCTGGATGCTGCCTCAACACCGGATGAGAAGGACCTGTACAAAGCGCAATGCGATCTGTTCATGAATCCGCATGATCCGGAAGTCATTGCCCAGGCCAGAAAAGACGGCATTTCCGAGGATTGGCTGGAAGCCGCCCAGAACTCTCCGGTCTATAAGCTCGCCATCGAGCACAAGCTGGCCTTCCCGCTTCACCCGGAATACCGGACGCTGCCGATGGTATGGTATGTGCCGCCGCTTAGCCCGATCATGAATTATTTTGAAGGCAAGGATTCGCTGAAGAATCCCGATATGATCTTCCCGGCCATCGAAGAGATGCGTACACCGATCCAGTATCTGGCGAACATGCTGACTGCAGGCGATACGCAGACCGTTAAGGAAGCCCTGCAGCGGATGGCTATGATGCGTTCCTATATGCGGGCTAAGTCCGTAGGCCAGGAATTTGACCTTAGCCGTCTTGAACGTGTCGGAATGACCGCACATCAGACAGAGCAAATGTACCGGCTGCTTGCCATTGCCAAATATGAGGACCGGTTCGTCATCCCGACCTCGCATAAGGAGCAGCATATGAATCCTTACCGTGCCCAAGGCTCAGCCGGCTTCGGCAACACTATGGGCGATATGGGTTCCGGATCCGGCTGTGACGGCTGCGGACCGGCCAGCCCTGCCGAGAGCACAAGGAAAACCGGCAAGGAGATGTACGAAGAGAATTTCTACGGGGGGATTTGGCGTGATTGATCTGATGAAACTGCATGATTACAAGCAATCCTTCGGATATTTCGCCCTGCAGCTCATGTACCCGGAAAAGCTGGATTTTCATCCGGCTTTTCTGGAAGAGGCGTTTGACAGCGGTCACCCGGGTTACGCCCATGTTCATACCTATTGGACACTAATGCAACATTTCAGTCTGGATGAGATCCAGGAGAGCTACGCAGCCACCTTTGATTTCCAGAAGGACTGCGCTTTGTATATGACCTATTTTAAGTTTGAGGATGCCAAAGAACGGGGGCAGATGCTCGCCAAACTGAAGCTTCTGTACGAAATGTCCGGGCTTCTGATGCCTGAAGGCGAATTACCCGATTTTCTTCCGCTCATGTGTGAATTTCTATATGCCGCAGAATGGCTGGAAGACCCGGGAGCACCGGAGAATTTCCGGATGCTGATCGCGATTCTTGAGGATGGAACCTACCATCTGCTCAAGGCGCTTGAACGGGTTAACAGCCCTTATTTCCATCTGGTGAAGGGACTTCGCGAAACATTTAAAGCTTGTGCTGAACAGGAGGCCCTCCATCAATGAATATGTCCGGTCAGTTTTTATGGGTCATTTTCCCTTATGTTTGTTTGGTGATTTTTATCGGAGGCCATATCTTCCGTTACCGGAAAGACCAGTTCAACTGGACGGCCAAATCCAGTGAATTTGTGGAAAAGAAACAGCTGAAATACGGCAGCATCCTGTTCCATCTGGGCATTATGCCGGTTATTCTGGGCCATATCGGCGGCCTGGCGGTTCCAAAATCGTGGCTGGAGGCCATCGGCGTCAGTGATCATCTCTACCACATCGGCGCGGTATACATCGGGGGGATTTTCGGTGCTGCCACACTGCTCGGGATGCTGATTCTGACCTCGCGGCGCTTTTCGATTAAGAATGTCCGCCGGCTCAGCAGCGCCTCGGACCTGATCGTCAACTCACTCCTTCTGTTTATCGTGTTTATGGGGATGTACTCCACGATCGTAACGAATGCCGTACAGCCTGAATTTGATTACCGCGATACGATTTCCGTCTGGTTCCGCGGCCTGTTCATGTTCCGTCCGAACCCGTCGCTGATGGCGGATGTACCATTTTCCTTTAAGCTGCACATTCTCTCCGGGTTTGCTATCTTTGCCTTTTGGCCGTTTACCCGGCTGGTCCATGTGTGGAGTGTTCCGTTGAATTATGTAGGCAGAAGTTATATTCTATACAGAAGAAATAAATCGAATTAAAGGAGAGAGCAGTGCGAACTTCTTTCCCTGTTCAATTAGGAGAGAATACGATGACCAATAAGGTGGATTACCAACTGGAGCTTGACCGGATCCGCATGGATTTAGGTTATGATTTCATGTCACTGGCACTGGCTGAACCCGCAGAATATGACTACGTTATCCGATGGAAATACGCCTCCGGGAACACGAATGAACGTTACAAGCGGATCGTTCTTCAATCCGGAAGAGGGATTGCGGGAATCGTGTTCAAGACCGGAAAACCGTTTCTACTCCCTTCTGTGCAGAAAGATGTGAAGCCTGATTCATTGTTTAATTATCCCATTACCAAGATGGAGAATCTGAACAGCATTGGTGCTGTACCCATGTGGAATGATGCCCGCGTCGCTGGTGTGCTACTTGGCGGATTCAGGGGAGAGCGTGAGGTAACCGGTGAAATGCTGCTGGCCCTGGAAGCGACAGCGCGTAAAGGTATTGGAGACTTGAACGGGAAGGAATTGTTGCTGAGTTGATCATACCCGGAAAGGATCTGCCGAGCCTGCTCATGACGAAGCTGTTCGAGAACAGCACGGAAGCGATGTTCTTTTTTGACCGGGAAGGGAAAGCGCTGGCGATGAATCCTGCTGCTGAGAATATCGTTGACAAGGATATTCTGAAGCAGCTGTATCAGGGAAATCCGAAGGCGCTTTGCGGGACCTGCCGGGGATACACCAGTGAAACGGAGCTTCGTACTTGTCTGGATTGTTATTTAAGTACTCCGGACTCCGAGGAGTTCACTTCCTATCAAGTCTATCTGGAGACGAAAGATAAGGGGATCGTTCCCTATGCCGCGACCTTTCACACGATAGACTATGAGAATGATATTAGAGTGTTTATGCTTAGGGATTTAACCAGACAGTTCAAAACCCAAGAGAAGTTCTATCAGAACAAAATGATGAAGCATATCATTGAGGCGCAGGAGAATGAACGCAAGCGGATTTCCCGTGAGCTCCATGACAGCGTTGCCCAAGAGCTGATGAGCGCCGTGATTGATCTGCGGGTACTGAAATATATGACAGCCGATGAGCAGCTGCTGAAGAAAGTGAAGCAGACTGAAGTCTCTATGACAAGGCTTCTGCAGGATATCCGCAACCTCTCGGTGGAGCTCAGGCCAGCTGCACTTGATGACTTCGGACTTGAGGCTGCATTCCGTTCACACTTCAAACGGATGGAGCAAAGCTATGGGCTTGTCATCGAATATGAATCCAGGCTTGCTGACAAACGGTATGAGAGTGAGATCGAAACCGTTATGTACCGTGTGTGCCAGGAGGCTGTCTTGAACGCCCTGAAGTATGCACAGGTAGACACAGTCAAAGTATCCCTTACCGAAAAGGACGGTGTGCTGCGCCTCCTCATTGAGGATGAGGGGATTGGCTTCAATCAGGGTGACGAGCCCAGTGGTACCGGACTTGGCCTCTTTGGCATGCAGGAACGGGCGGAACTGGTGGGCGGCACCTTTAATGTAGATTCAGGGATAGGCAGGGGAACGAGAATTCTTTTGCAGGTTCCAGTAGGATTTGCCCGAGGAAAGGAATGAGCTTCTGATGAAGATTGTCATCGCAGACGACCATGCGATCGTGCGCAGCGGGTTCTCCATGATTCTCAATTTTCAGGATGACATTGAAGTGATCGGAGCGGCGGCAGACGGCAGGGAAGCTTATGCACTGGTCGCCAAATTCCGTCCGGATATTCTTATTATGGATCTAAGCATGCCCCCGGGAGAAAGCGGGCTGGTTGCGACTGGCAAGATTAAAGAGGATTACCCCGATACCAAAATCCTGATCCTGACGATGCATGATGATGATGAATACCTCTTTCATGTATTGAAGAACGGAGCCTCCGGTTATGTGCTCAAAAGTGCGCCGGACGAGGAACTTCTGCTGGCCATCCGGACCATCTATGAAGGGGGTACCTATATCCATCCCAAGATGGCCACCTCTCTTGTCCGTGAGTTCATCAAGCAGGAGAAAACCGCCGGGACAGAAGACCTGTTTGAGCTGTTGTCTAAGCGGGAGCTGGAGATTTTGCCGCTTATTGCCAAAGGTTACGGAAATAAAGAAATAGCAGAAAGGCTATTCATTTCTGTGAAAACGGTAGAAGCCCACAAAGCGAAAATTATGGAGAAATTGAATCTTAAAAGCCGGCCTGAGCTGGTCGAATATGCTTTGAAGAAAAAAATGCTGGATTTCTAACCGGCGAATGGAGGTACCGCTGCATGCCGGAATATACAGAGTTGCAGTTCACAACGCCCGCCATGCGCATTCTTGAGAATGAGCACCGCTATTTATCTTTTTTAATGGAAGAATGGCATGCCATCGTACTTTGGTTTGAACAGGAACATATCCGTCTGGATGAGGGCAGGATACGGCTTCAAGAGCTGCGGCAGGCGATCCTGGAGTTTACCGGTCCGCTGAAGAAGCATACTATGAAGGAAGAGACGCATTTTTTCCCGCTGCTGGGCACTTATATCGGGTTTGAACAAGGACCGCTGGTTGGAATTCAGGAGGAACACCGCGAAATTGACGGGTATATCGGGCATTTCCTGCATCACACAGAAGGCGGGCCAGACCTGCTGTCTCTGGAAGATATCCGTGCTGCTGTCAGAGATGCAGGGGAGGCTTTTGAGGTACTGACGGTACACTTTGTAAAAGAAGAAACGGTCATTTTTCCGATGGCCGAACATCAGCTGAGTGCGAAGGACAAAGAGCGGTTATGCCAGAAGCTGAACACGCTTATTACATGAAATGAACGGGCTGCTCCTAAAAGGAGCGGCTTGTTTTAGCATTGAAGTTTCCGGGGTCCCCGCAAAGTACCTGATTAAGCTCCGAAGCTAAGCCCCACTTTGTGGGGTTATTTTAAAATATAAAAATTTATCACCTTCATGTTATAAATTATCCTTCTATTTCTCGCAGAAACGGATACCGCCCCAAAAAGGGCGGCTATGCCGTTTCTTCTTATTTTCAGGGTTTCCCCTGTCAGGGAAAGGGGACTCCCCTATATCTGAGCCGGGGATGGGCAGATACAATGAATACAGGAAGTATTTGTACAGACGATCAGAGAATACATGGCGAAAAGGTGGGGCGAATGATAAAAAAATTGCAGTTGCCGCTACAAACATTAAACTTGATTACCGGATTCATGGTGTGGGTGATCATCTCTTCCCTGATGCCCTTTATTTCGGAGGATATCAGCATCCCGCAGGGAAAATTGGCGATGGTTACGGCCATTCCGGTTGTACTCGGTTCTATACTAAGAATTCCTCTTGGGTATTATGCCAACATTCTGGGTGCCCGCATTATCTTTATGTCCAGCTTTATTCTGCTTTTATTTCCGGTCTATTTTATCAGTGAAGCTTCTTCGGTAACCCATTTAATGATCGGCGGAGTGTTCCTTGGCATCGGCGGAGCCGTATTTTCTGTAGGCGTGACCTCCCTGCCCAAGTATTTCCCCAAAGAGAAGCATGGTCTGGTCAACGGGATCTATGGAATCGGGAATATCGGAACGGCGGTCACTACCTTCTCGGCTCCGATGGTGGCTGCGCAGATTGGCTGGGCGTCTGCGATTAAGCTATATCTGATTCTGTTACTGGTGTTTATCGCATTGAATTTCTTCTTCGGCGACCGTCATGAGCCCAAGCTCAAAACACCGATTATCGAACAGATCAAGGGTGTATCCAGGAATGAAAAGCTCTGGCTGTTCTCGCTTTTCTATTTCATAACATTCGGCTCCTTCGTTGCCTTTACCATTTATCTGCCGAACTTTCTGGTCTCGAATTTCGGTCTGGAAAAGGTGGATGCAGGCATGCGAACCGCCGGCTTCATTGCTGTGGCAACGTTCTTCCGGCCCATAGGCGGCTGGCTCGGTGATAAATTTCAGCCGCTGTTCCTGCTGATCGGCACCTTCAGTATCTATACGGTAGCAGCAATCATCCTGGCCTTTATGCCGGATATGGGCCTGTATACCGCGGGATGCCTTGCGATTGCCGTAAGTGCGGGGATCGGTAACGGGGTTATTTTCAAATTAGTCCCCCTGTACTTCAATAAGCAGGCGGGGATTGCCAACGGGATCGTGTCGATGATGGGCGGTCTGGGCGGATTTTTCCCTCCGATTATGCTGTCGGTGATTTATTCGGCGACCGGGCAATATTCGATAGGGTTCATGCTGCTCTCACAGGTGGCGCTGGCCAGTCTGGTGCTGGTAGTATGGCTCTATTTTCAGGACCGGCTTGCGCTTACCGCTGAAGTGTTCAACTCCACCGGGCAGGGTATTCTTGTAACGGATATCTCGGGCCTGATTAAGTCAGTGAATCCGGCATTTACGAAGCTCACAGGCTACACCGAAGAGGAAGTGCTCGGCAGACAGCCCAGCATTCTGAAGTCAGGCCGCCAATCCAAGGATTTCTACCTCGGCATGTGGAGGGAGATCAGGGAAAAGGGCATGTGGCAGGGAGAAATCTGGAACAAGCGCAAGAACGGCGAAGAGTATTTGCAGTGGCTGAATATCAGCGCTGTGAAGGATGAGACCGGCGAAGATGTCCGGTATGTGGGTACCTTCAGCGATATTACGCAGAAATAACCGGATGAACCGGTAAGCTTACCGGAAAGGAGACAGACAGATGAGTACTCATCCGCTACAAGACCAGCTGCAGCGGCCAATTCACGATTTGCGGATTTCAGTAACTGACCGGTGTAATTTCCGCTGTTCTTATTGCATGCCAAAGGAAGTGTTCGGTGATGATTTCGCCTTCCTTCCGGCAAGTCAGCAGCTTACTTTCGAAGAAATCCAGCGCCTGACGGGGCTGTTTGTCTCCCTTGGCGTAAGCAAAATCCGCCTGACCGGAGGAGAGCCGCTGATGCGGCAGAACCTTCCCGCACTTGTAGCGGGAATTCGTTCGATCTGCGGAGTGGAGGATATCGGACTGACAACGAACGGGGTATTGCTTGGAAGGTACGCTGTGCCGCTGTATGAGGCAGGACTCCGCAGGCTTAATGTCAGTCTGGACGCGCTGGAGCCTGAACTGTTCGGCAGAATGAACGGACGGGGATATAAGCCTGATACGATTTTGCAGCATATTGATCATGCCGTTCAAGCCGGTTTTGAGGTGAAAGTGAACATGGTAGTGCAGAGGGGTGTGAACGAATCGGAGATTGTGCCGATGGCCTCTTACTTCAAAGAAAAGAACATCACGCTGCGCTTCATTGAATTTATGGACGCCGGCAACGACAACGGCTGGAGCTATGATAAAGTCGTCACCAAGCGGGAAATACTGGAGCGCCTCCACAGCAGCTTTGAGCTGGAAGCGCAGGACCATAATTATTTCGGTGAGGTGGCCAAAAGGTACCGGTACAAGGGAAGCAGCACGGAGGTTGGCTTTATTACGTCCGTATCTGAATCCTTCTGCTCCTCCTGTACGCGGGCCAGGCTGTCTTCTGACGGCAAACTGTTTACCTGTCTGTTCGCTTCCGGCGGCTCAGATCTCAAGGCGATGATCCGCAGCGGGGCGAGTGACCAAAGCTTGCTCGCAGCCATCAAAAACGTATGGGAGCAGCGGAGTGACCGTTATTCCGAT
Source organism: Paenibacillus pedocola (assembly GCF_031599675.1). Lineage (NCBI taxonomy): Bacteria > Bacillati > Bacillota > Bacilli > Caryophanales > Paenibacillaceae > Paenibacillus > Paenibacillus pedocola. The sequence continues at coordinate 4,614,426 of NZ_CP134223.1, read as the reverse complement.
GAGCGGACGGAACAGACCGTGAAGAACAGAACCAAGATCGGCATGTCCTATATTGGAGGTTAGGCGGCGGAACGCTGCTTCAGCTGTTGATCGAGCCGGATTGCCGATCATTTTTGGCCGATTCAAAATTGCCCGAGCCTACCAGGCGGCGGATTTCATCTTCTGTCAGCTCTGCGCCGATCGATCCGGTTGGAATATTGGTCGAACCTTCGGTGGCTTCCGTGCGCTCCACCCGGGCGAAGCCTGCACCCGTCCGGCGGCCGATTTGCTCACGTTCCTCCCGGCTTAGCTTTGACGATTGATTGGATTCGTTGGCCATTACTTTCACTCTCCTCTTAAGGTAGTAATCATAAGGTAATACCCATATTTTGTAACCTGAAAACACTTTGTATACGACTGGAGACGAACTGTACTTATGAACGGAGCACAGCTGCTGATAGAGATGCTGATCGGGAAGAATATTGAAATCCTATTCGGATACCCCGGCGGTGCCGTATTGCCTTTGTATGATGCCTTGTATGATTGTGACAGGATACAGCATGTGCTGGTCAGGCATGAGCAGGCTGCGGTTCATGCTGCAGACGGATACGCAAGAGCAACCGGACGGCCGGGTGTGGCACTGGTCACCAGCGGTCCCGGAGCAACCAACGCTGTCACAGGAATCGCTACAGCATTTATGGATTCTGTTCCGCTAATCGTTCTTACCGGACAGGTATCCACCGACCTTATTGGCCTGGACAGCTTTCAGGAAGTAGATATTTACGGGATGACCATGCCGGTTACCAAGCACAATTATATTGTCAGGGACATAGCCGATCTGCCGAGGATCGTTAATGAAGCGTTCCATGTGGCGACAACAGGGCGGCCGGGGCCGGTCCTGATTGACCTGCCGAAGAATGTGATGAATGCGGAGTTCACAGCGGAGAACCAGACTGCTATGCAGAGTTCGCCGCCATTCATCCGGGGATACCAGCCCGATCATGCCATTGATCCGGCGGATATTCAGGTGGCGGCAGAGCGGCTGAGCTTGGCGCAGCGGCCGCTTATTCTGATTGGCGGAGGCTGTATGACAGATGGTACACCAGCGCTATTAAAAGAGTTCTCCGGGCGCTTTAACCTTCCCGTTGCCAGTACACTCATGGGGCTGGGGGCGCTCCCGTCCGGACATCATCTTCATCTAGGCATGGTGGGAATGCATGGAACAGTGGCTGCCAACCGTGCGCTGCAGAATGCTGATGTTGTGCTCTGTCTCGGCGTCCGTTTCAGTGACCGTGTGACCGGCAACCGCAAAGCATTCTCTCCGGGATCTTATAAAATCCAGGTGGATCTGGATACATCGGAACTGAACAAGAACATCCCCATAGACTTAGCGATCACAGGCTCATGCGCTGAACTGCTCGCAGGACTCCTGGAAAACGTACATACAGCAGCGGATCACTCCGCTTGGGAACAGCAGATCGGAACCTGGACCCGCCGCTCTGCAAAATCAAGACGGGAACTGGAGGTTAAGCTGACCCCCCAGGAAGTTATCCGGTGCCTTCAAAAGGCTACAGCAGGCGATGCCATTATAGCTACGGATGTCGGCCAGCATCAGATTTGGACCGCAACGCATTATGAATTCTCGGAAGCCCGGTCCTTTCTGACCTCCGGGGGGCTTGGCACCATGGGATACGGTTTGCCTGCTGCGATCGGCGCTGCCGTTGCTTTTCCTGACCGCCATGTCATTTGTATCACGGGTGACGGCAGCTTCCAGATGAATATGCAGGAGATCATGACGGCTGTGGATCATGGGCTCAATGTTAAGGTCGCAATATTTAAGAACGGGTATCTGGGTATGGTAAGACAGTGGCAGCAGCTGTTCCTGGGCCGGCGGTATTCCTCGGTGAGGATCAGCTCGCCGGATTTTGTCGCCCTGGCCAAGTCCTTTGGCGCCAACGGGTTCCGGGCAAGTACGCTTGCTGAAGCGGAGCAGATTATCGAGCTTGCGCTGCACACGGACGGCCTTGTCGTAATGGAATTTGATATTACCGAGGAGAAAAATGTATATCCTATCGTCCCCCCCGGGGCCAGCAATCAGGATATGATCGTAGAATAGATTAACCCAACAACAAGGAAGCTCATCTACCCGGATTACCGGCAGATGAGCTTCTTTGTTACAGCTATATATTAGAAGTACAACCCAAGCACAGATACATATAACATAAGGGAAAAGCCGATTTCAATCATTCCGGTGTGCTTGGCTGAGATCCCGGTCTTGGGCACAATGGCTGCCCGTATCAGCAGAATTAAGAGCGGAACCACCAGTGACGGAAAGAGGAACAGCCCGGCTGCCGCAAACAGCAGATGATACCCCACAGAACCGTAATAGAAGGTGATGTTGTTGCGTTCACGAATGACCGTTTTGACATAGAAGGCGGTTCCGACGAAATACAGCACGGCCAGCAGGAACAGCTCTGTTGCTGTCCGCCAGCTTTCACCCTGACCGACATAGAAGACCGGATAAATGATCAGGCAAAATGCCGCTATGGCCGAGATGTCATTGAGTAAGGCACGTTCATTTTTGGTTTTGGCATAATAGAGATTTACAGCGAACAAAGGCAGGAGCGGCAGAACAAACCATAACAGTACCGGTTCAGCGATTACCAGATAAATGATTAATGGCACCAGCAGAATTCCATATACCTTCAAAGGCTTTTCATAACGCTTAAATTTTCCGCTCTTGACCCCCTGCAGCACAGGGAAGCTGAACAAATAAATCAGAAGCCAGCAGGCAAACAGCGGAATATGTATCCATTGCCCCCCAGATGCTGCTACTCCGAACAGAAAGGGAAGGATGAGCATGGCCCAGGCACCATGCTGGTTAGGGATATACTTCCTCATCTAAACTTGACCTCCTACCGAAAAATTATAGGGCAGAACAGGAACTTATCTCCCTAACTATACGGCATTTTCCGGAAGGGCCTAGGTGATTTGAAGCACAATGCTGGGGGTGTTGCCTGAGCTCAGGAGCGGCTTCTCTCCCGGAGACTGCCGTCAGCCTGCGTACCCGCCTCCATCTGCTGCATATATTCCCGGGGGGACATGCCGGTGACCTTCTTGAACACCTTGCTGAAATAGAAGGCGCTCTCGTAGCCCAGCTTTTGCGAGATTTCGTAAATGCGGCCCTCGCCGCGCAGCATCATTTCTTTGGCTGCCGTGATTTTGGTCTCGGTGATATATTCCACATAATTTACCTTTGCGATCTTGGAGAAAAGATGGCTCAAGTAGTTGGGGCTGAAATTGAAGACATCGGCTACCTGATTGAGCGACAGCTTGGTGCCGAGGTTTCGTTTGATGTACTCCTGGACATTTTTGACGATCTGCTCCTTGTAGCTTTGTCTTCTGGTGGAGAGGATGGCGGAGCAGCCGTCACGGAACGTGATCAGCCAGCCCGCGATCTCTTCAATGGTATGCATCTGGTAGATAGCGCGGTAGCCCTCCGGTTCATGCTCAAAAATATGCTCAACGATCTCTTCCCCGTCCGCAAGCAGGGAGGTAGCCATATAAAGAATATTGCAGGCGGCGTCGGTGGCGGGAACGAGCAAGTCGGAGCGGCCGTCGAAGATCTCGATCATTTTCGAGATAATGGCATAGAGCGCCTGAGTGTCCATCTCTTCAAATGCACGGCGGATCTCGCTGCGTGATTCGGAGAAATCGAACAGGGGATAGTCCTGCTCCTGTGGCTCCCCTTCTGCGAAGAATACGAACGACTGTGCTTTCACCGCAGCCGGCAGTGCTTTGCGGGCCGCGAGATAGCTCTCCCGCAGCAGATACGGGTCCTCGACCGCAAAGCCAATCGCACCGATAATCGTTACATTGAAGTAGTTGTGGAGGACGGAGGCCATATCGGCCAAAAGCTTCCGGGTGTCCGGCATCCACGTCCGCGGATCGGTCCCGCAGACGGGCAGAGCGACGGCAAAGTTGCGCAGGTCCAGACTTGTAACATAGCAGGTCCTGATGGATGTAAGGGTATCCTTGGCCATCTGCACGGTGCTTGAACAGAGGGCCACCAGCTTATCCCCGCGTGGAGGAACACTGTCCGGGCCCAGAATACGGCAGGTACAGACCAGATAGGCAGGGCCGCTGAGGTCAAGGTCCAAATCCTCTTTTTGCAGAGAATACTGGTTTTTATTCTCGAACAGGTTATTGAACAGCCGGATGAAGAACTTATCACGCTGGGCCTGCAGATTGCCGCGGTGGACAAGCTTCGGGTAGCTCTCCAGCGTCTGATAAGCCTCCAGCAGCGTAATGGCCCGCTGAATAGATGCGGCCAGTGTGTCCGGCGTCAGTTCCAGCTTCACCAGATAATCGGTGGCCTGGACTCCGATGGCTGCGCGTGCGTATTCAAATTCTTCGTAGCTGGTCAGGATGATGAACAGCGGAAGCCGGCCGTACTTTTGGCGTACCGAATCTGCAACCGCAAGGCCGCTCTTAACCGGCATTTTAATATCGCTGATGACTATATCCGGGCGGAGGCTGTCGATCATTTCTTCCTCCTGAGCCCCGTTATGAGCGATTCCGACGATCTCTATGTTATACTGCTCCCATTTCAGCATGGACTGCAAGCCGATACAGACGAGCGCTTCGTCATCGGCAATCAGCAATTTGATCAAGCTCATCACTTCCTCACTCTAAGATTCCGGGTTATTCCTTCAGCAGGAACGGCAGCAGAATCTTCATCTGTGTATACTGCCCCGGTTCACTCTCGATTGAAAGGCCGTAAGGTTCCCCAAATGCGAGGTGCAGGCGTTCATTGACACTGCGGAGCCCGACATTCTCGAACAGCCCCTTGGAGCCTTCCTCCCGCTCGGACAGGATCTTCGCGATCTGCTCCTCCGGCATTCCGACACCGTTATCTTCGATGGTGACCAGAATATCGGCGAAGCCGCTTTTTTGCACCGTAATCATGATATCTCCTCTGCCTTTGGGCTCGATCCCATGGAAAATGGCGTTCTCTACAAGCGGCTGGAGGGTGAAGCGGGGAATTAGCCCTGACAGCAGGTCCTCGTCAGAAATCGTCAGATCCATAGAGACAGTACCGCCATAACGGTATTTCTGGATCAGAAAATAATCCTCCAGCAGCTTCAATTCGTCCTTCAGCGGCAGCAGCCGCCGGTTATCCTTGGCAATACTGCGGAGCAGTCTGGACAGGGCAGTGGTCATTTCAGCAATGCCGGTCGCATTCTGAATCGTCGCCATCCATTTGATTGAATTCAGCGTATTGTAGAGGAAATGGGGATTGATCTGGTTTTGCAGCATCCGGTATTCCAGCTCCTGCTTCTGCTTCTCGTCAGCCAGCCGGCTGTCCATTAATGCGGTGATGTCCTGGGACAGGCGGTTGATCCCTCTGCCCACATCTCCGAGTTCACTGTTCCATTCGATATTCCGGTCGAGCAGGAAGTTGCCCTGGGCGATTTTGTCGATCCGCTTCTTTAATTTCTCCACCGGGAGACTGATTGTCCGGGTCAAATATACGGTAATAATGCCGCTGAGGACAAGAACCATGAAACTCACGCCCAGCATAATCGGAATCCAGATGCTTGCCTTGGGGGCGAACTGGCTGCCGGACAGGGTCTGCGACAGCACCACTCCGCTGCGTACCGGATAAGAAACGGCGATGGTCTGCTCCCCGTCATCCAGCCGGAGGGTGGACAGCTTGGTTTGCGGGCCGACAGGCTCATCATCCGTGTAAGGAACCGGTTCATAAGGCGCTCCGATGTCCTGCACCTTGTCGCCGATGAGCTGATAATGGTTGTCTCCCAGCGTCAGCAGCAGCCGCGAATCCTCAGGGAGGGAGTACCCTTTCAGCTTGTCGGTAATTACGGACGTATTGACGAGCAGATAGACCGTTCCGATCCGGGCTGCCCGCTCTCCGTAAACCGGTAAAATATATGGAATTCCAACCGAGGTGGAGAGCGGGTCCTTAATGACCTGGTCGTATTCTTTTACAGCCTCATTATTGTTCAGTCCGGTAATCTGTCCGATATTATGGATAGTGAGCGGAACGGACGTGCTGACGGAATTGTCCACCTGCAGGAACTTTCCCTTATGGTCTGTAACTATCAGGCGGCGGACATAGCTGTTGGAGCGGTTGATCCGGAAATCCTCCTGCATCGAGTTGAAGACATTAAGTGCATCCCTGGCTTTGGCCTGCGGTGAGCCGAAATAGTCGGTAAGCAGGGTATTCGTCGCCGAATTGGTGCTGCTGGTCATAGCGAGTGCGGACAGATTCAGCAAATCCTGTTCTATAATATGGGAGACGAGCTGGAGATTAAACTCCGTCGCCTGAATGGTCGTTTTCCGCTGATAGTAGGAAATTAGCTCATAGCTGAAGAATGACAGGAGCGCGGCAATCAGCAGCGCAAAAATAATCATAATCAGAATAATGCGGCTTTTTATGGTAGACTGTCTTCTCGTTGTGAATCCTCCTTCACTTATAATGAAGCGGTTACATAAACACCATAGCATATTCCTGTAACGCAAAATAGAGGGGGAGGCAGGAACGAAGAATTTTACAGGTTTTAGATAGAATATTACAGGTCTAACGCGGAGGAAGACTAAAAAGAACATAAAAGTGAAGGATCTGCGGTTGAAAGTGCATCCCATCCGGGCCGGGAACCCGTTAGAATGTGACTTAGCAACTGAAGATGATTCATCGTCAACCAAACAAGCGGAAAAGGGGATATTTAAATGAATCACAAAAAATTATACGGTATGACCTTCGCTACTGTGCTCTCGCTGAGCGTACTGGCCGGGTGCTCCGGCAACAACAATGAAGCTAATAATGCTGCTGCCACAACGGCTCCTTCTACTGGAAATAATGCAAGCGCTTCCGCCGAGCCGGGCCAGGATCCTGTTACTTTGAAATGGGCGCTTTGGGACTGGGAAGCCACCGCTTACTACAAGCCTTTGATCGAAGCCTATCAAAAAGAGCATCCGAACGTCACGATCGAATACGTCGATCTTGGTTCTACCGACTATATGACCATGCTCAGCACACAGCTGTCCGGCGGTGCGGATCTCGACATTCTTACCATTAAGGATATCCCCGGATACTCCAATCTGGTGAAGCAGAATCACCTGGAGCCGCTTAAGGGATTCATGAGCGCAAACAGCATTGACCCTTCACTGTACGGCGGTACGGTTGAACAGATTGAAGTGAACGATGAAGTGTATGCGCTTCCGTTCCGCAGTGATTTCTGGATTGTCTACTATAACAAGGATTTATTCGACAAAGCCGGAGTAGAGTATCCGACCAATGATATGACATTCGACCAATATGATGAGCTTGCGAGAAAAATGACCTCCGGCAGCGGAGCGGAAAAGGTGTATGGAGCCCATTATCATACGTGGCGCAGTGCGGTTCAGCTGTTCGGCATTCTGGACGGCAAGAACACTGTGGTTGATGGAAACTATGACTTCCTGAAGCCGACCTATGAGCGGATTCTGAAGGAGCAGGAGGACGGCATCGTGATGGATTACGCTACCCTGAAAACCTCCAGCACGCATTATTCCGGCGTATTCTACAACAATTCCGTTGCCATGATGAACATGGGCAGCTGGTTTATCGCCACTCAGATTGAGAAGGTCAAAAGCGGCGAATCCCAGGCCACCAACTGGGGCATCGTGAAATATCCGCATCCGGAAGGCGTGGAAGCCGGAACAACACTGGGTACAATTACTTCCCTGGCCGTGAACCAGAAGTCCGAACACAAGGAAGCTGCACTTGATTTCATGAAATTCGTGACTGGCGAAACAGGGGCAACCGTGATCGCTTCCACCGGTACAATCCCGGCGATCAAGAATGATGAGGTTATCAGTTCCATTACGTCCATTGACGGTTTCCCTGCAGATGATAACAGCAAGGCAGCCCTGACCACTGTGCAGACTTACCTGGAAATGCCGATGCATGAAAAGAGTGCCGATATTGAAGTGATCCTGAACGAAGCACACGACAACATTATGACGAAAAACGCGACGATTGACGAAGGGCTTAAGGATATGAATACCCGTGTGCAGGAGCTCTTGAACAATTAAGCGGAAGGATAACGTGATTCTCAGGGGGCGGGCGGAGACCCGCCCTTTTATAGAAAGTTTGGAGGAGAACGAATGCAGAATGAAACCGTATTGCGACCCAAAAAAGCCCCTAAAAGCTTACTGTCCAAAGGCGTCCGGGATCACCTGGTAGCTTACAGCTTTATTGCGCCGAACTTTATCGGCTTTGCGATCTTTACCCTGGTACCCATGTTCTTTGCCTTTGTGCTGGCGTTTGTGAAATGGGACGGGTCCAATCCGATGGAGTTCATCGGGTTCGATAATTTTGCCCGCCTGATCAAGGATACGACCTTTCATAAAGCGCTCTGGAATACCATTGTCTACACAATCGGCGTTGTTCCCTTCACCATGGCAGTGGCGCTGGCGCTGGCGATCCTGCTCAATCAGAGGATTATTGCCCGTAATTTCATGCGGACGGTGTTCTTCTTCCCCTATGTCGCTTCGCTGGTAGCGGTAGCGGCGGTTTGGAACTTTATCTTCAGTCCTACCATGGGGCCCGTCAACAATATTCTGCACCTGATTTCCGGCGTTCCAATTGAGGATCTTCCCCGCTGGGCGGCAGACAAGCACTGGGCGATGTTTACCGTTATCCTGTTTACCGTGTGGAAGAACATGGGGTATTACATGGTGATCTATCTGGCAGGGCTTCAAGGCATCAACTCTGAGCTGTATGAAGCGGCTGAGCTGGATGGAGCAGGTGCCTGGCGAAGATTCCGCAATGTGACGGTTCCGCAGCTGGCACCGACGACGTTTTTTGTCCTGATGATTCTGGTGATCAATTCGTTCAAGGTCTACGATATCTTTATCAACCTGTTTGCCGGTGCCGATAACCAGCTGAACGACTCTACAAGAGTAATGGTTTATCAAATTTATAATACGGCGTTCCGTTCGCTCGATTACGGGTATGCCAGCGCCATGGCCATTGTATTGTTTCTGCTGGTACTCGGGATTACCATCGTCCAGTTCCGCGGCGAGAAGAAGTACGGACAATAGGAGGATATGAACGATATGGTAGGTTCCAATAAAACAATTAGAATTGGCACAATGGTGCTTGTATATGCTCTGCTGGCAGTGACAGTACTCTGTATGCTTGTTCCGTATCTCTGGATGCTGTCCTCATCACTCAAGCTGAATAAGGACGTCTTCTCCTTCCCGATGCAGTGGATACCGGCGAATCCGCGCTGGGAGAATTTCGTGGACATCTGGACCAAGATTCCGCTCGGACGCTTCATTTACAATACGGCCAAATTATCCGTAATCGTGACCATCCTGCAGCTGCTGACGTCGAGCTTTGCGGCCTATGCGTTCTCCAAGCTGCATTTTAAAGGGAAAAACGTGCTGTTCCTCGGCTATATTGCCACCATTGCGATCCCTTGGCAGGCTTATATGGTGCCGCAGTTTATCATGATGCGTTCTTTGGGACTGAACAACACGCATATGGCGATTATTCTGCTCCAGGCCTTCTCGGCATTCGGAGTGTTCCTGATGCGCCAGTTCTATCAGGGCGTGCCGGATGAATTGTGTGAGGCGGCACGGATCGACGGTCTAAGCGAATACGGGATCTGGGCGAGAATTATGCTGCCGCTGTCGAAGCCGGCCTTGTCCACTCTGACGATCTTTACCTTCGTCTCTACCTGGAATGACTTCCTGGGACCGATGATTTATTTGACCAAAACCGATTTAAAGACGATCCAGATCGGGCTGCGCATGTTTATTTCGCAATATTCAGCCGAATACGGGCTGATTATGGCCGCCAGTGTAGTTTCGATTATTCCGGTAGTCATTGTGTTCCTGGCGCTGCAGAAGTATTTTGTGCAGGGGGTTGCGGCTTCGGGGATTAAAGGCTAGGAGGATTGTGACCGGCTGTATTGAACCTGGCAGACTGCGATGTTAGCAGGCTGCCGGGTTTTTCTATCAAGGGCGTTATAGTCCGTCTTTCTTCTCCGTTTGCTTACCGTATTTACCGGGCGGGACGCCCGTGATGTTCTTGAAGGTGCGGATGAAATTGGCATAATCATTGAAGCCGGTCTGGTAGCAAGTATCAGACACGGAGGTTCCGGCGGATAAGAGCTGCTTGGCTAACGCGATCTTTTTGAGCAGGACGTAACGGTAGATCGTTCCGCCTGTCTGCTGCTTGAACATATGGCTGAGATAATATTTATCGACACCCAGTTCCGCGGCGATCTGCTCCAGTGACAGATTCAGCTGCAGATGGTTGTCAATATAGCTCATGGCGGATTGGATATGTGATGAAATCATGCTCGGAATGGCGGAACGGGTATGGCTGTACAACTCATTAACGAGTACCAGGAGCTGGATCAGATAAGTCAGTGCCAGCACCTCGCTGCCGTATTTCGGGTGTTCCAGCAGGCCGATGAGTCGTAAGGACAGGTCCATATATTCTGTAAGCTTCGGCTCATCCATATGTGCGAGATTATGCTCTCCAGGCTGGCGGTTCTGGAAGCAGGCCAGCAGATTCGTGTCTGCGGTACAGAAGGGATACACGAGCGGGGACTTAAAATGAATCGTTAACCGTTCATAGGGCTCCGGAGACAAATTGATGATTTTATGAATCTCGTGATTGTTGAATAGGAGCACATCGCCCCGCTGCAGGGGATAGCTGTATTGATCCACGAATCCGTTCACCTTGCCGCCCAGGAACAGGAAGATTTCGTAATGGTCATGGATATGGAAATCCCGGGTAGGGGAGATTGGCGAATTGCCGATTCCCGCCAGAATATCGCCATCGAACACCTGATAATACCCAGCATGTTTCATGCAGACAGCCACCCTTCAGATTCATCGCAAGAAACGCAATAAATCATCATTAATCGCAAAGACATTGCATTAACACAACAGTAAACTATAGAAGAAGATTGCGCAATTAAAGGGGCGAAACGATAGATGAATGATACGGAACAGCGTAAATACTGGCTGGATACGTTGCTGCAGATTGGACATCCGGTCCTGGTGGCACTTAGCCGGAGGGAACTGAAAAAACAGCTTCCTACAGCGTTTCACAATGACCGGAGCAGCTTTGCCCAGCTCGAAGCCTTCGCCAGACTGGCCTGCGGAATGGCCCCATGGCTGGAGCTGGGAGGGCTGGAGGGGGAAGAGGAGCAGCTTAGAGCCCGCTATGCCGGGCTGATGCTGGAGGCTATCGATGCGGCTACCGATCCGCTTTCACCGGATTACATGGATTTCCGGACCGAAGGCCAGCCGCTGGTCGATGCGGCCTTCCTGGCCCACGCACTGGTGCGCGCACCGAAGCAGCTCGCCGGGCGGCTGAGTGAGCGGGTTAGAGGCAATGTAATCGACGCACTAAAGCAGACGCGCCGCACCGCGCCGAGCGGCAGCAACTGGCTGCTGTTCAGCGCCATGGTCGAAGCCGCCCTGTACATTCTCGGTGATTCCGACTATGACCGGATGCGCGTCGGGTATGCCATCCATATGTTTATGGACTGGTATAAGGGGGATGGCGTATACGGGGACGGCAAGGAGTTTCACTGGGACTATTACAACAGCTTTGTCATTCAGCCGATGCTGGTCGATGTGGTGAGCCTCTTCGAAAAGGAATCGGGGCAATATGCTGAATGGAAGCCGCTAATCGTGAAGCGGGCGCAGAGATACGCAACCGTACTGGAGCGGATGATCGCGCCGGATGGAACGTATCCGTTCACTGGCCGCTCCATTGTCTACCGTTTTGGAGCGTTTCAGCTGCTGTCGCAGGCGGCACTTCAGCATTTTCTTGAGGAAGCGCTTCCGCCGCAGCAGGTGCGCTGCGCCCTGACAGCAGTGATCGCCCGGATTATGGAGTTTCCCGGCAATTTCGATGAGGACGGATGGCTGCGCCCGGGGGTATACGGCTACCAGCCGGAGCTTGCCGAGAGTTATATCAATACGGGCAGCCTCTATCTATGCGCTTCCGTATTTCTGCCGCTTGGCCTGCTTCCTTCCGACCCCTTCTGGGCGGGGGAGAACATGAGATGGACCTCGCAAAGAGTTGCTGCGGGTGAGAATGTGATGCGGGATTCGGCCTTGGGCAAGTGAAAAGCGAACCAAAAACCCGGCCGTGACAGGAGGAAGAAGGCATGAATAAGCATAGGCTTTTCGAAACGGTGCTGGAGCTGAAGCCGGTATCCTTAAACCTGTATTATCCGGAAGGAGATATGGATGCTTGGTGGAAACAGGCAGCAGCGTCCCCACACTTAGAACAGGAGATTGCAGAAATGCGTGCGGAGGGGCAGAGACTGGACGGGCAGGCTATTCCAGAGCTGACGGCAGAGCTGTTGTCCATGTTCGCACGGACAGGTTCTAGACTTCCGTATGAGCGGGTCTACTTCGAGCGGAGAAGACGGCTCAACACCTATGTGTTTCTTGCCTTGCTGGAGCCGGAGAATCCGCAGCCTATGCAGCGGCTGGAGGAAATTCTCCTGGCAGTATGCGATGAATATACCTGGTGCCTGCCGGCGCATCTCCCCCCGGAGCATCAGGCTGCTGATATCGGCCGCTATATTGATCTGTTTTCATCCGAGACCGGCTTTACGCTGAGCGAGATATCGCTGCTGCTGGGGGGACGACTCACGCCGGTGCTCCGCTTACGGATACGGCAAGAAGTGGAGCGCAGACTGTTCCGGCCTTTTCTGACTCAGGGGCCTTATGAATGGGAGACTGCCCGGCATAACTGGTCGGCTGTCTGTGCAGGCTCGATCGGTGCAGCTGCCTTGCTGTCCCTGGACGATCCCATGATCCTGACTGATATTCTTATAAAGACAGAGAGCAGTATGCGTTATTATCTGGAAGGCTTCGGGGAGGACGGGGCGTGCCTTGAGGGGCTTGGCTACTGGAATTACGGCTTTGGCTATTTCACCTATTATAGTGATCTGCTCCGCTCCCGCAGCGGGGGGAAGCTGGATGGGTTCCACAATGAGAAGGTGCGCAGGATCGCCCGGTTCCAGCAGCAATGCTTCATCGATGGCGCCCTTGTCGCCAATTTCTCGGATTCTCTGCCGCAGATGTCTGTGCATATGGGCTTGTCCCATTATCTGGCGGAGGTCTATCCCGGGGAGGTCGAGACCCCACCGTCAGTACTCCGTGCGCCGTACACCGAAGATCACTGCAGCCGGTTTGCTCCGGCGCTCCGCAATCTGCTCTGGACTAGGCCGGACAGCGGGAAGAGCGCCTGGGAAGCCTCGAGCTGCTATCTTCCCGATGCCGCATGGCTGATTTCGCGGCATGTGCCGGAAGCAGGCTCGTTCGGATTCGCTGCCAAGGGCGGCCACAATGCTGAGCCGCATAACCATAATGACCTCGGACAGTTCATCTTGACCGGGCGGGGCGAGGTCTATGCAGCCGATCTTGGCAGCGGGGAATATACGGCGGATTATTTCGGCGCCGGGCGGTATCAGTATGACTGCAACGGATCGCAGGGCCATTCGGTCCCGGTCATTGACGGCCGGTATCAATCTCCGGGGAAGCAGTTCAGCTCCGTGGTGCTCCATGCATCCGCGGGGGATACGGATGAACTGACGCTGGACCTGACGCGGGCCTACGAGGCTGAAGGCCTGCTGTCACTCACCCGCTCCTTCGTCTGGCACAAAGAAACGCTGCCCCGCCTCGAGCTGCTGGATGAATACCGGTACGAAGGTGTTCCGGGAAGCTGGACCGAGCGGTTTGTCACATGGCGCAAGCCGGAGCTGCTACGATCCGGTGCTCTCCTGCTGCCGGGGGAAGGCGGCGGAGTCGAAGTGTCCTATGATCCCGGGGCAGTAGAGCCGGAGATCGCAGCGCATAGGTACCGCGATCATTTTGGCCGGGAGCAGATCTGGCACAGCTTGGACTTTCATGCGGTCCGGCCGGGCAGCGAGGGCAGATTTGCCTTCACTTTTCAGTTTCTATAAAGGATGCGTGCAAATTCAAAATAAAGGCGGGAGTTCGAAGATGAAGATGACGGCAAAGCAAACGTGGATCGATGAGGCCTGGGGCAAAGCGCTGGAGAAGACCAAAAGTAACAGCCGGAGAATCGGCGCCGGGTTTCCTCACGCCAGCCAGGGCGGCAAATATGTGCTTGAGGCTCCGAACTGGTGGACGGCCGGCTTCTGGCCGGGCATGCTCTGGCAGTTCTACGCAGAGAGCGGGGACGAGAGTCTGAAGGCAATTGCCGAAGAGTGTGAGCAGCGGCTCGATGAGGTGCTTGACGGCTACGTTAAGCTGGATCATGATTTGGGCTTCATGTGGCTGCTGACCAGTGTAGCGAATTTCAAGCTAACGGGTGCAGAAGCCTCGCGGATCAGGGCATTGAAGGCCGCGAATTATCTGGCAGCCCGCTTCAATCTGAAGGGCCGCTATATCCGCGCCTGGAATCCGTGGCGGGAAGGCGAGGATAACAGCGGAATCGCGATTATCGACTGCTGCATGAATACAAGCCTGCTCTACTGGGCTTCCGGGGTGACCGGTGATCCGCGCTACCGCCATATTGCGGAGGCGCATATGGATACAGTGCTGGAGCATTTCATCCGGCCGGATGGCTCAGTCTATCATATCGTCAGCTTCAACCCGGAAACGGGTGAAGTGGCGGAGAAGCTCGGCGGGCAGGGCTATGCGCCGGAGTCGGCCTGGTCGCGCGGCACAGCCTGGGCTGTCTACGGATTGGCGCTGGCCTATCATCATTCCGGCAAACAGGAATATCTGCATGCAGCACAGCAGGTAGCGAATTTCTTCCTGACCCGCCTTCCGGAGGATCATGTCCCGCATTGGGACTTCCGCACATCCGGGGCAACCGGTGATCTCCGCGATACCTCGGCCGGAGCCTGCGCAGCGAGCGGACTGCTGCTGCTGGCCGGTCAGGTGAACGGTTCAGAGTCTCATGTATACCGGAATGGGGCGATGAAGATCCTGGAGTCCCTCTACCGGAATTACGGAACGTGGGGGAATGCCGACGAGGAAGGACTGCTGCTTCACGGCACTAGTAACTATCCGGAAAACCGGAATATTGATGTTCCGCTGATTTACGGAGACTTTTTCTACGTGGAAGCCTTGGCCCGGGTGAAGGAAGCCGGACCCTTCTACTGGGAATAGGGGGGGATACAGGATGAATAGCGAGAAAACAACAGCAGCTTCACGGATTCAAGAGAACCCGCTGGAGACCCGGCAGGATCTGGTGCGGGCACTTGAGCAGCTTACGGCTCCGCTCCGGCCGCTGTATAGTCCGGGCGGTGCGCGGCTGATAGCCGGAACAACCGGAGCCGGTTATCCTGCCAAGATTGCGGAAATGGAAGGCTTCTCCCGGGTGCTGTGGGGGCTGGTGCCGCTGCTGATGGGCGGCGGAGACAGCGGACTCTGGGAGCTGATACTGGACGGCATCCGGCATGGAACCGATCCTTCCCATGAAGAATATTGGGGGGAAGTAGGGGATTACGACCAGAGGCTGGTGGAGATGGCGGTCTTCGGCTTCGCCCTGGCGGCCATCCCGGAACGGATCTGGGCACCGCTTACTCCGCAGGAACAGGATCATTTGTACCTCTGGCTGAATCAGATCAACGCCCACCCCTGCTATGACTGCAACTGGCTATTCTTCAACGTGCTGGTGAATGCCGGGTTCAAGAAGCTGGGTCTTCCTTATGATGCTGAGCAGCTGGAGCACAATTTGCGGCGCATGGATGATTTCTATTTGGGTGAAGGCTGGTACAGCGATGGGATTAACGGCCATAGCGATTATTACGTGCCCTTCGCCATCCACTATTACGGACTGCTGTATGCGAAGCTGATGGAGCAGGAAGACCCGGAGCGTTCCCGTCTGTTCAAAGAAAGAGCTAGACTGTTCGCGGCTGAGTTCATTACCTGGTTCGCGGCTGACGGCTCCGCGCTGCCGTACGGCCGAAGCCTTGCTTACCGCTTTGCCCAGTCTGCCTTCTGGAGCGCTTATGCTTACGCTGAAGTAGAGGGGCTCCCTGCAGGCGTCATTAAAGGACTGGTGCTGCGCAACCTGCGCTGGTGGTTCGCTCAGCCCATCTTTGACGGGAATGGCGTGCTGACCATCGGCTATGCCTATCCGAATCTGGTGATGGCAGAGAACTATAACGCTCCCGGCTCTCCGTACTGGGCCTTGAAGACCTTCCTGCCGCTGGCCTTCAGCGAGGAGCATCCGTTCTGGAAGGAGGCCGAGCTGCCGCTGCCGGAAATCCCGGCTGTTACGGTCCAGCAGCCGGCGCATCTGGTTATCGTCCGGGATGCCGGCGCCGGCCATGTGGCTGCCTTCAACAGCGGACACCTGTACAGTAATGAACATACCCACACCTCAGCGAAGTACGAGAAATTCGTCTACTCGACAGGCTTCGGCTTCAGCGTGCCCCGCGCCGAATGGGGCTTATCTCAGGGAGCCTTTGATTCGATGCTCGCCCTGAGCGAGGGCGGAGACAATCTGTACCGGGTCAGACGCCGGAACCTGGAGTCGGAGATCACGGACAATGTGCTCCGTTCGGTCTGGAAACCATGGGCTGACGTCGAGGTCCAGTCCTGGGTTATCGCCGGCCTGCCGTGGCATATCCGGATTCACCGGATCAGGACCGGCCGGGAACTGGATGCTGCGGAAGGAGGCTTTGCACTCGGCCAGGAAACAGAACGCGAAGAGAGAATCGGCAAGGAAGGTGCCGTTGTATCTACTGCCTGGGGAACCAGCGGGGTTCAGGGACTGCTCGGCTACAGGAAGGCAGAGCTGATCTGGCCCAATGCCAACACCAATCTGCTTCGTCCGCGGACGGTGCTGCCGACACTGACGGCATCCCTTGCACCGGGAATCCACTGGCTGGCTTCCGCTGTATATGGGGACCCGGCCGGGGCTTATGCTAAGGACAACCGTTTTTTCATGACTAAAGATGTCCTGGAACAATCACCTGAAGCCTTGCTGAACGTGAGGTTTGAGCGGGATACAATCACGGTGCTTACGTCTGGAGGCAGGGAAATCATCATCGCCATGGACTATATAAGTTGAACTTGTGATTTTACTATTTTGGATTGGCCGTGACTCCAGAGAATATTTGGACTTCCGGCCGCTGTTGTCTGCAGATTTCTTGATTATAAACCGCTCTTCGCGGTGGAAATCAGCAGACAAAGGCGGACGCTATCGCTCCTACAGTTCCAAAATTCCCCTCCGTCACTTTTTCCCAAATTAATTATTTCAAGTACAATCTATATAGTATTACATTCTGATATAGCCGGGGATCATCAATGAAATAATTGCCCGGGCAATTATATACAAGAAGCCCAAAGGGGCTGTCCCATAAGTAGAATTTTCTGCGAATGGGACAGTGTTTTAAAAAACTGTTGCGGCCACCGCCCGGGTAGGCAGCGTCAAAGATAACGTCGTCAAGCCGGTTGACGGCTTGGTTAACGACACGAACAAGATGATGTTCTGGAATGACTTCCTTTACATCCATGGCAGGCAAAGTTGGTCCATGGTCCATGGTATATTGAAATGTACAAAAGAAACCTCTCCTTTAAAATGGTTGGTTGCACTTCCGTTTTAACAAAGGAGTTGTTTCTTTTTTGCGTTTTTATTAATATTTCAGTACAATTCCCGCTTAAACAGCGGAGAGAACGGACTGATTGTGGAAAAGCGGCAGCGGTCGCCTTGGTCTCCGGATTTTCACCGCTAAGGGGAATGTAAAAAATCTGGAGACCACAGCGATTGGAACAACGGTCCGTTCGCGGAGCGTCCTCACAGAGAGCAACCGTATATCCAGCTCCAAAAAAAGGGGCATCCCTGCCATTTCATGGCTTTTGGGACAGCCCTTTAATACTCATCAATTATTCTGGCTCATGAACAGGCTGCTCCATCATAGCAGAACCGTCCTCCAACCGAAGCCAGGTGTCAAAATCCTTGCTGCCGAGCGTCATCCGGATGACGCGGGCGCCGCGCATGAAGTCTTCTCTGCCGTAGGTGTTGTAGCCGGTGGCCCGCCCGTAGCAGAGGCGGATGCCATGCAGGCTGCCGGTATAGTCGTTGACGTGATCATGTCCGCAAAAGGTGCCCCGCACATCCTCCATTTCCAGCAAGGCCGCGAATAATCCGGAATTGATCACCGGTGAACAGACACGCTCGAATTTATGTCCGCGGCAGATTTGTGTATCCCACATTTCCTGGTATTCAGGAAGCGGGATGTGAAAGAAGGCCAGCGCCGGCAGCTTAGCCGCGCCTGCCTGCGGATTCAGCCGCGCAGATTCTCCGGTCAGCCAGCTGATCTGATCCCGCTGAACCCAGTTATAGCCCGGAACATGCTCCACTTCGGAATAGCTGCCGGTATCCAGGAAATATAGCAGGGCGGCGGCCCGGCCGTCCGGACCTGCGATTTCAAGACTGTAATTGCCGGTTCCGGCAATTTCTTCGGGACCCGGTTCCGCCAGGGTGTGGGGATGCTCCAGGGCAATCTGCATCAGCTCCCGGCGGGTGATCAGCCTCTCGGTATCATGGTTGCCGAATACAAAGGCCCAGGGAATGCCGGCGGTCTCCACCGCGGCTACAGCCTCCCGGAAGGCTTGTTCAGGCTGGGTACATTCCTGTTCTCCCGGAGATACAGGTCCGGTATAAATAAGATCCCCTGTGAATACGACCAGATCCGGCTGCTCAGCTTCAAGCACGCGTTCCATCAGATCGCGGGTACGCTGGTCCTCGGCTCTTCCGTCCATCCAGTGAAGATCGGTAAATTGCACAATGGTAAAGGTTCCGTCTTGCCGGAACGATAAATTGCCGCTCATCCTTACATTCTCCTCTCAGGTTCACTGAAAAGCGCCAACCGCCTATTTCACCAAACAGGTGTAAGGGTGTGGCGCTTTCAGTTATACAGCTATAGTGAGATCAGCCGATCCAGATCCGTTCTGTGCTGCAGTCTCCGGAATTCCGGCCGATCATAATGTCAAATTCTCCGGGCTCAAAGATCAGCTGATCGTCCTTGCCGTAGAACATCAGCATGTCCCTGGTGATTTCGAAGGAGACCGCCTGTTTCTCATGCGGGGCAAGCAGCAGCTGGCGGAAGCCCTTCAGCTCTTTGACCGGACGCACGACACTTGCGCTGACATCGCGGATATAGAGCTGGACGGTCTCTTTACCGGCAATATCCGAAGAATTCTCTACCTCAATTGAAGCTATGATTACATCATCCGACTCAGACCGTTTAACCGCAAAGCTGCTGTAAGCAAAATGCGAATAGCTTAGCCCATAGCCGAAGCAGAACAGCGGGTCATTGGGACAGTCCAGATAGCGGGTGACATAACGGACCTGCGGATACTCGGGATCATAGGGGCGCCCGGTCTGATAGGCGTTATAATACACCGGGATCTGTCCCACCGTATAGGGAAAGCTCATCGACAGGCGTCCGGACGGGTTATAGTCCCCGAACATTACATCTGCGAGCGCATTTCCGGATTCTGTCCCGAGGAACCAGGCCTGCACCAGGGCGTCACTGGCTTCAAGAACAGGCTTCAGCTCCAGCGGACGGCCGCTGAATACAATAGTAACCACCGGCTTGCCGGTATCCTTCAGCCGCCAGATCAGCTTCTCCTGATTGGGGGACAGCCGGAGGCAGGACTTGCTGCCGCCTTCTCCGGTATCCTGCTGGTTCTCGCCTACGGCAACCAGAATGACATCGCAATCTTTCAGCCGGGTATACGCTTCCTCTGTTTCATCCGCGACATCAAAGATTCCCTCCAGCATGCTGCCCAGCTCACCGGTCATGGCCGTGAGAATATCTCCGGCAGAGGTTTTTTGCGCAAGGCCTGAATATAACGATACGGCGGAATCCTGGCCGGTCCCGGACCAGCCGCCCAGCACATGAACGGAGGCCGCGAAGGGACCGGCCAGGCCGATCTTCATCCCCCGTTTAAGCGGCAGTACCTCATCGTCATTTTTCAGCAGCACAACACATCCAGCAGCCAGCTCCCGGGCAGCCTGACGGTGCTCCCCGCTGGGTTCAGCCGCCTCATCTGCCTGCGGATCGGCATCCTTGAACGGATTGTCGAATAGGCCCAGCGCATCCTTAAGCTCCAGCACCCGGATGACCGCTTCATCGATCAGGGCGGCGTCCAGCCGGCCTTGCTCCACAAGCTCCGCACCATGGGCAAGATAGTGGGTGGACATCATCTCTATATCAAGTCCGGCAGCCAGACTTAGCTCTGCGGCTTCCCGGCCATCCTGCGCTGCGCCATGGGGGATCAGCTCGTTGACGGAATTGAAATCGGCGATCGTCACCCCGCCGAAGCCCCATTCCTCCCGCAGAATACCGCGGAGCAGCTGTTTATTCCCGCTTGCCGGGATGCGGTCTATGGTATTGAAGGCAGCCATCACCATCGCAACCCCGGCATCAACGGCCGCTTTATAAGCAGGCAGATAGAAATCGCGCAATACGCCGGAGGACAGATCGACCGTATTGTATTCGCGCCCGCCCTCGGGCGCACCATAGGCGGCGAAATGCTTCACGCAGGCAGCGATGCGGCCTTTTTCCCTCAGATCATTGCCCTGGTAGCCGCGGACCATGCTTGCAGTAACCAGGGCGTTCAGGTAAGGATCTTCGCCGGAGGTTTCCATCACGCGCCCCCAGCGCGGATCGCGCACAAGATCGGTCATCGGGGAGAACGTAACGTGAATCCCGGCAGCAGCACTTTCCTTGGCCGCAATAGCAGCAAACCGTTCACAGGCCGCCAGATCAAAGCTTGCGCCCATCGCCAGCGGGATCGGCAGGATGGTCCGGTAGCCGTGGATCACATCCGCCATGAAGAGCAGGGGGATCCGCTGGCGGCTATTCTGCAGATGCCGGGTCTGCAGCTCAATTACATTCCTCGCCCCGATGCCATTAAGGACGCTGCCGATGCTATGAATTACATGCTGCTTTATGTTCAGCTCCTTGAACGGACCCGTTAAATCCACTGTATCGTCCAGACCCCAATAGTGAGGACCCAGCTGGGTGAGCTGGGCCAGTTTTTCGTCCAGCGTCATATCATTCACAAGATCTTGGATAAACGGTTTCGTCATGGTTAACTCCTTCTTCCACAGCGCACGGAAATTTATTGGGTTAAATAGATGTGCAGTTCTCCGTCCTTTAATGCAAGCAGGATATCTTTGGAAATGCCCGCAGCACCAGGACGGTACGGATTGTCTAAAACCTGCCCCGGAACGGGTTGCCCGTCTGCACGTACCTCCAGAGTGCGGGCCGGGCCGGAGCGGATGTGATAAACAAAGGTGATCGTGCGCCCGAAACACTGATAAGTGAAGCGCAGGCCATCCAGGCCGGAAGGCAGAACCGGATCAATAATAAGGTTATCCCTCATGAAACGGATGCCCAGAATGCCTGAAACCAGCTGATTCAGATAAATGCCCGGACCGCTGGAATACAGCCGCCAGCCGCCCTTCACTTCCACGCTGCCGGTGCGCAGCTGGTCAAAATGCTCGTGATAGCTGTAGCGGTCAGGGAAATCCCCGTCCGAGCTGCTGAAATACATATTGCTCTGGCGCAGCTTCGCGTTAGGAACGCTGTTCTGAATCAGAATCGGATTGATCTGGAACAGCCCTTCCCAGGCGCGGTCTCCTTCGCCGAGCTTGGCCGCCGCCTCCAGATAACGGATATGGGCATGCACATACTGCAGGCTGATCTCACGGCCGACATTGGCCGCCTGCTCTGCACGGCGGAAAATCGTGCTGACACCGCCTTCGTACCGGGCCGGGCGGTCCATCAGGCGTATGCCATCCGGACATTTAAGATGCTTGTCGATCAGCCGCAGATTGGCTGCGGCCTGTACCGGATCCACCAGCTCTGCAATAATACTGCGGGTCATCGGCAGCAGGCGGTAATGGATTCCCGTCTCTTTGTCTTCGGGATGGAGCATATATTCGATGGTCTCAGCATCCTTGAAGTAAGCGAAGCCGGCAATAACCTCATCCTTAATCAGCAGGGAGTGGAAGGAGGACTTCATCTCCTGAGCCATTCCGGCAAGACTGGATGAGAATTCCGGATCGAATGCGGTCACCTGCGACAGGTTGCGGATGACCTGGAACGCCAGGGCTACCGTCCACGCACTGACCAGCCGTGTCTTCAGCGCTTCGTCGGCAGGCTGCAGGGTATCATCCCAGTCGCCCCCTGCATAAGAAAGAAGGGCAGTCCCGTTCAGGAAACGCTTACGGATCGTTTCAACTGCTGCCTTGACATGCTCCAGAAGAGACTCCGACTGCCGGCTTGGCAGCGCATCCGCCAGCTGGTGGTAGATTACCTGTTCTTGAAAAATAGTACAATCCCCGGTCGCCATCACGTAGTCACCGATGCATTTCAGCGGCCAGAGCACCACATCGCCATGCCATTCCGGTGACTGGACCGGATGCCTGTCGAACATGAACCACTGCGGCCACTCCCGGGTCTCCCACAGCTGATGAGCGAAGATCTCCAGCAGGACGTTCCGGGCCAGTTCATAATGCTGGGTCATCAGGAAGTACTCCATCGGCCCCTGGCATACATCCCGTGTTCCCCAAGCCGCTCCGCCAGGCTGCTCCAGACCGTGCGGCACGATGAAATGGGTCATGGCATTATGGGTATACCACCATGCGGTTTCGTTGAGGATATCCATCTGCTGCTGCCGGACGCCTGCAATCTGCAGCCGGAAGCGGGAGCTGAAGGCTTCATAGAAATCACTGTATTGTGCTGCTTCGGTCCCGAAGCAATAGGCAGTGAGCGGCAGACTCTGCTCATCCGTAAGCCTTCCCTGCATCACCAGCTGGAAGCCTGCGGACTGTGCGACTGAGATCGTGAGCAATGTCCCGTTGCGCGGCTGGCAATCTTCATAGAAGATCCGGTCATCGCTGACCGTGTAAGCGGTACCGGGAAGCTGTATGTCATAGTGCAGTCCTGGATAAGGATGGTTCTGCCGCACCTCTTCAGCAGGGAGGATGTGCAGAATTTCATTAGCGAAGCTGACGCTCACCGGATGCCGGAATTCATGCTCACCCATCACCAGCTGATTCGTAACGAGGAAATCATAGACTCTGCCGAGCCTGGAGTGCACCTCCAGCACAATATCCGCTTGCCTGGCCGCGGCAAAAGCAGTGACCGTCAGCGTATCCTCTTCCAGCTGGTAATGCCATTTGGCAAAGTTGACACCCATTTCATAAGCGGCCGGAAGCGTGAGCATCCGGTAGACAGCCCCCATACGGATGTACATGCGCTGTCCTGTATTCTTGAGAATATTCAGCAGGCCACGCGGTGTGGAGAGCAGCTTATGGAAGGAGGTATTGCCGACAACCGTCTGACCGTTAAAAATACCGTACATATAGTTCGTGGAGGTAATCAGGTTGTTATTGACCTGCTTATCGTCCAGCAGAGTGGTGATGATATGCCCGTGCGGGCGTTCAACCAGCAGCTCCTTGGGCTGCAGGACGACATGGACATGGTCCGGAGTGAAAAAGGACAGCAGCTGCCCGTCTTGGAATTCTTCCAGCCGGCGGTCGGGATAAAATGCTGTAACCTCCTCCAAGGACCACTGCCCGGAGACATAAGGCTGGCCGTATTCCTTACAAAGGGTGACGGTTTCTCCGTCCTGCAGCGGCTCCTGCTTATGCCAATCGATACGGTCATAGGCAGCCTGCAGCTCAGCCCCGAATTCAAGGGAGGATACTGCAGCGGGATGATCCGGACGGAAGAGGCCATAGAAGGCGAATTCCGTAGGTCCATTCAGCTGTATTTGCTCCGTCTGCAGACCTGTGTATGACAGCTCATATTGATAGTTCAGGCTGGGCAGTCCGGTCTGCAGGACTTGGGGGAGCGGGTCCGCTTTATAGGATAAGCCGAAAAACTGCATTCCGTCCGTGGAGTAGCCCACTGCGCGGGTCCCCAGCACACCTTGCTGCAGGTAGGGAAACGCAGTGCCTTGCGGCTGATTTTGGCGTGAGCATACTACATATCCGTGAGGACCTTCCAGGATGCTGTGACCGAGATATTGACTCATATACAGTTCATTGGACAGCACGCCGCCCTTATCTGCGACACCGATATCCTGTCCGTAGATCACATCGACCGTTTCTCCGCTTCCTGAGAGCAGAACATGCCAGAACCAGATGCCATCGGCTGCAGGAGCAAAGGTCACCTTGTAATCGATCTTGTCTATAGAGCCTTGTAAAATCAGCCGTTCGTTATTATAAGACAGTCTGGAGCGGGAACGGATGCCGAGCAGCGGATAGCTGGCAATGCCCTCTGCCGTGTGCACACGCAGATAAATATTATTGGCCGAGCCGTCTAGCGGATTACCCTGGAACTGATTGATGAGGAACTGCGAATGGGTGAATTCGTAGATATCTCCGGCAGGCAGGAAAATGTACCTGAAATCATCCCGGATCAGGGTAATCAGGTTCGTATGTTGTGTGAAGATCATAACAACCCTCTCTTTCGTGCAGCATGGATATGACATGAAATTGGATGGAAGGGGAATTCATGACCAGATGCCACAATATGGAGTGATCTTTTCACAAGAAAATTGGAATAAAAACGTTTCCATGTTAGATACACCTCGATATTAGTCTCCAAAGCAAAAAATGTCAATCCTCTATGGATTTATCGCTGTTTCAGAAGATTTACCCCTAAAACTAGTGTATTAGTACTTAAAAATTAAAAAATAATTTCAATTGACAGCGCATACATTTCAGGAGTATGCTCTTCGCAAGGGGAGTTCCAAAGAAATGATGGAAACGTTTCTATACCGTTCAATTACGTTATTACCGTTCAAATTGGAGGTGGGCTCATTGGCAAGACTTATGCATAAGGGTGGGAATATTGTCAGGGAAATCATTAAAAACAGAGTCCTGTTTCTCATGCTGCTGCCTGTTATCCTGTATTTCGTAATTTTCCACTATGCGGTAATGCCCGGCGCTTATGTCGCATTTGTGGACTACAATCTCAACAAAGGTATTTTCGGAAGCCATTTCATCGGCCTGAAGAATTTCGAATTCCTGGTGCAGAACGGTGATCTCTGGAATATTACGAAAAATACGCTGCTCTACAATCTCGTCTTCCTGGCGCTGGGCAATATCATTCAAATCGTATTTGCGATTATGCTGTCTGAAATCTCGGGCAAATGGTTCAAAAAGGTTTCCCAGTCTGTCATTCTCCTGCCGAACTTCATTTCCATGGTTATCGTGGGCGTGTTTGCCTACAATATCTTCAACTTCAACTCCGGTTTTATCAATACCCTGCTGGTCAGCACCGGACTCGACCGTTACGAATTCTATTCTGATCCGGGCATCTGGAAGTATATTATCGTCGCCTTCAAGATTTGGGCCAGTACCGGCTATGGCATGATTGTCTATCTCGCCACCATCACCGGAATCAATCATGATCTGTATGAGGCGGCCTATATGGATGGAGCCACAACCTGGCAGCGGATCCGCTATATGACCCTGCCGATTCTGAAGCCAACCTTTATCCTGCTGCTGCTGTTCGGGATGGGAGGTATTCTCAAAGGCTCCTTCGACCTGTTCTATAATCTGATCGGCACCAACTCCGTGCTGTATCCGCAGACGGATATCATAGATACGTATGTCTTCCGTTCACTGGTGGGGCAGTTCAACTTCTCCATGGGAGCAGCGGTGGGCTTCTATCAATCCTTATTCGGCCTGATTCTCGTATTGGTAGTTAACTTTATCGTACGCAAGGTCGAACCGGACAGCGCACTATTTTAGACAGAAACAGGGGTGATGATTATGGAAAAGAATACGATCAAACAGGACTCCGGCAGTATCCTTATTAAAGGGATCAGCTACTTCTGCGTCGCAATATTTGCGCTGTTCTGCCTGTTTCCTTTTGCGCTGATGATTTCCTCCTCATTCATGAACGAGCAGGAGATTGTCCGCGAAGGCTACAAGCTGCTGCCCAACGAAATTTCATTTAAAGCCTACGACCTGCTGCTCAATAACTCCACCCAGCTGGTGAATGCTTACCAGGTCACGATTTTTATTACCGTAGTGGGTACTGTGCTTGGACTGTTTATGATGTCGATGGCCGGGTTCGTACTCAACCGCAAGGATTTCAAATACCGGAATTTCTTTTCATTCCTGATTTACTTCACAACGCTCTTCAGCGGCGGCCTGATTCCAACCTATATTCTGATGGTCAAACACCTCCACCTGAAGGACAGCCTGTTCGCGATGATTCTGCCGGCGGTGGTGGGCGCCTGGTCCATTTTCCTGATGCGTAATTTCATGAAGGCGATCCCGGACTCCCTGTATGAATCTGCGACGATTGACGGTGCCGGTGACTTCCGCATCTATTGGCGGATTTTTATTCCCTTGGCGGTTCCGTCGCTGGCTACAATCGGACTCTTCTCGGCGCTGGGTTTCTGGAATGAGTGGTATAACGGGATGCTGTACATCGACACTCCGGCCAAATATCCGCTTCAATACTTTTTACAGCGGATGGTCAGCCAGACGAATCTTGGAGCACTTATTAACTCTGGAGCGGTCATCAATACCGCCGATCTTCCGACCCAGTCGATCAAGATGGCTACAGCGGTGCTGGCTACCGGACCGATCATTCTGCTATACCCGTTTGTGCAGCGTTATTTCGTAACCGGCCTGACGATCGGGGCTGTAAAGGGTTAATGGACGTCTGCCTTCCGAGGGGCGTTTATTATAAATGAAGACATTCGTAAATAGAAGAGAAAAGGGAGGCTTACCGAATGAAAGGTAAAAAGATTGCGTCTTCTTTAATTGCTGTCCTCATGCTTAGCGGAGTTTTGTCAGCCTGTTCATCTAACAACAATGAGCCCGCTAACGATGCGGAAGCTACGAAAGCACCGGAAACATCTGCTAATACAGGCGGAGTAGATACTTCCAAAGAAGCCAAGCTGACGTACTACCTGTGGGGCAGTGAAGGGGTTCAGAATAAGGCCATCCTTGGCGAGATTAACAAAAAGCTCAAGGCGGATCTCAACGCTACTATTGAAGTGAAGTATATTGACTGGCCGGATATTGCCACCAAATACCCGCTGTTATTCGCATCCGGCGAAGCCTTTGATATGTCGCACGCTTCTCCGGGAGCACCGGTCTCCTATTTTACATTAGCTAGTGAAGGCGCACTGGTAGATATCACGGAGATGCTGGACAAAGTCGCACCGAAGCTGAAGGCGGAAATTCCCGACAGCGCTTGGCAGAACACGAAATACAAGGGCAAAATTTATGGTGTTCCGAGCTTGTACAGTGAGTACACACCTTACGGTTATGCCTACCGTTCAGACCTGCTAAAGAAATATGGCATGGACAAAATCACTTCGATTGCAGATATGGAAAAATACATGGATAATGTGGTCGCCAATGAATCCTACCCGCCGATTAACGGCAAGGCGGAAGATGCGGCGAACATGTTCAGAATGCTGGTTGATACTACGGGAATGTGGCTGAATGCACCGGGGATTTCGCTGAATGAGCTGAATCTGGTTACGAAGAGTCCCGAGGACTATAAAACCGTCTTCCATCCGGCGTTCACCCAGGAGTTCGAAGACTGGGCTGTGAAGATGCGCGAATGGGCGGATAAAGGCTACTGGAGCAAGGACGTGCTGTCTGCTACTCTGGGCGGCAAGGATAATTTCAGAGCAGCCAATTCTGCAGGTTATCTGACCCATGCCCAGGACTGGATCGGCCAATATGGTGCAGATATGAAGGCACAGCCGGAGTCGGATCCCTATTTCTTCACCTTCGCGGAAGCGAATAAGAAAATCAAACGTAAGATGGGTGTAGACAACTCGACGGTAATCAGCACCAATTCGGCTAATCCGGAACGTGCACTGATGGTCATTGAAAAGTTCATGACAGATGAGAGCTACTACAACCTCATTCAATACGGTATTGAAGGCAAGCAATATGTGATTGAAAACGGTATTAAGAAGTTCCCTGCAGGCTACAATGAAAAAACAGACGGCGGCGGCTTCGCAGCCTGGTCGCTCCGCAATGACAAGTTCGTGATTCCTAGCGATACCGAAAATCCGATCCGTAACTCCCTGTTCGCTGAATGGGATAAAGTTGCAATCGATGATCCTTACAATGGCTTCAGCTTCGATCCGTCCAATGTGACTACAGAAATTGCTTCGATCTCGAACGTGAATTCACAGCTGGGCATCCAGCTGATGCTGGGCAAAACCAGCAAAGATCCTAAAGAAGCCGTTGCAGAATACCGCGATCAGCTGAAAAAAGCAGGAATTGACAAGGTCATTGCCGAAGTAGAGAAGCAACTGGCTGAATTTGTTCCTGTCAACTAAGGAACGTTATAAGGTGTAAAGGAGCTATGATCCGATATAGCTCCTTTACCCATAAATGGAGGAGTAAAGTGGACGTAAATATCAAGGATATCGCGCGGATTTCCGGTGTGGGCATCTCGACGGTTTCCAGGGTAATCAATAACAAGGGACTCGTGAGCAAAGCCACGCGGGAAAAAGTGCTGAGTGTGGTCAAGGAATACAATTACATTCCCAATTCCAACGCGCGGAATTTGAAAACAACACAGTCTAAGAATATTGCACTGATGGTCAAAGGAATCACCAATCCGTTCTTTTCCAATATGATCAAGGAAATTGAACGGCAGGTTAATCTGCGCGGATATCCGTTTCTGATCCAGCAGGTGGAGGATGGAACGGATGAGATCAATGCGGCCATCCAGCTGGTGAAAGAGAAGAATCTGTGCGGGATTATCTTCATGGGCGGAACCTACAATCATTCGGAGGAGAAGTTCAAGCAGCTGACGGTTCCGTTTGTGCTGACGACCATCACCTCTACGCAGGAAGTGGACCCGGCTATCTTTTCCAGTGTGATTATCAATGAATTGAAGGAAGCCTATAAAGCGACCAATTATCTGATCTCCCTCGGGCATACAAGGATCGGATTCCTGGCCAAGTCTCCTTTATTGGATGAGACGACAGGCAACAGGCGGTTCCTGGGCTACAAGCAAGCGCTCGAAGAGCATGGCCTGCCCTACGATGCCGGGCTGGTCGAGGACTGCGAATACAGCCCCAGCTCGGGCTTCAATGCCGCGCGGAGACTGCTGAATAAGAATAAGGGACTTACAGCAATGTTCGCCGCTTCGGATACAATTGCCATCGGTGCAGCCAAAGCGGTGCTTACCGCCGGTCTGTCGATCCCGGATGATATCTCGATCATTGGTTTTGACGGGATCGAAATGGCTGAATATTATCACCCCTCGCTCGATACCATCAGCCAGCCGGGTACGGAAATGGCTCTGTCTAGTGTGGGTGTCCTGTTCGACCTCATTTCCGGACGGTCAAGCCATCAGCATATTGTTTATGATGCGGTGTTGCTCAAACGCGGCTCCTGCAAGATGATTAACTGAAAAGACAGGGATCTGTGATGATCCCTGTCTTTATTTTTATTACCAGCCCTTACGATTACACAAAGAAGTAATATGTGCAAGATGATGCTTTCCGTGCCAAGCATAGATTCCTATATTTTTACCTATTGAAACTTCACCTGATTCTGGATGAATAAAGGTCTTTTTCATATCAGCAGGAGTTAGACCACGTAACAGGTTAGTCCAGCGTTTGTGCAATGTTTCGAGGAGTAAAAGTGAAGTATCAACGGGCAACTTAGAATCTGATAGTTCAGCCCATTTCTTTTCATCATAGGGTTTAATTATAGGACTTTCTTCTGTAAGAGCCAATTTAAAGCGAATGAAGGCATTCATATGACTATCTGCAAGATGATGTATTACTTGCCGAACAGTCCATCCTCCGGAACGATAAACTGTATCCAGCTGTTCATTATCTAAGTCTTTTACAGCATCCCGTAATAATCCTGGTAAATCTTCAATCTCGTTTATCCAAACACTTGTAACCTTGTTAGTAATTTCACCATCAAATTGAAAAGTGCCAATTGGGTATTTCTGATCCATCCACTTGATCCCCCTAAAAATCCCATGTTTTTTGTCCTCTAATACCTTTACAACTAAAATGTTGTTCCCGCTAAACCGAGCTGAAATGATCTGCCAGAATCTGTGCTAATACTTGCTTATACCCGTCGATATCTAAAGCGGAGTTATCCACCCTATGTTTGGCTATAGGCAGACTGTTGAATATTTCTGCTTCCAGTTCCTTTCGGGCCTTCAGCACCTGCAATGTTCCTTCTAACCCGTGATACCCCTGCTGCGCCCCATACCCCTGGTTTGTATAATAATCTATAAATCCCTCCGACCATTCCTTGGGCCTTTCGTGAACAGCCTTTCTGAATGAACGATCAAGATCGTTCTGCTCTACGTAAATCAGCAGCGGCTTCAGCGGCTTGGCAATTGCGGCCAGCTCTGCGACATAGCTTATAACGGCTTCTTTTGCTGCGCCATACTTAATCATCCCTACAGTTACAGGATTTTGTATGAAACAGCAATCAAAGATATAGGTGTCCGGGCTGTGTTGAGCATCCGCTGCGAATCTTCTCCAACGCTCTGTGATCAGAATCCTGTTGTGCTCCAGCGGCAATTCATAAATATCATGACTGGAGACGGCAGCCAGCAGTTCATCCGGGAAATCCGTTCCTAATTCCTGTCTTATTTTCCGGTATTCCAGAAAGTGCCGGTCACCTTGTGTAATCAACCGCTCACTCACTAACTCTTTATACTTGGCATGGGTATTCCAAAATTCAGCGAGTTCAGCTGCCGTAAAACAGGCAACCCCCTCATAGTCAGCAGGATGGTCGGCATTTCCCTCTAAGAATAGCTGAGCGCTAAGGTTCATTTCCTTGAGCAGCTCATGGATTAGGCCCGCGGTCGTTGTTTTCCCTGAGCCCGGTAATCCTTCGATCAATATTAACTTCGGTTTCATATGATTTTTTTCCCCATCCCCGCTTTAACATGTTTTAACTGGGCTACAATAATGACGCTAATGATGACGAGCAGGAACCATGAACTGATTTTACCGAAACTGACAGGGTGCCAGGCCTGCTGCTGATCAGGATATTTCCAGGCATTAAAAAAGGTAGCCACATTTTCGGCCAGCCAGATGAAGAATCCGACGATGATAAAAGCCAGCGATAAGGGCATCCGGTAGGTAACGGAGCGTACCCGGTATATAATCCAGGTTCTCCAAAAGACAACGAATACAAGTGCTGTCAGCAGCCAGCGGAAATCAGGAATGAAGTGATGGGTGAAAAAGTTGAGATAGATGGCGCCGCCCAGTATCCCCGCAGAAGCAAGCCCCGGCCAGCCGGTCATATCCATCTTCAGCCTGCGCCAAATCTGGCACATAAAGCTTGCGACACTTGCATACATAAATCCGCTATAAAGCGGTACACCAAGTAACTTGGTAAGCCCGGGCTCGGGGTAGGACCATGATCCCATGCTGACTTTATAGATTTCCAGCAGCAGGCCGATCAAGTGGAATATACAGATGACTTTGATTTCATCCCAGGTCTCCAGTCCGCTGCGGTACATCAGATACTGTACAGTAAGGAGTATAATCAGAACAGCATCATAGCGGTAGATGAAAGGAATCTCAACCATGCTGGAAAGCGCCAGCGTACCAAAGATCGCTACAGGAAAAATACAGCTCATCGCCTGATGATAGCCAAAATGCAGCAGCTGTATGACGGGTTTCAGTGGTATCATCTCCTTAGTGAGGATTATCCCGCAAATGTACTTATAGAATCAGCAGGAGGCGGAAGGATGCAAAAGAAATGGGTTATGGTAACCGGCGCTGACCGGGGTGTCGGACTCAGTCTGGTTAAGCAGCTGCTTGATCAGGGCTATCATGTGTTTGCCGGGCAGTATCAACAAGAGAATGATAATGCACTGGGTCAGCTTAAGGCAAGCTATAAACAGCGGCTGCAGGTGCTGCAGCTGGATATAAGCAGTGAAGATAGTGTGAAGCTTGCGCTGGATACGGTCTCAACCGTTACGGACCGGGTGGACATTCTGATTAACAATGGTGCGGTTCTGGGGGATATACAGGCTACGGTGCAGGATGAGCTGGATTTTGCAGAAATGGAGCAGGTATTCAAGGTGAATACGCTGGGGGCGCTTCGCATGTCGAATGGCTTAATGAAGTCGCTTCTCCGCAGTGAGAGCAGGCTGATCGTCAATATTTCCTCAGAGGCTGGCAGCATCGGAGCCTGCCGGCGAACCAGCTGGTACGCCTATTGTATGTCCAAGGCAGCCCTCAATATGCAGTCTCAGCTGATCCACAATGGGATCTCGGAGCAGGGCGGTAAGGTGATGGTCATTCATCCGGGGCATGTTCAGACTTATATGCAAGGCAAGCTGGATACAACGGGAAGTCTCACTCCCGATGAATCGGCCCGGCACATCCTGCAATTGATTGAGAACCGCCTGAAGCAGAAAGAGGAGGGGCAGGAGCTTACGCTCACCGATTATGCCGGTAATAGGCTGCCGTGGTAGAATAATAATCCGGATATAACTAAGACATAACATTAGGAGCGATCAGCCTTGAGTGCAGCAAAACTCTGTTTCATCGGTGCAGGCTTTCATGCATCGACTAACATTTATCCAGCTGTAATTGGAGCAGGAGCGGACATTACAGCGATATCGACCCGTGATCTGGAGCGGTCGAAGGCGGCACTTCAGCGGTTCGGCAGCCGTGGTACGGCGTATGACGACTATCATTTGATGCTGGAGCAGGAGGAGTGCGACGGCGTTGTGGTCGTTGCCCAGCCTGGGGATCAGACCGCTATGGTGCTCGATTGTATCAGAGCCGGCAGAAATGTCTATGTGGACAAGCCGCTCGGCTGGAATGCTGATGAAGCGCAGCAGATCGCGGATGCTGCCAAACAAGCCGGAGTGATTGTAATGGTAGGGTTCATGAAGCGCTACGCCCCTGTCTATAAGAAATTGAAAGAGCTCATAGATGGAGGAACTCTGGGCGCTGCCCGTTCTTTTCAGGCGACTTTCGCTGTGGACAGTACTCCTTTTTGCAAAGACGAGGAGCAATTTATCAAGCTGGCAGCCATTCATATCATAGATCTGATGCGGTTTCTGTTCGGGGAAGCGCCACAGGTCTCGGGATTCAGCGGCAGCAGCGGCGAATTCATCTCACAGAGCATTGCGCTTAAATTTGAAAACGGGATTGTCGGCAATGTGTATTTTACCGGAATGACGGCCTGGTCCAGAGAGAGTGAACGCTTGCTGGTTACATTTGATCATGGCTTCGCCTCTGCTGAAGAGATCGATAAGCTTGTTATCCATAAATCGCGGACCGGTGATTCTTTGCCTTGGCAATCGCTGGAGGAGCAGGATTCCGTATTTACGCCTTCCGCTTCACCGATGTCCGGCGCATATCGCGATTTATACCTGCGCGGATTTGTGGGTGAGATGGCACATTTCATGGAATGCTGCACACAGGGGACCCTGCCGCTATCGAACGGGCGGGATAATGTGATGACGATGGATTTGTGTGACCGTATTTTAGCGGCTTTGGTGTAGTTATGCTGTAATTTGAAAATTGGTCAAGTGATGTGAGGCTTCTTATGAAGGACGTGCAAACGAATAACAGCTGCCGGAACCTCCAGCAGCTGTTATTCGAATTTATAGGTGAACAGTAATCCTTATATATTTAGAATGTAAAAGATTCGCCGTCATCCGGCACCAATACATTAGAAGTAATCCCTTTTTCATGTAGGAAGCTTTTTAACTCTGCTCTAGACAAGGTCCAGTGATTTACTGCTTCCATATGAACTGAAACAATCACCGCGTTAGGGGCAGCCTTATGCACTTCATAAATATCGTCTTTCCCCATAATCAAGGAGCCGCCTTCTGCGAGCTTTACATCTCCACCATTAACCACAATGACTTCCGGCTGGTGGGTTTCGAGTTCTTCCTGAACATCTTCGTACCATACGGTGTCTCCGGCGACATATAATGTTTTCTCATCCGGATGTTTAAAAACAACACCACAAACTACTCCCGTCATGGATAAAATCTCTCCTCTTCCATGTTCGCCTTTCGTTTTCACTAATTGGATCCCATCGAAGGATGTGCTCTCCGATAAAACTTCAACGTCCTGGAAGCCGGCTTGTTTGATTTCTGTTGCATCTTCTCCATTTTGTACAAACATTTTTACGTTTTTGGGCAGCACTTCCTTGGCCGCTTCATCGAAGTGGTCATAGTGTAAATGAGTAACAATGACCGCATCTACACCCTTAATTAAATCTTCAAGCGATATCGGTAACTGAACTAAAGGGTTATATTGTTCGTTTTTAGTGAAAGCAGGAAATGGCGGAAGAGTACCCTTCTCTGCCAGGAATGGATCAATCAAAAATTTCTTGCCTGCATATTCAACAACCAAAGTTGCATTTCTTATCAATCTAACTTTCATAAAATTAGCTCCTTTTCGCATATGACCGGGCAGGCAGCAGCAAGTCGTGTAGCAAAACTGGAGGATACTGGAGTGCTTGAAGGGTATACGATAAAAGTTAATCAATCCAAGTTAGGGTGTTTAATCCACGCTTTCATCACGCTTTATACCAATACTCTTAATCACCAACCGCTGATGGACTATATTAAAATGAAAGAGCCTTTTGTGTTGAATCATTATAAAATTGGCGGGGATGGGTGTTATCTTCTGGAGAGCAGATTTCCATCCAATGAACAGTTAGATGAATTCTTGGACGGTTTGAGTGAATATGCGAACTACAAAGTATCGATGGTGATTAAAAAGTCATGAAGATTTCGCTTAAGAGAATTCAGAATACTTAACGTTTATCTCAAAGCAAATGCTTCCCCGGTAAAGGGAAGCATTTGTTTTGCATGGATGATTCAGCTTTGGTAATGGTCCCTTCGAACTTGGAAATATACATTAAAGGGAAAGTGACGGAGGGGAATTTTGAGCTGGAGGAGCGGTAGCGTCCGCAGGAAAGCTCGCTTCGAAAGCACAAGCTTGGATTGGATATCTACTACGATAAGCAGCTATATTCAAGAATTCCAACCCTAGCAGCGGTCGGAAGCCCAAATATTCTCTGCAGTCACGGCTAATCCCCTAAATAGAAAAATCATAGCCTCATCTTCCACATAAGGAATTGCCGATAAATAACCTAAGCGGCGTATTTACATTCAGTTTGAATTCATGAATTACACTACACTAACCTGACTACAGAGATGGAGGTAAGTAACCTTTGGAATTGTTTGAATATATTTTACTCATGCTGGCGGCGCTGGCGGTATCCAATCTGGTGAACCGGTTTATTCCGTCGGTCTCTGTGCCGATTATCCAAATCGCGCTGGG
Organism: Paenibacillus pedocola; assembly: GCF_031599675.1. Taxonomy (NCBI): domain Bacteria; kingdom Bacillati; phylum Bacillota; class Bacilli; order Caryophanales; family Paenibacillaceae; genus Paenibacillus; species Paenibacillus pedocola. The sequence goes on along the minus strand of NZ_CP134223.1, from coordinate 4,579,083 downwards.
AATGGCGATCACCTGGCTGCCCCTGCATTATGAAGTGGTATTAAACCCGGAGCTGTTTCTGCTGCTGTTCATTGCTCCGCTGCTGTTCAATGACGGAAGGCACGCGGATAAAGAGGCGCTGTGGAAGCTGAAGAAACCCATACTTTTGCTGGCGCTCGGTCTCGTGTTCCTAACGGTCGGTGCTGTGGGGTATTTCGTACACGCTCTGCTTCCGGTGATCCCGCTGGCGGCGTCCTTTGCGCTGGCGGCTGCCCTGGCGCCTACGGATGCTGTAGCTGTGGGTGCGCTGGAGCAGAAGGTCAAAATCCCCCACCGCACGATGCAGATCCTCGAAGGCGAATCCTTAATCAATGATGCATCGGGTCTGGTATCCTTTCAATTTGCCGCAGCCGCTATGGTTACCGGAATGTTCTCCTTCAAGTCTGCCGGGCTCAGCTTTATTTCCATCTCACTTGGCGGGGTAGCCCTGGGTCTTCTGCTCACACTGGTGAAATATGGAGTGGTAAAATGGCTGCGCAGACTCGGCATGGAGAACGTTACCCTCCATATGCTGATTGAGATTCTGACACCCTTTATGATATTTATAGCTGCAGAAGAACTGGGGGTCAACGGCATTCTTGCCGTAGTCGCTGCAGGGATTGCCCATTCCTTCAGCTATAAGAAAATGAATCCCGAGGTAGCCAAGCTGCGGGTTGTCTCCAAGAGCACCTGGTCCGTTATCATCTTTGTGCTGAACGGCCTGGTCTTCCTGCTGCTTGGCACACAGCTGCCGGAGATTATTCAGACCATTTGGAACAGCCCGGAAATCGGGAATTTCAAAGTCGTGATGTATACTCTATGGTTGACTGCAGCCGTACTCGGGCTGCGGCTGATCTGGGTGCTGCTGATAGATGTTCCGGAGGACGGCGAAGAACGCAGCTTGGGGAAAGGCAGATTCAAAAAGGCGCTGATCCTCTCCCTGTCGGGCGTCCGGGGAACGATCACACTGGCGAGTACGTTGTCACTGCCGTTTTTTCTTAATGATGGAACTGCCTTTCCGTCAAGGGATCTCATCATCTTCCTGGCGTCCGGCGTGATTTTGTGGACACTGCTGGCCTCCAATTATCTGCTGCCGCTGCTGCTCGGGAAAGAGCCGGCAACAGCGCAGGAAGAAGAGGAGGTGCAGGCCAAAATTGAGATTCTAAGAAATGTGGTTGCCGGCTTAAACGATCTGACCACAGACCAGAACCGGCTGGCCGCCGTTCAGCTCATCAATACGTATACCTCCAGAATCCGCACGCTATGGAAGGACGACAGAAGTGATAACATGCAGCGTGCCCTGGGCCTGTCGGTCCTGCAATGGGAACGGGAGAATACGCTGCTTGCACTGGAGCGGAAAGAAGTCGATCCTTATACCGGCTACCGGTATCTAAGAAGGATTAACCAGATGCTATATATGAGTACAAAGGATGCCCGGTATAAAAGAGAGCTGTTTCCTGTTAAGCAATGGGATGATGTGGTTGGCATTCTGCAGCAGGCCCGCTTAAGCTTCCGCGAAAGACGGGCCGAACGGACCAGACTCAGAAGCCAAAACATTGCTTATGTGCTTAAACAGTTGAACGCGCTCCTTGCGGAGGGGAAGCCGGAGATGGAAACGGTCAGCGCGTTCATTCTGCAATATGAACGGATGCTGCTTCGTCTGAACAGGGATCAATCAGGTACAGGCACCCGCGAGGATTACGACCTGTCTTTGCAGGAGCTGGCTCGGGCCGGAATTCAGCTGGAGCGGGACAACCTTCAGGCCATGTTCGAGACCGGGCGGATCTCCAGACAGGGCATGAAGGAAATGAAGCGCGATATCCTCTTCATGGAGCATGATCTGCGGGAAGAGGCGGTTTAGAGGAAATCCCGGAGCCATTGGTGTGGCTGCGGGATTTTTTTGAAGAGAGGGAGACCCATTCAGAGGTATTTATCCCTTTGATTCATGCGTCTGGAGCGCACGGGACGGAAACAGAGGTATTTATCACTCTGTTTCACGCATTTGGAGCGCGCGGGACGGAAACAGAGGGATTTATCCCTCAGATTCACGCATTTGGAGAGCGTGGGACTGAAACAGAGGGATTTATCCCTCTGATTCACGCGTCTGGAGCGCGCGAGGCGAAATCAGAGGTGTTTTTTCCTCTGATTTATGCTCCCCGTCCTGCGCTCTCCAGAAGCTGGAGCCACGCACCCTAAAAAAAGTTCCCGGCACTACTCTCCGGTAAGCAATTCCGTTACCTCACGGCGCATGCTGAGCGGAGCCTCTTTAATAGGCTGGCCCAAGCGTACCAGCATCTGGATTGTACCGCCTTCGGGGGCGTATTCCCGGTGAATGGCTTGATAAGGCGCCTGCATCTGCGGATATTCCTCCAGCACCTGGCTGAGCGGCTGCATGGCCAGCCCCAGCTGATGCGCCTCCAGAATCAGCCGGCTGTATATGATTCCGCTTAACACCTGACTGTTACGGCTGTTGTCTTTGGTTAGAATTAGGGCGTAGGCCGGCGTGTTGTCCACCGCTGTCTGAACAGACTGGATCAGCCGGTCCGCCGCAGCTTTTCCGCTGTTCATGGACGGGAAAAGGGTGACGAGTCCCTGCATGATATGTTTCATGAAGCCCGTAGTGCCTTGGCCCTCTACTGAGAACCCGTAACGGAATTGATTTTTCTCGTGCTCATTCGCGCGGAAGATGTCCTCGGATTCTTTGGCTACAGAGGCTGCCGCTGCCTCGATGGCAGCCCCCTGCATGGCATAATGGCCTAGTTTGTCCAGGTTATATTTGTCCTGAACAATGCGGATTGACACGCTGCTGTCATCACTGACAGCCTCAAGCTGTTCAATCTGTTCCCGGGTTAATGGAGCAGGCGAATACGCCGTCCGGTTGGTGTCGGGAAGAAACAGGTCATCATATAACGGTGTGTCCTGGGGAGGGCGTTTTTGCAGCGTTATTTTTGCAACGGGGTAAGTATCCATGCTCTCTGCCAGTGTCTGCTCATCATATGGGCCCATTGGAAACAGGTCTATGCTTACCTGATATCCCAGCTTTTGACCAGCTACATAGATATAGTCCAGGAAGGTTCCCTGGGAGATCATCATCTGCCGTGCAAGCGGATCAGCCTCTTTGCTCATCCGGCTGCTGTCTGCGTAAAGGTACAAGCTCATCGGCTCACTCCCGCTAAGGGAGATTCTCCAGGGCTGCATATTATGTCCGCTTGCGGCAAGCAGGCCGTGTGCAGCCAGTCGGACCCGCGGATCGCCGAATTGTGCAGCATAGGATTTGCTCCACGGTTCAAGGTACGTCTCTTTCTGAAAAACGCCGCTTATGTAGAATAAAATGCCAACGATAAGAAGCACTAAGGCGGATAGACTTATTAGAGCAAGACTCACAGATTTCTTCACCGCTTTCTTCATATCTGTTCTCCTCCATAAGTGGGATTATTGAGCCGGTTCCAGGGAACGGAGCAGGAGGCGGAACGATTCTTGGATGAATTCACCGGGTCCGATTTTATAGTAGCGCTCAAGGTAATGTTTCTTGGTCCTTACCGTGCTGAATATGCCAAGCATACTGGCCCATAAGGTCATTGTGGCTTGATCCACCCGCAGATCTGAACGAATGCTGCCGTCTTCAACACCCCTTTGCAGCGCATTTTTCACGAATAGCAGGGCTTCTTCCCCGAGCGCATAACATTCGTTCCTGGAATCATCTGGTATCCCGTTCTGAAAATCAGACAGGCTGTTCTCATATTCAATAATCGCCTGGAAATAATGCGGTTCCCCGCAGGAAAACTCATAGTAAACTGAGGTAATCTCCCAGAGTGTTTCCATTGCGGTTAAGGAGTTGTTCCCCTGAAGCTTGTCTTGCAAGAGGCCGATTAAGCGCCGGTATCCTCTGATCATAATTTCAAAATAAATCTGCTCCTTGCTGTTAAAGTAAGCGTACAGGGTTCTTTTGCTGAATTCCGCCTGCTTGGCCACATCATCCATAGTAGAGCGTTCATAGCCCTTTTCAAAAAACACATGCTCTGCCGCTTCAATGATGTCCTTCCTGCGAAGCTCCATTTCTCTGCTTCTTCGTTCAGCGCTTCCCAAATAAATCCCTCCATGAAATTCACTTAAGTGTAATTAATTGCACTATTAGTTTACTTCAATTTACGGGATTTACAATTTTTTGTCAATGACCTCAGTGCTGCTGTAAATGTGCTGTCCTTATGGGTTCACCGTCACTTGAAGGAAGCGTTGTTGAGCGAATTCGGTCCGGAAGCGGACACAGCCGCTTGCCGGAACCGCCGCAGAGAAGAGTGGCAGGCATGACGCTCTCCCTTCTTAATGCTTGGCTGGAATGGAGTATCCCTTACGCTGATGGAAAGAAATGGACCGGTAGGTACGCGCCAGCTTCCGGCGTTGTTTGGTTCCTACGGCGGATGCTGAGGTCTTCAGCGATTTATTATTTGCATTTCTGAGCAGAACCGAGGCGCGGTTACCGCTGTACACATAATTGGCATACGTTTCAAATTCGGAAAAGCCGAACTGCTTTTTCCTGTCGATACTGCGGAGAATGGCGGCATGCCAAGGCATACCATGGCGGGCTTCTATGGTTCTTTTTAAAGCGGTAAGCTTAGATTTCTCAAACAGCATATAATGCGTCACAAAGGATTTGGGAGAAGGTGCGGCGGTCCCCATCAGCTTCCTGTAAGTGCGGAAATATTCCGGCTGGCTCCAATTGCGGCAGTAAAAGACGGTTCTACCCTCTGAACGGAACCGGTGGGGGCGAATCAGCACCGTATCGGCATCGATGACCAGGAAATAATTTTCCCGGCAGATATGATCCCCATTCAGCTTAAGCAGCTGCTGATACAGCCAACCGGAACGGTTCCAGCGGGAGGAGGAATAACGGATGTCTTTTTTAGTAAATGGCAGAACGGTAGTCTCATCGACGAAAATACAGCCTTTGCGAGAGCACATTTCCCTGATTCTGCTGCTGCCGGGTGAGACGATATAGATGTGGCTGATGGGGTGGCGTACATAGCGGCGAAGACTGTCGATCACATAGGGAAGGGTGGCCAGATCCTTTTCTATGGCTGGGATTAGTACGTCTATAGAGGGGCCGCTAACGTGTGAGCCTGCTGAGGTTGCTGACATTAGGTTCATCTCCGTGCACAAATTGACACTTGCGCGTCTGTACTAGAGTATGCCTGTGCCTCACGGGATGACCGGGCAAAGGAAAGTTGAAACTTAATATTCCCGGACGGGACAAATGGTTCATTCCGCCTCGCCTGCTTCTGCATAGGATGCACTGACTTTGTAAATCAGGAAAAGGGAAACCCTTTTCGGACAGGAGAGTGCAGGTGTGAAGGCAAGAAAAGCTGTTTCATTGCAGAGCAAATGGCTAAAAACGAAGCTGCTGCTTCAGAGTGCTTCCATCAGACCCTATATCCCGGATACCCGGAGATTTACCAGACGCAATCTGGAGCAGATGATCTACAGCTATGGAATGATCTACGTCAAGCCCGAAAGGGGAACCTATGGGAACGGCGTAATCCGCGCGGAGCGGGGGGGACGGGGGGGCTTCACCTATCAATATGAAGAAACGGTCCGCCATTTCGACACCTTTGATTCCTTTCACCAAAGTCTGGCGAAGAAGACAGGCGGCAGAAGGTATCTGATTCAAAAAGGAATTCACCTGCTGAAGCATAAACGCCGCCGTTTCGATATCCGGGTAATGGTGCAGTTAAGTCCCAAAGGAGTCTGGGAAGCTACCGGAATTATCGGCCGGCTGGGCCACCCGCGCAAGATTGTTACGAATTACCACAGCGGCGGCAAACCAACTTCGATAGAAACCTTGCTCAGTACCCATCTGCCGGCACAGAGGCTTACTCAGCTGACTGGTGAACTAAGTACGCTTGGCGTACGCATGGCGGCTCATATGCAGAAAACCTATCCGAAGATTGTGCAGATCGGTGTAGATGTCGGATTGGACCGGACTCTGACACCATGGATTATTGAAGTGAATATGAATCCGGATCCCTATATCTTTAATCAGCTCAAGGATAAATCCATGTACAAAAAAGTAATGAGATACCGGCGGTTTCATATGAAGAAGTAGGTTGTGAAGGTGCAGCAGCAGACTTGGCTTGATGTTCCCTGTGGGTTATAGTTAAGGGAAATATTCAGGGCAGGGGAGCGAACAGGATGATAGCATTAATCTTGGCTGCGGGGTATGCGACCCGTCTTTATCCGTTAACGAAGGATACGCCAAAGCCGCTGCTGCCGATTCAAGGAAGCCGGACGATTCTGGATCTGTTGATGGACCGGCTGGAGGTTCTGGAGGAAATTACGGAGATTCTGATTGTGACGAATGAGCGCTTCTTCGGCGCTTTTCAGCAGTGGCATCTCGATTATGGCGGGACGAAGCCTGTCCGTATTCTGAATGACGGCACATCTTCCCCCGAAACACGGTTAGGTGCGGTCGGCGATATCCAGTTTGTCATTGAGCGGGAACAGCTGAAGGAGGATCTGCTGGTTCTGGCAGGCGACAATGTGCTCGGCTTTGGCCTTGAGGGGTATCTGAATTATTTTCATCAGGTGGACAAAGACTGTATTCTGGTCCGGACGGTAGACAATATCCGGGAGCTCCGCAGTGTAGGCGTGGCTGAGCTGGACGATGAGATGCGGGTCCTTTCCTTGGAAGAAAAGCCGCAGTCACCCCGGACGAACATAGGTGTATTTGCACTTTATATCTATAAGCGTTCAACGCTGCCGCTGTTCTCCCGTTATCTCGCTGAAGGGGGTAACCCGGATGCACCGAGTTATTTTCCCGAGTGGCTGCACTCCCGCCAGGAGATGCGCGCCTATTTTACGGAGGGTACGATTGAGGATGTCGGCACACCTGAAGCTTATGCGGAGATGCGGGAACTCTAATGCTGCTTTACTCCAAGCCAAACGGCGGTTCAGCCCGGAATGATCCGGGTGACCCGCCGTTTCGCTTGAACAGCCACTGACAATAACTACTCCTCGGAATGGGCAGCTTCGTCCTTAACTTCCTCGCGGAAGCCTTTAATGCTTTCTTTGCGGCGTTCGTTCTTTGCTTCGATTTGTTCCCGTTCTTTGCTGCTGATTTCAGAAGAAAATTCGTTTAAATAGTCTTCAGCTTCATGCAGGTTTTGCATGGTGTGCTGAATGCTTTGCTGTAAATGCTCAACATTGTCTGCACGGTTATCCGGCTTTGCCATTAATAGATCGCCTCCTGTGATTAACGCGCCATAAGGACGCTAACCTGTAGGTTGATCGTTGCCGGCTGATTTTATGCATGATCATTAGTCTGCTTAATAGACATCCCGCGCATACCGCTTGGATAAGGACATTTCTTTGACATATTGATTCGCTTCATCGGCAGTCATACCGCCGTGCTGCTGAATTACCATTTTCAATGCGGCATCCACTTCTTTGGCCATTTGCTGGGCATCCCCGCATACGTAGAAGTGCGCGCCTTTCTGAAGCCAAGCCCAGAGCTCGGCTCCATGCTCAAGGATGCGGTGCTGTACATAAACTTTGTCAGGCTGATCACGTGAAAAGGCAGTATCCAGCCGATGCAGGAAGCCTTCCTTCTGGAGAACTTCAAGCTCCTCGCGGAAATAGAAATCACTCTCCTCCCGCTGTTCCCCGAAGATCAGCCAGTTTCTTCCCTTGGCCCCGGACGCTTTGCGTTCCTGCAGGAAGCCCCGGAACGGTGCAATACCGGTACCCGGACCGACCATAATCATCGGGGCATCGGGATTAGCCGGCGGGCGGAAATGGGCATTCTTTTGAATGAAAATAGGAATGGCCGCATCCTCTGTGGCACGGTCCGCGAGAAATGTGGAGCATACTCCCTTGCGGGCGCTGCCGTTGTTCTCGTATCGAACAGTGGAAACAGTAATATGAACCTCATTCGGATTGGCTTTCGGGCTGGAAGAAATCGAATAGAGACGGGGCTGCAAAGGCTTGAGCTGTTCCACAAGCTCCTGTGCGCTGAGTGAAACCGGGATTTCCTGCAGCACATCGATCAGCTGACGGCCCCACAGCCATTGCTTGAGCTCCGCCGGGTTCTCTTGGTCTAGCAGCTGGCTTAACCGGGCATCCCGAGAGCGGTCACGGATGAACCGGAGCATATCCGGTGTCACCCGGGCAATCTCGAAATGACGGAGCAGTGCTTCGGCCACCGGCAGTTGTCCCTGGCCTTTGACCAGCACCGGGGTAGCGGGCTCAATGCCCAGCGTATGCAGCAGACTGCGGGCCAGATCAGGGCAATTGGCAGGCCACACGCCCAGAGCATCACCGGCTTCGAACTGGACTCCGGCAGTGGAAAGGTCGAAGGCGTAGTGGCGAGTTTCTTTTTCAGATCCGGCCTTGTTCAGGTTCTGCTTGAACAGCAGCCTGGACGGTACCGGGTGGTTCCGGTGATATCCGCGCGGTTCCGAACTTGGTGGAACCGGGCCGGATACGGTGGCCGGAGTAGACGGAGTGGACGAATTGCTGCTTGCTGAGGCAGGTACACTAGGCTTCGGGCTGTCTGTAAATCCGCTCAACAGTGCTGAGATATCATTCGTCCATGCGTCCACCTGCTCCTGGAAGTCTGTATCGCAATGGGCACATTCAAGCAGCCGCTGCGCGCCAAGCTCTGTGAGGCGGGCATCCAGATTCCGCCCGAAGCCGCAAAAGAGATCATAATTGGAATCCCCGAAAGCGAGCACGGCATAACGCAGATCCTGAAGCTGCGGGGCATTCTCTGCCTGAAGGGACTGGAAGAAGCTTTCGCCATTGTCCGGAGGGTCGCCGGCTCCGAAGGTGCTGGCGATGAACAGGGCAAACCTGTTCTTGGCCAGATCGCTCACGGAATATTGGTTCATATTTACGAGCCGTACATCATAACCGTCTTGCTGTAACTTTCTGGCGCAGTCAATGGCTGCACCCTCCGCATTTCCCGTCTGTGAAGCCCATAAGATGGTAACCGGAAGCTTAGTTGTAGCAGCAGCCTGCGGGAACGGGGCAGCCTCCGAAGGGGCTAAGCCCGATAAATTATTAGTTCCAGCGGAGGCTGCCGCCCCGGAAAGCGGGACGCGGGAGAACATGCCTGCGAGCAGGCCATCTACAAAGAAACGGGTAGGAGCTTCAAAAGGCGCGGTGGGCGGAAGAACCGGGATGCCGGAAACGGACCGGCCGGCCTCGGTGCGCAGGCTGGTGAGGAAGCCGGACAGATAAGCCTGTTCGCGGCTATCCAGAGTCAGGGCTGCGGGGGCTTCAATCCCTAGCAGGCCTGCGAGTGTGTCAAGCTGCTTCATTGTTACGGCCTCCTTCGGGCGGACGGTCTCAGTGCTGGCTGGCTGTGAAGCCGGACTCTGGTCTTTGGCCGGCGTATGCCGTTCCCCGCCAGGCTGAACTGCAGCCTTGACCAGAGACACCGAACAGAATTTTAACTCGGGCTGCAAGGACATTGGGTCGACGGCATCATTGGTAACGTCATTGACAGCCAGCTGTGCTCCGAAGACATCATTCCAGTGAAAAGGGGCAAAGCAGTTGCCGGGGCGCACGCGGTCTGAGAGGACCGCCGGAAGAACAGCCAGCCCCCGCCGAGAACGGAGCTCCACCGGCTCCCGGTCTTTAATCCCCAGGGCTTCAGCATCTTCCGGATGAATTTCTACAAAGGGGCCCGGATTCAATTTATTGAGCTTCTGGACTTTGCCTGTTTTGGTCAGCGTATGCCATTGATGCTGCAAACGGCCGGAATTCAGTACAAAGGGATAGTCGCTGTCCGGCAGCTCTGCAGGCGGCATATACGGACGTGCCCAGAATACAGCCTTTCCGCTTTCTGTCGGGAACACGAGATCCGGAGAACTGCCATCTGAAAGCTCGATCTGAGCTGTGCCGCCTTGAGAGTTCAGATACCGGATGGGATTCCGGTCGTTCGGCTGATCCGGCGCACTCGGCCACTGCACAGGCGTTTCTCTTAGCCGTGCATAGGTGGCTCCGCGCAGGTCGTATCCTGTTTTCGGATTCCAGGCTTGCTGGATTTCCGCGTAGACCTCTGCTGAAGAAGAGTAGGAAAATGCCTCAGCATAACCCATCTCAGCGGCTACCTTGGCGATAAGCTGCCAGTCCGGCATGGCTTCTCCAGGCGGCTTCACGGCTTGCTGCATCAGGGTCAGGTTGCGCTCCGAATTAATCATCACCCCTTCACCTTCAGCCCATAAAGCTCCGGGCAGCAGGATATCCGCATAACGGTTGGTCTCGGTATCCAGGAAGCTGTCCTGGGTAATGACCAGCTCAGCCGCTTCCAGGGCAGCGATGACCTTCTTGCGGTTCGGAACGGTAGCCACCGGATTGGTGCAGATAATCCAGCAGGCTTTGATCTTGCCTGTGGTCATGTTTTCGAACATGGATATGGTGCCTCCGCTGACATCCGTCCGGAGAGTGCCCTGGGGAATTTCCCACAGCTTCTCTATGAAGCTGCGGTCATCCTCGGACACCAGAGAACGCTGTCCGGGCAAGCCCGGCCCCATGTAGCCCATCTCCCGTCCACCCATGGCATTGGGCTGTCCGGTGAGGGAGAAGGGGCCGCTCCCCGGACGGCAGATAGCTCCAGTAGCCAGATGCAGATTGCAGATGGCATTGGTGTGCCAGGTGCCGTGAATGCTCTGGTTGAGACCCATGGTCCAGCAGGACATCCACTCCGGAGCCTCACCAATCCACTCGGCCGCCTGACGGATATCCGCCTCCGGGATGCCGGTGATTTCGGAGACTTTATCCGGCGGATAATCCTCCAGGAATTCCTCCATGCTCTCAAAGCCCGAGGTGAACCGGGCGATAAAATCCGGATCCGTATGGCCGTTCTTTACCAGCAGATGCAGCAGCCCGTTGAGCAAAGCCAGATCCGTTCCGGGTCTGATCTGCATGAACAAGTCCGCCTTCTCTGCCGTTGCCGTCCGCCGGGGATCAACGACAATTAGCTTGGCGCCGTTCTTCACCCGGTCCATCATCCGCAGGAACAGAATCGGATGACAATCGGCCATATTGGCGCCGATCACGAAGAACAAATCCGTTTGATCCATATCCTGATAAGAGCCCGGAGGGCCATCCGCTCCCAGGGAGAGCTTGTAGCCGTTCCCGGCACCAGCCATACAGAGACGTGAATTGGACTCAATATTCGGCGTCCGGATGAAGCCCTTGGCCAGCTTGTTAATCAGGTACTGGGCCTCCAGCGACATTTGGCCCGATACATAGACGGAGAGTGCATCCGGGCCGTGTTCCTCCAGAATGCTGCGCAGCCGCTGCGCGGTTTCGGTGATGGCTGCACTGATTTCCATTTTCACAGGTTCAGTCCCCCGGGAAGGGCGGCTGTAGGCATACTCCATCCGGCCGGATTCCGTAATCGCAGCTGCAGCGGTGCTGCCTTTGGTGCACAACCGGCCGAAATTGGCCGGATGCTCCTTATCGCCGGTGATTTTGACTACGCGGTTATCCGATACTTCGAGTACGATCCCGCAGCCAACCCCGCAGTAAGGACAGACGCTTTTAACTTTGTCAGTTGTCATGTGAGTTCACCGCCCCGAAGTTTTCTGTACGAGCTGATTAGTAATTTACACCGGACTCTGCCTTCGCCCAGGATTTTCTCCAGGATCTTGTTACAGCGTAGAAGATAAGGGTGGTGAGGAGCACAATGGAACCGACCACGAGAAATCCGGTGACCTGTGAGCCAGTGGACTGCTTCAGCGGGCCCAGGACATAAGTCGGCAGCAGATATCCGCCAAGACCTCCGGCTGCACCGACAATGCCGGTAATGACTCCGATCTCCCTGGAGAAGCGTTGAGGGATGATCTGAAAGACCGAACCGTTCCCCATCCCGAGGCAGGCCATCATAACGCTGGTATAGAGCAGCATCACCAGGAATGAACCCGGCATCGAGGCAATGGCAAACGCACATACCGAAATTACACTGTACAAAACAAGCAGCAGGCGCATGCCGCCAATCCGGTCCGCAATCCAGCCGCCTAAAGGACGGAAGAAGCTGCCCGCGATAACTGTAATGGTAACCAGGTATCCTACCTGGATTTTGGTCAGCCCGCCGGGGTGTGCGGCGTCGCCGTACACATCGTAGAAGAAAATGCTCGCGTAGTTGGCGAACCCGACAAACCCGCCGAAGGTAATGGCATAGAACATCGAGAACCACCAGGTATCCGCATGCTTGAAGACGCTGAGGTAATCTTTGAGCGGTTTAGGCGCAGGGGCATTTGGGGCATCTTTAGCTAATATGGCAAAAATAATCATCACGATCGCCAGAGGAATCAGTGCGAGTCCGAATACACTGTGCCATCCGTAAGCCTGGGCGATTTGCGGTCCGAAAAAGGTGGCCAGCGCGGTTCCGCTGTTTCCTGCACCGGCAATACCCATCGCCAGCCCCTGATATTGCGGAGGGTACCAGCGGCTTGCAAGGGACAGCGATACGGCAAAGCTTGCACCTGCGAAACCGAGCAGGAATCCGATCATATGAATCTGCAGCAGGCTGCTTCCGCCAAGCCAGCCCCACAGGAGGGGAATAATGGTGAGGAACATTCCGGTCAGACCCGCTTTTTTGCTCCCGATGCGGTCTGCCAGGATCCCCATTGGAATCCGGAAGATCGAGCCGCCGAGGATTGGGATGGCGACCATGGTTGCTTTTTGGGTATCTGACAATCCGAAATCCTTGGTAATGTAGAGCGATAGCGCTCCGCACAGCACCCAAATCATGAAACTTACGTCAAAGTACAAAAAAGCTGAGAATAAACTCGGGGCATGACCCGCCTTGCGAAAACTTTTTGCTTCCATTGCTGACATCCTCCTTTTTATAAAACCCCAAGTAAGTAAATCGACAAAAAAGGGCCGACTGACAGAACCCGCATACCTGCGGATTGTGTTAATCGGCCCCGTTGCCAATTGCAGCCACGTCATCGTAGCTGACTTTATAAACAAATGTAAGAATGCCGGTACAACAAGCCATCCAGCCACAACATTGTGGGAGAACCTGTTGTTTCCTTCGTTGACACAATGCTGTGTCGTTGAAATCTTATATTGTCAATATAAATAGTCACACTGAAAATGTCAATAATGATGACATATAAATTTTTATTTATTCATATTTATGCTTTTTTTAGAGCGGATTACAGGTCTTTGTGTTAGGAATACTAACATAACGATGAGAAATTCCCGCAAAAAAAGAGATCAACGACTGGAATCTCGTTGACCTCTATCTTTGGCCGCGACATTTACTTGAAATTAGGCTTTTTTGACTATAGCCTGCTTCAATGCCTGCCCGGACTCTTCTTCCGTTGCCTGCCCGACCTTCTTGATGAAGAAGGAGAGCAGCAGACCCAGGACACCGATTCCCACGATAACAAGGTAGGCGTCATTGATACCCTGGATGGAGGCTTCCATGATCATATGTTCTTTCGTTCCTGGAGTACCGCCTGAAGTAAGCATTTCCTTCATGTGAGTAGTCGTACGGCTCGTCATTACAGTTACCAGCAAGGACGTTCCTACAGCACCCGCTACTTGCCTAACGGTATTTGAAATCGCTGTACCATGAGCATTCAGCTTCGACGGCAGCTGGTTTAGACCCAGTGTCTGAATCGGCATCAGCAGCAGCGCCATCCCGATCCGGCGGCCTGTAGACATCAGCACCAGATAAGTGAAGCTGGTCGAGTCTGTCAGGTTAACGAAGCCCAGAGTCGTAACGATCATAATGAGCAGGCCGACGATCGCCAGCCATTTCGCGCCGAACCGGTCGAACAGCTTGCCGGTAACAGGCATCAATAGCCCCATAATGAGCGCTCCGGGAAGCAGCAGCAATCCTGACTCCAGAGCAGTATATCCGCGGGCATTCTGCAGGTAAAGCGGCAGCAGCATCATATCCGCATACATCACGATTGTAACTGCGACACTGATGAGCGTAGTTAAGCTAAACATGTTGTATTTAAAAGCCCGGAGGTCGAGCAGCGGGCTTTGGGAAGTCAGCTGGCGCCAAATGAACAGGCCAAGCGCAACGACACCCGCAGCCAGTGACAGCATGACTTCCGCACTTGACCAGCCTGCGCTGGCCGCACGGCTGAAACCGTACAGCAATGCACCAAAACCAACAGTAGACATTACAACGCTGATAATATCAATTTTAGGATAAGAACGCTCCGACACATTCCGCAAATACATAAATCCGCAGATGATGACAATCAGAGTTAACGGAATCATACCGTAAAACATGGTTTCCCAGGTGTAATGCTCCAAGATATATCCGGCCAGTGTTGGTCCAATGGCAGGTGCGAATATAATCGCTAACCCGACCATCCCCATGGCTGCTCCGCGTTTCTCGCGGGGGAAAAGGGCTAATATTACATTGGTCAGCAGCGGCATGATAATCCCTGCTCCGGCGGCCTGAATCATACGTCCTGTCAGCAGAACAGGGAAGCTCGTTGCAAGCGCAGAGACTATAGTTCCCGCCAGGAATACAAACATAGACGTCTGGAACAGCTCACGGGTAGTAAACCGCTGCATCAGAAAGGCTGTAATCGGAATCAGAACTCCGTTAACCAGCATATAGCCTGTGGTCAGCCATTGTGCCGTTGCAGCTGTGATGCCGAAGTCATTCATAAGGCCAGGTACAGCAACACTCATCACCGTCTGATTCAGAGTTGCAAGGAATGCACCTAGAATCATAATGAACAAGATGGGGCCCTTTTTAATGGAACTGGCTGCTGCTTCTATTTCTTTACTCACTACACTCCATCCTTTCAAATCGTTGATCATAGACTTAATTTACAACGTGTTGTATAGTTGACATTGCATAAAACAAATTATAAATGAAATTTTTATGTAAGCAAGCAACGGTTTCTGAAAAAGTGTAAAGTAATTAACGTTCTACAAGTGATATGTAGTTTAACTTTTTGAAAAACGACAATTCCATACAAAATGTAGTCTACTAAGAGAAGTTGAAAGAATGGAGAGAATTAGGATGGAACCTAAGGAAGAGCGTATAGATCCCCGTGTACTCCGTACGCGCCAATTGCTGAAGAATGCGGTTGTTGAGCTGCTGGAGGAAATGGATATCGAGAAAATTACAGTCAACCGTATTGCCGAACGGGCCAGCATCAATCGTGTGACCTTTTATCTGCATTACAAGGATCTGCCGGATATGCTGGAAAAAATGGCCGATGAGATGGTTGAGAATATTCAGCAGGTCGTAAGCGATAATCCGGAGGAGGCGGGGAAAGAGGATTGGCCGCTGCTCGAGAACCTGCTCAAGCATATCCAGGCAAACGCAAGATTATATAAAGTTACGCTTACCTTCAGACAGAGTACGATTTTTACCGACCGTCTGGTGGCTCTAATTGAAGAAATGATTATCTCGCGGCTGGAGCGGAATGGGAACAACAGCGGCACTCCCGAGTCTATGATTCAGAGAGATATCGCCATCTGGTACGGCTCAGCGGCCCTGATTGGCACAGTGGTAAAATGGCTTCGCCGGGACATGCCGTATACACCCGCTTATCTTGCCAGACAAATCACCATGCTGCGGTCCCAATAGACCTGGTTTTTAAAGGCGGCGAGGCTATTTCGCTGCCTTTGCTAGTTTTGCAGTATGTGATGCAAGGAGTGAAAGTGTGTACCCGAGAATCTGTTGGGGCGATCTGCGTGCCCGGGTAAAAATCCCTTTGATTTCGCCGCAGGCGGGCAATATGGAGGGAAATAGAGGTAAAAATCCCTTTGATTTCGGCGCAGGTTGGCGATATGGGGAAATTAAAGGTAAAAATCCCTTTGATTTCGTCGCAGGCGGGCAGTATGGGGGAAATAGAGGTAAAAATCCCTTTGATTTCGTCGCAGGCGGGCAATATGGGGAAATTAAAGGGAAAAATCCCTTTGATTTCGTCGCAGGCGGGCACCAGCCCTCCAGCCCTACCGGCATTAGCCCTCCGGCCCTACCGGCTCCAGATCGGCAGCCGGTAGCGAGGCTCTCTGCTGGACCGGGCTAGAAGCCGGGACTTACTCACCCTATCCCCGAGACTTCGCTCAAGCCGCCGAAGTCCGGTCGGCTGCATGATTTACCCGGGAGCGGCGGCCGAGCAGGAAGCCTACCAGCGAAGCGAGCAGCTGCTGGAACACCATGCCGAGTACGACGGGGACGGCTACCGGAGCGGGGAAATAGGACACCGCGAGTACTGCGCCGGCGCTGATATTGCGCATGCCGCCGTTGAAGAGCAGGGCGACTTCATCTGCTTCGTTCCAGCGCAGAAGCCTGGCGGTGAGGAAGCAAAGACAATAGCCGGTGGAAGCCAGCAGAACAATAACAGCGGCCAGGCCTACCAGATGCAGATCGATGTCTGCCAGGTAAGGGGAAATGACCGAGCCGTTAATCATAATCACGACAGCCATGAACAGTTTGGACAGCGGGTTCAGTCTCGGGCTCCATACCGGAGCGACCGCACCCTTGCTCCATTCATTAAGCACCATGCCCAGCAGAGACGGCACAACAATCATCCAGAAGAGGCTGCTCATCATGGCCCAGGTATCCAGCTCCACACTGGTTCCAATCAGCACCGACAGAACACCCGGCACGATAAAGGGAGCCAGCAGCGTGTCGATCAGAATGATCGAGAGGGTAAGAGCGGTGTTACCTTTATAAATACTGACCCAGATAAAGCTGCTGATCCCCGTAGGAATCACCGCAGCAAGCACAAGGCCGGTGATGGTGAATTCATCCGAGTGGTAGAGCACATTCCCGAGCCCGAAGGCAACCAGCGGCATGGCCAGATGAAGGATAAATAGGCAGGCGAACAGGGGGAGGGGCTTTTTGAGCACATTCACAAAATCTTTAAATCCTAGACTGATGCTGCCGGCAAACGTCATAAAAGCAAACAGCCAGGGTGACAAAAAGGTATAAGGAGTAAGCGTACTGCCGCAGAGCACCCCGGTCAGGACACTCAGCGGAGTGATCAGTGGCATCATCCGGTTAAGCACACGGTTCACAGCAAGAAGCATGTCATGACATCCTTTTTTGGTAAGTTCCTATTATTATACACCTTTTGAAAAGGCCTGCATGTGATGACACCTCAATGTATGACGCACCCGCATCCTCTTCCACTTTTTAGTAAGCGACTTTATTAGCCTATGGTATAATCATTTACAACTTATAACATTATTGAGAGGGAAGCAGGAGGAAGGGAATGGAGGAGCGAAGCAAGAGAAGGAAGGCACAGCGCAGCAAAAAGCGTACCCGCAAGACACTGCTTAGTGTCTCAGCTGTACTTGGCACATGTCTGATCGCCGGGGCTGTCTATGCCGGAACACTGTATTTTAAGGCCGAACGGGCACTTGACCGGATTTCGGCATCGGGAACGGCTCCCGCTGAAACCGCTGGTCCTGCATCGCCTGAGCCCGGAGCATCGGCAGGTGCTGAGGCCGTGGAGGAAGAGGATGAGAACAAGCCGCTTACCTTTTTGCTCGCCGGTGTGGACAACAGAAGCGGCAGCGGAGGGACGCTGAATACGGATGTGCTGATGCCGGTGGTTTATGAGCCTATTACCAAGAAGCTGTCTATTCTGTCGATCCCCCGTGATCTGAAGATTACAAGCAGTGAGATCGGCTCGCATAAGGCTAATTACTACTACGCCTATTATTACGCACATAACAAGGACGAGGATTTAAGCAAAACAAAAGAGTTCTACGGTAGCATCCTGCAAATGGATATTGAGCATATGATTCTGATTAATTTTGCCGCATTCAGCAGTATTGTGGATGAGCTTGGCGGGCTGGATATCAATGTGCCGATGGATATGCGGTACGTGGATAATGCCGACGGCACCAATATTGACCTGAAAAAAGGGATGCAGCATTTAAGCGGCAAAGAAGTGCTGGATTTCGTCCGCTACCGTAAGTCTAACCGGGGAACTGCAGAGTCGTCCGATTTCTCCCGTAATGAACGGCAGCAGGAGGTCCTGAACCTCATCCTGGATAAGCTGGATTCTGTGAGCGGAATTGCCAAGTGGGGGGAGATCATCGATATTCTGGGCGATAATATCCGTACCGATATCGCCAAGGATCAGCTGAAGAGCTGGATTCTGAATTATAACTCCATGAAGCCTGCATCCAGTGAACTGCTCACCCTGGAATCGGAATGGAAGAGTCCATACGCGTATGCAAACGAAGAGGATCTGGTGGAGAAGCTGCAGAACTTACGAACCCCGCTGGGATTGCCTGCGCTCGATACTCAGGAACTGCTGCATGATTTTGGCATCACAGAATAATGTCCGGAAATAAGCATTAAAGGAGTAGAGAACATGGGTTACCTGGAGGATGTTACGAAGGAATTGTTCAACTATAAGCCGGAGCTTACCCGGCGGGAGGATTTTGACCAGTTTTGGGAGGAAACCATTGCCGAGGCTAGGGCTGTGCCCTTGAATAGCAGCAGACAAAAAATAACCTATCCCATAGAGCAAGTAAGTGTATATGAGATCAGCTTTGACGGGATGGATACAACCCCGGTGTACGGCTGGTATATTGTTCCTGACTTCAGGCAAAAGGAGAGGTACCCGTGCCTGATCCATTATCACGGATTCAACGGCAGCCGGGGAGAGCCCTCCGAGTTCATGCACTGGGTATTGATGGGCTTTGCCGTGGTGTCGATTGACTGCAGGGAACAAGGCGGGCGCACTGGCAGCCGGGCTCCCTCATCCGGGGGATACTCCATGAACCTGGCGAGTAAAGGCGCGCACAGCAAATATGAATATTATTACCGCTATCAATATATGGACTGCATGAAGGCGATCGATTTTGCCTGCGCTCAGCCGGAAGTGGACCCTAATCGGATTGTCGTTGAAGGCGGCAGCCAGGGCGGGGCTTTGACGATGGCGATGGCCGCGCTGGATCACAGGCCTGCTGCAGCACTCGCGGATGTTCCAAGCAACAGCAATCTGGTGCGGAGAATTGAAGGTGAGCATGGCGCGTTCGCCAGTGTAGCCGATTATCTGCGCCGGCATCCGGAGGAGCTGGATCTGGTGATGGATGAGCTAAGCTATTTCGATACGATGAATATGGCCGCACGGATTACCTGTAAGGTGCTTGCCTCCGTAGCGCTGAAGGATGAAACCTGTCCGCCGGAGATGTATTTCGCAACCTATAACCGGATTGCCGGGGAGAAAGAAATCAACATCTATCCGTTCAACGCTCATGAAGGCGGGGGAGCCATACAGACCGAAGCCAAGCTTAAATCGCTGAAACAATGGTTTCCGGAATGGTTTCTTTGATCATAAAGACAGGAAGAGTACGCCGCTGGACATGGTTCATCAGGAGTGAAGCTTCTCTACGATCCTCATTCGAGCCTCAGGTGGATAACCCTCGGCCGTTAAGCTTGGCCGAGCCCAGACTCTAACGCCCTAGTGTAAGGACGGCTGATTCTGCCGGATTGAAGGACAGCTGCAAAAGACCCGCCCGGATATTGTTCCGGAGGGTCTTTTTGGGCTGCTATCACTTCTCCGGTGTACGGTTACCCGGCAAGCGGTTTGCCGGCAGGCGAACAGGTCTTTTCCTTGCCGTCACCATCGGGTCTTATCTGTGTTCCCGGCCCGATTCCCGGTACTCCCTAGGTGACTTGCCATGCCAGCGTTTGAACTGGCGGCTGAAATGGGCGATATCGCGGTAGCCGAGCAGGGCAGAGATCTGGCTGACCGGCAGCCGCAGATCATCCAACAGCACCTTGGCCTCATGAAGCATCTGCTGGGAGAGGAACTCCCGGGGAGAGAGACCGAACACCTGCCGGAATACCCGGTAGCAGTGCGAGGAGCTGATGCCCAGCTCTGCAGCAATATCATCGACGCCAAGCGTCCGGTCTTCCTGTACATCATGCTTGAACTTCTGGTAGACAAGTCCCTGGAGCTGGCTGCGGATCTGGTGGGCAAGCTCAACCTTCTCATAAGTAGCAGAAGCATGCAGATTCGCCTCAATCGAGAACGCCTCCCACAGCTGGCCGAACAGGTCGAAGACCGCAGACTGCAGCATCATCCGCTGGGACATGGTAATATCCCCATGGATTGTGGTTGAAATGTCCACTAATTTGCTTAGGGGAGGCGAGAGTTTATGCGCAATGGGGCTTTCCGCGGTAAAGAGCATATGATTCAGCCGGCTCAGCAGCGAGATCAGAAGCTTGTCATCAATGTCAAAATGAATGCAGAAATAGGTGAACGGCCGGCCATTGCCGCTCTGGCTGGAATGGGAGTCTCCGGGTCTGAGCAGGACCAGATCCCCGGCCCGCTGTGTATAGCTGCGGTTATTAACGATCATCCGCTGCTCCCCTTCAAGCACATAGTTGAATTCGTACTGCAGGTGGGCATGAATTGGATAATTCCAAGCACCGCTTACTTTCCTCAGATGCATACCGAACAGGTTCAGCGTAGTTTTTACGTCCGGAATGATCGTCTCACTGATGCTTTGTCCAAGTTCAGGCGGCATAAAAGCTGAAGCCATGTGCAGTTCCCCCTTGGTTTATCTGGCTCACTGATATATCTATTAGTATACCTGACATCAGCTTGATTTGGGTAAATTATTGCTTGATTTGACAATGTTCCCGCCGGGCGGCCCCGTGGTAGGATAAGGAGGTACCAACAGAGCAATCGATCCTAAACGTACGAACCGGGAAGGAGTCATTATGACAAAATCTAATCTGTTCTATAATGTCCAGCATTCACCGATAGGTGCTTTTGCAAGCTTCACTTTAGGTTTTAAGGGGAAACATGGGGGACTTGGACTGGAGCTGGGTAAACCGGCTGACCAGAATGTGTATATCGGATTCCAGTCCGCAGACGGTGCAAGCTACGAGGCGCTGCCTTTTTTCGATCAGGTCGAGGATGCCGGCGCCAGATACGATATAGAAAAAGCGGATGAAACAGCGAAGGAATTACAGCAGGGGCTCCCTGTTCCGCCGGTCGAGAATGACGAAGCCAAGCCAAACGGCTCGCATCAGCCGTCCGGCGTACTTTTGAAAGCGTTTCAAGATCATGAAATCAGCAGAACACTCGGGGCGGCGACGGATACCTGGCAGGCGGGTGACCTGACCTTTCAAGTGTACTCCCCTGTCCGTCCGGTGCCTGATCCGGCAACTGCTGATGAAGCGGCGCTCAAGGCAGCCCTGCTGCCGGCAGTCTTCGCGGAGCTCACACTCGACAACACTAAAGGGACTTTTACACGTAAAGGCTTCTTCGGCTATGAGGGCAGCGATCCCTACAGCTCCATGCGCAGACTCAGCGACACCAGCGGCGGGGCTTTTCAAGGAATCGGACAAGGCCGGTTAACGGCGATTGCCTGTGATGCTGAAGGGGTGCAGTCTGCGCTCGGGTTCACGATGGAGAAGATTCTTGAGGCTAAGCTTACGCATAATCTAGCGTTTGGACTGGGCGGCACGGGCGCCGTGTTGATGGAGGTTCCTGCGGGGGAGAAACGGACGTACCGTTTTGCCATCTGTTTTTACCGGGGCGGACTGGTGACTACAGGTATCGATGCCAGCTACGCATATACCCGTTACTTTAACAATATTGATGCCGTGGCCGGTTATGCGCTGGAGCATTTTGATGAGCTTACCGGTTCCTGCACAGCAGCGGATACATGGATTGCCTCTGCCGGGCTTACCGGAGATCAGACCTTCATGCTCTCGCATGCGATTCACAGCTATTATGGCAGCACACAGCTTCTGCACGACGGGGACCGGTACATCTGGATCGTGAATGAAGGCGAATACCGGATGATGAATACGCTGGATTTAACGGCAGATCAGCTGTTCTTTGAACTGGTGATGAACCCGTGGACGGTGCGCAATGAGCTCGAATTGTTCGTGGACCGCTACAGCTATGAGGACAAGGTTGTCTTTCCGGGCGGAAATGAGGAATACCCCGGAGGGATCAGCTTCACTCATGATGTCGGCGTAGCCAATGTATTCTCGCGGCCGCAGTACTCCGCTTATGAGCTGGCCGGGCTGGATGACTGCTTCTCTTATATGAGCCATGAGGAGCTGGTCAATTGGCTGGTCTCCGCGCTCGTCTACATCGAACAGACTAAAGACCGCGAATTCACCGATAAAATGCTCCCGACACTCCATGCCTGCTTTGATAGCATGCTGAACCGCGATCATCCGGACAGCAGCCAGCGCAACGGCCTGATGGGTCTGGACAGCAACCGGGCGCAAGGCGGTGCTGAAATCACTACCTATGACAGCCTGGATACCTCGCTTGGGCAGTCCCGCAATAACATTTATATGGCAGGGAAATGCTGGGCGGCGTATGTAGCGCTGGAGAAGTTCTTCGGACAGGAAGGACTGGCTGAACTGGCGGCGGAGGCAGGGCGGCAGGCCGTGAAGTGTGCCGCTTCGCTATCTTCTCAATTAAACAGCGACGGCTATATTCCCGCTGTCATCCATGAAGACAACCAATCCTGCATCATTCCGGCGATTGAAGGCCTGGTCTTCCCGCTTTTCACGGGCTGCGGAGAAGCACTCAACCCCGGCGGCAGATTTGCCGAGTATCTCAGCGCGCTGAATACACACCTCCATACGGTGCTGGTTCCGGGGGTATGCCTTTTCGAGGACGGAGGATGGAAGCTGTCCTCTACAAGCAACAACTCCTGGCTAAGCAAAATCTATCTGTCCCAGTTCATCGCCCGGGAGATTCTGCAGCTGCCTTGGGAGGAAAGCGGGCTTGCAGCTGATGCTGCACACGTGAACTGGCTGCTGCATCCCGAGCTGTCCTACTGGTGCTGGAGTGACCAGATCTTGTCCGGCCTTATCGGCGGCAGCAAGTATTACCCCCGCGGAGTTACGGCCATCCTCTGGCTCCTGGAAGGTACAGGCAGCCGATCGCTGACCGGATTGGCGGATACATTAAAGGCATAAAGCAAAGGACTAATAGACTTGATGGACCTGGGGATTTGATTGCAGTAACTGCAATAGATAGATTAATTTGTTTACACTGGATCAATTCTACTGTATTTCGTGCAATAGAAAGACTAACTCCTCAGCGCTGAATCGCATTCTATTGTAATTCGTACACTAGATTTGCCGTTTTTAGGTCGAAATCACCACTTTTAGCGGATTCGGTTGTACTGAGTGCAGCAGATTAAGTATTACGGCTAATTTATGAGAAATCTGCTGTATAAAGTGCAATAGCTAGGTATATCCAATACTCAGGCAAAACACAGGAGGAGTCTTCCAGATGATGAAAGAATCCAAGGAGCGTCACAATTCTATAGCAGACCATGGCTACGGCGCCTGGCTGGGCTATCCGGCACTGCCGCAGGGCAGGCTGCAGGAGCAATATGTGAAATGGTGCGGAGCGGTGAGCGTTACGGAAGCTGACGATACGGTTCAGGCTGCGCTGGCCGAATGGGGCAGGGGCATCGAAGGCATGCTTGCTATCCAGGTCCAGGCCGATCATGAGTTAAGCCCCGGTGCTTCAAGGGTTGCCATCGGCACCTTCGGCGGCGGAAATACGCTGATCCGCAATGTGTTTAGTGAGGCTGACATCCGCAAGGTGGAACGTGAAGGGTTTGCCATCCGCACGAGTGCAGATCATAACTGCATTGCTGTAGGAGCCGCTTCGCCGGCAGGCGTTCTCTATGGAGTGTTTCACCTGCTGCGCCTGCTTGGCACATTGCAGGAGATTGAGCAACTCGATGTAACCGTGAATCCGGTAAACGGGCTGCGGATGATCAATCATTGGGATAACTTTGACGGCAGTGTGGAGCGGGGGTATGCAGGGAGATCCTTTTTCTATGAAAATAACCGGTTTACAGAGGATATGGGACGGATCCGCGACTACGCGCGGCTGATGTCCTCGACCGGCATCAATGCCATCGCGATCAATAATGTGAATGTCCATGCCCTGGAGACGCTGTTTATTTCGGAATATTTGCCTGAGGTGGCAAGCATTGCTGATATATTCAGGCTGTATGGCATCCGGCTGTTCCTGAGCGTTAATTTTGCCGGACCGATGCATGAAGGGGAAGTAGGTACAGCCGATCCGCTCGATCCGGGCGTACGCAGCTGGTGGCAGCGCAAAGCGGCCGATATCTATCAGGCGATCCCTGATTTCGGCGGCTTCGTGGTCAAGGCGGATTCGGAGAACCGTCCGGGACCTTTCACTTACGGGCGCGACCATGCCGATGGTGCGAATATGCTGGCTGAAGCCCTTGAGCCCCATGGCGGAATCGTCATCTGGCGCTGCTTCGTGTACAACTGCAAGCAGGACTGGCGCGACCGCAAGACAGACCGGGCGAGAGCGGCATATGATCACTTCAAACCGCTAGATGGCAAATTCAAAGACAATGTCATTCTGCAGATCAAGAACGGGCCGATGGATTTCCAGGTCCGCGAACCTGTATCCCCGCTGTTCGGGGCGCTTGAGCGGACCAATCAAGTGATCGAATTCCAGATTGCCCAGGAATATACCGGCCAGCAGCGCCATGTCTGTTACCTTGTCCCCCAGTGGAAAGAGGTACTGGAATTCAATACGAATGCCAAGGGGGAAGCTTCTCCGGTCAAGCATATTGTAGACGGCTCGCTATGGGGCAACCGGTACAGCGGGATCGCGGCGGTGTCCAATGTAGGCAATGACCGGAACTGGACCGGCCATCTGCTGGCCCAGGCTAATCTGTACGGATACGGCCGTTTAGCCTGGAATCCGGAGCTGGGCGCGGAAGAGATTGCCGGGGAATGGATCGCTCTTACCTTTGGCCAGGATCCGGCAACGGCAGCTGTGATCAGCCGGATTCTGCTGGATTCGTGGGAGATTTATGAATCCTACACAGCTCCGCTCGGCGTGGGCTGGATGATCAATCCGGAGCATCATTACGGGCCGAATGTGGACGGCTATGAATATTCCCAGTGGGGAACGTACCATTATGCCGACAACCGCGGGATTGGAGTCGACCGGACCGTGAAGAGTGGTACGGGTTACAGTTCCCAGTATATCGGCAGCAATGCTGCACGTTATGATTCGCTCGAGGAATGCCCGGATGAATTGCTGCTGTTCTTCCATCATGTTCCGTATACCCATGTGCTCCATTCCGGCAAAACGGTGATCCAGCATATTTATGATACTCATTTTGCTGGTGCGGACCGTGCGGAAGAGCTGGTCACCTTATGGAGCAGCTTGCAGGGGAACCTCAGAGAAGATCTGTTTGTGCAGGTAGAGGAACGACTTAAAGGGCAGGCTGCTCATGCCAAGGAATGGCGCGACCAGATCAATACGTATTTCTTCAGAAAGAGCGGCATTATGGATGCAAGCCGGCGAACCATCTACTGAGAGGTGAATGGCCATGACAATTACTTTCGGACATATCATTGATCGCTTGACGGCCGGCGTCGGCTGGCTTGATCCTACCGTGGACAAGCTGGACCCGGGGAGCCTGGAGACAGAGGTGCGGGGGATCGTTACGGCCTTTGCAGCCTCACAATATGTAATTGAACAGGCGGCTTTGTTTGGGGCGAACCTGATCGTGACTCATGAAGGGGTTTATTACAGCCACCAGGATCAGCGGGAATGGCTGGGCGGGGATCCGGTATTTTTGCAGAAATCTGCCCTGATCGCATCTTCGGGCATTGGGATTTACCGGTTTCATGATTATGTGCACCGTTACACGCCGGACGGAATAACAGAAGGGCTGATCCGTGCACTCGGCTGGCAGGATTATGTAACTGAGCATCGGGCCGCAGTGTCGATATTAACCATTCCGGCCATGTCTGTCAAAGACGCTGCAGAGATGGTGAAGCGGCAGCTGGAAATCTCTTACGTGCGTGTGGCGGGAAATTTAACTGCTTCCTGCACCCGGGTGGGCATTCTGGTTGGTTATAGAGGCGGAGGTCCAGTGACAATTCCCCTGTTCGAACAGGACAGCCTGGATCTGATGATTGCCGGAGAAGGGCCGGAATGGGAAACTCCGGAGTATATAAAAGATGCCGCCGCACAGGGGCGCCACCGGGCGCTAATCATGCTGGGCCACGCTGAGAGTGAAGCACCCGGCATGAAGCTGCTGGCCGAGCGGCTGTCGCAGCAGTTTCCTGGCCTGCCCGTCCGCTTTGTGCAGGACAGGCCGGTATTTCAAATCCTATAGTTAATCCATACCTCTTTGCCTTCAGGCGGGCGAGGGACCTCCAGGTTCCCTGCGGTTCCCCCTGCCGGCAAGGAGGTTTTGAGTTTTAGAGCGTGCACTTGCGTTTTTAGCGATTCATTTTGCATATTGAACATTGCCGTATACCCCCGATACAGCTTACATTGAAGGAGCATCAAGTTTCCCGATAAACAGAAACGGAGGTCGTTATTGGATGATTTCTATGCGAAAGAGAAGGTTTCAGCCCTTGGCAGCTGTTCTGCTGGGTCTTACCCTGCTGTCCGCCGGATGCAGCGGTTCGAATAATGGAAGAATTGAAAGCGCTTCTAATACAACGGGAAATGATATTGCAGCAGATGCAGAAAACTTCTCCTACCCGATGCCGGGCGGTGTCGAACTGACCTATATGAATGAAACGCTGGGTGGCACGCCGGAACGCCTGCCGATTGATGAGGAGTACGAGGGGCGGACCGGCATCCGAATCAGGCAGCTGGGCGGAGCGCCGATGACCGACCAGAAATTCAGCCTGCTGCTGGCCTCGGGCGAGCTGCCGGATATTTTTCTCAACACCTGGCTGCAGTATCCGGGCGGGCCTGATAAAGCAGTGGAACAAGGCTACATTCTGAAGCTCAATGATCTGATCGACCAGTATGCCCCGAACCTCAAGAAGACGTTGAAGGAGCATCCGGAAATCGACAAAATGATCAAAACCGATGACGGTACCTATTATGCCTTCCCGTTCATCCGCTCTGAAATCGGGCGGGTATATGGCGGGCCGATTATCCGGCAGGACTGGCTGGACGAGCTGAACCTCAGTGTTCCGGAGACCATTGATGAATGGCATACGGTATTGACCGCTTTTAAAGAAAAGAAACATGCCAGCGCACCCGTAACCTTCCGCACGTTATTTCTGGGGGAGCGGACCGGCGGATTCGCCGGGGCCTTCGGAGTGATGGGCAACTTCTATGTTGATGACGGAAAGGTTGTCTACGGTTACCTGGAGCCGGGCTATAAGGAATACCTGAAAACGATGGCCCGGTGGTATAAGGAGGGGCTGATCGATAAGGATTTTGCTTCGATAGATGCTGCAACGGTAGATAAAAAGATGACCTCGGGTGAGAGCGGGGCGACGATCGGCTGGCAGTTCTATATCGAAAAATACAATTCAGCCGTACAGGGGACCGGCAAGGAGGCCTCTTTTGTTGCAACTCCTTATCCGTCTGCCGTGAAGGGACAGCTCCCGGAATTCGGCCAGCTTGACAACGCTTATGCCGGTACAAGTTCGGCAGCGATTTCAGCCCGTACCAAAAATGCGGAAGCAGCCATGCGCTGGCTGGACTATGCCTACACGGAGGAGGGCAGCCTGCTGAACACTTACGGCGTTGAAGGAGTCACGTATAACCTGGTGAACGGCAAACCGGTCTACACCGATCTTGTGGTCAACAACCCGGAAGGTCTGGGGAGCGATCAGGTCATGTCCAAATACGCCCATAGTACCAACTTTCCAATGATTCAGCAGGATAACAACCTGCCGGCCAAATATCCGGCAACGGCCGAGTCCATTGCCATCTGGAAGAAAACCAATCATGAGCAGCATCTGCTTCCTCCAGTCACTCCAACCGCCGAAGAAGCCGATGAAATGAGCAGTATAATGAACGACATCAACACTTTTGTAAAAGAAACCGAGCTGAAAATCATTTTGGGTATCGAATCCGCTGATAACTACGACAAGTACGTGCAGCAAATGAAGGACCTGGGCATTGAACGCGCGCTGGATATTCAGCAGGCTGCATATGAGCGTTATTTGAACCGTTAAAAAGAAGATGGATTGCATAGCAACCACTAATGGGAGGGATTTATGGCGATGAGCATGAAAAGGATATGGAACGGCGACTGGGAATTCAGCAAGCAGCCTCTTGGATCGGAGCTGGTGTACGTAGCTGCTGAGGGAGAGTGGATGCCGGTGACGCTGCCTCACGACTGGCTGATCTACAACACTCATGACCTGTATGAGAACAGTGAGGGCTGGTACCGTAAAATCCTCAGCCTGGATGAGGTGCCGGCGGATAGTTGTCTTTCTCTGCGTTTTGAAGGCGTATACATGAATTCCACACTATATGTTAACGGACAGGCTGCAGGTGAATGGAAGTATGGGTACTCAACCTTTGAGTTCGAGATTACCCCCTTCCTCAAAGCCGGAGACAATACGATTGTGATGCGGGTTATTCATGAATCGCCTAATTCCCGCTGGTATTCCGGCGCGGGAATCTACCGCTCCGTATGGCTTCATACGTATCCGAAAACGCATATTGTGTCTGATGGTATCTATATAGCAGCCAGACCGGCGGACGGTGGAACCTGGACAGTGGATGTAGATTCCGAGCTGCATATCGCAGCAGGTGGAAGCTCTGCGGAATTGAAGCTCCGCCACACGGTCCTGGATCCCGGCGGGGTAGTGGTTGCCCAAGCAGAAGCTGCCGTGCATGCGCAGAGCGCAGAGCAGACTATGCATGCACATAGCCGGCTGGCAGTGGAGCAGCCGCAGCTCTGGGATATTGATAGTCCCAGATTGTATACGCTTAAGACAGAGCTGCTGGGTGGAGACGCAGTTACTCAAGAACAGACCCAGAGCTTCGGGCTCCGCACGGTGGAGCTGGATAGGCAAAAGGGCTTTTTCCTGAATGGCCGCCACCTTAAGCTTAACGGGGTGTGCCAGCATCATGATCTGGGCGCGCTGGGGGCAGCCGTCAACAAAGCCGCCCTGCGGCGGCAGTTCGTGCTGCTGCAGGAGATGGGTGTGAACGCCATCCGCACTGCTCATAATATGCCCGCGGCCGAGCTGATGGAGCTGGCGGATGAGCTGGGCGTGCTGATTGTCTCGGAAGCCTTTGACATGTGGGAACGCAGCAAGACGCCTTACGACTATGCCCGTTTCTTTCCGGAATGGTATAAGAAGGATATCGCCAGCTGGGTTCGGCGGGACCGGAACCGGCCAAGTCTGATCATGTGGAGCATCGGCAACGAGATTTATGATACCCATGCCGATGCCCGCGGCCAGGAGGTCACCCGGATGCTGCAGGATGAAGTGCTGATTCATGATCCGCGTGGCAACGGCTTTGTGACGATCGGATCGAACTACATGCCTTGGGAGAATGCCCAGAAATGCGCCGACATCGTCAAGCTCGCGGGGTACAACTACGGTGAGAAATATTATGACCGGCACCATGAAGCGCATCCGGACTGGATTATCTACGGCAGTGAGACCTGCTCCACCGTACAAAGCCGGGGAATCTATCATTTCCCGCTGGACCAGCCGGTTCTTGCCGATGATGATCAGCAGTGCTCCTCGCTCGGCAACAGCTCTACCAGCTGGGGCGCCAAAAGCACGGAAGCCTGCATCACCGGGGACCGGGATGCCGCATATTCCCTCGGGCAGTTCCTGTGGACAGGCTTCGATTATATCGGTGAGCCGACGCCTTACTTCACAAAGAACTCTTACTTCGGGCAACTGGACACCGCAGGGTTTCCGAAGGATGCCTATTATATCTATCAGGCGGAATGGACAGATTACAGAACCCGCCCGATGATTCATATTTTCCCTTACTGGGACTTCTCCGGGGGGCAGCTGATTGATGTGCGGGTGTGCTCCAATGCGCCGCGGATTGAATTGTTCCTAAATGACATTTCGCAGGGAACCTATGACATCGACCATGCCCGCGGCCTGCAGCTGCTCGGGAACTGGCAGCTGCCGTATACGAAGGGTACTCTGCGGGCAGTTGCCTACGACGAGTATGGTAACGTGATTGCTGAAGAGCAGCGCTCATCCTTCGGGGATGCCGCTTCACTGGTCCTTTCAGGAGATAAGCTGGAACTTACGGCTGACGGCCAGGATCTGATCTTCGTGACCATTGCTGCTGCCGATTCACAGGGTCTGCCGGTGGAGAATGCCAACAACCGGGTGCACTTGAGCGTTGAAGGACCAGGACGGCTAGTCGGTCTCGATAACGGGGACAGCACCGATTACGATGCCTACAAAGGCGTAAGCCGCCGGATGTTCAGCGGCAAGCTGCTGGCAATTATTGCAGGTACACTGGAAGCCGGTCCGATCACGCTGCGTGCAGCCTCACCGGGTATTGCGGATGCTGAGATTGAGCTGAATTCGATTCTTCCTGCAATGCGTAAGGGTGCTGAGCAGGAGCTGATTCTCTATGCAGATAACCCGCTGGAAGCAAACGGGCAGTCTAAGGACATCAGCGGCCCTTCACTGGCGGAGATTCCGGTACGGAAATTGGAAATCATCTGTCCAGAGGGTCTTGTTCTTACGCCGGATAAGGCGGGTCTGCCGATCCGCGTGAAGCTGCATCCGGAGAATGCGACCTTCCGGGATGTGGAGTGGCGCATTACTAATGCAGCCGGTGTGGACTCCAATCTCGCTTCCCTGGCGGTGAACGGGCATGAGGCGCTTATTACGGCTCTGGGGGATGGCGATGTGTTTATCCGCTGCGGAACAGGGAACGGTGCGGACGGTATACGCCTCTATTCACAGATGGGGCTCAAGTTGACCGGCTTCGGGCAGGCATACCTTAACCCGTATGAATTCGTCTCCGCCGCTTATCACAGCAAAGCCAGTTATAATCTGACCAACGGCAATGAGCGCGGTGTAGCTACGGCGCGGGAAGGTGAGAGCCTGATCTGTTTCGAGCGTGTCGACTTTGGCAGCTATGGTGCGGATGAGCTCACTCTGCCGATCTTTGCGCTGGACAGTGACGAATATCCGATCGACATTTGGGAAGGTATCCCGGGGCAGGATGACGCAGAGCTGCTGGACACGGTACTCTACCAGAAACCGTCCCAATGGAATGTATACCAGGAAGTAACTTACAAGCTGCCTAAACGGTTGAGCGGCATCACGACTCTGTCATTTGTCCTGCGGAAGAAGATTCACTTGAAGGGCTTCCAGTTTATCCGGGAGAGCAAAGCTTACGCCCGCCTGGATGCCCTTGCGAACAGCCGGATTTACGGGGATACTTTCTCTGTAACAGAGACAGCGGTTGAGGGCATCGGCAACAATGTGTCGCTGATTTTTGAGGACATGGATTTCGGGGAGCAGGGGACCTCACGTCTTGTTATCTGCGGGCGTTCTGCGCTTCGTAACAACACAGTGCATCTGCTGTTCAGCGGCCAAGGCGGCGAATCCAAACAGCTTGTCGAGTTTGCCGGCGCAGAATCTTACACGGAGCGGGAATTCACACTGGAGCCGGTATGCGGCAAACAGACCGTAACCTTCCTGTTTCTGCCGGGCAGCAGGTTCGACTTTCAGTGGTTTCAGTTTCTGCCTGCAAAGGATGAAGCTGGAGGAGTTCAAAAATAGCAGTACAGCAGAATAGCATTACAATATAACTATAAGAACAGCCCGTCTCCGGCATTCCGGAGACGGGCTGTTTGTGCTGCAGCTAAATATATCGTGAGTCTCGTCTATTGTGACGAGGAAGCGCCTAAAGTTGGAGTGGAGCTCCTGCTGAGGAACGGCCGTGGCACGAAATCAGAGGTATAAATCCCTCTGATTCCGCAGAAACACGGCTCGCCCCAGCGGACAATAATGGGCTGTCCGACAGCCCCTGGTCAAGGGAGGAGTAGATTCACCCTTCAGGGTGGTCTTGTACAATTGTAGGCGACCGAAGCTTAACGAATGACTAAGCTTTGATGTAGTCTGCGAAGTTCTCCTGCAAATAGAGCGAGTTAATGTCTTCGCGCAAATGGTGATGGATCAGCGCGTCTAGCTTGTCCGTTTCCTGAGAGGTCATGTATTCAAGGATACGCTGGTGCTCCGTCCAGATCTCCTCCAGCTTCTCCTGACGGAGCATGTGCAGCCGCCGGTATCTGACATAATGCACATTGGACTGCTGGATCAGATTCCACAGGAATTCCCTTCCGGCCAGCCGGAAAAGGGCAGCGTGGAACGAATCGTCCAGGTTGAGAAAATGCTCCGTGGCATCCTCTTCATGGATCGCAGCCTTCTGCCTGTCCAGAATCTCCTTCAGCTCATGAACACCCTTCAGCACCAGATGAGACGAGAGATATTTCATGATCTCTTTTTCCAGGACGCTGCGCAAATAAATAATCTGTTCAACCGACTCCAGATCTATGAACGAAACCAGGTTGCCCTTCTTCGGATAGATATCAATATAGGATTCCAGACTGAGCTGTTTCAGCACATCACGCAGCGGGGTCCGCGAAATCTGGAACCGTTCGGATAGAACAGTCTCACTGAGAATAGTGCCGGGCTTCAGCGTCAGGGTCAGAATTTCATGCTTGAGCGTCTTCATGATTTGTTCTTTGATCGACATTGTGTTTCGGCTCCATCATCCGTATTTTAAGTTCTAGTATACATCAATGTCCGCTGTGATAAAAGAAAACTTTCACGAAACAAGTCAATTTTTTCGCTATTTATCGATAATAGTATACGTTTTCAAAAGAAGTATTGACAAAATTGTGTTGCTTATTTTATGATCTACACAAACTTGTATACAAGATTCAAGGCATTTGAAATCATCGTTTATACATCCTAAGGAGGGCTTATTAATGAACATGACGTGGAGATGGTATGGCGAAGGGAACGATAACATCACGCTTGACCATGTACGGCAGATTCCGGGGGTAATGGGTATCGTCTGGTCGCTGCACGATAAGGTAGCCGGTGAGGTCTGGGAGATGGGGCGGATACAGGAAGTGGCGGATCAGATTACGGCCAAGGGCTTCAGCACCGCCGTGGTGGAAAGTGTCAACGTTCATGATGATATCAAGATCGGCCTGCCGACCCGTGACAAATATATCGACATCTATATCGATACAATCCGTAAGCTCGCAACAGTCGGCGTTAAAGTCATCTGCTATAACTTCATGCCGGTGTTCGACTGGACGCGCACAGAGCTGTACAAGGAGCTGCCGGACGGTTCGAATGCCCTCTTTTATGAAAAGGCTGCCATTACCGATAATCCGCGTGAGATGGTGGACCGGATTCTCCAAGGCGCAGGACAATTCACCATGCCGGGCTGGGAGCCGGAACGGCTGGCGAAGCTGGATGAGCTGTTTGCAGCTTATGCAGATGTGACGGAAGACAAACTGTTCGACAACCTGCAATATTTCCTGGAGCGTATTATTCCGGTATGTGAAGAAGTGGATATCAAAATGGCAATTCACCCGGATGATCCGGCCTGGCCGATCTTTGGCCTGCCGCGCATTATCCGCAGCCGCGATACGATCCGCCGTTTTCTGGATTTAGTAGACAGCCCTTACAATGGCCTGACTTTCTGTACTGGGTCGCTTGGTACGAATCCGGAGAACGACCTCCCGGCGATGATTCGCGAGTTCCATGACCGGATTTATTTTGCCCATATCCGCAATGTGAAGGTATTTGACAACGGAGACTTCATCGAAGTATCCCACCGCGGCCGGGATGGCAGCGTAGATGTGGCGGAAGTCGTTAAGGCCTACCACGAGAACGGATACACGGGTTATGTGCGTCCGGACCACGGCCGTCATCTGTGGGGGGAAGAGAAAAACTGCCGTCCGGGGTATGGCTTGTACGACCGGGCGATGGGTATCATGTACCTGCTCGGCGTATGGGACAGCCTGGATAATGTGAAGGGGGCGAAATAAATGCTGCGCCTGAGCCGAACCAGTATCCTGGATGAGGCAGCCTCATGGGAGGCTGCTGGAGTCGAACTTCCCAAATTCGACTATGACACAATAGCGGAGAACACGCTGGCGAAGCCGGAATGGATTCATTTCGGTGCGGGCAATATTTTCCGCGGATTCGTGGCGAATGCCCATCAGAAGCTGCTGGACAGCGGCACAGCGGACACGGGCATCATCGCGGCGGAGACGTTTGACTTCGAGATGATCGATAAAGTCTACAAGCCGTATGATAATCTGACCCTGCTGGTACTGATGAATGCGCGCGGCGATTTCCAGAAGAAAATCGTCAGCAGCATCGTAGAAGGCCTCGCCGCCGATAAGAACCGTGAAGATGATTACAACAGGCTGACGGAGGTGTTCGAGAACCCGAGCCTGCAGATGGCCAGCTTCACGATCACGGAGAAGGGGTATTCCCTGACCGGCCCGAACGGCCAATATCTCGGCATCGTCGAGAAGGACATTGCGGGCGGTCCGGAGCAGCCCGTTCATGCCATGAGTATTGTCGCTTCGCTTGCATACAAGCGGTATCAGAAGGGTGCCTACCCGATGACCTTCGTCAGCATGGACAACTGCTCCCATAACGGCGATAAGCTGAAGAATGGGGTCGTAACCATTGCCAGAGAATGGGCCGCCAAGGGGTTGGTGGAAGCAGGCTTCGTGGTTTACCTGGAGAATGAGCAGCTGATCACCTTCCCGCTGTCGATGATCGACAAAATCACGCCGCGCCCGTCGGAAACGGTGCAGGCAGCACTGCTTGAGCAGGGCATCGGTGAGATGGATGTGATTGTTACCTCCAAGAATACCTATACTGCCCCGTTTGTAAACGCTGAGATCAGTGAATATCTGGTCATTGAAGACAAGTTCACGAACGGCCGTCCTCCGCTTGAGCAGGCGGGCATTATTTTCACCGACCGGGATACCGTCAACAAGGTGGAGACGATGAAGGTGACCACCTGCCTTAATCCGCTGCATACCGCACTCGCCGTATCGGGCTGTCTGCTCGGCTATACCCTGATTGCCGATGAGATGAAGGACGATACGCTGCGCAAATTCGTGGAAATCATCGGCTACACGGAAGGGCTGCCGGTTGTTGTTGATCCGGGCATCCTTAGTCCGAAGCAGTTCCTGGATGAGGTGCTGAAGGAGCGCTTCGCCAATCCATTTATTCCCGACACGCCGCAGCGGATTGCAACCGATACCTCGCAGAAGGTCGGCATCCGCTTTGGGGAAACGATTAAATCGTATATCCGCAGAGAGGATCTTGATCCGGCTGGGCTGACAGCGATTCCGCTGGCGATTGCCGTCTGGTGCCGCTATCTGCTGGGCGTGGATGATGAAGGGAACGCCTTCACCCTCAGTTCTGACCCGCTGCTCGAAACACTGCAGGGGCATCTGCAGGGCGTGAAGCTGGGGGACGCCGCGTCGAATGTGCGGGCAATTCTGCAAGATGAGCAGCTGTTCGGCGTGAAGCTGTATAACATCGGCCTGGGCGATAAGATTGAAGGCATGTTCTATGAGCTGCTGGCCGGACCGGGAGCGGTAAGAAGCACACTGGAGAAATATCTGAAATAAGAGGTAAGGGAGCATGCGCAATGAAGGCACTGATTCATGAGGATTTTCTGCTGCAGTCTGAGGAAGCCCGGATACTCTACCATGAGTATGCCAAGGACTTGCCGATTATAGACTACCACTGCCATCTTGATCCGCAGGCCATCGCTGAAGATAAACGGTTTAACAGCATCACTGAGGTCTGGCTGGGCGGGGACCATTATAAATGGCGTGCGCTGAGAACCTTTGGCATTGACGAGAAATATATTACAGGCAATGCTTCCGATGAGGAGAAGTTTTCCAAGTGGAGTGAGGTTCTGCCCTTTACAATCGGCAATCCGCTGTTTCACTGGTCGGCCCTAGAATTGAAAAGTTATTTTGGCATAGAGGAGCAGCTGAATCCGCAGAACTGGCGGGAAATCTATGAGCATTGCAATACGCTGATTGCAGGTAAGGGCTTCTCTGCTCAGGGACTCATCACACGCTCCAATGTGAAATGGATCTGCACTACAGATGATCCTGTGGAGGATCTGAAGTACCATGCCCGGATAGCCGGGCAAAGTCAAAACACCTTCAAAACCGTAGTGACGCCGACCTTCCGGCCGGATAAAGCACTGCTGATTGAAGCCGACAGCTTCCCGGCATATCTGACCAGCCTGGAGCAGGCGGCAGGGTACCCGATTACCAGCTTCGCGCTGATGGAACGTGCCCTGCTGGAGCGGATTGAATATTTCCACCGTCAGGGCTGCATGATCTCCGACCACGGGTTCTCGCATCTGCCGTATGAGGAAGCTCCGGCCTCAGTCCTCGAAGACATCTTCAGCAGACGTCTGGGCGGTGACAACCTCAGCAGGCTGGAGTGTGACCAATACGCGACTGCGCTGCTGCTGGCCATGGGCCGGCAATACGCTGCGCACGGCTGGGCCATGCAGCTGCATATCGGGGCAATCCGTAATCCGAATACGCGCAGATTCCGCGAGCTGGGACCAGATACTGGCTTCGATACCATTGGCGACAACAGCTATGCCGACCGGTTATATAAGCTGCTCGACGGGCTTGACCGGACCGGAGAGCTGCCCAAGACGATCATTTACAATCTGAATGCGGCACAGAATGATGTGCTGGCAGCGATGACCGGTTCTTTTCAGGGCGACGGCATCAAGGGCAAAATCCAGTTCGGCTCCGGCTGGTGGTACAACGACCAGAAGGACGGCATGATCAAGCAGCTGACATCCCTGTCGAATCTTGGTCTGCTCAGCTGCTTTGTCGGCATGCTGACGGATTCCAGATCGTTCCTGTCCTACACGCGCCACGAGTATTTCCGCCGTATTCTGTGCAACCTGATCGGAGGCTGGGTCGTAAACGGCGAAGCGCCAAGGGATCTGCCTTTCCTGGGCCGCATCGTGCAGGATATCTGTTATCATAATGCTGACCGCTATTTTGAATTAGGCTGATGGCCTGATTCCGTTATTCCTATTTAGCGCAGAGCCTGGAGTTCCGGGCTCTGCGTTTTTTTGCTATTCTGATCTTGTCTGGTTTGTCCGTTAGAGCGACTCTATGATGTATAATGAGATATCAATGTAGATTGAATTAAATGATTTAAATTTAAGGAAATGTGGCGGAGGGGAATTTTGGAACTGTAGGAGCGGTAGCGTCCGCCTTTGTCTGCGGATTTCCACCGCGATCAGCGGTACAAATTCGAGAAATCTGCAGACAACAGCGGCCGGAAGTCCAAATATTCTCTGTAGTCACGGCCATTCCTTAAAATATAAACCGATATGGTAATAAGATCATGAGGAGCGGAAGGAATGAACGCATCAGAATTTCAGCAGTATGTTAGAGCATTTAGTGAAGTGAAGGGCTTTGATACGAGTACCATTGAGCAGCGGATGTTATACTTGATGACCGAGGTCGGCGAATTAGCCAAAGAAGTGCTGTCCGTGTCCTTTCATCCCGATGCGGAACGAAAGGCGAACCTGGGTTACGAGATGTACGATGTCGTATGGAATATTTTTGATCTGGCCAATAAGCTGGACATTGATCTGGAGAAAGCGTTTAGCGAGAAGAAAGGGATTAATGACCTCAGAAATTGGGATTAGGGAACAATCACCCGGTTACCGGCGATTAGTAGGTTCGCAGGATAACCGGGTTTTTCCGTCTGAAAAGGTAAACCGCATTCTCATTTGAGGGGGGAAGCATAAGCGCGGACAACCTTTCGTTGAGTTCCATCGTAAACAGGTCAGCATTATGGTAGGCTTCGAAATCTCCGGTATAGGCAGAGCTTCTTGTTCCGATGACGATATATAGATTCACGGAATCCGTTTTGAACACATGTTTTTCATACGGATTTTTGGGGACAGGCCAAGAGCATAGCACTACTTCGGGGCTGTATTTTTGCAAAGCTGTTTTGGCATCCGCCTGCTCCACAAAAACAGGGTACTGAATATAGTGCTTCCAGCTGTAATCATCGGTAGCGATGCACGGAATATGATTTTCGTTCAAAAACCGGGTTAACGTGCCGTCTCCGGCAGCGATCTCCAGACATTTTTTGTCCCCGATTAACACCCCGAGTTCCTTGATTAATGCTTTGGAGTAGAAGCAGTAGATCCCCTTTTTATTGACCAGCGGCATCAAAATCTTCTTGTTGATGATCAATCTCCAGAAAAACTTAAATAAACCGAGGGATACAGGCTTCCGCTCGAACGCTTTTTTGAATAAAAGCTTCTGTAAGATCGTCCCGTCCCACAGGTTAAACCGTACATTGGCGGCAGGAGTTTTGGAAGAAACCGCTATGTTCAACTGCTCCAGCAGATGAATGGCAAACCGGGCTTTGATGATATTGGGCAAAAAGGCATTTACGGTGGTTTCGTTCAACCCGCTTTTGCTGATCTTGTTGTTGGCAATCTTGGCGCTGGCGGTATAGCGGTCAATGATGGCTTGGACCACATTAGATCCGGCACTGCTCTTCATTGTTCCCAGTTCCCGCAGCACTTCTTCTTTGTATTCCGGGTACTGCTGCAATAATGTTTCGACGCTGATTTCATTTGCTAATATTTTCTTGGCTGTCTCGGCCGGGAAATTTCTCATTTATGTGCTCCAATGTATATTTACTGAACTCTCAACGTACCGGCTCGGCATAGGCTGTGTCTACGGTGAATATTTGGACTTACGGCCGCTGTTAGGTTTGGATTTCTTGATTTGAACAGCTTTTCGCGGTAGAAATCCAAACCTAAAGGCGGACGCTACCGCTCCTACAGTTCCAAAATTCCCCTCCGCCACTTTCGCTCTTGGGTAACCCTTTTGTTCAGGTAATATAGTTTTTATGTCTTATTATAATGAAAAAAAGGGGCCGGTCCAAGACCGGCTCCTTCATTTCTAACCATATTCCGCTGTTCACAAGATAAATTATTCGCTGCGCAGTGCAACTACCGGATCTTTTTTCGCTGCGAATTTGGCAGGGATGAATCCGCCCAGCATGGTCAGTCCGACGCTGAGTACGACGAGTCCGAAGGCATGCAGCGGATTTAATTGAGCGACATTCGACAGGTCGGTAATCGACTTGAGAATGATGTTGACGGGAATGGTCAGCAGATAAGCGATCCCGATGCCCAGCAGTCCCGAGAGCGAACCGATAATGCAGGTCTCTGCATTGAAGACACGCGTAATATCCTTTTTGCGTGCACCCAAGGCGCGGAGTACACCGATTTCTTTGGTCCGTTCAAGCACGGAGATGTAGGTGATAATCCCGATCATAATCAGGGATACGACCAGCGAGATGGAGGCAAAAGCGATCAGCACCATGGTGATTCCGTCCATAATGCCGCTGGAGAGACTGGTGACCATCTCAGCCAAATCGGTGTAGACAATCATTTCTTTATCACTGCGGCCTTCGTTCCATTGATCCAGATACTTCACAATACCTTCTTTAGCTTCAAAATCTTTAGGATATAAAGAGATTGAGGATGGCGTAGCTACTGCACCCAAGGCGGCAAGCGTATCTTCCTTGGACATGGAGCTGCCCGGATCAGTACTTGCGCCGGAGCTGCTCATACCGAAGCCCATGCCCATACCCATGCCGCTGCCCATGCCATTGACCTGTGAGAATACCTTCCCTGTAAGGACGTTGACCTGATCCTGCTGTTCCTGAGCTTTGACAATGGCCGAGTTCTTCGCATTGGTTATAAACTGTTCCGCCAGACTGTCAGAGTAAGCAATTCCCGCCGACATGGTGGACATTGGGGAATCCTGCTGCTTACGGATGATTCCGGAAATTTTCAACGTGACGGCATTGCCGTTGTTATACATTGTACTCAGATTGGCAGCATTGCCGTTTAGCTTAAACATGCCGTCAGATTCAATATAGTAATCATCGTTATAGATCAGCTTGAACTCCCGGCCGACAATATCATCGAAGCTGATGTTAGCTGCTTTATAATCGAGGCCGAGGGCTTCTAGAATGCTTTGGCTCATCCGGTTATATTCATCGACGACCATAACGAGATCCGTGGACTTCTCGGGCAGGCTACCGGCGAGCAGATCATAATAATCTGCAAGATAGCTGCCTTCAGCACCGGCGGGCTTATCGGGATACGAGGTGAAGTTCAGACTTGCTGTATCGACGGGAACAGCGGTAGCTCCGTCGGATCTGAGTATATTCATGCTCACCTTGCGGCTGTAAGACACACCGTCCAGCAGGGCAGAATCGATACCGTCCAGATAATTCAGATACTCTTCACTTAGCACATTAGTATGCATAACTGTGTTGGCGGATGGATCATAAGGGTAGATTTCACCCGCACTGGTGAATTCTGTCCACTCTTTGTTTGCCTTCCCGGCATCTTCCGAGGGCCTGCTGGACAGATCAATACTGGCAGCCGATTCATTGATGGTCACCGGGAAATTGGATAACGCCCCGGATTCATAGCTGCTGATCTGCTTGTCGAACCCGTTTGAGAGCGACAGGATAAGCGCAATACCGATAATGCCAATGCTGGAGGCGAAGGCGGTGAGCGCCGTTCTCCACTTCTTGGTGGAGATATTTTTGCCGGATAGTTTGAGGGCGGTGAAATAGCTCATTGCCGTCTTTTTCAGCTGATAATTGGTATTCTCCTGAATGTCGCTTGGGGGATTGCTGTCCGAAATGACCTTTCCGTCCCTAAACTGTACGGTCCGGTCGGCATAAGCTTCGGCCAGCTCCGGATTGTGGGTGACCATGACAACCAGTTTATCCTTGGCAATCTCTTTGATCAGCTCCATAATCTGTTCGCTGGTTACCGTATCCAGTGCACCGGTCGGCTCATCGGCAAGAATAATGTCGGGATCATTAGCCAGTGCTCTGGCGATGGCAACACGCTGCATCTGGCCTCCGGATAGCTGGCCGGGCTT
The DNA here is from genome assembly GCF_031599675.1 of Paenibacillus pedocola. NCBI lineage: Bacteria > Bacillati > Bacillota > Bacilli > Caryophanales > Paenibacillaceae > Paenibacillus > Paenibacillus pedocola. The sequence continues at coordinate 4,538,292 of NZ_CP134223.1, read as the reverse complement.
TTTGTGGATATGCTCCTTCAGTCCGACCTTCTCCAGCGCTTCTACAGCCTTGCGGTGTTTAACCTCGGCACTCACGCCGCTTAAGGTCATGCCCATTTCCACATTGTCTGTAATGCTCAGGTGGGAGATCAGATTATAGCTTTGAAAAATAAAGCCCACACTGTTATTGCGGTAAGCATCCCAGTCACTGTCCTTGAAATGTTTGGTCGAGGTTCCGTTAATGATCAAGTCCCCGCTGTCATATTGGTCGAGCCCGCCGATCAAATTCAGACAGGTTGTTTTGCCTGAACCGCTGGGTCCGAGAATCGCCACAAACTCGTTTTTTCTGAAATCCAAACTGACATCATTTAAGGCAATTTGCGTGAAACTGCCCGTGGTATAACTTTTAGAAATGTTTTTCAATTGCAGCATACCGTAATCTCATCCTCTCTTAATCCATCCATCTCTCTTGTGTGCAAAGCGTAACATACGATTATGAACTGAACATCAACTCGTACAGCCTGGCAGCCGGGGAGCTGCCTATGTATAGTAAGTGTTACGCTCTCCGTTAATAATGGGTTCATAAAGTTGTTGTACAATGTTAAAAGGATTACTGAACCTTGAGGGAACGCAGGTGTAGAAATGATCAACATTCTTGTAGTAGAGGACAACGACAAGCTGCGGCAGCTGATCGGCACTGTGCTTACCAAACACGGGTATAACCCGGTGACGGCAGTGGATGGACAACATGCGCTGGAGCTGCTGGATACACATTATATTGATTTGATTATCTCGGATATTATGATGCCAAACGTGGACGGATATGAACTGATCCAAAGGCTGAGAGAGGCAGGCTATAATACTCCGGTGCTGATGGTTACGGCAAAAGAGAGCTTCAAGGACAAGCAGCGCGGGTATCTGGCCGGTACGGATGATTATATGGTGAAGCCGATTGATGTGAACGAGATGATCCTGCGGGTGGGGGCACTGCTGCGGCGGGCACAGATTGCGAATGAACGCAGGCTGGTTATCGGGGAGGTCATACTGGATTCGGATTCCATTACGGTCTATCGCGGGGATAAAAGCCTGCTGCTGCCCCAAAAGGAGTTCTACCTTCTGTACAAGCTGCTGTCCTACCCGAACAAAATCTTTACCCGCCAGCAGCTGATGGACGAAATCTGGGGGATGGACTCGGAGACGGATGCGCGAACCGTGGATGTGCATATCAACAGGCTGCGTGATCGCTTCAAGGACTGTCCTGAATTCGAGATTGTTACCGTGCGGGGATTGGGGTATAAGGCGGTGAAGCGCTGTTGATCAGGCCGAGGAAAATACGCAATCTGTGGGGAACGCTGGTTCTTATGGTGTTCTTGATTATGCTGAGCGCGGCGCTGTTAATGGCACTGCTGAGCTTTTTGATCGTGCATTCGGGAATTATCGATGTGGGCCGGTTCAATATCTTTTGGCCGATCTCCGTTGTAATGATTACCAGTATCCTGATCGGAACGGTTATAACTGCGATTTCGGGACGCAAAATTCTGACCCCGATCATCGATCTCAGTGAAGCCGCCAAGCAGGTTGCCAAAGGCGATTTCAGCATCAGAGTTGCGCATGAGGAGCATAGAGTCGATGTGCTGGGGGAGATGGCCGTCAATTTTAACCGCATGGTGCAGGAGCTGGGCGGTATTGAGACGCTGCGCAATGATTTTATCGTTAATGTCTCGCATGAATTCAAGACCCCGATCGCGGCGATTGAAGGTTATGCCACCTTAATGCAGGATCATGATCTTTCACCTAAGGAACGCCAGGAATACAGCCGGCTGATCATTGAGAGCACGAGGCAGCTGTCCTCACTGTCCAGTAACATCCTGAAGCTGTCCAAGCTGGAGAATCAGGAATACATCGTGGACAAAAGCCAGTTCGGCCTTGATGAGCAAATCCGCCAGGCTCTGCTGCTGCTGGAAGCCCAGTGGAATGACAAAGATATCAATCTGGACCTCGACCTTGAACCTGTCGTGTTCTATGGCAACGAAGATCTGCTGATGCAGGTCTGGCTGAATTTACTTGGGAATGCCATTAAATTTACGGACAGCGGAGGAGAAATTGCCGTCCATCTCTCCACAACAGGCCATGCCGTTACTGTGACAATCACAGATTCCGGTATCGGGATGACAGAGGAAGTAATAAAGCATATCTTCGAGAAATTCTATCAGGGAGATAAATCGCGGTCGGCAGAAGGCAATGGCCTCGGGCTGCCGCTGGTGCGGCGTATTGTGGAGATGTGCGGAGGAGAAATTTCGGTTGAGAGCACGCCGGGGGAAGGCTCAGTATTTGCGGTTAGCTTTCCTGTTGAGGAATAATAGATTGTGAATATGTTGAATTGTAATGAAAAACCTCTATACCCGCCAGAGTTCTATTGCACTGGCAGGTATAGAGGTTTTTTTAATGCTGATTTAGTTAGAGTATTGACAGTTAGAACTCTAACTATTATGATATCCTTGTTACTTAGAATTCTAACTAAACAATATGAAGTGAAAGCTTGGAGGAATGAATATGAGCCAGGAAACATCTAATCAATATTATCTGGAATCAGCTCCGCTGAAGAAGGCGATTGCCCATCTGTCGATACCCATGATGATTGGAATGTCGGTCGGGACCATTTACAATGTTATCAACGCCTATTTCATCGGGCTGCTGCACAATACGCATATGCTGACAGCGATTACGCTGGGCCTGCCTATTTTTACTGTATTAATGGCCTTTGGTAATGTGCTGGGAGTAGGCGGCGGGACGTTTGTAACCCGGCTGGCTGGTGAGAAGAATCCGGAGAAGGGCCGGAGAATCGCCGGTTATTCTTTCTACGCGAGTATTATCGCCGGTATCGTAATCGCACTGCTTGCTTTTTTGGCGATTAACCCGATTACACGGCTGCTTGGTGCGGATAATGCTACGTTTGGTTTTACCAAAACCTATGCCTTGACCCTGTTCGCCGGCGGGTTCGTGATTGTGCTCAATTTTGCGCTGGAGCAGCTGGTACGCTCGGAGGGGGCGTCGAAGGAATCGATGTACGGAGTGTTTATCAGCACGGCGCTTAGCCTGATTTTTGATCCGCTGTTTATTCTGGTGCTGAACTGGCATGTGGCGGGCGCGGCGCTGGCAATGATACTAGCGAACGTGGGCTCCGTAGTTTATTACATCTATTTCCTGGAGACAAAGAGTGAACATTTAAAAGGGTTCTTGAAGCATTTTAGAATTTCGGTTCAGGATAAACTGGAAATCTATAAAATCGGAATCTCTGAGCTGCTGCAATCCGCTTTTCTGATTGTGACAACGCTCCTGCTGAATAACTATGCCATTCAATATGGAGACCATGTGGTCGCCGGCTTTGGTGTGGCGCTAAGAATCGTTCAGGTTCCGGAGTTTCTGTCGATGGGGTTATTCCTCGGTCTGATCCCGCTGTTTGCATTTACCTATGCCGGCCGCAATATCGTCCGTTTGAAATCGGGTATTAAATATGCTTTTGCATATATCGGGAGCATCTCTGTAGTGTTCGTGGGTTTGGTGTTTATTTTTAGAGACACGGTCCTGCACTGGTTCTCCAACGACCCGTCTGTGATCAGCAGCGGCGTAACGATCCTGGCAGCGATGCTGATCTCGGCTTTGTTTAATGGATTCACGGGACTTTTCATGAGTATTTTTCAGGCTACCGGACAAGGCGCACCTACAGCAATTATGGCCATTACTCAAGGCATCCTCTATATTCCGGTGATTATCGTGCTTCATTATTTCTTTGGACTGAATGGTGTTATCTGGTCTATGACCGTAACGGAAGTGATTACGAGTGTGACGGGTGTTATATTGTTTGTTATGTTTAATAGGAAGCTCAAAAAGGTGAGCGGGAACGAGGCTTACGGGAAAGTGGCTGAAGTATAGCGGGAAGTTCTCATTGGGGAGGATGTAAATGTCATATAACAACGTCAACCGAACTATTCATACTGAGCGGCTGCTGCTAAGATTGTTCATCCCGTCTGATGCGGCAGCAGTTACTGCACTTTGCAACAACTACAACATTTATAAGAATACTTTGTACCTGCCTTATCCATATGCCCTTAAAGACGCATTATCATGGATTGAGCATCATTCAGCCAACTTTAATGCCGGCACATCTTATGAGTTTGCAATCACAGACAAGGTAAGCGGTGAATTGTACGGTGCGATAGCACTGTCTAGTAACCAGAATTTCCATAACGGTGAACTGGCTTATTGGATCGGTGAGAAATTCTGGGGAAACGGCTATGCTACAGAGGCAGCGCGGGCAGTACTGCAATTTGCTTTTGATGAAAAAAAGTACCATAAAGTATTCGCGCGTTACTTTGGCTCCAATCCGGCTTCTGGAAGTGTGATGCGCAAAATAGGTATGGAGCAAGAAGGGGTACTAAGAGAGCATGTGCGCAAAGAAGAGCGGTATGAGGATCTGGTGTATTACGGAATGATTAACTTATCATGGACTAACGGGTCTATCTGAAGCTGTTCCGTCATGGCCCATAACATATAGTTGAACTTCATGATCCTTAGGATTAACATACGCTATGGAATACAGAATTAATTTGTTGTTTTTCCACTCCATATATAAATAAGCCCCAATCTGTTTGTTAACTAGAGCGTCGTAATCAATAACATGATCAGCATGAGCTGGAAGATCATCCGTACGGTCATAACCGGGTACTTTGAAATATTCATATTTCCAATAAGAGTCACTTCCATTTTCTGAATCACTGTTATATGCGATCTCAAATTGCTCAGTAAATAGTGCCTGTACTTCCTCTTTAGTCAGTCCCAATTTTAATTTCGATTGGAGTTCATTCATTTTGTCATTTACGGCAGTTCCGGTTGCACTAACAGATGAAATCGCTAAGGTGCTGGTATCGTTCAAGTGAATTTGTCCGCAGATTGTCTGAAATGCCAGGATGGATGCGGTAATTACCGCGGCCTGAATCCAGTTCATCTTTTTCCACCTTTCTGTTCAACGAATTATTTACGACTTACTTTACCATATAATGACAGGAATATGATTGAATAAATGAAACTATTGGAAAGATAGCAAGAGGGAGGCGCGGTAGTGGGATTTTCTCCAACTAAATTCCTCTGGGAAGGATAGTGAAGGTTACTAGTGGGAATTTCTCCCGCTAATATCTCCAACATGGCTCAAAGTTAGCTAATTCGAGGATTTTAGAGGGACTTTTTCCACCTAATATTCATTTTTGGTATAAAATGATTGAATTAGTGGGAGCTTTTCCCGCTAGAATGCCGAGAGGGGTTCCATCCACGTTATGCTAGATCCATCGGGGAAAAGAGCATGAGATCATGTTTGCCTACAGTGGATAATAGCAAAAAAAGGCCAGACCGTCAGGAAATAACGGTCTGGCTTTTTTTGGCGGAACCAAGAGGGTCAGGTTTAATGTCGTTGAGGACTTCCTATTTGCTTGAGGATGGTTTCAGGATTTCATGGACTTGGCTGACCATGGCGGCAGCGTCTGCACGGGTGATTGCGTCTTTTGGATGGAAATTGCCGTCTGCGTCCAGGTTCACGATCTTGAGGGCAATCGCCGTCTGAATGGCCCCGGAGTTTAAGATGTCGATCTCATTATTGTCTTTGATCTCCACTGGGTTCAGCTTGATCATCGGCAGCTGACCGCTTGTTTGAAGCGTATGAATCAGCAGGTAAGTGAATGATTCACGGCTCATGCTGGAAGCGGGAGCGATTTTGATCTGCAGGCCGGCTTCAGGTCCTACGGCTTCTTTGATCAATTGAACAGCCTGTTCAGCCGTAAGGATCTCGCTTGCAGCTTCAGGAGCCGGGTGAGCCTTCAGGTATGCCAGCGCATTGCTGATGGCTACGGCTGCTTCAGCCCGGGTGATTTTCTGCTGCGGGTTAAACTTCCCGTTTGCATCCAGCTGCACAACACCGTAGTTCAGGGCGCGCTGGATCGAACCGGAATAGTCCGCCTTCACTTGGTCCTGGTCTTTGAATTCCACAACGACTGGCTTGATCATCGGCAGACGGCCGCTGATTTCGATCGCATCAATAAGCTGATGCGTGAATTCCTCGCGTGTTAACTTTTGGCCAGGCTTCAAATCCGCTGGTAAGTCCAGTCCGTGGACAGCAGCTATAATGAGGGCCTGCGAGTACCAGGCGGAATCATTGGCATTGGCAAAATAGTCCGAAGCCTTGGGCTCCTTAGCGAATCGGATCAGATCAAGATTCAGTCCTAAGCTATTAACGATCATTTGAACCCCTTCAGCTTCCGAGATGGCAATATTCGGACCGAACTGGGAGGCGCTGATCCCTTTGATCAGGCCGCTATTTTGCAGGGCGATGATCTTCTCTTTACCGGGGACGTTATTTAAATCTGTGAAGGCTGCGGCGGAAGCGAATTGTTGTCCGGCAAAACTTAACGCCAGAGCGGCGGCGGCGGATAGTGTAACAAGCTTGAATGTTTTTTTCATTTTCTTTCACCTCTGATGTAGTTTGTGTGTTATTTGAGCTCTTAGACGTGCAATCGGACAAAAAGGTTTCCGCGAATGATTATTTATTCATCAATGAACGTTTACCCTATGCTGTACGTATAATGATTATTTGCTAACAGTTAGGAAGAGGTGAAGGGACATGCTTACCATCAGACATTTTACCAAGAGCTATAAAGGCGGGAAAAAAGCAGTAAATGACCTGAACTTAGTGGTCGAGCGGGGAGACATTTACGGCTTCATTGGACATAACGGTGCAGGCAAGACGACGACTATCCGGGCGGTAGTGGGTGTGCTTGATTTTGAAGAGGGAGAGATTGAAATTGACGGGATTTCGATGAAAAAAGACCCGTTAGCCTGCAAGTCACGTCTCGCGTATATTCCTGACAATCCGGACCTGTACGAACATCTTACCGGGATCCAGTACCTCAATTTTATCGGCGATCTCTTTAGTGTATCCAAAGCGGACCGTGAGCGGCTCATTCAAAAATACAGCGATGCTTTTCAGATGACTGCCCATCTCGGCGATATGATCTCATCGTATTCCCATGGGATGAAGCAGAAGCTGGCGATCATCTCGGCGCTCATTCATAAACCGAAGCTGCTGGTATTAGACGAACCCTTTGTGGGACTTGATCCCAAGGCTGCCCATATGCTAAAAACAATCATGGCTGAGCTGTGTAGTGAGGGCAGTGCGATTTTTTTCTCCACACATGTGCTGGATACCGCAGAGAAGCTCTGCAATAAAATCGCAATCATCAAGGCGGGGCAGCTGATCGCCCACGGCAAGACGGAAGAAGTTAAGGGCGAGAACAGCCTGGAGGATGTATTCATGGAGCTGATCGATAATGATTAATATCTGGAGATTAACGAAGATCCAGCTGCTCTCTGCCTTCGGCTTGAATAAAGCCCTGCATACCCGAGAGGTGAAGGAAAGACGCAAATTGCTGCTGTTAAGTATCGCTATCGTCCTTGGTGTGCTTATGATCGCGGTTTTTTCATTTGGATATAGCTATGCGATGGCACTGGCTTTTGAACAGATAGGCCGGGTGGAGCTGCTGCTGGCCATTATGATGGCTGTTACTTCGATGGTAGGGTTCTTCACGACGGTTTATAAGGCAAGCGGTGTCCTGTTCAGCTATAAGGATTACGATCTGGTGATGTCGCTGCCGGTAAAGACGAGTCATGTGGTGGCAAGCCGTATTCTCCAGCTCTATGTGCTGAATCTGTTTTTTACGTTGATGGTGATGCTGCCGGCGGGTTTGGTATATGCGCTAAAAGCACATCCGGAGGCCTATTATTATCTGCTGTTTCTGCCGGCGATGCTGTGTATTCCATTAGTCCCGATTATTGCAGCAACCGTGATTGGCGCGTTCATCAGCTGGTTTTCTTCCCGGTTCCGGGCCAGCCGGATGATCAGTCTTGTCCTGACCTTTGCCGTCGTGATTGCGCTCATGGCAGGTTCATTTACTTTGAAAGGTAACGGGCAGGAGGAACTTGCTGATCTGGGCACCGGACTGGCAGATATGATCTATAAGCTGTATCCGCTGGCGGCTATGTATGTCGATGCTGTCTGCTCCTACCGGATAGATTCATTTGTTTTATTTATTCTGTTATCGGTGCTGTCCTTTGTAATCTTTGCTGCCGTACTAGGGTCGCGTTATAAAGCGATTCATACAGGTCTAATGACCAGCCATGCAGGCGGCAAATATACAATGAAGCCGTTAAAAGCATCCACGGTATTTTACGCTCTGTATCAGAAGGAGCTGCGCCGCTATTTCAGTTCTTCCAATTATATTTTGAATACAAGCATTGGCATGGTTCTGTTATTGATGTCGTCAATTTCCCTGTTGTTCATCAGCCCGGAGCAGCTGGGGGAGCGGGCCGAAATTCCAGAGCTGCAGCATTACTTGAATACACTGGCGCCTGTCTTCGTCTCCATGTTCATAGCTTTAAGCTGCACAACGTCAAGCTCCATTTCTCTGGAAGGCAATAATCTTTGGATACTCAAAAGCGCTCCCGTACCTAAGCACATCATCCTGCTCTCCAAGGTTGCTGTAAATCTCACCATTACAGTACCTATCACGATTGTGAGCTGTGTAATACTGATACTATCGCTGCGGACAGGATGGATGGATAGTCTCTTACTGCTCGTAATCCCTGTGATCTATGCCTGCTACTCTGCACTGATAGGCGTTATGGTTAATCTGAAACTGCCTAAGCTGGAGTGGACAAGTGAGGTTCAGGTGGTTAAGCAGAGTGCGGCGGTACTGGTGGGCATGCTTATCGGGATGATTAGTTTGCTTGTTCCGGCAGGGCTGACGATTCTGCTGACGGGTGTGGACGGGAAGATTATCATGCTTGGAGCCGCCGCAATTATGATTGTGTTGAGTATGGGGCTGTATAGGTATATGAAGCGGAACGGGGAGAGGCTGTTTCGAGGATTGTGAGGATTGTGTACAATAACTTAACCGTAGTTTAACCAAATCCATGTGTACACCACATATACAAGTGTCATAATAGTTTGAACACTTGGGTCCCCATACGTTGTTCCCTATAGATGGAGAACGTGGTTATTGCAGCAAAGGAGCGGTGACGATATGCAAACGGGTCAGCAAGAAGCACAGAAAGAGGCTCGGATGGGAAGGTTGGGTGCTCTTTTAGAAGTGCTGAGGGTGTCTGCCAAATTGGGACTTACCTCTTTTGGGGGGCCGGTTGCCCACCTGGGTTACTTTCATGATGAATACATACGCCGCCGAAAATGGATGGATGAACGTAGTTATGCTGACCTGGTAGCTCTTTGTCAGTTCCTTCCCGGTCCAGCGAGTAGTCAGGTTGGAATTGGAATAGGTGTTGTAAGAGCAGGTCTGCTTGGGGGTCTTGTGGCATGGCTAGGCTTCACTTTGCCGTCAGTCATTGCGTTAGTTGCCTTTGCCTTCCTGCTTCAAGGCTATGATATAGGCAGTGCGGGGTGGATTCATGGACTAAAGATCGTAGCGGTAGCTATCGTTGCCCACGCTATTCTTGGGATGGGACAAAAGCTTACACCGGACAGGAACAGAGTAACAATCGCTGTCATTGGAGCGGCTATTACCTTGTCTTGGCAAACGGCATTCAGTCAGGTCCTTATTATCGTTGCTGCCGGAATAGCAGGTTTATGGCTTTATCGTAAAAAAGCTGCGGAGGGAACACCAGACCTGCAAATACCAATCAGCAGAACCCTCGGAGCCGTCTGTTTAGTTTTATTTTTTGTGCTGCTGGCAGGACTGCCTCTTCTCAGGGGGGCAGGAGAAGCCGGGTGGTTAGCCATGTTTGACAGCTTTTACCGTTCCGGTTCTCTGGTGTTCGGCGGGGGACATGTCGTCCTCCCCCTCTTGGAACGCGAAGTAGTTCCTGCGGGTTGGGTTAGCCAAGAGGAATTTTTGGCGGGCTACGGGGCTACGCAGGCAGTTCCAGGCCCGTTGTTCACTTTTGCAGGGTACCTTGGGACTATGGCGGGTGGGATTTTTGGGGCAGTGGTTGCCATTTTCGGCATTTTCCTGCCAGCCTTTCTTCTAGTGATCGGTGCGCTTCCTTTTTGGAACGGATTACGAAACAGCCCGAAAATCCAAGGGGCATTGGTTGGAATCAACGCTGCTGTAGTCGGTATACTGCTTGCTGCATGGTATGATCCCCTTTGGACTACAGCTATTTTGGAGCCATCAGATTTCGCGTTAGCCGTCATTTTATTTGTAATGCTGTTCTTCTGGAAGCTGCCGCCTTGGGTGGTTGTGGTAGCTGGTGCAGCAGGTGGAATGTTGCTGGGGGTTTGAGGGACACTATGTCATGGTGCTTACGAACCCGAAGGGAGCTACAACAATGATAAAAGGACATATTATCACCGGTATCCTTTGCATAATCCTCATGTTTCACACGCAGCCGGTTGAAGCGTCAGGAGGTATTTTGAAATCAAGGCCGGTTGAACCCTCATTGCTAAATTCGCTTCGTCAGGGTGGATATATTCTCTATGTCAGGCACGGAGAGGCTACTGTAGGAGAGGACATTCCGGGAATGGATTTCAATGATTGTTCTACCCAAAGAAATCTTTCAGAGGCGGGGAGAAGACAGGCTGTGCAATTTGGCGAGGCGCTGCGCAGATTGCAAATTCCAGTCCAGACTCCGGTTCTGGCTAGTCCCTTTTGCCGGGCAAAGGAGACCGCAGAATTAGCTTTTGGTGAGGGCATGGTCCAAACAGATGCGTTCTGGGCTAGAATATATAATTTAAGTAATTCCTTGTCTCCTGCCGAGCAGCAAGGGCTTGTAAATGACTTAACTTCTGCGTTAGAAGGTTCGCCCTCCCCTGGGACTAACAAAGTTATCATTGCTCACAGTTTCCCTCAAGGAGTTGGACTCGGGGAAATCGCAAATTTGGGTACCATAATTATAAAACCAAACGGGCAAGGAAAAGGCTTTGAGGTCGTAGGCCGGTTCACTTTAGAGGAATGGTTAAGCCTACTTCGGGAAGCGAGTTAATAGGCTTGACAACCACAATTTAGACATGATAATTTATCACTAGAATAAAGGCAATGTAACCTTCGGGTTCAACCTCGCTGAGAAGTGCGGGTTGGACCCTTTTTGCATTCAACTACAGAGGAGGATTGGGCATGTTAAGAACAGAATTGCTTCTTCAGCGGCTTCACGAGATCGGCAAGTCGCTCGAACGTAAAGGGGGAGCTCTTTTATTATTAGGGGTGGGTTCTGTTGGGGTCGAGACAGAACGGCTGGATGAATATTCGGATTTGGATTTTTTTGTGATTGTGAGACCGGGGGAGAAGGATAGATATATTGACCGGCTGGATTGGCTCGAAGAAGCACATCCTCTTGCCTATTCCTTTAAGAATTCAGATGCAGGATGCAAGATCCTGTTCGAGGACGGAATTTACGGGGAATATGCTATATTTGAGGAACGGGAGCTGGCGGAAATCTCCTATACAGAAGGACGGGTCATATGGAAGGATCCGATGTATGGAAATACGGAAATCGCCAAGCCTGTAAGTCCGCTGCCCTCTCAAAAAAGTGATTCCCTGGACTTTCCTTTGAACGAAGCCTTAACCAATCTGTACGTGGGGCTGGGCCGTTATGCAAGGGGAGAACGCTTATCCGCTATGAGGTTTATTGAGGTATATGCTATAGACAGGATCCTGTCTGTGCTCCATCTATTGGAGCAAGAGGTGGATTACTATCCCGACCCGTTCGGGAATGAGCGGCGGTTAGAGAAGAGATATCCCCGTTTTGCAGAAATCATCGGAGACATGATTCAGGGGTACGATCGTGTTCCCGAATCGGCACTCCGTATTTTAAATTTCATCGAAGGCGTGTATCCGGTTAATCCAAGGCTAAGCGACGAGATCCGGCGGCTGGCTAATCAGATTAACGGATAGATTTCTACAGCAAATGGAGTTTTGCCCACAACAACGGCAAAACTCCATGGTTGCCTTACACTTGGGCAGTAGGACGGATCACAATCTCGTTCACATCGATCTCATCCGGCTGTTCAATGGCATAAGCAATCGCGCGGGCTACAGCGTCCGGTGCCATTGCTAATCTATCCCGGATTACAGTAAGCTGTTCTTTCAATCCCGGGTCTGTCACGCCCTCCGTGAAATTCGTCTGTACAATGCCGGGTGAAATCACGGTTACGCGCAGTTTATCGCCAGCCTCCTGGCGCAGTCCCTCGGAGATGGCGCGCACAGCGAATTTCGTTCCGGAGTACACAGACTGGTTCGGTACGGTCTTATGTCCGGCTGTAGAAGCCGTGTTCACAAAGTGCCCGAAGCCCTGTTTCCGAAAAACAGGCAATGCTGCTGCAATACCATATAGAACGCCTTTGATGTTGACATCTATCATGTCCTCCCAGTCCGCTACGCGCAAATCATCAAGCGGGGAAATAGGCATTACACCTGCATTGCTGACAAGAACATCGAGCTGTCCGTAGCGTTCACAAGCCAGTGCAACAAGTCTGTCCAGATCTTCGCGCTTTCTTACATCCGTGCTTGCATAAACGGCTTCGCCGCCGCTGTCTGTAATGCGTGCAGCCAGAGCTTCAAGGCGGTTCGTTCCGCGTGCGCCAAGCACAACCCTGGCTCCGTGCTCCGCTAGCCAGAGTGCTGTTGCTTCTCCAATTCCGCTGCTTGCACCCGTGATAATAACAACCTTGTTCTTCAATCTTCCTTCCATGTTCATAGCCCAAACCTCATTTCTTATATCTATTCCCTTGCTAGTACATTCTAAGTAAAAATCCGTTGCACCAGGTAGACCGATCGCATCCGATTCTTGCCTAATCCTATCCGGGTGGATATAATTAACCATCACGATAATTGGAAAGGAGAATGAAGCATGGTGGAACTCATCTCCCCGCTTAAGATCTCTTCCAGGCTGGAAGAACTTACTCTGCTTATTGCGCGTCATGCACCTTCGGATGGAACCCATACTTCCGCAGTGCCAGAGCTTTGTTTCAGACGCGCGAGCCAAGTATCGGAGCCGATGCATACCGTAAATCTGCCTTCACTATATGTAGTGGCACAAGGTTCAAAGACAGCAACGCTGGCTGGAGAAGATTACAAATATGATCCCAGCACCTATATGGTCTCCTCCGTGCATCTGCCTGTAGTCGGGCAAATAACAGAGGCCTCACCTGAGCTTCCTTATCTGAGTCTTCAATTATTGATTAGTCCAGATGTTATTCTGGACGTAATCCATAGGAACAGTAGTGAATGGAAAGGAAAAACGGGGCGGGGGATATTGGTCAGCCAATCAGCTCCCCCGCTGCTTGACGGGCTGCTTCGGCTTGTCCGGCTGCTAGATACCCCTGAGGATATTGAGGTTCTTGCGCCACTTATTATCCGTGAGATTCTTTATCGTGTGCTGAAAGATGAGCAGGGGGCTTTAATCAGACAATTTGCCGTAGCCGGCAGCTATGCGCACAGCATTTCCAAAGTGATCCATTTGATTAACCGTGATTATGCAAAGCCGCTTGTCATTGAAGAGCTGGCGAAGGAAGCCAATATGAGTCCCTCCTCTTTGCACAAGCATTTTAGAAAAGTAACGGCGGTCAGCCCGCTGCAGTATCAGAAGGCGATCCGGCTGCAGACCGCACGCCGCATGCTGCTCTCAGAAGGCCTGGAAGCCGCCGATGCGGGCTTTCTGGTTGGTTATGAGAGTCCGTCGCAGTTCAGCAGGGAGTACAGCCGGATGTTTGGACGTCCCCCAATGAGCGATGTTAAGCAACTGCGCAGGATCATAAGTGCTCCGGTTGATTGATTGGCGGCTTGCCTTTACAGAGCCGTGTCATGTGGTTCCGGAGGGAAGTAGTATTTAGGATGAAAAAGAATGGAGTGTGAATAAGACCATGAAGACAATAGGACTTATAGGTGGTATGAGCTGGGAATCCTCTATGCTTTATTACCAAATCATCAATGAGACGGTGAAAGTAAGGAAGGGTGGACACCACTCCGCAAAAAGTCTGCTGTATTCAGTGGATTTTCAAGAGATCAAGGATCTCCAGCATCAGGGGAACTGGATGGAGGCTACGAGGGTTATGATTGAAGCGGCACAAAAACTTGAAGCAGGCGGAGCAGATATCATAGTCATATGCACGAATACGATGCATAAGATGGCACCCGAAGTGATGAACGCGGTATCGGTTCCTTTACTTCATATCGCTGATCCGACGGCAGAAAAAATTGTTTCCGATAAAATAAAGAAGGTAGCCTTGTTAGGAACCGCCTTTACGATGGAGCAACCCTTTTATAAGGATCGGCTGACAGGGCAGTTTGGACTTGAGGTTGTTGTGCCGGATGAAGCAGACAGAGCGGTTGTTCACGATATTATTTATCATGAGCTTTGTCTTGGCATTATAAATGAGCATTCAAAGAAGAAATATCTGGACATCATTGACAGCCTTATCCGAAAGGGGGCTGAAGCCGTTATTCTCGGATGTACGGAAATCACAATGCTCATCTCTCAGGAGGACTGTGCTATCCCGGTTTATGATACAACGCGGCTTCATGCCGAGGCTGCCGTTGATTTTGCATTGCATTAAAGCGGTTAGCAGCGATGGAGTAACAACAATTTATACGAATTTCATTATGTTGTAATTAATCACTTAAGGGGAGGGATTGGTTTGATTGCACTGATCCAGTACGTTCTGGAAGATATGAACAAGCAGCTTGACCGGATTGAGAAGAGCATGAATCCATTGAACAATGAGCTGGTTTGGACAAAAACGAAGGAATCTATGAACAGCATCGGCAATCTGTGTCTGCATTTAGCCGGTAATGAATATCAGAATTTTGTCAGCGCCATCGGAAACAGGCCGTTCATCCGGGAGCGTACCCGCGAGTTCACAACGGACGGAGGCATATCTAAAGAAGAACTGATCGGCCTTCTCCGGGACACGCGGTCACAAGCGGAGGAAGTGCTGTCGGCTCTGTCGAACGACGATTTGTCCCGGGAGGTCGTCATTCATTTCGGCCTTGAAGACTGGAACCGCATGTACCGGGAGGCTGCCCGTGAGGGCGAAACCTATGATACAAGAGTAATTGGCCGTCTGATTGTTCAGGTATCAGCTCACTACGGATATCATGCCGGACAGATCGTAGTGCTTGCCAAAATGCTGCAGGATACGAATGAGCATGTCTCGGGTCAATATCATTAGAAAAAAGAATGGTTGAGCAAGCACACTTAAGGACATCCGTCTTGGATGTCCTTAAGTGTTTTGTCTTGTTCAATCCTTAGCGCGTTTCGTCTCGGTCATTAAGGTGACTGCTCTGATGATAGATTCTTTAAGTACTTCCACGTTCTTAAGCGCTTCCGGCTCAAGCGAAGGGCCGAACGGATTTGTTGCCGTCCAGGCGGTGGCAAGCGTCATAACGTAAGTTAAAAGAATGCCTGGAAGCATTGTAGAGCCCACGTGTCCGGAGCTTTGGGCATTACTGATTGCTTGTACCTTCTGCTCATGGAGTGTTTCCCGCTGGGAAGAGTTGACTGCCTGATGTTCCAGATTAGACCACATCATCAGCCGCATAAGCTGTGGATGTGTCATAGCGAAATTAAATACGCTGACCGCGTAACCCGGGAGGTCATTGGGGGTAAAGGGGATGTCTTCAAACGCGCGGTCACGGTGTTTCTGGAGAACTGTATTAAAGAGCGTCTCTTTATTTTCAAAATAAACGTAGATCAGGTTTTTGTTGCAGCCGGCATTTTTGGCAATACGTTCAACCCGTGCTCCGGCAATGCCGAATGCGGAGAATTCGTCCATCGCGGCGTTCAAAATCAGTTCACGTGTCGCTTCGGCATTTCGCATGTTCAATCATCCTTTTGTTAGATATACGGCGGCTCAATATTATTGAATAGTATATCACTTGACTAACCGGTTAGAAAGTCTTATATTTAACTAACCGGTTAGTCAAATAGCTGGACCGGAACTTCCAGGAAAGAAGGATTGAACAATGGCACAACGGACTTGGCTTATCACAGGCATTAACAGCGGTTTTGGCCGGCATATGACGGAGCAGCTTCTTGAACGGGGGGATCGCGTAGCAGGAACTGTCCGCAATGTGAATTCAGTTGACGATCTGAAGGCGAAATATGGGGATCTTCTATGGACTGATCAGCTTGATGTTACCGATATTCCGGCAATTTATACGGTCATCGACCGGGCCTTTACGGAACTAGGGACAATTGACGTCGTTGTCAGTAATGCAGGCTATGGACTTTTTGGTGCGGCAGAGGAATTAACGATTGAACAAATTACCCATCAGCTTAATACTAACCTTTCCGGTTCCATTCATGTGGTGCGCGCGTCCTTGCCGCATTTACGCACTCAGGGAGGTGGACGAATCATACAGCTCTCCACAGTAGGCGGCCAAGCTGCATTCCCTGGAGGATCGCTGTATCATGCGACAAAATGGGGAATTGAGGGATTCACCGAAGCGGTGATGCAGGAAGTGGCCCCGTTCAACATTGGAGTTACCATTGTAGAGCCCGGCGGAGCACGCACGAATTTCAGACATCACGGTTCAAAAATCGGACCCAAGCTGGACGCATATGAGAACTCTCCGGCCTCTGCCGCAAGACGTATACTAGAAGACAGCAAGGCTGTTTCCTTGGGTGACCCGGCAAAAATGGTCAAAATCATGATCGACAGTGTCGACCAGCATCCGGCACCCAAAAGAATTGTACTTGGCAGCGACTCCTATCAGGCTATTCATCGGGCGCTTTCCGGCCGTCTTCAGGATCTGGAGTTACAGAAAGAGTTGGCCTTCTCGACGGATTTTCCGAAGGATAATCCAAGCGTTGCTTACAAGTTCTAATTCTATTTCATCCATTGACGAAATCTATACGCGGCCTCGGTCCCAGAATTCTACGGGACTGAGGCCGTTTTGTTTTGACAGAGGAAAATTTTACTTGCATCTTGCCGGTTCATCTGCTAACTTGATATTAACAATATGTAATTATCAATATGTTATTAAGTGTTTTGCACCAAGAATAAAAATGCAGATAGCGGAGGGGATGCAAGGTGAAGAAGGTTCTGAGCGGGTGGAAAATGTTCGAAGTCGTCTGGCTGGTTTTGTTTACTTTGGTGGGTGTCATTTTTACATTTTTATCCAAGGATTCATTGTTCGGGTTCACGGTTTTTATCACCGGGGTGCTATGCGTAGTACTCACGGCGAAGGGGAAGCTGACGAGTTATGCTTTTGGCATGTATAATACCTTCGGCTACGCCTACTTGGCTAATGTCAACGGGTTATTTGGAGAAGTCATGCTGAATTTGTTGTTCTTTGTCCCGATGAATGTCGCCGGCTTCTACATGTGGAAGAACAATTATCAGAGCGGCAAGCTGGCCATGCGCCAGATGGAGCATAAAGGTATGTTCCTCACATTCACGGTCTGTATTGCGGGTTCGCTGCTGCTTGGGTTTGGCCTGTCGTTCATTCCTGGACAGAACTCGCCTTACATCGATGCTATAACTACCGTGTTATCTGTCGTGGCCACGATTTTGATGGTGAGAAGATTCAAGGAGCAATGGCTGGTCTATATTGTGCTGAATATGTTCACGGTGCTGCTATGGGTGATCCGGACACTGGAAGGCAGCGGTGAGGGCCTGCTGATGATCGTCATGTGGAGCGCCTATCTGATGAACGCGGCATACGGCTACTATAACTGGAATAAAGCCGCTAAGGAGGCACTTCTATGAAAACCCTTGGATTAACCCTTGGAAAATTCGCCCCGCTGCATAAAGGGCATCAGTATATGATCGAAACGGCGCTGCAGGAGGTGGATGAATTAATCGTAGTGATTTACGAGACCACGGTTACTAGTATTCCCCTGCATATCCGGGCGAACTGGATCCGCAGGCTCTATCCGCAGGTTAGGGTAATGGAAGCCTGGGATGGCCCGGACGGGTACTCTGATGACAGGGAGCATGAGATCCGGGAAGAACAGTATATTCTGGGGTTGCTTCAGGGTGAGCAGGTGACCCATTTTTATTCGAGTGAGTTCTATGGCGGGCATATGAGTACTGCTTTAGGTGCGGCTGACCGGCGGGTGGATGAAGCGCGTATAAAAGTACCTGTATCCGCCACAATTGTTCGTTCCGATCCTTATAAGTACCGGAAATATGTCAGTGAGCTTGTGTACCGGGATTTGATCACGAAAGTGGTTTTTGTAGGAGCAATGTCAACAGGGAAGTCAACCATCACCGAAGCATTGGCCCAGCGGTACCGGACAACGTTTGCTAGTGAGTATGGGCGCGATTATTGGACTGAGCATCAGGTGGACCGGCGGATCAGTCTTGAGTCTTTTGATGAAATTGCTGTGGGTCATATGAAGCGGGAAGAGCAGGCACTCCTGGAGGCAGACTGGTATCTTTTTGTCGATACCAATGCGATTACCACATATATGTATGCCTTGGATTATCACGGACGGGCTCCGGAGCTGCTAACCCGGCTCGCCCTGGAGAACGCGCAGCGGTATGATTTGTTTTTCTTGTGCGACGACGATATTCCTTACGACGATACTTGGGACCGCAGCGGGGATCAGAAGCGGCATGTTTTTCACAAGCAGATACTAGCGGATTTAAAAGAGCGGCGGATTCCCTTTATTACGCTGAGGGGAACGCTGGAGGAGCGTATGCGTAAGGTAGACGAGGTGTTAGCGGAGTTTGAGCCTTATAGCAACTATTTTGGAGAGCTGCACAATTAGGAAAAGAAACAGGGGGCAAACCGCTGGAAGTGGTGGATTGTGAAGACTCATCTACTTCACAGCAATTGCCCCTTCGGAACAGCAATACTAATCGTTACTTTGCCTCCGCCGGACGGGGACACATTGTCTAGGGTTAAGCTGCCTCCGTGCAGCTGGGCGGCAGACTTGGCAATGTACAGTCCCATTCCGTGATGCTTGCCCGGGCTCCGGCTCTGGTCGCCTCTGTAGAACTGGGTGGCGCCTTCTTTGAGGTCGGCAGGTGAGAAGCCGCTACCTGTGTCCGTAACTGTGAAATGGACGGCATCGTCATCCCCCCGGACCTGCAAAGTGATGCTTCCCTGCTGGGGAGTATGCTCCGCCGCATTGGATAACACGTTGGCAATTCCCCGCTGAAACAGCTCCTTATGGATGAAGAGGAACTCCGGAATGCTCTCCTTCAGGACAGAAGGATGCAGATTCTTGCCGGAGGACAGAGCCTTCATCTGCAGCTCTAATTCTTCAATAAACTCTGCTGTAGATACAAGTGACTGCTGGGGAGCTGGGCTGGCCTGAAGGCTGGAGAGGTCAATAACCTCCTGTACGAAGGCTTCAATATCCCCGGCGCTGCGGAGAATGTATCCGTTATATTCCTGCTGGGACTCATTCTGAGTGGTCTCCTTCAGCAGCTCGGCATTTCCCCGGATTACGGTAAGCGGCGTCTTGATATCGTGGGCCAGCGCGGAAATTTGCTCTCTGCGGGAACGCTCCAGCTCCCATTGCTGCTTAAGGGAATTGTGCAGGGCTTCCTTCATCTGATCGAGTGAGGCCAGCACATCGTCGATTTCACGGATCCCGCTGGGCTTGACGGTGAACTCGAGATTCTCACGCTGGATATTCTCTGTCGCTTCCTGTAACCCGGCCATTTTCTCTGAGAGTCTTCTGCCGAACAGGGCGGCGAGCAAGGCTGCCTGGAGCAGAACGCCGAAGATGAAGAGCAGGATTCCCAGCAGCTGCGGATTCGGCAGATAGCTGCGCAGCAAGGGGGAGGCGTACTGCGGCGTTAAGCTATACCGGAATATCCAGATTTCCTGGCCGCGCCGGGCGGTTGCATAGAAATGAGAGTCCTGATGATCACCTTGTTGTGTAATCTCCCAGGCATCTGTTGCTTCGCTCCGGCTCAGATTGCCCGCGACGAGCTCTCCTTGGTTGGTGAAAACCGTATAATCCAGCAGTTCCGGGACGGTTTCGGGTGTTACCGCTTCGCTTGAGGCAAGACGTTCCTTGAAGGCCGCAATCTCCTTCTCGGCATAGTTGGCAGGCAGGATGGTGTTTGAGGCAAAAGCCAGCGTGAACAAGCCAAGCAGCACTACCAAGAGCAGGATCGTTCCCGTGCTTAAGAACAGAAGGTATTGCAGAAAAAAGGTGCGCAGGCGCACAGTTTTGATTCGTTTTACAGCTTCCATTTATATCCGATCCCCCAGATGGTCTCAATGGCGTCGATTCCGTATTTGCTCAGCTTGGCGCGGATGTTCTTGATATGCTCCGTAATAGCGCTGCTATCGCTTACCCCGTCCAACCCGAATATCGTTTCATAGATATGCTCTTTAGAGAAGACCTGTCCGCGGCTGCGGGCCAGAAATTCGCAAATTTCATATTCGCTTTTGGTTAGAGGCACCTTGTCCTCTTGGATAAACAGCTCTTTACCGGAGAGGTTAAAGTGAACATTCTCCAGATACAGAACATTCCGCCGCTCCCTGGTTTCCCGTCTGAGGTGAGCGCCAATCCGTGCCCGCAGTGCACCTATGCCGAAGGGCTTCACAATATAATCATCTGCGCCCAGTCCCAGGCCGTACATCAGATCGCTTTCCAGTGTTTTGGCCGTTAAAAATAGAATCGGGCAATCCACAGCCCCGCGGATCTCCCGGCAAAGGGTAAACCCGTCCACCCCCGGCATCATCACATCCAGTAATATAAGATCATATGCGCCAAGGTCGGCCCGGCGCACCTGTGCAGAATCAGAGATCGCCGTCACCAGATGCTGATCTGTGATCAGTGCATTACGGATCAGCGACAAGATGGCGGGTTCATCGTCTACTACGAGTATTTTTGCCATATTCGTTCCCTCGATTGTAAGTTGTAGGTCTAATGATCAGTTGAGCGTCCTTCCCACCGCCGGAACCATAAGCAGCTTAGGAGAACCGCGGTTACCGTTGCCAGCATACAGACGGTTATTCCGGTGTTCAGCTCGGGTAGAGCGGGGGATAACGGGGTACCGGAAGCGTGGATTGTCCAGATCGAGATAAAGCGGACGCCCCATGCAAAGGGAATATACGCCCAGGTGGCATCACCCAGCCCGGTGAGCATTAAGGCAGCGATCAGACTCCCCACAATCCCCGCCCCAATGGAAGCCCCCCTTCCAAAGCGCAGGCTGACCGTCAGGTGAAGCAGGTAGAGAAACACATTACTCCCGAACAGAATAACTGCCCCGGTGATATAAAAGGGGATGCCCAGCCGGTCCTGCTGCAGAACCCTGCCGAACCCCAGTCCAAAAAGCACGTAAGCAAACAGGACAGCTCCAAGGCCAAACAACAGCAAAACTAGCAGCTTGCTTGTAAAGGCTGTGATTTTAGTAGCGGGAATGGCAAGCATGCCCTGGAACTGTCCTGCATTCGCCTCTTGTTCCGCTGACATGGAGCAGACCAGCCCGATCAGAGTAGGAAATGCACACCCTACAGACTGCATGAAGGCCAAAGCTTTATCGGCTGCACTCCAAGGGGAGTACGAATAGTACGCCAAGAACACCCCTGCTCCGGCAAGCGGAGCCAGCAGATGAATGAATATGAACGGCGTGTGCCGCGTTTTGAGCAGATCCGCCCTCAGCAAGCCCAGTAGTGAAGCCATGCTACTTCGCCTCCTGTTTACGGAACCATAGCGCCGTAAGGAGGGAGAGCACTCCGAACCAGGCCAGGGAGATCAGGGCATCCGGAAGGATCATGTCCGTGCTGCTCAGCGGGCTGTCCGCCGGTACGGGAAGACCGTTCGGCAGGATAGATAATACCGGGCACATGAGTCTGAAAGTAATCGTATAAGGGAGGAAATGCCACAGACCTCCGGAATCGAAGGCAACAACACCAATGACATTACCGAACATATTAAGCAGTACAGCGGCGAATAATCCGAACCGTGCAGCCAGGAACAGACACAGTGGAATCTGCCACAAAAATGTGACGAAGATCAGGAAGCTGCCGGCCATGCTGTTCAGGAGCGGAATGGTTTGGCCAAGCAGCAATCCCCCTGACTTAATGCCAATCAGGAATAGGAGGAGAGCGGCCAGAAGCCATCCTGCACAGGCGATTATTTTCCCGGCCCAAAGGGTCCTCAGGTCAACGGGCAGAGCCAGCAGGCCGCGGTATTTCATCTTCGCATCTTTCTGCAGAGCAAGTGAACAGGCAAGGGTCAGCGTTCCCGGTAAGAGTATGGTATACCACCAGTTGTAAGCCCCGCTCTGAAAATAACGTCCGCCCATTAAAATAGCGCAGAGGAGAATCGTGAACACAGGGGCGATCCAGGCAAGCTTGGGAATGAAGGTACCCCGCCATTTTAAGCGTTCAGCCCGAAGATGACTAAGCATGTACCGCACCTTCTCTCCGGCCTGCTGCTGCCACCTGCATGAACAAGGCTTCCAGCTCTTGCCCGTGAGGAACGGCTCCCTGATACCCGAGAACTCCGCCGGCGATAATTCCGATCTGATCGGCAACCTGCTCGACTTCGGAGAGAATATGACTCGACAAAATAACCGTAATCCCTTGCTGTGGAAATGAACGGATCAGCTCGCGCAGCTCCTGAATCCCGATAGGGTCCAGCCCGTTCATCGGTTCGTCCAGAATCAGCAGCTCCGGCTGATTTAACAGCGCAATCGCGATGCCCAGCCGCTGCTTCATGCCCATAGAGAATTGCCCGGCACGTTTCTTGCCGGTATGCGTCAAATCCACAACGGCGAGTACCTCCTCAATCCGGGAGTGCGGCAGTCCGAGGGAAAGCGTACGCACCTTGAGATTCTCTCTGGCCGTCAGATTCTCATACAGCGGAGGTGATTCAATCAGTACGCCAATCCCGCTTAGAGCCTTACGGGTCCATTCATGTCCATGAATGCGGATACTCCCGGAATCGGGGCGCAGCATGCCGGCGATCATTTTGAGTGTTGTGGATTTGCCTGCGCCGTTCGGACCCAGCAGCCCGTAAATCGAATTATGGGGTATGGCTAACGATACTTTGTTGACAGCTGGCTGATGTTTGAAGCTTTTGCATAAATCCTTCGTTTCTAAAATAATGTCCTGCATATTATATCATCCTTTCTACCCCCACAGTGTAAGGGGAGATTCTAAGGATTCTGTAAGGATTAACGGAAGCAAAGAATAATTTTAATAATACTCTACTGGGATAGGCTTCCATTTTGATGCTATGATTAATGAATGTTCATCTTATTACGGAAGGATGATACGATTGCTTTTTAAACAATGCCTAATTAACGAGGTGCAGCATCTCATTCAGGATTATATCCATACCTTGTCTTCACCATTTGATTCCTTCCTGGAGGAACATATTCTAAACTCAACGTTCTATGTAATCCTCGACGAATTAACTGAAGCGGGCTATTATGCGATTCATCAGGATCAGCTGCTAACTCAATTTTACATCCAGCCCTTGTATCTCAAGCATGCTCAAGAGCTTTTTAGTCAAGTGATAGAGAATCATGCCGTGGAGTCTCTATTCGTACCGACCTGTGATGAGCTGTTTGTAAGCTTAGCCATAGATAAAGACTATCCAATCACCAAGCAAGCCTATTTCTTTCAAGACAGTCATTTCAACAGTTCGGAGAATGCTTCACTACAAGACGATTGTTTCGTTCCAGCAACATTAGATGATCTTGAACCTATGCGACAGATGTGCGGGGATTTTGTTGATCATTATGAGAGAAGGATTGCGAACGGAGAGCTGTTCTCATACTACCGGGGCTCTGTCCTGCTTGGAATTGGAGTTCTTGAAAAGAGTAAAATGCTTAATGGACTGGCAAGTATAGGCATGTTTACGAATGAGGCCTACCGCAAGCAAGGGATTGGGAGAAACATTATTCTAAAATTAAAACAATGGTGCTATGATCACGAATTAAAGCCGGTTTGCGGATGCTGGTATTATAACGGGGCGTCAAAATCAACGCTGGAAAGTGCAGGTATGATTACAAAAACCCGGCTGTTAAACATTTCAGTAAACCGAGAGTGAGGGGAAAGGTATAAATTATAATGAGGTTGTTTCAATTGGAGATACTTGTTTACTTACAGTAGTATCGGAGTTATTCGGATTAGAAGGTTATGCTATCCAGCTGATTCCGGCACATGACGGAGGGCGGAATGTCGTATATACCTGTGAGAAAGAGGGGAGTCCTTCCAAAATACTTAGAATTGCCTTCTTACCTGACAGGAGCCGGGAAGATATCCTGGGCGAGGTGGAATATATCCGGTATCTATATGAGCACGGGGGCAATGTCGCCAATGTGATCTGCTCGCTGAAGGGGAATCTACTGGAGGAGATCACTCACAACAATCACACCTTTAGGGTCTGCCTGTTTGAAAAGGCTAAGGGGAAAATGCTTGTGGAGAATCATTACCGGTACCGTGAAGGAGCTCCAATTACCGAATATTATTATAATTGCGGTAAAGTCCTGGGAAAAATGCATCAAATCGCAAAAGGGTATGTGCCTGTTCATCCCCGGCATAGTTTTTTTGACAAATACAAAGCTGAATATATCGATCAACTGATACCGGATTCCTTATCTCTGCTTAAGGAGAAGATGGTAGGGCTCCTTGACACCTTACAAGGGTTGGATAGGGATCAGGAGACTTTTGGCATGAACCATTTTGATTACAACGATGGGAATTTTTCGATAGATTTTGATAACGGGCAAATAACCGTTTATGATTTCGATAATTCTTGTTACTGCTGGTATATGTTTGACTTGGCCAGTCTCTGGGGAAACGGAATGGGCTGGATACAATTTGAACCCGACGCCGGTAAACGTAAAAAGTTTATGGAGGATTATTTTGAAACCGTCCTCGCGGGATACAGATCTGAAACCAGAATAGATCATTCAATGTTGAATACATTGCCCTTGTTTATTCAAGCAAACTTTTTGGAGAATATTATAGATGCGTTCGAGGTAATGCGAAACAACGGTGAAGAGCCGAGGTGTGATGAGGAGCTGTCGTATCGTATAAAATGCATGGAAGATGATATCCTGTATTTCGGATTTTTCCATGAGATTTATTCGTGTGAAGAACCCTTTGAGGCCAAGGAACGGAATATTTAGACAAATATATAGATTGAACTTGAAAATATACATTAAGGGAAAAGTGGCGGAAGGGATTTTGGAACTGGAGGAGCGGTAGCGTCCGCCTTTGTCTGCGGATTTCAACCGCTAATAGCGCTACAAATCAAGAAATCTGCAGACAACAGCGGCTGGAAGTCCAAACATTCTCTGGAGTCACGGATCATCCCTAAATAAAATAATCATAAGTTCAATCTATATAGCATGAAGCTAGCATGAGGTGATATCACGAATGAAAATCTCCGGAAAGTTAGTCCTTTCATTTGTTCTTGTATTTGTCATCGCCTATGTCTCGTTTGGTGTATGGATCGCACATGATACTAAGATTATTCTGGAAGAAGCAATGCAGGGAAATGCAGATACTGAATATATGAATAGCTCCGCTTATAAATGTATTAATCCGGACGAACGCGGCATGACCGTAGATGATTTTAAATATGAAAGAAGCTCGCATGATATCGGGTTTGTAGTTCCTTTGCATTTCTTCTTCGTGTCAAAAGTGTATGTAACTCAAGAATATGTGACGGATAATCTGGCATTTAGAGAACCCGTCAATTTAACGCTACATTTAAAATCCGGGAAGTGGTATGCGGTTAAAGCAAGCATTAAGCCTTAGAAAATACTGCAACATAAATAACAGCAATACAAGAGCGGCAGCCCAGGACCCATATCCCTGACTGCCGCTCTTTTTATGCCCCTCTAACTACCCGACCCCATGCGAATGCTGCTCCTTCTTATACTCATTCGGTGACAGGCCGACCTCCTGCTTGAACAGCTTCGAGAAATAGGAATAGTTCGTATACCTTGTCAGAAGCGAACAATGGATAAATCTTGAGAGTGTTTTCATAAGCTGATCGACAATGATTAATGTATAACATACCGGAATTATCCATCTAGCTCAGTGGAATTGCGTGGATCTTACCTAAATCTTTGCCGTGCTGTTGGCTAGTTATTGTTGATTTTGTAGGTCGAAAAGTTTTGGTATTAGATGATGATTATTTCGATGAGAATCTACAAAATATTTGCTATTTATTAATTTTATGTGATAGAACTTGTTGCTTAATGTAATAAATTAAAGTAACCTCAGGTAATAATCCCAATAATTGGAGGGAATTCTCATGAATATAACTGAATTGAGGATTAAAAATTTCAGATGTTTTGGACCTGAAGAAACAACTGTGAATTTTGATCGTTTAACAACAATGATTGGTTCGAATAGTAGTGGGAAAACTGCATTAATTCAGGCTTTACTAAAATTATTTGGAGTAACTTCTAAGGAAAGAACAATACATAAAAGTGATTTTCACGTACCTTCTAATATAAAACCTGATGAAATCACTGAAGATCGGTTACTTAGAATAGAAGCGAAATTAGAGTTTCCTGAACTGCAAACAGAGGGTGAAGGAGGACATGTTGTACCGTCATTCTTTAAGCAAATGATGACTGGGAATCCTCAGGAAGTACTCTACTTAAGAATACGTCTGGAAGCTAAGTGGACCCAAAGTGTAACACCGGATGGAGAGATTGACCCAAAGCTTTATTATATTGTGGTGCCTTATGGAGATCAGGAAAAAGATGATTCCTATAAACCCTTACCAGCTAATGAGAGAGCATTAATTCAGATGATATATGTCCCTGCTATACGAGAACCGGCTAATCAATTAAAATTAGCATCTGGAACAATCTTGTGGAGGTTGCTAAAAAGTATAGCTTGGCCTGATGACACCAATAAGGAAATTCAAAAGACTCTTTTACCATTAGAGCAGTATTTAGGTAGTGTGGGTGGATTGCAAGAAATAAGGAATGAAGTTAAGTCTGCCTGGAGTAAGTTTCATCGCGATTCACGATATACTAACGCAGAAATACTATTTAATGAGACGTCATTAGAATCTATGCTTAAAAATATAAATGTACAATTCTCCCCTACAGAGGATATTACGAATTACTCAATTGATAAACTAGGTGACGGTCTTCGTTCCCTCTTTTACTTATCCTTGGTTTCTACTTTATTGGGAATTGAGCAAAAAATAATTGAAGATGATAAAGGCAGATTTCTTCAAAAAAAAATCCCCGCAGCTTTGACTATTTTAGCAGTTGAAGAACCGGAAAATCATATTTCACCTCATCTCCTGGGTAGAGTGATTAAAAACCTTAGAGAGATTTCAGAGATTAGTAATGCCCAAGTTCTCCTAACATCTCATAGTCCATCAATTGTAAAAAGAATTAATCCAGAAGAGCTTCGTCATGTAAAAATATCTACTACTGGTGAATACAAAGGAAGCACTACTGTAAGTGAAATCACTTTGCCTACTGATAGCGATTTAGCTCTTAAATATGTGAAAGAAGCAGTAAGAGCATATCCTGAACTTTATTTTGCTCAACTTGTCATACTTGGTGAAGGAGATAGCGAAGAGTTGATAATATCCAAATTAATGGAGGTCGGTAACTTAGCTCTTGATGATGAGACAGTCTCAATAGTTCCTTTAGGTGGGAGATTTGTGAATCACTTTTGGAGGTTGTTAAATCAATTAGATGTCCCTTTTGTCACTTTACTTGATCTTGATACGGAACGTGGTACAGGTGGATGGAGTAGAGTTAAATACGCGTTTAAACAATTAATAGAAATAAATGTAGATAAAACTAAATTATTAACGATTGACGGCACGACATACCCAGAAAATATTTTAGATGAAATGCATAAACGTACTCTAGATGATGCAAGTGGACCAAACTCCGTGGAAGAAATGAATAAGTGGATAAAAAAGCTAGAATCTTATAATTTTTTCTTTTCAGCTCCATTAGATATTGATTTGCTCATGTTGGAGTCGTTTACTGATGTGTATAAATCTATCCCTGAAACTGGTCCGGAGATTCCCAATAAAGATATAGATCCAAACGGATATGATGCAGCAATATTTAATGGAGTGAAAGCAACATTGAAGAAAAAAAAGAATGAACCTAGTTTCGGGAGTACTTATACTATTGAACAGAAAGAATTAATGGTTTGGTACAATAGTTTATTCTTAGGTAGAAGTAAACCTAGTACACATATAGAGGCTTTAGCAATGATTGAACCGAAGGATTTTTTAGATAGATGTCCAACTTCACTTTTGAACACATTGAATGCGGCTAAAGATATCCTTGGTAGAGGTACAGCGGAACAGATTCAACTCGAGGAGCTAATATGATATTTGTTAATCCAAGAGATTGGGTGCCAGCTGATGATATTTGTTTAGAGTACGCCGCAGATAGAGTTGTAAAAAGTATAGAAAACATGATGGTGGCAGCTGGTCCGGGTGCAGGAAAAACAGAATTGCTTGCTCAACGTGCAAGTTATTTACTTCAAACAGGAATTTGCAAGCCCCCACAGAAAATACTTGCAATAAGCTTTAAAGTTGATGCAGCTGCAAATCTAGCAGAGCGAGTGAGAAAAAGATGTGGCAATGAACTATGTCAGCGATTCGAATCGCGCACATATGATTCTTTTGCGAAACATTTACTCGATCACTTTAGAAATAGCATTGCAGAAGTGTATCGACCAGTTCAGGATTATGAAATTATTACTGAGAAAAATGAATTAAAGAAGTTAGTAGTGTCTCATTATAATGATCAATACCCAGTTCACAAGTTAAAATATGATACTCTGATGGAGTACCTAGGAAAAGAACAAATACCGATGCAGTCTACTTATAAAGTGAATGATGTCTACAGTTTGTTAGCTCATGATTTGTGGAGCCTGATGGCAAAAGGTTCAGAAGCATTTCCCGCTACTCTCACATTTTCTATGATTACTAGATTAGTAGAATATTTGATTCGTACTAATATAATGATTAAAAATGCCCTGAAAGTTACGTATAGCCACTTGTTTTTAGATGAATTTCAGGATACGACAAATGTACAATATGATATGTTAAAACAGATATTCCAACATTCAAAGACAATCATAACGGCGGTTGGTGATGATAAGCAAAGAATAATGGGATGGGCTGGTGCTTTGACTAATGCGTTTGAAGATTTTAAAAATGACTTCTCTTCAAAAGAAGAGCACTTAATAAAAAATCATCGCTCTGTTCCACTACTGATAGATATTCAAAATTACCTTGCAAGGGATTTGGATCCTTCTTCATCAATAGTTGAATATCCTAGTAAGATTACAAATGAAGAAAAGCCTCTTGGAGTATGTCAAATCTGGAAATTCAAAACTCATTTACAAGAGGCAGACTATCTATCAGTAAAAATAAAAGAATGGTTAGATGATAAGGATTTAACCCCCAGAGACATCTGCATAATTGTAAAACAACAAGAGGACATATATGCCGAGCAGATCATTGCAGTTTTGAAAACACAAGGTATAGTTGCACGAGTAGAAAAAGAGTTTCAAGATTTGCTCGCAGAGGAATGTATTACATTACTGATTCATGTTCTAAGATTAGTTTTAAAGAATCGTGCCCCGGATTCGTGGCAAGTGGTTTTTGATATCCTGATACTCTTGAACTCTAATATAGCCGATAATCAGGAAGCTTTTTACAAGTATGATTTTGAACTGACTAAATTTATTTCTAAACTGAAGAGGGATCTTCCTAACTTGAAAAATGGAGGGGAATTGGGGGGTTATCTAAAGAGTATTTTTGAATTTATTGGTGAAGACAAATATTGTGCGATGTTTCCCAAGTATAAAGGAGGCAAGTATCTATACAAAAAAGTTAAAGAGTTCTCAAACAAACTAGCCAAATCATATAGAAACCTGAATAACTGGGAACTCGCACTTAATGATGTTCTTGGATACAACAGCATACCCATTATGACAATCCACAAAAGTAAAGGTCTTGAGTATCATACAGTAATATTTGTCGGTCTAGAGGATGCGGCGTTCTGGAACTTTGTAAATAATTCTGAAGAAGATAAGAGAGCATTTTTCGTAGCTTTTTCACGAGCCAAACAAAGGGTATTATTCACCTATAGCAATGAAAGAATAATCAAACACTATGAGAAAATTGTTAATAGGCCTCAGTCATCTAATAATATTTCAGTACTGTATACTAACCTCCTTCAGGCTGGAGCGGAATTAGTCGAATTAGTAGAAGAGAATTCACTACCTATTTAATAATATATATAATTATGGTGCTTACTACTTTTCATCTTAAAGAAATCAAAATTAATCGATAAATGATACTCACTCGTGATGACATTTACGGGATTTAGAAGTTCCTTCTTTCACTGTTAATGAAACAGTAATTTGAAGCATAACCTTCATGAAAACGAAAACCCAAAAAGATCGGCAGCCCAGGACCCCTATCCCTGACTGCCGCTCTTTTATTTCCCCTCTAACTATCCCACCCCATGCGAATGCTGCTCCTTCTTATACTCATTCGGCGACAGGCCGACCTCCTGCTTGAACAGCTTCGAGAAATAGGAATAGTTCGTATATCCAGTTTTGCTCGCGATAGTGTACACCGACAGGTTGGTCGTTTCCAGCAGATGTTTAGCGGCGGCGATACGGACCTGGATCACATAGCTGCCGAGGGAAATGCCGGTTTCCCGCTTGAACAGTCTGGCCAGATAATCCGGGTTAAGGTAGACGATTTCCGCCAGATCGTTGCGGGTCAGATCATCGCCATAGTGCGCATGAATGTACTGCTTAATTTCCTCCGCGATCGATTTGGGCTGGGCGGCGAAGTCGCGGTATTCCATGGCGGTATTGACAAGATACCTTAGATAATCCTCCATATCCTCGATCGAATGCAGGGAGTGCAGCAGCATCTGATCATTGACCCGGCCGGCATACAATTTATGCGCCTGAATGCCTTTGAGCTTGAGAAAAGAATAGACCAGCTGCACAATATCCAGCCGGAACAGGCCGAGTACGGCGGTGTCCAGGCAATGATGGCTCAGCATGCTTTTTAGATAACGGATGGCCTCCTCCAGAAAAACAGCCAGCTTGTTCTGGTTCAGGAGCTCCTCCAGCTGTGCCAGATCCGGCGGGGTATAGGTTATTTTGGGCTGATGCAGGTAATTGGCCACGAGATAGGTCCGGTTCCGGCATTTGGTCAGCTCTTCATCCATAGTCAGCAGCTGCTTTAGAATATTCCCGATATTGTGCAGCTCGCCGGATATGCCGATATTGCAGCAGGCATCGCATTTCAGATAAGGGACGGCCTTTTGGATAAAAGTAACCCCGAATGCCTGCAGCTCTCCGGCATCCTCCGGGTGCCCGTTCCATTTCAGGATGGCGATCCAGTTGTACTCTTTTACCTCCAGAATACTTTCAATCGTGTAGCCGGGGTTTTGCAGCAGCTCATAGAGCACATTCAGCAGCGCAAAATCAAACAGATCCTTCTCTTCCTTGCCCATGCTGCCGTTATGGGGAAATACATTGAATAATAGAGGCTGGATAAGATCATTCATCTGATAGGACAGATTTTGTTCATTGATTGCATGGGTAATGTCCGCTTGTTTAAGCGGGAATGAGGTGCTGCCGCTAACCAGCCTCCGCCAGAAGTGTTCTAAGTTTTTGGACTGGTTTTTTTGCCAGAAGTAGCCCCCCAGGATCGCCTGCTCGTTGCTCTGCTGCTCCTTGGCCCGGACCACCGCTTTTTGGATGATCAGCATCAGCTTGTCGAATTCAATCGGCTTCAGGAAATATTCAAAGCTCTGCAGCTCAATCGCCTTCTGGGCATAATTGAAATCCGCGTAGTTGGTCAGGAGGATCGCCTGGATGCTGTAATTCTGCTCTCGGATCCAAGCCAGCAGCTCCAGGCCGCTGCCCTGCGGCATTTCAATATCCGAAATCAGGATCTGAACGGAATGCTTCTCCAGAATCTCACGGGCTTGCGCGACATTGTTGGCCGTATAGACCGTTTCGATATTCAGCAGCTTCCAATCGATTTTTTTCTGCAATGCAGCGATTACATAGTAGTCATCATCTACAAGCAAGATGTTCATAGGCGGCTCTCCATTTCTAGTGAGGTGTCGGGAAGATCCGGCAGTAACAGGGTGACACAGGCACCGCCGTCTTCAAGATTGGAGAAGCTGACGGTAGCCAGATTATAGTACAGATATTCCAGCCGCTTCAGCGTGTTCATAATGCCGATATGCGTGCCCTTTGTCTGATCCAGCGGCAGTCCGGAATGAAGCTTCTCCAGCACATCCTGCGGGAAGCCCGGCCCGGTGTCCGAGAGTATAATTTGTGTACCTTCGATGTCATACTCCAGCATGTGGCGCTTCACGCTCAGCCGGATCTGCACTTCATTTTCGCGGGAGATTGCGTATTTGACGGAGTTCTCAATGAACGTCTGCAGCACGAGCGGCGGAATGCTTACGTCCCGGGCATCCTCGGCCAGCTCCACGTGGTAGCTGAAGGCATCCCGGTAACGCTGCTTCTGAATCTCCAGATACATCTGCACATGCTCGATTTCATTCGCCAGCGGCACAAAATTCTCACCGTTCTGGAACAGGTAGCGGAAATACTTGGAGGTAGTCATCGCCATATCCTCAATTTCCTGATACATTTGAATTTGCGCCATGCTATAAATGCTGGTCAGGCAGTTCAGGAAGAAATGCGGCTTGATCTGCTGTTTCATATAATCGAGCTGGATGCGCTGCTTCTCCAGTTCCTGCTCGTACATGGTGATTTTGAAGGTTTTGATCTGGCCCACCAGATCCTTGAATTGCTCATTCGCCTGCTCCAGCTCGATAATTTTACTGCCTTTGTAATCCGCCGGCTGGCTTTCTTCATTAATACGCGCCAAATTTTCAGAGAAGCTCTGAATCGGGCCGAGCACTCTTTTATTGAAGAAGAGCATGATTACAAACAGCGATGAGGTGACCATGAAGAACAGCAGGACGATCAGGAGCTGGGCAATCATAATTTTTTCAAAAGCCCCGAATTTGATGACCATCTTCGCGCTGAACGTTGTCCCCAGGAAATCACTGATGATCGTAGTGCGCGGCTGGATCAGGGAAGCAAGGCCCTTATGTTCCTGCAGCGGTTTGCCGCTGTTCGAAAGGGGACTGGAAAGGGCTGTACCCTGATCATCGACGAGTGAAGCATAACCGTTAGCTCCCAAATTGATATCCCGTAGCGGGCGGATCAGATTGTCGGCGGAGATCAGTCCGATTAAATAGCGGTTGTAGTAAGGGACGATGTTGATCACATAATATTTGCCGTTTACGAGCACAGGGGTCCATTTGGAATAATACTTTTCGTACACCTCTTTGTCGTCGATAAAAGAAATGATCTGCTTTTTCAGCTCCTGATAATCCGAATAGCTAATGCTGATCGGCGAACAGTTCAGGAAGTAGGACTGGTTCTTTAAATAGTAGAAGAAATTATATTCCTGCCCGTAGTTCCTTTGGAGCTCGGTGAACCGTTTGTGCAGATTCTCGTTGGACTTGAGGAACTCGATGCTGTTGATGCGGTAGGCGTTCATGGTGTTCAGTGTTTCATCATTCGCCAGCGTCCAGCCCATATAGTGATTCATGTAAGCGAAATCATGATTGATCCGGTTAATGTAAAGCGCAGCCGTATCCTTCAGATACCGGGTGGACTGCTGCTTAACGATCATTATGGAAGCGATGCTGATTACAAGATCTACAAGAAGGACAGTGAATGCTATCAGAATCATAACTTTCACATAATGACGGATTGGGAGCGGCCGGGCTCCTGCTGTTGTTTTGGCCATAGGCTCTGTGGCACCGGATCCTTTCTATGTAATATCATCTATGAATGCGTTTTACGGTGGTAACAAAATCATTATAAAACCTTTAAGCAAAAAAAACATAAGAATAGACAGCCGATCCCCCGCAAAGTCCGGAAAGCGCTAACAAAAGTCTGGAAACTGTTATATGGGTTTTGAAGCGGGCAGTGCTAAGTCACTCAAGAGTGTATAAACGGAGGCAGAGGTCCGAATAACGGGGGCAAAGCGTCCGGAATACGGAGATGCGAGCGGTTATGATTAGACATGTAAAGAGGACGTACACAACAGAAACGGGGGATGTACACAATGGTTAAGCAGAGCAGGAATTTTACGGCCAAGAAGCTGGCTACCGGCCTTCTGGCAGCAGTGATGGTAGCGGGACTCGCCGGCTGCAGCGGCAATAATAAGGAGAATAACTCCGCTGCCAGCGATACGGGCGGCTTCAACAAAGAAGGGCTGCCGATTGTAAGCGAGCCGGTGACGCTGAAGGTATTGACCGTACGCTGGGGCAGCATGGGCGATACGTTTACCCAGAACCAATGGCTGAAGGATCTCGAAACCAATACAAATGTGAAAATAGACTGGCAGGTCATGTCCTCCAATGACTGGGCCGAACAGAAATCGATCATGCTGGCCAGCGGAACCCTGCCGGATGTGGTGCTGGGTGACCAGACCTTCTCCGACTCCGATATCGTGAACAACCTGAGCTATTTCCGCCCGCTGGATGATTATATCGACCAGTATATGCCTAACCTCAAGGCAGCGATGGAAGAAACGCCGGATATGAAGAAGATCAGCACCTTCCCTGACGGAAAAATCTACTCAATGCCGGCCAGACTGCCTTCGCGTCCGATGAGCTCCCGCCAGCCGGTCATCAACAAAACCTGGCTCGACAAGCTGGGCCTGAAGGTTCCGGATACTATCGACGATCTCTACAACGTGATGAAAGCCTTCAAAGAGCAGGACCCGAACGGCAACGGCAAGCAGGATGAGATTCCTTACATCGAAGTGAGCAATGACCTGATCAGCCCCTTCGGAATTGCCGACCTGAACAATAACAACATGCTGGTGAAGGATGGTAAAGCGATCTATTACCCGACATCAGAAGAATACAAGGAAGGCCTCAAATGGGAAAATAAATTGTATAACGAAGGTCTGCTCGACAAAGAGCTGTTCACACAGGACGATACGATGAGATCCGCGAAGTTCCAGAATCCGGATGCTCCGGTTGTCGGCTTCTCCTACCAGTGGACACCGGATGCCGTATTCGGCAAATGGGGCGACCAGTATGAAACTATTCCGCCGATCGCCGGACCGGACGGCAAGCGCTACACCATCGGTAATCCGATTGGGATGAACCTGGCACGCAATGAGCTGCTGATCACCTCTTCCTGCAAAACACCGGAAATCGCTGCCCGCTGGGCTGATCAGTTCTACACCAATGAAGCAAGTATCCAAAACTTCTGGGGCGCGATCGGAACCGTTATCCAGAAGAACGATGACGGCACTTATACCCTTATGGACCCGCCAGCCGGAACCAGCGCAGATGCCTGGTACTGGGATCAGTCGCTCCGCGATTTCGGTCCGAAATATGTAAGCCCTGCGTTTGAGAAGAACATTGTGCTGAGCACGGAAAGCGGAGACGGCCTGAAGCTGCAGCTCGATAAGCTGGGCAGTGAATATGTGACAGAGCCATTCCCTAACGTTATGTACACTGCCGAGGAATTCCAGGAGCTGCCTACCTTGACTACGGACATTGACACCTATGTGAACACCATGCGTGCCCAGTTTATCAGCAAAGGCGGTATTGATGAAGGCTGGGATGACTATGTGAAGAAGCTGAACGACATGGGTCTGGAAAAGCTGCTGAAGATCCGTACGGAAGCTTACAGCCGATATGTAAGTGTAAAATAATTCGTTTCCCTCTCTGTTCATCCGCCCTGCGCAGCCCATTGCGCGGGGCGGTATTGTCTCCGGGACAGCTGGCGGCGGCCGGGGATGAGGAATGACTGGCCAAGCCCATGTTAATAAGAGGCGAGTGACCTGCTGGAGGAGGATATGATGACAGTTACGATGAAAAAAGTAGCCCGCCGGGCGGGAGTCTCCATTTCCACGGTCTCCCGGGTATTGACGGGCCATTCGAATGTCAGGGAGGAGACTTCCCGCAAAGTCCGCCAAACGATGGAGGAATTGGGGTATACGCCGAATATTATCGCGCAGAACCTTGTCACGCGGTCAACCCGCTGCATCTGCGTGCTGCTGCCGGGTACGGCGGAGAAATGGTCCTCCAATCTGTTTTTTATGGAATTGATCCGCGGAATTGTGCTGGGGGCCGGGCGTCTCAGCTATGACATTCAGATCGGGTCAGGCGCAGGGGAACAGGAAGAGCTGGAAGCCGTTTCCCGTCTCATGAAGGGCGGACGCGCCGATGGTGCAATCCTGCTGTCCGGCCGCAAAAACAGCGCAGTGGTCGACTTCTTGAAGCAGGGTGGTTATCCGTTCGTGCTGGTCGAGGATGACCGGTCTGCAGGGAGCAGTGGCGGAAGACATAGCCAAGCACAAGCGGATGGCGTTGGCAGGAACCAGAGTCAAGCACAAGCGGATGGCGTTGGCAGGAACCAGAGTCAAGCACAAGCGGATGGTGTTGGCAGGAACCAGAGTCAAGCACAGCAGGTCAAATTCATGTCTCGGGTGGTTGATCCGGCAAGTGCAGGCTTTACAGGCAACTCACCGGGAGCGCCATTATTTGACGGGCTGATGGACGAGAGCATCTCGCGGATGGGCTCCATGGCCTCGCAAATGCTGATTGAAAGCATCCAAAGAGCGGACAAAACGCCGCTCCCGGAGGGACGCTTCATCAAGGCGGCCCAATTCGTCCTGCGATATCAATCCTGAAATGATACTCCATTTGCTCCAGAGTTTAGTTGGATTTTCTCCACCTAAGTCTATTACTTTTCACGAATTACGATATCTAAATGGAAAAACTCCATTTATTTCGGCCATTCAGCCCTCTGAGGGACAAATTCGGAAGGATGAAGTGGAGTTTTTCCCACTATCGTTCTAATACCGTTGTTTGATGAAGAATTAAGTGGAGATATTCCACTTTGTCTGCTGAGCGTATAGCTAATCAACACAACAGGCGTATATCTATTTCAACTATAGGAGTGTAACGGTAATGGCGAAGTTAACTGCGAAATCGCTGCGTAGCAGTGTTGTATATTCGGTTTATGTCCGCAATCACAGTAAAGAGGGAACCTTCCAGGCGGTGGAGCGGGATCTCGGGCGTATCCGCAGGCTGGGTGTGGATATCATCTGGCTGCTGCCGGTTCATCCGATCGGCCGCACTGCCCGCAAAGGCGGACTCGGCAGTCCGTATGCCAATCAGGACTACCGGGAGATTAACCCGGAGCTTGGAACGCTGGAGGATTTCACACGTCTGGTCGGCGCGATCCATGACCACGGAATGAAATGTATCATTGATGTGGTGTACAATCACACCTCGCCGGATTCGGTGCTGGTGACGCAGCATCCGGAATTTTTCTACAAAACGCCGGAAGGGCAGTTTGGAAACCGAGCGGGTGATTGGGCTGATATTGTAGATTTGGATTATACGAGCGCAGAACTATGGGAGTATCAGATTGAGACGCTGCGGATGTGGGCCGGACTCGTGGACGGCTTCCGCTGCGACGTTGCGCCGCTGCTGCCGCTTGCGTTCTGGCAGCGGGCCCGTGAGGAGGTTGCTGCGGTCAATCCGGACTGCCTGTGGTTAGCCGAATCCATCGAGCCGGGCTTTATTATGCATCTCCGTTCGCTTGGCTTGACCGGACTCAGCGATGCGGAAATTCTGCAGGCATTCGATGCCTGCTATGACTATGATATTTATCCGTATTTCAGCGGCTATCTGGCCGGAGAGAATACACTGGGCTGCTATGTGGAGAAGATCAACGCCCAGGAATATCTGTATCCGGACAACTATGTCAAGCTGCGGTTTCTGGAGAATCATGACCGGGCCCGGGCCAAGGCGGTGATTCCGGATGAACAGGACCTGATCAACTGGACGGCCTTCCTGTATTTCCAGAAGGGGATGCCGCTGATTTACGGCGGGCAGGAAACTGCGAACGGGGTCTGCCCTGACCTTTTCGACAAGAATACGGTCAGCTGGAATACTGGCACCGACCTGTCCTGGCTGTTCGCTGCGCTCTATCCCATCAAGCAGAAGGAGATTATGGCCCAGGGCATCTGTAAGCTGCACGCACTTGAGGAAGAAGACATTATCACCGGAACCTATACCTGGGGCGAACAGAAACTGGTAGGCGTGTTTAGTCTGAGAGGTAAGTCCGCAGAAGTGGAGACAGGAATCCCGGATGGAGTCTACCGTAATTTGATTGACGGCAGTGAAGTTACTGTAGCCGGAGGCAGGCTGTTCTGTGCCGCCCGGCCTGTCATTATAGAGTCCAGACAACTAATGATTCAGGAGGGGATTTCATGAGATCCGGTCAAGCCAGTCCCGGGGGGACGTTCGGAGCTGTGAAAAGAAATTGGGGACTGTATTTGCTGCTGCTCCCCGCTGTGGTGCTTTCACTGTTATTCGCTTACAAGCCGATGTACGGCATACTTATTGCCTTTAAGGATTACAGCCCGGCGATGGGGATTGCCGAAAGTCCGTGGGCAGGGTTCAAATATTTCGAGAAGTTTTTTAATTCCTATCAATTTTCGGCCACGATTAAGAACACGCTGATTATTAGCCTGTACAGTCTCGTTACCTTTCCGATTCCGATTATCCTGGCGCTGATGGTCAATCAGATGCGGCCGAACCGGTTCCGGCGTTTTTTTCAGACCGTATCGTACATGCCGCATTTCATCTCCACAGTGGTCATGGTCGGGCTGATGGTCATTCTGCTGTCTCCGAGCACAGGGCTGGTTGGGAATCTGTACAGCTTGTTCGGAAAAGAAGCTCCTGACCTGATGGGCTCCTCCGCGCTGTTCAGCAGCGTGTATGTCTGGTCGGATGTGTGGCAGCATGTCGGCTGGGACAGCATCATCTTCATTGCCGCTTTATCAGCGGTTGACCCCAGTCTGTATGAGGCCGCAACCGTTGACGGCGCAAGCCGCTGGCATAAAGTGCGGTTTATCGATATTCCAATGCTGATGCCAACAGCGGTTACCCTGCTGATTTTACGTGTCGGGGGTCTGCTTGGAGTTGGGTTTGAGAAGGTTTATCTGATGCAGAATGATCTCAATGCCACCTCCAGTGAAATTCTGTCTACTTATGTGTACAAAATCGGTCTGCTCAGCAGCCAGTACAGCTTTTCTTCGGCGGTCAATCTGTTCAACACCGTCATTAACTTTATTCTGCTTATCATCGTCAATCAGATTTCCAAAAAAATCAGCGAAAACAGCTTGTGGTAGAAGGGAGGAGCAGAGCGATGGGAGTACTAACGCCTGTAGTTAAAGAGAACAAGGGGAAAATCAAAAACAACCGGTCCTCGGACACGGTTATGGAAATTGTAATGTATGCTGTTGCGGTGATCTTTCTGATCCTCCTGATCTACCCGCTGTATTTTATAATTATCGCTTCCTTCAGTGATCCTTCGGCGGTGTCCGGCGGGCAGGTCTGGCTGTTTCCGAAAGGGTTCACCCTGGACGGCTATCAGGAGCTGCTGCGCCATAAAAATATCTGGATCGGCTACCGGAATACGATTCTGTACACAATTGCCGGGACAGCCATCGGACTTGTAGTGAACATTTCAGCGGCCTATGCACTCTCGCGCAAGGATCTTCGGGGGCGCAAGTTTCTGTCGCTGTTCTTTATTTTTACGATGTTCTTTAATGGCGGGCTGATTCCGACCTTTCTGACCATCCGTGATTTTCATCTTTATGACACCTTTCTGGTGATGGTGCTGCCGTTTTCTGTAGGCGTATATAACATTATTGTCGCACGTACCTTCTTCCAGACGAGTATCCCCGGAGATTTATGGGAGGCGGCGCAAATTGACGGCTGCGGAAATCTCCGCTTTTTTACACAGGTCGTTCTGCCGTTATCCAAAGCGATTATTGCCGTGCTGGGCTTATGGATCGCCGTCGGCCACTGGAATTCTTATTTCAATGCCCTGATCTATCTCAAAAATCCTAATCTGCACCCGCTGCAGCTGATTCTCCGCAACATTCTGATTACGAACCAAATGCAGTCAGGCATAGGGTCCGGTGAGGCTGCGCAGCTCGCGCTGCGGCTGGCGAATATGATGCGCTATTCGGTCATCATCGTGGCTACCGTTCCGATCATGTGCGTCTATCCGTTTATCCAAAAATACTTTAACCAGGGGGTCATGATCGGCGCGGTGAAGGAGTAGTCTTCATCGAACCCGGCTGGCCGGAAAAGAGGTTTGCAGACAGAATGAACAAAACTAATAATGCCATTCAAGAGCAGCGTCCCCTGCCGGGACATATGAAGCTGCGGGTGCAGCCCTGCGCTAATACGGACGCAATCATTCAGGGAGATGGTTATCGCTTTACGGTCCTGACTCCGCAGCTGATCCGCCTGGAATACAGCGCCAGGGGAAGCTTTGAGGACCGGGCTACACAGACTGTGGTGAACCGGGATTTTGCTGTCCCCGAATTCCGCGTGATCGACCACGGGAACAAGCTTGAGGTGATTACGCTGCACCTGCATGTGAGCTATGACAAGCAGCCGTTTTCCCGCCACGGCCTCAGTGTGCGCGTCCGGAACGGTTCGGGCCACCTGATGAGTGTCTGGAATTATGGCGACATGCCACAGGACCTCGGCGGTACGGCGCGTACGCTAGATAATGCGGACGGGGCGATTCCGCTGGAGTCCGGGCTCTTGTCCCGCAGCGGGTATACGCTTGTTGACGACAGCCGTTCACTCCTGCTGGAGGGGGATGGTCAGGTCACGCCTCGTACCGCAGAAGGGCAGGACCTGTATTTCTTCGGCTACGGCCATGATTATCTGGCCTGCCTGAAGGACTTCTATCAGCTGTGCGGGCCTACGCCGCTCTTGCCGCGCTATGCACTTGGCAACTGGTGGAGCCGGTATTACCGATACACGGCGGATGAATACAAAGCGCTGATGGAGCGGTTCGAGTCGGAGCAGATTCCCTTCTCTGTTGCCGTAATGGACATGGACTGGCATCTTGTCGATGTTGATCCCCAGTACGGCAGCGGCTGGACGGGTTATACCTGGAACCGCGAGCTGTTCCCGGACCCGGGAGAATTCCTCTCCTGGCTGCATGAGCGGGGACTGCACGTCACGCTTAACGTTCATCCGGCGGATGGAGTGCGGGCTTTCGAAGACCCTTATCTGGCGATTGCCGCGGAGCTGGGCATGGATCCGGAGCGGGGCGATGCAGTGGAATTTGATATTACCGACCCGAAATTCCTGCAGGCTTATTTCAAGGTTCTGCACCACCCGCTGGAAGAAGAAGGCGTGGACTTCTGGTGGATTGACTGGCAGCAGGGCGGAGTGACCAGGGTTCCGGGCCTCGATCCGCTGTGGATGCTGAACCACTATCACTATCTGGACAGCGGACGGCGGGGAAGCAGGCCGTTAACCTTCTCACGCTATGCCGGACTCGGCAGCCACCGTTATCCGGTAGGCTTCTCCGGCGACACGATTGTCACCTGGGAATCGCTCGATTTCCAGCCGTATTTTACAGCCAATGCTGCAAATGCAGGGTACGGCTGGTGGAGCCACGACATCGGCGGACATATGCAGGGGTATTTGGATGATGAGCTGGGGATGCGCTGGGTGCAGTTTGGCGTATTCTCCCCTATCTTGCGTCTGCACAGCTCAGCCAGCCCGTTCAACAGCAAGGAACCGTGGCGGTTCAACCCGGTTGCAGAGTCGTTGATGAAGGCTTCGCTGAGGCTGCGGCACCGGCTGATTCCGTACTTATATACGATGAACCGTTATGCCAGCCGGGACGGGCTTCCGCTGGTCCGGCCAATGTATTACCATCATGCGGAGCAGCCCGAGGCTTATGATGTGCCGAACCAGTACTACTTCGGCACGGAGCTGATCGCCTGTCCGGTGACCCGGCCGGTAGACCGCAGAACGGGCGTTGCTGAATTCAAAGCGTGGCTGCCGGAAGGCCGCTGGATTGATTTCTTCAGCGGCAGAGTATACGATGGCGGACGCAGCTTGGCGCTCTACCGGAATCTGGAGAGCATTCCGGTGCTGGCCAAGGCGGGAGCAATTATTCCGCTGGCCGACCTGACCGAGTATACCTCCTCGGTGGCGAATCCGCAGCAGCTAGAGGTTAGAGTATTTGCCGGTAGTAGCGGCAGCTTTCAGCTGTGGGAAGACACGGAGGAAACGGCAGAAGACCGGGAAGAGAACTGGTGCTGCACGGAAATGACGCTGAGCTGGGAAGAAGCAGCCCGCTTTACGATCGGCGCTGCCCGCGGAAATACAGCTGCCATTCCGGGGTGGCGGAGCTGGAAGCTCTGCTTCACGGGTGTGTCCGATTCGCAGGTGCGGGTGCTTGTTGGAGGCGAGGAAGCCGGGACGGTAACCGGGTATGACGATGCATCGCATATCTTAACGGTTGAGATTACAGAGGTGGCGACGGATACCGCCATTGAGGTTGAATTCGCCGGCGCTGTGCTCGCCGGGAACAGGGTGAAAGAGGACATTTTCACCCTGCTGAACCGGGCACAAATTGAGTTTCAGCTCAAGGAGCAGATCTTCGGCTTGGTTAAGTCGTCAGCATCGCCTGCGGCTGCGCTGGCTTCCCTGGCAGCGCTTAAGCTTGAGCATTCGCTATTTGGCGCGTTGTGTGAAATCTTAACGGCAACTATAGAGTAAGGGTGGGGCACGGGGGAATACTTGAACAACGTGAACTAGGGGAAGTATGGAGATCTACGGAAACTACGGGAACTAAGGAACTACGGGAACTACGGGAACTACGGGAACTACGGGAACTACGGGAACTACTGGAACTGCTGGAACTACTGAAAACTACGGAACCTGCGATACCGCGGCCTTGCCGGCAGAAGCATGTGCGCTCATGCAGGTTTCTTGGTACCCAAACGGAGACAGATACAAGTTGGATTTTCTCCATCTAATTTTCTCTGGAGGTGCTGGGGGCGGACGTTAGAGGGATTTTCTCCATCTAATTTCCCAGATACGGGCTGGGTGCCGCGTTTTCAGGGGAATTAGATGGAGTTTTTCCACCTGATTCGATGTTCAAGGGGAAAGTGGACAAATTAGATGGAGATTTCCCCGTTAAGTTGTTTGTGTGATGGAAGCC
Source organism: Paenibacillus pedocola (assembly GCF_031599675.1). Lineage (NCBI taxonomy): Bacteria > Bacillati > Bacillota > Bacilli > Caryophanales > Paenibacillaceae > Paenibacillus > Paenibacillus pedocola. The sequence goes on along the minus strand of NZ_CP134223.1, from coordinate 4,495,219 downwards.
TAGTTACCTGCGGTTGGCGCTCTTTAATCATATGGTTGCTCCTGTATGATTAAAGAGCTTGCCTTTCATCTGAATAAAGGCTATTATAGACTAATAAAGTCTTTAATTGAGGTGGAAGATGAAGTACTCCAAAGCCACGAATTATGCGCTGCATACGATGCTTTTTCTGGTCGCTGCTTCTCCTGATAAGCCGGTGGGGGTTCAGCAGCTGGCCGAACGGCAGGATGTTTCACCTACTTATCTGTCCAAGATTCTGACCAAGCTGGTGAAGGCCGGACTGATTCAGTCGGCCTCCGGGGCGAATGGCGGTTATCTGCTCAAGCGGAAGAAGGACGATATTTCTTTTCTCGATATTATCCATGCGATTGAAGGAACGGCCTCGCTGTTTGACTGCACACTTAACCATCCCAGCGAATGTCTGATCCAGCAGGTGATGGTGGAAGCCGAGAACCGGATGGAAGATTATTTACGGAATAAAAAAATTGCCGAGCTTGCTGCACAAATAACGGTAGATTGATCATCGCCGTTATTTTTATGGCTTTATTACAGATATTATAAGTCTTTTAAGTCTCCGTAGTTACAGGAGTATATCACGCGAAAGGAATGATAACCATGAGTCAGGATTTATTTAATGTTCAAATATGGGAGCAAGCATGGAAGGAGGACGCGAGAGCCCACGGCAATCTGATGAAACGGGCAGGCATTGATCCTACGCATTCTTTTGATAACAAGGCAGAGAGTTTTAATGCAGAGGTATTCAGTGAAGGCGGAAGGCAAAGGGCCGAGCGGATTATCGGCTGGCTTGAAGGGCAGGGTGTCGATTTTGATGGCTTGTCTGTGCTGGATGTCGGCGCAGCTTCCGGCGGATTCAGTGTGCCGTTTGCCGAGCGTGGAGCGGAGGTTACAGCTGTTGAGCCGAATGCTCTACTGGCCGGTTTATTGGAAGCCAACAAATCAAGGGTCAGCCCGGGAAAAGCGGAAATTAAGCTAGTGCGCGAAGCCTTCGAAAATATTGATCTTGCGGATAAAGGCTGGGAGCAGGCCTTCGATCTCGTCTTTGTCTCGATGTGTCCGGCGGTTTATGACTGGGAGAGTGTGCAGCGGGTGCTCAGCTGTGCCAGCCAATATTGCTATATTAGTTTTGCGGCAGGGGCCAGGCAGCATAGTCTGCTTAATGAGGTGCTGCCGCTGCTGACCGGCAAGGAGACTAAGGTGGAATCCTCAGATATGGCTTATCTGCTTCATCTGCTCTATTTAAACGATTATGCTTATGAGTCGATTGTGACAAAAGAAATGAAGAGCACCGAGCTAACGGCAGACGCGGCCATCGAAGAGGTGCTGGAGCTGCTGAATCATCATAGACTGGCTGCCGGCAGCGGCACCCGGCAAATCGTCACTGACTATGTGCACGCCGCGTATCCGGAGGGGACAGTAGTAGTGCAGCAGGGCGGACGCTTCGGCAAGGTACTAATCCGGCTGCGGGATCAGAATATGTACAGCAGACATTAAGGCCGTCTGCGAGGGCAAGCGCTTTGCTGAAATCGGGCAAAGCGCTTTTGGTATATCCACGCCTAATCAGTCCGCTCCCCAGGCCTTCAGCAGCGGTCCCGCCTTGCCGTAGACGGGGTCGTTTTCCGGCAGCGGCACCCTGGCGATTTCCGGGAGCGCCGCTGCGTGATCGGCAGGTGTGGCCCGGCGGGTGTTGTAATCGGCTCCGCCGGGATAAGCGCCGGCCACACGGAAGTCCTCCGTGGCGGTAAGACGCTTGTGTGCCGTTCCCGCCGGCAGTACCAGCACATCTCCGGCCGACACCTGAACGGTACGGCCGGAATCACCGCCAAGCTGCAGGCTGGCGCTGCCGGACATCACCCCAAGCACCTCATGAGCATTGCTGTGATAATGGTGGTAGCTGAACACACCGTTCACCCAGCTGTTCAGCCAGCCGTTACTATTAAAGATCTGCTCTGCATTTTCCGGTTTATCCTGCAGAGCACCTGTATACAGAACCGCCGGAAGTTCCGGATTATTCGGCAGTAAGCCGTCAGCCTCGAAATGTAAAGTCTCTATGGATAGGTCCGCTCCCGGCTGAGCAGGTTCGAAGAATGTCATGCACCGCCGCCTCCTTTTTAATAATTCTAGTATTATTGAATCTACAGCAGTTTGTAAGGAAGATGTGAATAGTTTTACCCGGATCATTCCGGGTCTAACCATCTTGAACAGGCAAAAGGGCAATCCCGCAGTCACAATGACCGGGGATTGCCCTTTTTGAATAGCAGGGTTAATTATGGATGCGTTATGCTTAAGCTTTGTCTACAGCCAGCTTACCGGAGTCTAAGGCTTCTGGCGCTTCACCTTCTGCCGGTGCCTTGTTCGAGGACCGAAGCGGAAGCTCCTTCAGGAAGAAGACGAGCACGAAGGCGGCACACAGGACAATTGTTCCGGTTAAGAATACAGTGGACAAGGTCTGGCCCAGCGCGTCACGGATACTGTCAATCATCTGTGCGAAGAGCGGCTGGACATCAGCAGGAAGACTTGCTTGCGTCTGCTCCAGCAGCGGCTTGTTCATCAGCGCCTGCGGATTGGCGAAGGCTGTAAGCTGCTCAGCCATCTTCGGATCCAGTGTGCTGAAATCCGGTGCCGAAGGTGAGGTCAATGCTTCTTTTAGATGTTTGGTCAGATTGTTCGACATAACTGTACCCATAACGGCGATCCCAATCGTGCCGCCAAGGTTACGGAACAGCTGGGTAGAGGCCGTAACTGCACCGAGCTCGGTATGAGATACGGCATTTTGTGTAGCCAGTGAGAATACAGGCATCCCTAGACCAAGGCCAAGCCCGAATACGATCATACTGAGGACTGCCATCGGCACGTTGTTCATGAATACCATGATTGCCATCCCGGCAACCATGATCGGTACACCGATCAGTGCGAAACGTTTGTATTTGCCTTTCTTGGCAATCATCTGACCGGTTAAGGCGCTGGCTACTACCATAACGATCGACATCGGCATGGTGACATACCCTGCATAAGTTGCGGAAATTCCCAGCACGCCTTGCACGAAGAAGGAAAGATAGATCATTGCCCCCATCATGCCGAAGTTCATCAGAAACCCGATCAGATTGGAGATGGTAACGACGCTATTTTTAAATAAATGAAGAGGCAGGATCGGATTCTTAGCTTTGGTCTCGGTGAAGATAAAGATGACAGCCGACACAACCGTTGCTGCCAGCAGGCCGAGAATCTGCGAAGAACCCCACTCGTATTCTGTACCCGCCCAGGAAAACGCCAGCAGCAGCGGTACAATCGTAGTTGTCATAAACAGAGAACCCAGGTAATCGATACTGGTCGACTCTCCGCGTTTGGCTTTTGGGAACAGGGCAAGGATCATTGCGAACGCTACAAAACCAAGCGGCAGGAAGATCCAGAAGAGCCAGTGCCAGTCGAGATGATCAATCAGGTACCCGCCGAGTGTCGGTCCAAGTACGCTGGAGAAACCGAAGACCGCTGTCATCAGGCCCATCCATTTGCCGCGTTCACGCGGAGGGAACAGGTCGCCTACGGCTGTGAATGCGGTGGACTGGATAATACCTGCGCCAATCCCTTGAATCCCGCGATAAATAATAAACTGATACACATCATCAGAAGTACCTGTCAGAAAGGCACCGACCATAAATAGCAAAATCCCGGCCAGCAGGAACGGCTTGCGTCCAAACATATCGGAGAGCTTGCCGACAAGGACAGTAGCAATCGTGGAGGTAAGCAGATAAATATTAATGGTCCAGGTATAGTAATCCATACCGTCGAGGATAGCGATAATGCGCGGCATCGCCGTGCTTGTAATTGTCTGGTTAATCGCGGCAAACAGCATAGCTGCCATAATGGCGATCATAATTGAAAGCTTGCGCTTGTCAGATAAATGTTCCATGGTTTTCTTCGTCACCGTCTCTTTTTAGTTTTTGTCAATTTCTTTAATCAATACAGCAAAAATTCTTCTTAAATGATCCATGTCTTCTTCGGGCAGAATACTGAAATAGGAATGCATAACTTCCTTCTGCTTATCCTGCACCTCTTTGATGATGGTTTTACCTTCGGCTGTGAGTGTAATTTTTACCGCCCGGCGGTCTCCTTCGGCGCGTTCTTTCTGAATGTAAGCTTCAGCGAGCAGCTGATCCGTAATGCCGGTAACTGCGGCAGGAGTCAAATCAAGGGCAGCGGCAAGCTGCGATACCATCATCGGTCCTTCCTTCGACAAGACATGCAGTGCCTTGAACTGCGTCTGGCTTAAACGAAAGCCTTGTTTGTTCCATTCCTGGGCAACCCCCTTCAAGAACGTCTTGAATAGCAAGGAGATTTCAAAATAATCATCCCGTTCTGTCAATTCTTCACCTCCATGGCTGCTTCCGGATACATAAATTGTTTATTAGATCAAAGTTTATATATTAACCTAAAAATAATTTAGCCATAAATAATTAACAACTTAATTATTAAAGCATGAAACAATATATCATCTGAGCAGAAATACGTCAAGGACCTAACTAATTTTTTTACACACAAAAAAGCTGTCCCGTGCATCAGCATTATCTGACGCAAGGAACAGCTTTATTCAAAAATTGTATTTACAGGTTCTCCACTTCACGCAGCCATAGAGCGGCGGAAGCATCGCTTGGCATACGCCAGTCACCGCGCGGGGAGAGGCTTACGGTTCCGACTTTCGGGCCGTCCGGCAGGCAGGAGCGTTTGAACTGCTGGGTAAAGAAGCGGGAGATGAACACCTTGAGCCAGGCAACCAGCTGCTCTTTAGGGTATGAGTCCCCAAAGGCATGCCGGGCGAGGTACAGCATTTTTGCCGGAGCAGCACCTGTCCGCAGCATATAGTAAAGGAAGAAATCATGCACAATGTACGGTCCCAGGATGTTCTCGGTCAGCTGGACTATTTCGCCTGTGGCTGACGGCGGCAGAAGCTCGGGGCTGATGCCTGTTTCAATGATGCTGTACAGCAGCTTGTTTACCGTCTCATCCGCTTCATGATCGGCGTACCACGCGACGACGTACTGGATCAGGGTTTTGGGAATTCCTGAGTTGACGCTGTACATAGACATATGGTCACCGTTATAGGTACACCATCCGAGGGCGAGCTCCGACAAGTCGCCGGTGCCGATGACAATACCGCCGTTTTTGTTGGCCAGATCCATCAGAATTTGCGTGCGTTCCCGGGCCTGTACATTCTCATAGGTTAAGTCATGGACATCCTTGTCATGGCCGATGTCCTCGAAATGCTGAAGACAGGCGGCTTTGATATCGACAACCTTGAGTGAGGCTCCAAGGGCATTGATCAGGCCTACGGCATTGTCGTAGGTCCGGTTCGTCGTGCCGAAGCCCGGCATGGTTACGGCAAGCACATCGCTGGCCGGGCGGCCGAGGCGCTCCATGGCACGTACAGCGACAAGCAGTGCGAGAGTGGAATCGAGTCCGCCGGATATTCCGATGACAGCCTGTTTGGTACCGATGTGGCGGATCCGCTTCATCAGGCCGGAGACCTGAATGGAGAGGATCTCCCGGCAGCGTTCGTCCCGCTGCTGCGGATTGCCGGGTACGAAGGGATTAACACCTACGGGGCGGTTCAGTTTCCGCTCACTGTGTTGCGTTGCCGGATCGGCATACAGTACTTCGCGGTAATTGCGTCTGCCCTTGCCGGCACGGAACGTACCCATTACAGAACGGGAGTACTGCAGGCGCGGCACATCGACATCGGCGGTGATCATCCGGCTCTCATGGGTGAACCGCTCGGATTCGGCCAGAGTCTGTCCGTTCTCAGCGATCAGCGAATGTCCGCCGAAGACGACATCCGTTGTCGATTCACCGGTATTGCTGCCGGCATAGACATATGCGGCCACGCAGGAGGCGGACTGGCTGGATACCAGCTGGCGGCGGTAATCCGCTTTACCGACCAGCTCGTTGCTGGCGGAAGGATTGAACAGCAGCACCGCGCCTGCCTGGGCGAGCAGGCTGCTTGGCGGAACAGGCACCCACAGATCCTCGCAGATCTCTACGCCAAAGGACAGGTTGCCGTCCGCTTCGTTTGCGAAGATCAGATCATTACCGATTGGCACCGTATGATTCCCAAGTCGAAGCTCTGTAAGCTCCAGCTCCTCGGCCCCTGCGAACCAGCGGGGTTCGTAGAACTCGCTGTAGCCCGGAAGGCAGGTCTTAGGCACAATGCCGAGAATAGCCCCTTGCTGAATGATAGCAGCGCAGTTGAACAGGCGGCCCCGGACTGCGATGGGAAGCCCGGCAATGACGACCAGGCTTGATCCGGCTGTTGCGGCAGTGATCTCATATAGCGCCTGCAGGGCCGAATCCAGCAGTTTGGGCTGCAGAAACAGGTCCGCACACGTATATCCTGTGATACATAGCTCCGGCAGTACCAGATATTCCACCTGCTGTCCGTCTGCCTGCTTAATAACTTCAATAATTTGTGCTGCATTAAACTCGCAGTCGGCCACCCGCAGTTCAGGGGAAGCGGCAGCGACACGAGCGAATCCGAAATTATGCATGGTTTCACCTATCCTTTATATAATGACACTTTGTAATAATTGTACCCATGATCTTGAATCACTAACATATGTAAGGGGAATTCAGACGATCAGCAGTTGAAGCGAATTGTTTATTGGCCAGCCCATTTCAATGATGAAATCAAATTCCGTCCTCCTCAAAATAATCTGAAAGGGTCTGCAGCCATAGTATGCTTACCGGCATTATTTACTATTTTACATGAAAATCTTGAGGAACACATCGGTTGCAGGCCTTTCATTAAGGATAGGCCATGTCGAGATGGGAGTAGCCCTCTGCAAAAGTAGGTCAGCACAAATAAGCACCTGAGCTTTCGCAGGTGCTTATTTGTGCTCAGATGCGTAAACAATAGCTCGCTATACTTCGTTATACAGCCGGTGCAGAAAATCCACGCTTTCCTGTAAGTACGGCTCTGTAGTGCTCTCCAGAAGTCCCTGAATATGCGGCCGCTTGTATTTCATATAATGAAGAATAGGTGCGAATTGCAGCTGACCCTGGCCGACGGGAACGATAACAATCCGGCCGTCTTCAACGGTGAAATCCTTCAGGTGGATGACGGCAATCCGGTCACCCAGCAGTTCCAGCGCCTCGGCAATGACGAATTCCTGCTGCATATAATTATCCGGCGACATCAGATTCGCACAGTCAAGGATGATCTGCAGATTATTAGAGGGAACGAGCTCCAGCAGCCGCTTGGCCAGCTGTGCGGTATGCAGGGGATGATTCTGTCCCGCTTCAATGCCTACCGTTACCCCGAAACGTTCCGCTTCGGCCACCATCGCCCTTACCGAGGTGACCACTTCCTGAAAAGCTTCCTCGGTAAAATTGTCCGGGGTATAGCCCTTGCCTACACTGCCTGTTTCCGTCCCGACCAGACTGGCCCCGAAATCGCGGGCCAAGCGCAGATGGGTGCTGAAATCGTTCAGCGCCTGGGCGCGCTTGGCTGGATCCGTGTCGACAATGTTGACATAGCAGCCGAGCACGGCGATCCTTATACCGGCCTGACGGAAGCTTTCGCCGAAATAAGCAGCCGTACCCGGACTGAGCGAGGAGAGGGAAGGGACACTTTCCGGGAAGGATTTATGGACTGCAAACTGAATATGGCTGAACCGGTAGTGCTTCAGTTTCCCGATCAGCTCCGGCAAGTAATGCCGGGGAAAGTCATGGGCGCGGATGCCGAGATGCAGCGGAACGGTCATGATATCGAATCCCCCTTTAAGTGATACAAATTAGTTAGCATGCAATTGCCCGGCCCGGATGCCGGTACATAATTACCATTTGAATTCCAGCTCCATAGTATTCCAGTTCCGTATCATTCTATTGCACTTTCTGCAGCAGATGCCTATTAATTTAGCCGAATAACCGAATCTATTGCACTCTGTACAGCAGATTTACATCGAACCAGTGCCTTTCCACAGAATACCGAAAATCTATTGCAACAAATACGGTAGATGGCGAGTTAGTGCAGAATAGTGAGTTTTCTATTGTATGAAGTGCAATCACAGGCTCAATCTATACTATGTATCCGCATTCAAATGTAGAGACGGATGCAACCCTGATAAGGCTGAACACTCTCTGATAGCCACGGCTACAAGCTCAGCAATCCGTTTGGCCCCTTCAGTGCTGAAATGTGTGTCATCCGTGACGCCGTCCGGATAATTTGGATGCTGTCCGGGCGGCAGATGCATGAATAAATGCTGCGATCCCTCGAAGCCAAGGGTCCGGTACAACTGCTGGGAGGCAGCGAAAATATCGAGCATCGGGGTTCCGGTCAGCTCCGCCACAGCACGCATGGCCGCAGGATAGGCTCCGACCGCCAGCGGATCGGGTTCACCCTCCGCAGTGAAGCGGCGGCGGCTTACGGAGGTTAGCAGGACAGGATGCCCGCCCCTGCTGCGGGCAGATTCAATATACAGCTGCAGATTCTGCTTATACCCGGTATCAGGATCGGTGTACCGGGACGGATCTTCCTGCTTCTCGTCATTATGTCCGAACTGGATCAGCAGGAAGTCTCCGGGCCGGAAATCTCGCTCGATGTCCGCTAGGCGTCCTTCTGCCAGAAACGACTTGGTACTCCGCCCATTGATGGCGCGGTTGTCGATGATAACCTCCGGTCCGAAATGCTTCTGGAGATATTCACCCCATCCTGCCATCGGTTTTGCCTCCGCACCCTTTAGGGCGGCAGTAGAGTCCCCGGCAATATATAGTGTTGGCATCAATCTTCCTCCTCTGTCACATAGTGATGTTTCTTTAGCCAGCTTGCACAGAGCTGCAGCCATTGCCGGCATTCCTCATTCCCGGCGGATAAGCCGAGTCCGTGGCGTCCTTCTTCAAAAATATGCAGCTCAAATGGAATGCCGCTCTGAGATAATGAAGCGGCAAATTTCAGGCTGTTCTCCACCGGAACGCTGGCATCGTTCGCCGTAGCCCAAATGAAGGCGGGAGGTGTCCTGCTGTCAACCTGCCGGTCCGCCGAATATGCTATGAGGCTTGCCTCCACGGGATTCGCCCCAAGCAGATTCAGGCGGCTTCCGGCATGGGCGAAGGGCTCCTCGAAGGTGATAACGGGATAGCCCAGCAGCAGCAGATCCGGCTTAGATTCCGCGGCAGCGGTGACGGCAGTAATAGCCGCAAGATGCCCGCCTGCCGAGAAGCCGGTAAGACCAATCTGCCCTGGGCGGACGTTCCATTCTTTCGGTGCCTCACGGACCCAGACCAGTGCATCCTCTACATCCTTGATCAGCAGGGACGGATCAATATCCTGCGTCTGGTATTTCAGCACCCCGGCATGAATGCCGAGGCTGTTCAGCCACTGAGCTACCGGTTCCCCCTCATGCCGGGCCAGATGATGATAGCCTCCTCCGGGCAGGACAAGAATAAAAGGCCGCTCCTCCTGAACAGGGAGAGGATAGAGGGAGAGGATGGACACGCCGGACTCCTCCGGCGCAGCTCCATCCCCTTCAAGGCATACCTGCAGCATGCTTGCTCCCCCTCTATTTATTCCGCAGACGGAAATCCGAAATAACCGGCGGCATTGTTATAGGAGATATCCCGGACCAGCTGTCCCAACAGCTCCATGTCGTCTGGTGCTTCTCCGCGTTCAACGAGCTCTCCGATCAGGCCGCACAGCACCCGGCGGAAATATTCGTGGCGGGTGTAAGAGAGAAAGCTGCGGGAGTCGGTCAGCATGCCAACGAAGTTACCCAGCAGGCTGTTGTCGGCAAGCAGGGTGAGCTGCTGGCGCATACCGCTGCGGGTATCGTTATACCACCAGCCGGAGCCGAGCTGCATTTTGCCTGCAGTATCCTTTTGGTAGCAGCCCATCAAAGCCAGGAGTGCGGGATAATCCCTCGGATTAAGCGAGTAGAGGATCGTCTTAGGTAATCCTGATCCGCATTCGGCCCGGTCGAGCAGCTTGGACAGGCTTTCGGTAATGGACAAGTCATTAATGCCGTCGTATCCAGTATCCGGCCCCAGCTTCTGGAACATCGGTGTATTATTGTTACGGTACGCGTGGATATGCAGCTGCATGGTCCAGCCTTTATCATGATAGAAGCCGATGAGTGCGGTAAGCAGCTCCGTGCGGTAGAGCGTAATTTCCTCTGGAGACAGCTCAGCGCCTTCCTGTCTTTTGGCGAAGATGGCCTGGGCTTCAGCGACAGATCCGGCGCGGTAACGCAGCACATCCAGCGCATGGTCAGACAGGCGGCAGCCGTGGTAATGGAAGAATTCAACACGTGCGCGCAGCGTGTCAAGCAGTTCGGCATACGTGTTTACTGGCGTTCCGGCAGCCTCTTCCAGTGCTTTAAGCCAAGCGGGGAACCCGGGAGCATCAATGTTCAGCGCCTTGTCAGGACGGAAGGTCGGGAATACGCTGAAATCCTTTTCTCCTTCCTTCAGCAGCTTATGATATACAAGCGAATCCGCCGGATCATCGGTGGTGCAGATCGTTTTTACACGGGAACTGCGGATCAGCCCCCGCCGTGTGAATTCCGGTTCAGCCAGCTTGCGGTTCACTTGCTCCCAGATGGCCGGGGCAGAATCCTCATTCAGCAGCTCTGATACACCGAAGAAGCGGCGCAGCTCCAGATGGGTCCAGCTGTAGAGCGGGTTGCCGACAGCTTTGGGAAGCGTTCTGGCCCAGGCCAGGAATTTGTCGTAATCCGTAGCGTCTCCGGTAATATGTGATTCCGGAACCCCATTTGCACGCATCAGCCGCCATTTGTAGTGATCGCCGTAGAGCCAGGCAGCAGTCAGGTTTTTGAATGGCTGGTCCTCATAAATTTCCCGCGGGTCGAGGTGGCAGTGGTAGTCGATGATCGGCATCGCTTTGGCATGTTGATGGAAGAGCTGCCGGGCAGGTTCGGTGGTTAATAAAAAATCGTCGTTTAAAAACATGATGACGCTCCCTTTACATGGATTTAGGATAAGAGATTATAGCGTTACTCCGGTTTTGAAAATGGCCAGCTCGCGTACTTCGTTCTGCTCATTACGTGTTTTTTGGCCGCTGGCAACTGCGATAATATAACTAATAAATTCTTCGAGCACTTCGGCCATCGGCACTTCCAGCAGCGGCCCGGCGTTGAAGTCCATCCAGTGGCCTTTTTTGGCAAATAGCTCATTGTTGGTAGCTACCTTAACTGTAGGCACGAAGCTGCCGAACGGTGTTCCCCGGCCGGTGGTGAACAGCACCAGCTGGCAGTCGGAGGCAGCCAGCGCGGAAGCGGCCACAAGGTCGTTGCCCGGCGCCTGCAGCAGGCTGAGGCCTTTTTTGCGCAGCTTCACGCCGTATTGCAGCACATCGACGACCGGAGAGGTTCCGGCCTTTTGGGTACAGCCGAGCGATTTGTCCTCCAGGGTACTGATGCCTCCGGCCTTATTGCCCGGCGAAGGATTCTCGTACACCGGTTCACCGTAGGAGAGGAAGTACTGCTTGAAATTATTGATCAGGGAGACGATATCTTCGTAGACCTCACGGCTCTCTGCACGGGCCATCAGCATTTTCTCTGCACCGAACATTTCCGGTACTTCCGTCAATACCGAAGTGCCGCCCTGGGAGATGATGAAATCGGAGAAGGCACCCAGCAGCGGGTTGGCGGTAATGCCGGAGAAGCCGTCAGAGCCGCCGCATTTCAGGCCGATGTTCAGCTCGCTGAGCGGAACCGGCTCGCGGGCATCATCCTTTGCGGCTTCATACAGCTCCTCCAGCAGGGCAAGCCCGGCCTCGACCTCATCGCCCACCTCTTGGGCTACAAGGAATTTGACCCGTGATTCGTCGTAATCGCCAAGCATGCTCCGGAATTCTGCGACGATATTGTTCTCACAGCCGAGGCCGAACACGAGCACACCTCCGGCATTGGGGTGATTCACGGCATCCAGCAGGATACTGCGGGTCATGCGGTGATCATCTCCAAGCTGTGAGCAGCCGTAAGGATGCTTCAGCACAGTGAAATTGTCAAAGCCGCCGAGATCCGGATGCGCGGCCTTGAACTCCGTCAGCATTTGTTCGGCAATGCCATTCACACAGCCGACTGTAGGGATAATGAACAGGTCATTGCGGATGCCGACCTTGCCGTTAGCACGCCGGTAGCCTTGAAAGGTCAACTCCCGCTTCGGATAGGTGACCGGATGGAGCTCGGGCTTATAGTCATATTCCTCTTCTCCGGCAAGGTTGGTCTTGATGTTATGCGTATGGACCCAGTCGCCCGCTGCAATTGGAGCAATCGCGTGGCCGATGGGATAGCCGTATTTGGTGATTACGTCATCCGGTGCGAAGGCGGTTAATGCAATTTTGTGGCCCTGAGGGATATCCTGGCCTGCCTGCAGCGTCAGCCCTTCGAACTCAAGCTGTTCACCGGCAGGGATGGGGCGCAGCGCTACAGCCACCGTATCCCTTGGGTTCATTTTCATTAATCGTTTCATGCTGTCTGTCCCTCCTAAAAGGTTTGATATATAGATTAAACTGTTAATTTTTTATATAGATCTCTATCAGCTCACAACCTGCTGCAGCACGGCACGGCTGTCTGTGCTCTCAAGCTCCTGAAGTTTGGCCGCGATGGCGTCAGCCAGACCTGGCACCAGTGTCAGATCCTGGCCCCACAGGCTGTCATTCTTCAGGATGGTCTGCACGAAGCTGCCCGGATGGCTCCAGGCCAGATCGAATACTTCCAGTACTTCGGCACCGTCCTGACGTGCCACACGGTCTCCCCGGTAGCTAAGCAGCAGGGCGGCAAAGGCGAGCGTCATCAGCTCAGGCAATTTACCGCGCTCCTGCTGGTAGCGGAGCAGAACCGGAAGCAGCCGGGACTTGAATTTAGATATGCTGTTCAGTGAGATGGATGCCAGCTCATGACGGACGAACGGATTCTTGAACCGCTCCAGTACAGCAGCAGAGTAGGAGGTCAGCTCGTCAGCAGGCAGATCCAGCATCGGGATCAGCTCATCGTTCATCAGATCCTGTACAAACCGTAAGAAGGTCTCGTCATTCATTACATCTTCGACAGTTTTCAGGCCGGCCATCATGGCAAGCGGCACCATTGCGGTATGCGGGCCGTTCAGCAGATGCACCTTGCGTTCACGGTAAGGGGTCATATCGTCAGTCACAACGACGTTAAGTCCGGCTTCCGCCAGCGGCAGCTTCTCGGACAGCCATGCGGGGCCTTCAATCACCCAGAACAGGAAAGGCTCGGCGGTGACCATCAGATTGTCCAGATAGCCCAGTTCTGCTTCCAGTTGAGCTGCCTTATCACGCGGGTATCCCGGCACGATCCGGTCCACCAGGCTGCAGCAGAAGGTGTTCTCTTCAACTAACCATTTATCGAAGGCATCGCCCAGCTGCCACTCAGCAGCGTACTGCTGCACAATCTCCCGCAGCTTCTCACCGTTGCGATCAATCAGCTCGCAGGGGATTATGACAAAGCCCTTTTTGCCCAGCTCAAAACGTCTATAGAGCAGTGCCGTCAGTTTGGCCGGGAAGCTCTTCGGCGGAGCATCATTCAGCTCTCCCGCGTGATAGGCAATACCGGCTTCGGTGGTGTTGGAGGTGATGAATTCAAGTCCATCGTCCTCAGCCAATGCCAGATAGGCTGCGTAGTCTTCGTAGGGACTGATGACCCGGCTGACGCTTGCGATGATCTCCCGGGAATTCACGGTCTGCTGCTGCATGATGCCGTTTAGCAGCACGGTGTACAGATTATCCTGTTCAGCCATCAGTGCGCCAAGCCCCTGGCCGATCGGCTGTACCAGCACTGCACTGCCGTTAAACAATCCCTGGTTGTTCATCTGCTGCAGCTGCCAGTCTACAAAGGCGCGCATGAAGTTGCCTTCACCGAATTGGATCATTCGTTCAGGATACACGGGCAAGCCGGGCTGGGTGCTTCTGGATAGGCGTTTTGTCATGGTTTCACAATCTCCTTTAAGATACATAATAAATGCACACGTGAACATTTTTATCAGGAAGAAGCGGATAATCCTTCCGCTTGGGAAGGGCATCCGGTTCTGCAAGAAACAAAGATGATAGGGGCTGCTTAACACCCTGCAACAGTATCACGCACGACGAGTGAGGTCTTAACGAATAATTGCTGCGGTTTCGTCTCCGGCTGCTGAAGCAGCTGGATCAGCATCTTCGTACCTAGCTCACTGATATCGGCAATCGGCTTGCGGACTGTCGTCAGCGCGGGATTCGTATACCGGGCGAACATAATATCGTCGAATCCGAGCAGGGAAATCTGCTGCGGGATGCTGATCTTGTGGGCGTAGCAGGCATTCATGGCACCGATGGCCATATCATCATTGGAACAGAATACGGCAGTCGGCGGCTCCGAAAGGCTGAGCAGGGCAGTCATTGCAGCATAACCGCTCTCAATACTGTAATCCCCTGCTGCAAAATAATCGGAATTCAGCTGCAGGCGATGTTCAATCAGACTGTCCATAAAGCCTTGCTTGCGTTCGGTCGAAGATTTGAAGCCGGGTTTGCCCTCAATAATAGCCAGCCGCTGGTGTCCTTGCGAGACCGCATAATCGATAGCTTCCTTGACGCCTTCGCGGTCGTTCGCCACCACGTTCATAATACCCGGGTCCTCCAGCTGGCGGTTCAGCACGACCAGGGGAATGCCCATCGTCTTGACATGGTAAATAAAAGCATTATCCTCATCGCTCTGGCTCATGACAAGAATGCCGTCAAAACGCTGCGGCTGAATGTTTCCGTAGTTGTGGACGCCGTCGATCCCGTGAACGGTCAGGTTGAAATTCTCATCCAGCACATGGCTGATCCCTTTGATCGCATCCACAAGAAAGCTTGACGAGGTTCCCTGATCAATACTGGAGAAGAACAGCCCGATGGTAAAAGAGCGCTTGGTAACCAGACTCTTGGCGCTGTAATTCGGCACATAATTCATTTCCGCGGCGATTTTCTCAATCTTGTCGCGGGTGACCTTCTTGATCAGCGGGCTGCCGTTCAGCGCTCTGGACACAGTGGTGTGGGAGACGCCGGCAACACGGGCAATATCTTTGATGGTAATCATAAGTTCTCCCCGGCAATAGAATTGTTAACGATTTCAGTGTAGTCCTCAAGCCCCTTCAAGTCAAGAACATAATGAAATGCACACGTTAAAATTTTTGTTGGCATAGACCTCGCTTGAGCGCTATAATCAACTTGCTTGTTTGACAAGACCGGAAGATGAAATAGGGAACTGGAATGGGTAGTATATTTCCGGCAAGGACGGGCGAATAAGGACTGGGAGGATAAGTCATGCTGGTGGGAAAAGAAGCCTTCTGCGATTATCAGACAATCACAGAGGCGGTAGATGTACTTGAGCAGCTGCCTGCGGGTGAAGCCCAGACGCTGTATATTTTGGCTGGCGTGTATGAAGAGAATGTGAGGATATACCGGTCGGACCTGACGATAACCGGCATCGGAGAGGTGATGATCAGGAGTAACCGCTATGCCCGGCAGCTGGATGAAACCGGAGAAGAACAAGGGACCTTCGCCACACCGACCCTGTTTCTGGGCGGCAGCAGGCTGATTGTTGAGAACCTTATCGTTGTCAATACCGCGGGGCAAGGCCCTGATATCGGGCAGGCTCTTGCCTTGTATGCCCATTGCGATGAAACAGTGTTCCGCAACTGTACGTTTAAGGGGCATCAGGACACTATCTTTACCGGCCCGCTGCCGGCGGCCAACAAGCACGGTGGCCCCTTCGGCGGCATCCCGCTGCAGGAGCGGCGTGAAATCTGCCGCCAGCTGTACACGGGCTGTTATATCGAAGGGACGGTGGACTTTATTTTCGGCGGAGCGGCCGCCTATTTTGAGCATTGTGAAATCCGCAGCCTGAAGTCCACTAACGAAGGGTCCGGCTTCATAACAGCAGCGTCTACTCCGCAGGGGCAGAGCTACGGGTATGTTTTTGATGAATGTTATCTGACGGCTGCCGAAGGTGTATCCGGAGTGTATCTTGGACGCCCATGGCGCGGTTATGCTAGGACGGAGTTTGTGAATTGCCGGCTCGGATCCCATATTCATCCCTCCGGCTGGGATTACTGGGGCAATCCGGCCAATGAAACAACGGTCCGTTACCGGGAATACGGCATAGCGGATGATGATAAGCTGCGGGAGCAGCGTGTGCCTTGGGCCCTTTTACCAGGGGAGGGGGAGGCTGGGCCGGATAAAGCGCAGGTCTTTGCTGGGACGGAGTTCTGGAAGTAGCTGCATAGCACAAGCCATTACCGGAAAAGGGGGTGGAGATTATGGAGCGCAGAGAAGAGGGCATGCCGGACTTTGAACAGCTGTTTATGAGCCGGGAAATCAAGAAGGACCGCCCATTCCATACGCTGCTGCTGCTGTACAGAGGGATGAGAATCAATCTGCTCGTCTCGCTGTTGTTCTATATCCTTAAGCATGCTCCGACCTGGGTCATACCCGTAATTACCGCCGATATTATTAATCATCTCAGCCGCCCGGACTTAAGCAGTCTGAATTGGCTATGGCTCGATCTGGCGATTGTATCCGTTGTCATTGTGCAGAATATTCCGTCCGCCTATATGCATGTCAGCTTCATGAGCCGGTCTTCCCGTCAGGTTGAGGCGGGTTTACGCGGCACTCTGATCCGCAAGCTCCAGCATCTGTCCATGACCTACCATACGGATCTGCGGGCCGGGCGGCTGCAGTCCAAGGTGCTGCGTGATGTGGAAACTATCGAGACACTGTCCAAGCAGATGATGTATTCCTTTGTCCCGGCTGTAACTAATGTGCTGATCGCCATCACCATTACCGCCTTCAAAAGCTTGCAGGTAACCCTGTTCTTCGTGCTGGTCATTCCTTTTGGCGTCCTGCTGATTACGTTCTTCCGGAAAAAAATCCGTACCCGCAACCGTGAATTCCGCCGCCAGATTGAGAACATGTCCGGACAGGTGGCGGAAACGGTGGAGATGATCCCGGTGACCCGGGCACACGGGCTGGAAGAAGTGGAAATCGGCAAAGTGGATACGACGCTGTCTGAGCTGAAGGGAAAAGGATACCGGCTCGATATCACCGAAGCGCTGTTCGGGGCTTCCAGCTGGGTCGTGTTCACACTGTTTCAGTTGCTGTGTCTCGGCTTCACCTGCGTACTCGCGTATCAGGGGAAGATTCAGGTCGGGGATGTGGTCATGTATCAGGGGTTTTTCTCGACGATTCTGGCCTCGATCAACAGTCTGCTGGGTGTATATCCGCAATTCGCCAGGGGGTTTGAGTCCATCTATTCGATCTCGGAGGTGCTGACCTCCACGCAAATTGAAGAATATCAGGGAACTGCGGCGGTAGACTCGCTGCGCGGTGCTTATGAATTCCGCCAGGTGCAGTTCAGCTATAAAGATACAGACAAGCATGTGCTCAAGGATTTCAATTTAACCGTCCGACCCGGGGAATGCATCGCACTGGTGGGTGAATCGGGTGCGGGCAAATCTACGGTGCTTAACATGGTGGTGGGATTTTACCGGCCGACCGGCGGCATGATATTGGTGGACGGCAGGCCGCTGGATGAGCTGGATATGCGCATGTACCGCCAGAAGCTGGCTGTCGTGCCGCAGAGCACCGTGCTGTTCTCAGGCACCATCCGCAGCAATATCACCTTCGGGCTGACGGATGTACCGGACAGCAAGCTCGAGGAGGTCATCCGGCTGGCCAATCTGCAGGATGTGATCTCTCAGATGCCGCAGGGCATCGATACACTGATTGGGGAACACGGCGGCAAGCTGTCAGGCGGACAACGCCAGCGGATTGCCATTGCCCGGGCGATGATCCGTGATCCGGAGATTATTTTGCTGGATGAAGCCACCTCTGCCCTCGACAACATCTCTGAGTTTATTGTCCAAAAAGCGATGCGGGAGCTGATGCGCGGGCGGACCACCTTTATCGTGGCTCACCGGCTGTCGACCATCCGCGATGCGGACCGGATTGTGGTCATGAAGGACGGGCAGGTAGCAGAGGCTGGAACCTTTGAAGAGCTGATGAGCCGCAAAGGCGCTTTTTATGAGCTGAAGCAGCTGCAGGGTTGACCCGGAAAGCAACTGTAACCAACTATCAGAAGAATATTTCGATGCTATTCAGTTTAATCCCATTTTCTGCAAATGATTCACCATAGCTCACATAGGTTAGATAATAATCAGACTTAACATCACCTAGAGGAGCTGATCATTATGTTAAAAGTTAAGACAATGTTTCTGACGGTACTCATCGTTTCAAGTCTTGGTGCATCGGCAGCCTTTGCGGATTCAGTAGAGAATACCAGCACCACTAATTCTGGTAACACTGACACCACTCAAGTGCAAGCTGCAGACAACAATGATGATGAGGATCACGGTAACTGGGGCCTGCTGGGTCTGTTGGGTTTAGCGGGATTGGCCGGTTTGAAACGGCGGGACCGGGATGTCCATGTCAACCGGACAACGGATAGACATTAATACTCCAATTTTCAAATATATTAGAACGATAGAGGAGCTGCAGCCATGCAGCTCCCTTTATATTGTAGTGAAGGTGTAGTACATAGGATTCTTAGTCTAATATTCAACACCGCTATTACTTTAATTTCTCTTAACACCAAGCAGGGTGAACATCAAAAAAGGCGGGTGCATGAAGTCAGGTGTCTGCTTTTTGTATAGTACGCCCAGCATGGGCCTGGGGAAAGCCTGCCGGAAACGCAAGAAATAAACTTGTAAGGACTTGGCACCGGAAATTCTTAGATTCAGTTCGTCCCGGAACACGAATAATGCCCTTCCTACTTCCTATTAGGAAGCGAAAGGGCTGACAAGTTTGCTTTCAGGTTATCTGGAACTTGGTTACCCTTTTCAGGCTACTGCTCACTTGTCCTTCCCGGAATGCTTATCCTTCTCCCCAGTCAGGCTTTCCTGCACATTATCAACAATGCCTCCAACGATATCCTCTACCTTGCCGGTGGCGCCTTCTTGCCCAAGCCTGCTGTGGTCAGGTTCCGGAATCTGCTCAAATGCTGCTCCCCGTTCATCCTTGAACTTGTCCTTATCGCTCATGTTGCTCATCCTTTCCGGTCAGTAAAAGTTAGGATATGCCAGAAACGCATATACTATGTAACCAGTAAACCGGTCCGGAGCATTTGAACCAGGACACATGTGAGGTTATTAGATACCAGGAGCAGGAAAATCCGCTCTGAAAGGGAAGTATTACTTAGGTGTTAAGCCCGGTTATGCTGAAATTTCGTGATTTCCCGGTCATAATGCGAGACGGAGCCGTCAAATCGTTTTACACGCACATATTCTTCAGAGAACTTCTCAATAATTCCGTAGCCGACCTGGGAATACATTCCGTCAGGGTCAAGCTGCAGCGCGGATACAAAGGTCTGCGACATGGCGGCAACAAAAAAATCGATGTTTTTTACAAGTGTTTTCGGCATCGTCCCGGTCCCCCCGTTAAGTAGCTTGAATCCAATTTGCCCGAAAAAAGCTTTTCAATTATTTTACGACAGGCTGTGAATTTTGAAAACAGGTTTTATTTTGCAAAAGTGATGAAAACATAACAATTTGTATGAAAGGCGGGAAGCGGAAAAATGAATGATGAATGTCTGCGGGCCCGTGAGCTGTTTGTCCGCTATTCCGGCAGCCTGGTTCAGATGCACCGTGAAGGTGTACTGAAGACCTATCAAGAGTACAGCATCCCCAAGGAGACTGAGCAGCAGTGGCTCCAGGAGCTGGCGGGCGATTATCTGCAGCGGTTGTCTATAAGAGACTGGGAAGCGGTTGCGGGGCTGGAGACACTCTCCAGACAATATCAAGACCCGGTGATCGTAGAAAAAACCGTTTCGTTCGCGGACCGCAACATCATGAGCGCGGACAGTATCGTCAGGCTGATGTATGCGGAGGGGCTGGTTGGCATTATCCGTGCCCATAAGCTGCTGATTTCCCGTGAGCAGCTATTCAGTGCCTGCCGCACGGCAGTGCAGATTCTGGAGGCGGTCATAGTCCAGCCGCTGGTCATCGACCCCGGTCATGAGCTGCAGCAGCTTGGGCTGCGGGACAAGCGAACGCTGAACAGCAGAGCGAAGAAGAGCATTGAAGAAGTGGAAAAGCTGCTAAACTGATGAATTTGGGCAGCAGTACATTAGTGGGATTTCCTCCACCTTAACTTCGGCTCGACTGGATGTAGTCAAATACTAGTTGGATTTCCTCCCACTAATTTCTCCTTTACGAGCCTAAATCAGTGGTTTTTGTGAAATTAGCTGGAGGTATTCCAACTATATTCCGTCTTTAGGTAGAAACAAATGAATTAGCAGGAGAATTTCCCACTACAATTTAACGATATCAGTTAATGATGCGAGGAGAGCAATGCATGCAGATTAGAACCGAAAATGTAAAGGATTATGAACAGGTCTTTCAATTGAATGAGATTGCGTTCGGCAATCGTGAGGATGAAGCGAAGCTGGTTGAAAGAATTAGAGCTTCTGAAGAGTTTATTACGGAGCTGTCCATAGTTGCTGAAGAGGCGGGAGAGATTGTCGGCCATGTCTTGATCAGCGGAGCCAAGGTAATGGAGGATGACCGGGAACATCAGGTGATTGTGCTGGCACCGATTGCGGTTCGTCCGGATTACCAGGGAAGAGGCGTCGGCGGGCTGCTGATTGAAGAGGGGAAAAGACGGGCCGCGAAGCTGGGCTTCGGTGCAGTCCTGCTGATCGGATATCCCTCGTATTATCCCAGATTCGGTTTTGTACCGGCGAGAGCCTATGGGCTGGAGCTTCTGCAGTTCCCGGTGGAGGACGATGTGTTTCAGGTATGTGAGCTACATGAAGGCGGGCTGAACGGTCTTCGGGGTGAGCTGAAATATCCTGCTGCATTCTTTTGATCAATCTTAATCCAGATCTGTGAAAATGACCTAGACTGAACTAAGGAGAGTGTTCATATGTTTGATCCAAGCCCGGATTCTCCGGTAAGCTTCGGCTATAAATGCCAATGGTATGCAATCCGGACAGCGGATACGGCATCGGTTGCCGCGTTTTTCAATTTGAATGAACCTCAGCCGGCTAACTGGAAGACAGGGTTGGCCGGTGCCTATCAAGGGTACTACTTTGTGTCACCGGCTGTTAATGGCTGGACTCTTGCCGTTAATTCTTTTATGCCGGATTTGAACGCGTCAGGAGAAGACAATCCGCTGGAAACGGTGAAACGGCTCAGCAGCCGGTATGGTGAGGCTTGTTATTTCGCCACACACCGTGTTGTTGATTACCATGCCTGGGCCAAGGCTGTTGACGGGGAGCTGATCCGTGCCTACAGCTATGTGGGCGAGTCTGATGAGGTAATTGTTGACGAAGGGGAGCTGACGGCGGAAGAATTAGACAACGGGTTGATATTCGCCGGATATGATCTTTACGAAGATGATGAAGCTAACGATGAAGACGGCGCCGTTACTGAGTATAGCGAAGAAGATTATGAGGAGCTCCCTGTGCCGGGTGAGGATGACGTGATAAGCATGGCAGAGCTTTGGAGCCTCTCCCCGTTCTTGGAAGACGAAGAGTATGAGCCGGGCGTAGGCATCGCCGGAAGGGCTGCGCGGTAGGAGGTATAAGTCTCCGGAAGAAGATTTTCCAAAGCTGATATACGAACATGACACAAGGCTGTCCAGTTTCCCATGGTATGCTTCATACAGAAGTTTTGAAGAATCAGCAGGAGGATTAACTCATGGCAGAACCATTAAAAGCAATGTACAATGAAGGATTTCTGCGGAGCTTCGGCATGAAGCTTGCCCGGGTATATAGCGTGTTTAACACGGATGATTTCGTCGCGGCGGCAATGAAGGAGCCGTGGGAGGAACTGGAGCTGAAAGCCCGGATGCGGCGGATTACGGAGACGCTGGGAACTTTTCTGCCAGCAGATTATGAAGAGGCGTTGACTGTTCTATATGCGGTAGATGGGGAGTGCACTGGTTTTCCGTACCTGATCTTTCCCGATTTCGTCGAGGTATACGGGCAGGGGGAAGGGCATTGGGAGCTGTCGATGGCAGCGCTGGAACGGTTTACCCCGGGATCGTCGGCTGAGTTTGCCGTCAGGCCGTTTATGCTGCGTGACCCGCAGCGCATGATGGCACAGATGCGGGTCTGGTCGCGCCATGACAATGAGCATGTGCGGCGGCTGGCCAGCGAAGGCAGCCGGCCACGCCTGCCCTGGGGCCAGGCGCTGCCGATGTTCAAGCGCGACCCGTCTCCGGTCCTGCCGGTGCTGGAGCAGCTGAAGGCAGACCCCTCGCTGTATGTGCGCAAAAGTGTCGCAAACAATCTGAACGACATTGCCAAGGACCACCCGGATGTGGTCATAGGCATTGCACGCCGCTGGAAGGGGGTTAGTGAACACACGGACTGGATTGTGCGGCATGGCTGCCGCTCCCTGATCCGCCAAGCAAACCCGGAGATTATGGCTTTATTCGGGTATGCGGACGAGACGGACGATATGCCGCTGGTGGCTGCTGCCTCTTTGTCTGTAGATCCGTCTGTGCTGCAGATTGGCGGCAGCTGCGAGCTGCGCTACAGTCTTTCGGTCCGTGAAGGTGACCCCGTGCGTATCCGGATTGAATACGGCATAGACTTCGTGAAGGCGGGCGGGAAAACCTCACGCAAGCTGTTCCTGCTGTCCGATAAGACAGTGCCGGGAGGTTCGAGGCTATCAGCGGTGCGGACGCACCGCTGGGCAGATTTGACGACCCGCCGCCATTATCCGGGAGAGCACCGGATTACGCTGCTGGTGAACGGGCGCGAAGCTGCATCAGCGCTGCTCAATCTTGAAGCTGATCAGGCAGGAGGAAGCGGAAGATGATCATTAATAATTTGATGATTAAGCTGAAAGAACACAGTCCTGAGAGTATTGCTGCCGCAAGGGACAAGCTGCTCAGCATGCAAGGGAAGATAGAGTACATCCGGGATTTGCGGGTGGAGACGGATATCCGCAGCGGTGCTTACGATCTGATGCTGATTGTTCAATATGAGACGATGGAAGACCTCGAAGCCTATCTTGTCCATCCTGTTCATGTTGAGGTATCCGGGTATATTGCCGGTGTGCTGGAATCGGCGGCGTCTTTTTGCTATGAAACCTAGATAATTGATTCATTCCAAGATACTTTCCCGTACACGGGAGGTATCTTTTTTGCAGAATCTGTATTGAAGGAGGAAGGATGAGGCGGCCTTTGCTGCCACAGTTTTCGCTGTTGCTCGTGTTTTAGCTAGCCGGGTGTGGGGGAATACGATCGATCGGTCAGCGGATATGATTGAAGCAATAAGCAAAAGGGCGTCCTGCACAGGCAGGCGCCCTTTTGCTTATATATGCTAGTCCGTAATGTTGCCGGCCATTTTAAGCCGTCTGGCTATTTCCTTAAAGTCTTCGGCAGAAATGCCGGGTGCGAACTCTTCTTTGGATTCAGGGGCTTCAGGAATCGGTACGCCCTTTGGTGCGCCGGCGATAACTTCAAGCGGGAGCCCATCCTCCGGATGAGTGCCTTTCCAGATCTGGTCAATGGAGCTGAAATCCTGGTCACTCCAGGTGTATAGCTTCGTATGAACGCCTTTTTCCTCGTATTTCTTGGCTTCGGTGAAGGATTTATTGCTTAATGACGGAACCGGCACCAGCTTGGTCACGTTCACGCCTGTAGCGATTTCCAGCGCCTTGGCGTAAGCCACAACATGGACGCCGCCGCGGACCAGCAGGAAACCGACGACCGCGCGGGCAGCCGGATGATCAGTCATTTCATAGACTTTCATTTTATGTGTTCTTGCCCCGCATTCGAGGAAGAAATTATGCAGCAGGTCCTCTACAAGATTGCCGCTGTTGAAGACATTGGCACCGGTCCAGGGATTACCCATCGAGTCAAATGGCATGGCACCCTGTGCCCCGGCCAGGAAATGATACGATAAGCGGGCATCCTTTACGGCATCCAGGGGAGTGGAATCCGGTTTTTTATATTCGGTGGATCCTCTAAGGCATTTATTTACCGCGTGGGAGACCAGCTCCACATGCCCCAGCTCCTCGGCGGTAATACTCATCACCAGATCGTAGAAGGGCTTCAGCTTTTCTTTGGAGCGGAAATTAAAGGACTGGTACAGATAATTGTTGAGGGTGGACATTTCTCCGAACTTACCGCCTAAAAGCTCCTGTACGGCTGCTGCAGCATTCGGGTCCGGCTTCTCGACATCGGGGATCTCAATCATGATTTCATCCATGCGTTTGAACATTGAATTGTCATCCTCCTTTGAGCCTATTGAATTATTCTGCTCGACCCTACTTAAACGTAATTCACGTTGCTTAAACCCTACCGGCCGGTTAATTTTACCTGCAGGTGATGATTATCCTTTTGTTCTAGCTTAGCCATGCCCATAACATAACTCCGTAATCCGCTTGCCGGTGCGTCCTGCCAGAGACCGTAGCCTTCCGAGGCAAGAACGGCTGCATGATCCGAATCTGCTGTCCCGGCAAAATAAATTTCATTGAGCTTACCGACAACGTCAGCCATGGCCTGGAGCTGGGTGGTCGTATAGTTGGCATAACGGCTGTCCTGTGATAAACGCGCATAGCTCCGGTCCGCGGACAGCTTCCGGAATGCCTCTTCGCTGTAAGTATTGAAGTGAAGCAGGTTTGAATCTGTGCTTCCTGCTGCTTTTGCCCACAGCTCCACATTCAGCCTGGAGGTGCTGTAATCAAGTGTCTGATCTGCGGGAGAATAGGTTAGAACACCATATTGATGCGGGTAGACGGAGAGCGCGCTTTCAGCAATATCATAGATATCCGTACCCTCTGCACTGTACTTGCGGATATCCTGAATATGGATGTGTCCACTGTAAACAGTGGTAATGCCGTTCCGGACAAGCGTTTCGATGACCTGATTATTGTCATTAATCGTGAAGCCGTCCTGAATGAATTCACTGTGGTCGAGCAGGCTGTGATGCATGACCGCTAGGATATGCGCTCCGCTGTCTGCCGCAAGTCTGCCGCAATCATCAATCCATTTCAGCGTGGATGCAGACAGCTGGCCGTCCAGCTGGGGGTGGCCCAGTTTTTTATTGCTCCGGTATTGGCTGGTATCGAGCATCAGGAGCCAGAGGTCATCCGAAGGGGCAGCCAGGTAACTTAGCGAATCTTTATCCGATAACACCGCTTCTTCATAACCGAAAGCACCGTAAATGCTGCGGAATACTTTGGGGGAGACGGAGTCCACAGGAATTTGCCGCTCTCCTTCGAAGCTCCGGGCCCAAGGGTTCTGCACATCGTGATTACCGGGGATCACATAGACCCGTGTACCGGTGCGCTGCTCAATAGACTGCAGGTGCTTGGCAAAGTCCTGATGGCTGGCTTTTTCCCCGTTAAGGGTCAGGTCTCCGCTGATAATGACTGCCGACGGCTGCTGAAGTCCGATATCGTATTCCAGGGTATCCAGCGTTTCGTCGCTGTAGGTGACCTGTTTACCGTCCCCCGCAGCCAGAAAACGGCTGAAAGCCGGGCCGTTATCGGTTAGTCGAGGGGATAAATAATGTGTATCTGTTGTCGTGAGAAGTTTTATATGCTGGCCGGACTGAATCCGGAATACCGGATTCTGCTCCGCTGCCTGTCTGCTGCATGACAAGAGAAGGAGCACTAAAGACAGCAGGATCGATAGAAGCAGTCGGCGTACTGGCGAATGCATCGCTGCACCTCATTTCTTTTCAACAAAGTTATGTTAAGGCTACCCATTCCAATAGCTTCAAAATTAATATAGAATGATTGGTGCAGAATTGAAGTGATTAAGTTCACGATTTTGAGTAATATTTACCGAACGTTCTATAAATGGTAAAATAGCACCAGAAAGGAGCATGATTATGGCTAGAAGCAAGGAGTTTGATGTTGACAACGTACTCGGAAAGGCAATGACGATCTTCTGGCAGCAAGGTTATGAGAAAACCTCCATGCAGGACCTGGTTTCCGGTATGGGAATCCATAAACGGAGCATGTACGATACCTTTGGCGATAAGCATACTTTATATATGAAAGTGATAGACCGTTATGCAGAAATCTTTTCTTCCAAGATGGAGAACCGGGTCGAAGGGCTGTCCTCCGCCAAGGAGGCTATCCGGCTGTTGTTTGAAATGGCCGTACTCCGGGAAGAGATTGAACCGAAAGGGTGCCTGCTCGTCAATACTGCGGTGGAGCTTTCCAATCTGGATCCGGATGCGGCAGCCAAGGTGAATGATGCTTTCCTGCACACTGAGCGGCTCTTCGAGCGTTTGCTGCGGCACGGACAGGAGAGCGGAGAGCTTCAGCGGAGCTATGAACCGGCTGATATGGCAGCCTATCTTCACAACGTGCTGGTAGGCTTGCGTGTTATGGTCAAAATGACACAGGATCGGAGCAAACTGCAGAATATCATCGATACTGCGCTCAAGGTGCTGGATTGAACAGTCCGCCATAGTATGAGCCCTTCCACAAATAATTATCCAGCTTTTCCTCCGGGCTGCAGGCAGCAGCAATAAATGCACTTCAATCTGGACGCGGTTTAGATTACAATATTCTTCTGATGAATTTTTGGCGGCAGGGGGTGCAGTAATCATGGCAAAACAGAAATATTATGTAGTATGGGAAGGCAAGCAGCCGGGAGTATATAGCACTTGGGCAGAATGCCAGGCCCAGACCGATCATTACACGGGGGCCAAATACAAGTCCTATGAGTCTAAGGCAGCAGCAGATACCGCCTATAAGGCAGGCTGGAAAGGCAATTGGGGAACTGGTGCTGCAGCATCCGGAGGGGCTAAGGGCAAACCGGCAAGCCCGTGGAGCCGGAGCGCTTCCGTTCCGACGTCGGAGGAGATTGATTACGACAGTATCTCTGTGGATGTCGGTACACGGGGCAACCCGGGTCCGGTAGAATATAAGGGCGTGGATACCCAGACCGGGGACATTATCTTCTCCTGCGGTCCGATTAAGAAAGGCACGAACAATCTTGGAGAGTTCCTGGCGATCGTTCACGCGCTGGCGCTGTTGAAAAAAGAGGGCAGCAGCAAGACCGTTTACAGCGATTCCGTCAATGCCATGAAATGGGTCAAGCAGAAGAAGGTAGCCACAACACTGGCGCGGGATGCTTCAACAGAGGAGATCTGGACGCTGATTGACCGGGCAGAACACTGGCTGCGGACGAATACCTATGACAATAAGGTCCTGAAATGGCAGACCAAGGAGTGGGGCGAGATCAAGGCGGATTACGGGCGGAAATAGCCCCCGGAATTGGGTAATAGATTATATTAGTTGAACGATAGATCTGCCAGCAGGCAAAGGCGGGAGGAGACCGGGGATGTTCGGCAACGATTGGGATGAGGTACTGCAGCAGGAAACAGAGAAACCCTATTTTCAGGAGCTGCTTAACACGTTAGATGCGGAGTACGGCGAATATACGGTCTACCCGCCGAAGGATTTGCTGTTCTCGGCACTCAAGCTGACGCCTTACAGCAAGACGCGGGTCGTTATACTGGGACAGGACCCTTATCATGGAGCGGGCCAGGCTCACGGGTTAAGCTTTTCAGTGAAGCCCGGGGTGCGGATTCCGCCTTCACTGCGCAATATATATCAGGAGCTGCATAACGATACAGGGGTAACGGCTCCGAATCATGGCTCATTGCTGCATTGGGCCGAAGAAGGCGTGCTGATGCTTAATACAGTCTTAACTGTACGTGAAGGACAACCCAATTCTCATAAAGGACTGGGCTGGGAGACATTTACCGGTGCCATTATGGAGAAGCTGAATGAACGGACAGAGCCGGTCGTATTTATCCTCTGGGGCAGCCATGCCCAGCAAAAAGGGGCCAACATTGACCGGAGCCGTCATAAGATCATTCAGTCTCCGCATCCTAGTCCGTTCTCCGCACACCGCGGATTTTTAGGCAGCCGGCCTTTTTCACAGGCAAATCAATTTTTGGAGTCACATGGTTTGAAAGGAATAGATTGGTCCATACCGAATGTATAGGTAGCTAGGACACAGCGAAGGGGGTGGAGCAATGAAGCATTGGGTAGGCAGACCTGTCATTATGTATTGCGGCGAACCGCCGTACACAATCATGAAGGGCGTGCTGCGCAAATGGGACCCTGCGGCTTCGGTGGCCGTTATCGGCCATCAGGAAATTGCTGTACCTTTTCGTGACATTGTGTTCATAAAGGCACTCGCTCCCAAAGAGAGAGCTTTGCCCCCGGTTCTACACTCCGTCGGATACGTCATGAGAGAACGGCAGCAGTTTGACAACGCAGTTTATTTTAAATCAGCGGTAACCGTCTGGAGGGGTGATCAGCTGATCGCTTTTAACTCGGTAATCATCTCGCATACCAAAGGCTCGGTTACCCTCCAGGACGGACAGAACCTGATGAAAGGCTCACACCTATTTGTGGTCCGTTCCCTGCGGGGCTAAGCAGATCCCCAAACAAAAGGCAGTGCCCTCCGGAAGGAGCGGCACTGCCCTTTTTATTTTTCCTACAGCTTCTCCTCTGGGGTGATCTGAATTTCCTCCACCCTTTCTGCAATGACAATCTCGTAGATCCGCAAAAAGATGATTTTGGCAATCATGTAGACCGGCAGAGCAATCAATACCCCGATAATCCCGAAGAAGTCTCCACCCACCAGCACAAGGACAACCGTGGTTAGCGGATGCACATCCAGCGATTTACCGTAAATGATCGGAGAGAGTACATTATCCTGAATTTGCTGGGCAATGACTATAATAACGAGCGACCAGATCGCCATCGATGGAGATTCGATGAATCCGACGATAACCACCGGTACAGCGGCAAGCAGCGAACCGACATAAGGAATGAAGTTGAGCGGTATGGAGATGACTGCGAGCAGCAGTGAATAGGGCAACCCGATAATTAAAAAACCGATATACAGCATGATGCCAAGGACAACATTCAGCAGCACACGGGTAACGATAAAACCGCTCAGCGCACTGTCAATATCCTCCAGAATAACCTGGCCCTCCTTGCGGTATTTCCGTGGAATCAGGCTTTGCAGAATCGGCGACAGCTTATGCCCGTCTTTGAGCATGTAATACAGAATGACCGGCAGCGTGGCTATAATGACGACAATGCTGGAGATGACGCCGATAAGATTGGACATGGAGTTGGTCACCCACGTAACGCCATTGCTCAAATATTCAGAGACTCTCACCGAAAGATCGGTATCCCCTTTGAAAAAGCGCGAGAAGGTAGGATTGCTCTGCAGCTTGTTTAATTGATCTTGTATTCCTTGGACAAGGTAAGGCATATTGTCGATAAAATTCTGGAATTGCTCGCGCAGCGTTGGCCAGACGAGGATCCAGAAGAGCACGAACAGGCCGATGAACACGAGATAGATTAACAGAATAGACAGTGCCCGGTTCAGATTATGCTTCTCCAGAAACTTTACGAGCGGCCGCAGCAGATAATACATGAATCCCGACAGCATCATTGGCACCAGCAGCAGATTTAGAATCGCCAGCACAGGATTAAACAGAAAGAAAACCTTTGAACCCAGATAGAGAATCGTTAAGAAGGCGATAATGGACAGACAGGTCCGAAAATACTTACTTTGCAGCATAGCAGCACCTCCTATTTTCTAATTACACATTATGTATCCGTTAGGATCATGGATGTCTAGTAACATAATCCCGATTCTATCTTTATAACCGAATTACTAGAGATTGATTCAACCAAGATGACGCACCTAATAGCCCCTTCTCCTGGTTTAAGCGGTAAAATAGGCGGTTAATATCGCAATAACAGGAGGGGATTGCAGATGACTACACTGGTTATAGGCATATTCGGGCACAGAAGCGATGCTGCGCTTGCTATTGAGTCCTTGCGTAAAAGTGGAATTAAAGCGAAGCAAATCTCAGCCGTCACGAAACAGAAGAATACGCTGGAGATCATCAGCCATGATACCGGCATTGGAAAAACGGAGAGCGGAAATGGTAATTCGGGCTTGTTCGGAACCGCCAGGGAGCTTGGGGTTGGGCTGGACATGATCGAAGATACCGCTGTGGCTGCAGGACCGGCAGCGCGCAAGCTGGCAGGGGCAGACCTGGAAGGTGATGGTCTTACCGTCAGCCTGATCAGTATTGGAATCCCTAAGAAGGATGCTGCCAGGTATGCGGAACATGCTGAACAGGAGCATATTCTGGTTATCGTGAATGTTCCGGAGGATCAGCGCAAGCAGGTTAGTGAACTCTTGGAGCAGCATCAGACCCTTCCGCTGGAGTCCGTATAACAGGCTCTTGAGGGAAGAATCTGCATATAAAAAATCAGCGCGGTGGACGGGATTTCCGTTTCATCGCCTTTTTTCGTGATCGTATAAACAGATCCGGCGCCAGATCTACCTGTCCCCCGGTTTCCTTAGTGACTTCTTTTGCCTTGACGAGTGCTAAAAAAGCGAAGAATTCTCCAAGAACGGAAAGCCCGGCAGCAATAATCTCATAATCGTCAGCTGTCAGCTCTGCAGATTCAGCCGGATTTCCATTGCTGGCGGAACCAGTGCTGCTTTTGTTATTGCTCTTACTGCTGCCATTCCCGTTATTGTTATAGGCCATTTCCTGTTCACCCGCTTTTCGCCATATGTATTATAAATATGTCATTGTCTACATAGATGAGATAGGCAATCGGGAGGATATTTACAGAGGAGAGTCAAATGCGCATTTGTGATTAAAAAAGCGCTTTACATACTTTGAAAACGCTGTTAAAATCATAAATGAGCACAAATGATCAATAACGAGCATGATAATCCAAGCAAATGAGCAAATTATCTATAGTAAGCATAGATGATGCATGGCTGGCGGAATATAAGCCCGCGCACTGCATCCAAGGAGTGATGAATGTGCTGTTTGAAGAGGAAAGAAAACGCAGCATTGTGCAGTTCGTGGAGCAGCAGACGAGAGCATCCGTGCAGGAGCTCAGCCAGCAGCTTGGCGTCTCGGAATCGACGGTACGCAGGGATCTGAAGGAGCTGGAGGAGGCAAGGCTGCTTAAGCGGACACATGGCGGAGCGGTTTCGCTGCAGAGTGTCAACTTTGAGGCCGCATTTCCGGACAAGGAAGACCGGTTCCAGGAGGAGAAGCTGCGGATGGCCCGTAAGGCAGTGGAGCTGATTCAGGAAGGCGACGCGATCCTGCTGGACGGAGGAACGACGACCCTGCAGATTGCCAAAGCGCTGAAGAGCTTCTCCAATCTCAAGGTCATTACCAATTCGATTATGGCCCTGAACGAACTGAAGGATTGCCGGAATATCGAAGTGTCGATTACCGGTGGCATGCTGCGGCCGGATACAATGGCTTTCGTAGGCCCGATGACGGAACGGTCCCTGGAGATGGTTCGGGTGGATAAAGCATTTCTGGGTACGAACGGACTTGATCTGCACGACGGGATTTCCACCCCGAATATGCTGGAGGCAGCCACGAAGCGCAAAATGATTGCCGTTGCCAAGCAGGCCATTCTGCTGGCGGATCACAGCAAGATCGGGCAAGTCTCCTTTTGCAAAGTGGCTGACCTGCAGGAAATCGATCATTTCATCCTGGATTCGGACACGCCGGACAGCTTTATCCGCGGGCTCGAAGCGCTGGATGTAGACTTTACCATCGTCTGAGATTAAGTAAACCACAATAATGAGGGATGAAAATGATATATACAGTGACACTCAATCCTTCCATTGATTATATCGTGGAAGTTGAAGATTTGAGGCTCGGCGGCTTAAACCGTATGACACGTGATCTGAAACTGCCTGGAGGCAAAGGGATCAACGTATCGCGCGTGCTGAATCAGCTTAAAATCAGAAATACAGCGACCGGCTTCCTTGGCGGGTTCACCGGCCAGTTCATTGAGGACTGGCTGAAGGAAGAAGGCACTTCCAGCGATTTTGTTCCGGCCTGTGGTGACACCCGGATCAATATCAAGCTGAAATCCGGCGAAGAAACCGAGATCAACGGAGCCGGACCGGACATCAGTATGGAAGAAGCCGATGCACTGATGAACAAGCTTTATAATCTCAAGTCCGGAGATATCGTTATCATGTCCGGGAGCATCCCCCCGTCGCTTGGCGAAGACTTCTATAACAAGCTGATCGGAGTATGCAAGGAGCAGGGGGCGGATTTCGTCATCGATACGACGGGCCAGGCCTTGAAGCAGGCGCTTATACATGGTCCGCTGCTCGTCAAGCCGAATCATCATGAACTTGCCGAATTGTTTGGCGTGACTATCAGCACCAGAGCGGAAATTATTACTTACGGACGCAAGCTGCTGGAATCGGGTGCGCAGCATGTGCTTGTATCCATGGCAGGTGAAGGAGCGCTGTTCATTTCAGAGCAGGGGGTGTTTTATGCGAACGTACCGGCAGGCAAGGTGAAGAATTCTGTAGGCGCTGGGGATTCGATGATTGCCGGGTTCGTGGGTACGTTGTCCAAGACGGGGGATGTGCTGGAGGCATTCCGCACAGGTGTTGCATCGGGAAGTGCGACTGCATTCTCTGATGATTTGGCGGACGGGGAGCTTATTGAGCAGCTGCGGCCGCAGATTCAAATTTCACAGTTATAAGCAAGAGGCATTCATAGGAATATAGGGAGCTGATAAACATGAGAATTACAGACCTGATGATAAAAGATACAATGATCATGAACCTGCAGGCCACAACGAAGGAAGCGGCGATTGATGAACTGATCGCCAGTCTTGCAGCCAGCGGACGGATCAATGACACGAAGCTGTTAAAAGAAAAGATTCTGGCACGTGAAGCCCAGTCCAGCACGGGGATCGGCGGAGGGATTGCAATGCCTCATGCCAAGACAAAGGCGGTCAATGAAGCAACCGTAGTGTTCGCCAAGAGCAGCACGGGTGTCGATTTTGCTTCATTGGATGAAGAGCCGGCTAAGCTGTTCTTTATGATTGCTGTGCCGGACGGGGCCGGAAATATGCACTTGCGCACCTTGGCTTCATTGTCCAGGATGCTCATTGAAAGCGAATTCATAGAGGCGCTCATGAATGCAGGTACACCGGATGAAGTTGCTGCCCTATTCGATGCCAAGCAGGCTGAGCAGGAAGCCAGCGAGCAGGCTAACGCGCCTTCAGAAGCTGCTAAACCGGCTCCTGCGCGGATCATTACCGGCAATCCCGCTTCTTCAAGCTTCGTTGTCGCT
Organism: Paenibacillus pedocola; assembly: GCF_031599675.1. NCBI lineage: Bacteria > Bacillati > Bacillota > Bacilli > Caryophanales > Paenibacillaceae > Paenibacillus > Paenibacillus pedocola. The sequence continues at coordinate 4,462,004 of NZ_CP134223.1, read as the reverse complement.
GTAACGGCTTGCCCTACCGGGATTGCCCACACCTTTATGGCTGAGGATGCCCTTAAGAAAAAAGCGCTGGAAATGGGCGTCAATATCCGTGTGGAGACCAACGGCTCCGAGGGTGCGCAGAATGTGCTGACTGACGATGAAATCCGCCGGGCCAGCGGCGTTATTATTGCCGCCGACAAGAATGTTGAGATGGCCCGTTTCAACGGTAAGCCGGTACTGCAAAGACCGGTCAGTGATGGTATCCGCAAGCCGGAAGAACTGATCAGTAAGGCTGTGAAGGGCGATGCTCCAATCTACCGCAGTGAAGGACGCGGCAATGACGAAGCTTCGGCTGTAAAGTCCGGCAGCATCGGAAGTAAAATTTACAAGGACCTGATGAACGGGATTTCGCATATGCTCCCGTTCGTAGTCGGCGGAGGTATTCTGCTGGCCATTTCCTTCCTGATCGAGCAGGTGGCCAGCGTTGACAATCCGCTGGTGAAGCTGCTGCAGACTATAGGCGGCGGAGACGGTGCCTTCCACTTCCTGATTCCGATTCTCGCCGGATTCATCGCGATGAGCATCGGCGACCGGCCGGCGCTTATGCCCGGGATGGTCGGCGGTCTCATGGCCCTGAACTCCAACGCCGGATTCCTCGGCGGACTTGCTGCAGGTTTCCTCGCCGGTTACGTGGTCATTGGCCTGCGCAAAGCCTTTGCCGGATTGCCGCGCACGCTTGACGGGCTGAAGCCGATTCTGCTCTATCCTGTATTCTCGCTGCTGATTACAGGCGCCGTAATGTTCTACCTGTTCGATCCGGTCTTCAGCTGGCTTAATGAAGGACTTATTGATGCCCTTAACAATCTGGGTACTGGCAACATGGTCGTCCTCGGAATCATTCTCGGCGGGATGATGGCCATTGATATGGGCGGGCCTTTCAATAAAGCAGCATACACCTTTGCCATTGGAGTATTTACCTCCAGCGGTAATACCAACGGACTGATGATGGCGGCAGTAATGGCGGGAGGGATGGTTCCTCCGCTGGCGATTGCACTGGCAACTACGCTGTTCAAGAATAAGTTCACGGAAACCGAACGCAAATCTGGTCTAACCAACTATGTGCTGGGCTTGTCGTTTATTACCGAAGGGGCTATTCCTTTTGCGGCAGCCGATCCGCTGCGTGTCCTAACCACTTGTATCATCGGTTCGGCTGTAGCCGGCGGACTCACCCAGCTGTGGGATATTAACGTTCCTGCACCGCACGGAGGGATCTTCGTCGCCGCTCTTTCCAGCAATGCGCTGCTGTTCCTGCTGGCTGTTCTGATCGGTTCCGTCATCTCCGGTCTGGCTCTTGGACTATGGAAGAAGCCGCTGCAGGCTAAACAATAATCTCACTAATCACAATAAATAACTGCGGGACATCAGACAACTTTCTGCTGCCCGCAGTTTTTTTGTTGTAGTCTGCTGCATTTTTTAGGCGTATTTCTGTATAATGACCAATATATATAAAGTGAAGCTAAAGGAGAGAGCGAGATGATTCTGCACAAAGGGGAAGCCTTGTTCCGCCAGGGTGACAGCTGCGATTATCTGTATCGGGTGAAAAGCGGGCTGTTTAAAGTAACAAGGCTGCATGAGAACGGGAATATGGTGCTGTTTAACCTTCTGTATCCCGGCGAGACCGTTCCCCACCATTCCCTCATTTCGCCAAAGGAGGCGCATGGAACAGCTGTCGCGATGATGAAAAGCGAGGTTGAAGTCATTCCGGCTGCGGAATGGTACCGCGAGCTGCGTGAGAATTCGGGGAAAGTAATGGAGATTGCACTTCTGCTCCAGGAAAAGGTGCGTTTTATGCAGACGCGGGTGGATCATCTTACGGTTGGATCGCCGGCCGAGCGGATGGACCTGCTGACCCGCTGGATGAATGAATATGCGCATGGCGCACAGCTGACAGATCTGTTAACACAGGAAGAAATTGGACAATTGATCGGCGTCCGGCGTGAGACGGTCAACCGTTTGCTGCGTAATCAGGAATAACCACAGATTTTACACAGTTCGTGAACTATTTTACTGGAAATATGTTTAGAGAGTACCCGCGGCGTGGTATAATCTATTCAGAACTTATTAAATTAGAGAAAGGATCAGGATACCATGTGTCCCCGAAGGACGATTCCCCAAAGGACGATTTGGAAACGTTATGATCTGTCTTATACTTAGCTTCCCTGTAGAATGTGCGCACGTTGTTCATTGACGAAGCCGCCTCTCACTTGGGAAGGAGTATTGTATGCGAAGGAATAGCTCCTCTGGTATGACCCTCGTAGAGGCAACGGTGACGTCTAAGCCGCCATCTACGATAAGGGGAGACCTGTATGAGGAATCACAACAGTGGCACAAATTTGCCGCTAAGACTCACCGTTATTTTGTCCGGAACTTTGCTATTAGCGTTTACTTATTATCACATTAATTATCAGAATCATTTGACCGAGGGCGGGTTTGTCGGCCTGGCACTGCTCGGCAAATACGTATTAGGAATTTCGCCTTCATTATCTACACTACTCTTAGACATTCCAGTACTTCTAATCGCAGTGATATTCAAAGGAAAGTCGTTCGTGGTCAACACCTTCATCTCCGTAGGAGCCTTCACGCTGTTCTATGGACTGATGGAACGCTATTCCGGATGGGTGATCAACTTGCAGGATAACTTGCCGCTTGCGGCGTTGTTGTCCGGTGTACTGACAGGTCTAGGAGCGGGATTGGTCCTGCGCGGCGGCGGGGCGAGCGGCGGTGATGATATCTTATCGCTGCTGATCAGTGAATGGAAAGGAATTAAGGTAGGTACTGTATTCATCCTGATGGATGTAATTGTTCTGGCCTTGTCTCTTTTCTACATGCCGGTTAAGGAGACGCTGTATACGGTGATGGCCGTAGTTGTTGCCGGTTATGTAATCACCTTTACCACTTCTTTCGGCAGAGCGAAGCTGAACAAAGTGCCGAAGCTTCAGCCGAAGCTGGGCAAGCCGCACGATGGTACAGTGATGTGAATAATGCAAAGTTAACCCTTAGTCACAGGGTTCATGATGAGAGGCCAGCGGGATTAGATTCCGGCAGGCCTCTTTTTGTTTCTTTTTCATTGATAATCAGGAACCGCCGCTCTACACTGAACGTATATATCTCATTCAAACATCATAGAATTGCAGGAAGTCTGGGAGCTGTGCTCAACAAACACTTAGGAGGAAACAGGAATGAGTGCTCACGAAATCGATTATGTCATTATGGGTGAAGAAATTCAGTGTGTAGAGGTGCAGCTTGACCCCGGAGAGAGCGTAATTGCGGAAGCGGGCAGCTTTATGATGATGGACCCGGAGATCACCATGGAGACAATTTTTGGCGACGGGTCCGGTTCCCAGCGCGGTAGCGGGCTGATGGGCAAGCTGATGGGCGCGGGTAAGCGTATACTGACCGGAGAAAGTCTGTTCATGACCCTCTTTACCCACAGCGGGGGTTATGGACGGAAGAGTGTAACCTTTGCCGCCCCTTATCCGGGCAAAATCATCCCGCTTGACCTGCAGCAGTATAACGGCAAGATCATCTGCCAGAAGGATGCATTCCTCTGCGCAGCCAAAGGGGTGTCGGTGGGCATCGAATTCCAGCGCAAGCTGGGTGTAGGGTTCTTCGGCGGTGAAGGCTTTATTATGCAAAAGCTGGAGGGCGACGGCCTGTCCTTCGTCCATTCCGGCGGTTATGTGCTGGAACGGACCCTTCAGCCAGGCGAGACCATTAAGCTCGACACCGGCTGTCTGGTCGCTATGACTTCATCGGTGGAGTACAATATCGAATTCGTCAAAGGTGTAAAAACAGCGCTGTTCGGCGGTGAAGGCCTGTTCTTCGCCACCCTGCGCGGACCGGGCAAGGTATGGGTGCAGTCCCTGCCGTTCAGCCGGATGGCCGACCGCATTCTGTCCGCAGCAGGCAATTCGGGACGCAAGGAAGAGGGCAGCATCCTCGGCGGCCTGGGCAATCTGCTGGACGGCAGATAGCCTGCAACAAGTATTAATTAGCCGTTCCTACCGGATTGAACCGGAAGGACGGCTTTTTACTTTGTGAGGACAGCAATATGGAGTTATTAATGAATCGAAACGGGAACAACTCATTTTCTGGCTAAATACAAGTCGATAGTATCATAGACACTTAGTACATCTCCAAAATTCATAATGGCTTCTTTAATCTCAGCCTCCAACCCTTCTTTTGCAGCGGATGGCATACTTCTATGGTCTGAATAAGAATTCAATAATGCGATATAGTCGGCCGAAGGAAATCTTCTGGTTAAATGATATAACTTAAACACAACATCCCTAAATCCATAACCTTGAATAGTCTTTAAGATGTAATTATATCGTTCAGTGTCATTTTCAATTATTTTGGTATTAGCAGGTCTGTATTTTTGATATATGCTTTGAATGTTCTGATGTAATTCGTCATTTTCACGTGCTACAAACGGCCGGTTCCAGAATAATGCCAGTGTTCCATTGGTTTTCAATAATTTAGAGACTTTTGGATAACTTGTTGCTTCAGGAATCCAATGAAATGCAGTGGCGGAATAAACTAGATCTACACTGTCATCCGGATATTCAAATTCCTCAAAGGCAGTGTTGCATACCGTGAAATTTTTATATTCCTGAAACTTTAATTTTGAGTACGCTGCGAGGTCTTTTCCTAATTCAATTGCCGTTAATTCACACCCCGTGTTCAAAAAAGGCCTTGTTGCCTGACCGGTTCCAATCCCTATTTCAAGTGCCTTTTTACCCTGCCCAATTTGAGAATACGCCATAATATCTTCGAATAATTCTTCGCAATAGGTGGGTCTCCATTTGTCGTAGTTCTCCACATCCTCATTAAATGTTAATCGTTTATCCATAAAGAATCATCCTCCTATGTAAAAAACTACTAAAAGAGTATACCTCATATTTGACTAGCCTGCAGGGACTGTATATATTATGGGCAACCCCCTTGGCTTAGGCTAAGGATGCAACCGGAGGCCTCCTATGTTCAAAATATTCATTATTGAGGATGACCAGGGTCTGGTAACCCTGCTTCAGAATTATCTTCATAAGTTCGGCTATGAGACGCAGGCGGTGCGCAATTTTGATGCGGTAAAAGCGGAGTTTGAGCAGTATGCGCCGCATCTGGTCCTGCTGGATGTGAATCTGCCTAAATTCGACGGTTACTACTGGTGCCGCCAGATCCGCGGGATTTCCACCTGTCCGATTCTGTTCATCTCTGCCCGTGACGGTAAAATGGATCAGGTCATGGCGCTGGAGAACGGGGCGGATGATTATATTACGAAGCCGTTTGATTATGAAATTGCCTTTGCCAAAATCAAAAGCCATCTCCGCCGTGCCTACGGCTCCTATGCCGCGGGGAGCAATGAGCGCAGCCTGAGCGTTTCCGGACTGATGCTAGATGTAGAGCGGCTGGTTCTGTCACGCGGCAGCGCAAAGGTTGAGCTTAGCCACACCGAAGCGAAAATTCTCGATGAACTCATGCAAAAAGCCGGCACAATCGTCACACGCGACCGGCTGCTGGAGAAAATCTGGGATGAACAGGCGTTTGTTGATGATAATACGCTGAATGTCTATGTCACCCGGGTACGCAAAAAGCTGGCCGTCCTGGATATCCAGGATGGGCTTCAGACCGTGCGCGGTCAAGGCTACCGGTTATCAGGCAACTGGGGGGAAGTGTAGGATGAAGCTGTTTTTGCGGGAACAGACGCCGCTGATCATAGTCTACATAGCCCAATTGCTGATCATCACACTCATATACCGCCTGGACGGCGGAAGTGCGGTAGAGGTGAGCCTGTATGCGGGGCTGCTCAGCACTTGCCTGCTGCTGGGATATCTGGCTTACCGTTATCTTAGCAACCGCTCCTTCTATGAGCGGCTGCAGTCGCTGCCGGGCTCGCTTGATGAATCAGGCGGTCCCGCCCAGAGCTCACCGCTTGCCGACAGCCTGCGCACACTGCTGACCCAGCAGTTCCGGCTCTATCAGAATGATCTGCACAGCTACCGCCATAAGCTGGAGGAGCATATCCATTTCATTAACCAGTGGGTGCATGGCATGAAGACACCGCTCTCGGTCATCCATCTGATCATACAGGACAAGGACGGACCTCCATTCACCGCAATCGGCGACGAGTTGGACCGGCTGAAAAAAGGGCTGGATACGGTGCTCTACACCGCCCGGCTGGATACGTTTGAGCATGATTTTTACGTAGAGCAGCTGAAACTTGCAGACATTGTGCGCAGTGTGACTTCAGAGCAGAAGCGGCTGTTCATCCGCAAACGGGTGTTTCCGGCCATTTCCGTAGACAGCGGCATTACGATCACTTCTGACGAGAAATGGCTGACATTTGTGCTGACCCAGCTGATTACTAATGCGCTGCGTTATACGGTGGAGGAAGGCAGATTTGTCCATTTTCATGGTTATGCTGAGGAGCAGGGGAGGGTCACACTTGAGGTGCGTGATGAGGGAGTAGGTATTCCTTCCGGCGATCTGCCAAGGGTATTCGATCCGTATTTTACCGGTGTGAACGGGCGCAGCTTTCAGGAATCAACCGGAATGGGCCTTTATCTCGTCAAGCAGATCTGCGGCAAGCTGGGGCATGAGGTGGAGATTTCCTCTGAGGTGGGCAAGGGGACGGCGGTGCGGATTATTTTTTCGGGACATTCGGCGGCCGGTAGCGCAGGATCAGGAGCACGACGGTAGAAACAACGGTGAGGGACATCGTATTCGTAACCAGAAAAGCCAAGCCGTTCCCGTCAGCAGCCAAGCTTACCGCGTAAGCCTCCATCAGCCCGATACCCAGCAGCATCAGCAGATAGGCTCTCAAGCTTAAATCAGAGACAGACTTCGTCTTTAAGATCTGAACAATTTGCGGAATCCATCCTATAGAAAGAATAATACCGCCAATCAGCTGCATCAGCGTAAACAGCATACACACACCTCACGGTTCGTTTATTACTGATGTATGCCGTGACGGTAATGTGTGTTCTTGTCATGTACATAAGGAATGTAACTGATAAGCGGATTCTATTAACTAAGCGGTCATAGAGGATAATTTACCAAAAGCTTATACTTCAGTTGACTAGTCGAACTAATAAGGTGCTGGAGGTTATCTAAATGAATATTGAGATAGGCAAAAAAATTAAAACACTTCGCTTACAGAAGGGAATGACCCAGGAAGTTCTTGCAGCAAAGCTGAATATGTCCTCCCAAGCTGTATCCAAGTGGGAAAACAATGTAACGATGCCTGATATTCAGCTTCTCCCTGAATTACCGGTGATTCTGGGAGTTACAATTGATGAGCTGTTTGCCTTAACGGATGACACTCATCTGGAGCGTATCGGAAATATGATCGGCAATGAACATTTTATAGCTGAAGATGATTTTAAATATGCTGAACAATTTCTTATAGAAAAACTCAATGATGACTCTAAAAAGTCCCAAAGCTTCAACTTGCTGGCCCAGCTGCATATTCATCAAGCCGATGAGCATCGGGAGCTGGCTTCCCGTTATGCCAAGGAAGCGCTGATGCTTGCTCCAGATAACAAAAGCAATCATAACGCTTTGAGGGATGCGGAGAATGGGGTCATTTTTGACTGGAACTTTTCAAACCACCATAAGCTGATCAAGTATTATAAAAATTTTGTGCCGCAGCATCCGGAATACTGGCGTGGTTATGTATGGCTGATGAACTACTTGATTGCTGACGGCAGATGTGCAGAAGCAAGAGAAGTTCTGAAGAGCTTGAACCAAATCCGTCCAGGTTATTTATATCCATTATACGGGGGACTGATCTGCAAGGAAGAGGGAAATCTTACTCAGGCATTAGAGCTTTGGGATCATATGACCGGATTGTATCCTGATGAATGGATGGCATGGTCCGCCAAAGGAGACTGTATGGCCAAGTTATGCAGATACGACGAAGCGATTGAGTATTACTCCAAGGGGCATGAACTGCAGCCAAGTCCTAAATATGCTGATTCCTTTATAGCCATATCCCATATTTACAACATTCAAGGGAACTATGAGGAGTCTATTGAAAAGCTCCATGAAATAATCGCTCTGCTGGAAAGCGACTGGAACATCACAGAGGGTAAAACAGTTGATTTTTATACAAGTGAAATCGATAATTTAGCAAATATGCTGGATAAACAAATATAACAAGAAAACCCGCCATCCCAGAAATCGGACAGCGGGTTCTTGTTTGTATCCTGCCAGGTCAGCAGCAGATCATTGCTGTTTCGGGCGGGCAAGCTGCTCCAGAAGCTGCGCGGTTTCACTCTGGGGGAAGGCCTCAGCCAGCACCTCGTTCACGGTTACCCGCGCGCGGTCTACCTTGCTCTGCCCGTAGGCAGTCAGCGAAGTATAGATACTTCTGCGGTCAGCGTCGCAGGATTTCCGCTCCAGCGCTCCGCAGCCCTTGGCTTCAAAGCGGCTGACCAGCCGGGAAACGGCGCTCTGGCTAAGCCCGACCATCGCCTCCAGCTGCTGGAGCTTCAGCTTCTTCTCCGGAGCCTCGGAGAGAAAGAGCAGCAGGTAGAATTCCTTCAGGGACAGCTGATAATTCTCCTGCAGCCTCGCTTCAAGTTCATTCGCCACATTCATCTGTATATGAGTCAGAGACAACCAGCTGGTAATCAGCTCATCCTCCAGGTTATTCTTCATCTGCAAAATCCTCTCCCGGTGTATGCCGGCACATGAAATTTAGTAGTATCCATTATACCATCATCACCCCGCAGGTTGCGAGAAAAGAAGCCCGACTGACTGAACGCCGTGTGCTCTGCAGACTAGAACAGTTTAGCTCCCGGCTTAGTTGTGGACTCTCGGGAACCCAAATGTATACTGCTTTGGAACACCGGCTTCTTTGCCTAGCTGTACGCCGGCCTCCAGCGTCCAGTAAGGATTTCTCAGCATCCCCCGGCCCACAGCTATAAGATCAGCATCCTCATTGCCGATAACCGCGTTGGCGAGCGCTGCTTCATCCAGCCGGCCTACAGCAATTACCGGAACTGCCAGCTCCTGCTTGAAGGCCCGTGCAAGCGGAACCTGATAGGCTGCATGTGTACCCGGTCTGCCTGCAGCAGCAATCGCTCCTTCACCGCCGGCGCTGATATGGAAAATATCCGCTCCCGCTTCCTTATAGGCTGCGCCAATAGCAAGACTCTCCTTGATGCCGTAGCCGCCTTCAACATATTCCTGTGCCGAGATGCGCATAATGAGCGGCATACCTTCCGGCATTTCACGTTTGGCGGCAGCGATGACTTCTTTTCCGAACAAAGTAAGGTCCTGGCCGTATTCATCGGTTCTGCGGTTTGTCAGCGGCGAGTGGAACTGGTGGATCAGATAGCCGTGGGCGCCGTGCAGTTCAATGACATCGAAACCGGCCTGAACTGCCCGTCTTACACCTGCCTGGAATTTGTTCACCATTTCTTTCACTTCCGCCGTTGTCAGTTCACGCGGTGTTTTGGATTTATCATCGAACGGGATCGGGGAGGAGGACACAGGCACCGCTGCGTCTTCGGCTTTGCGTCCGGCATGGGCAATTTGAATCCCCACTTTAGCGCCATAGGCATGGCAGGCGTCTACAATTCTCGCCAAGCCGGCAATATGCTCATCCGACCAGATGCCCAGATCATAATCTGTAATCCGGCCATCCGGATCTACGTCGGTCATTTCTATGATGATCAGTCCGGTTCCGCCGACGGCCCGGCTTACGTAGTGGTTATAATGCCAATCCGTAGCAATCCCGTCCTTAGCCGTAACTGAATATTGGCACATAGGAGGCATAACCACACGGTTTTTCAGCTTTAAATCCTTTAGCTCATAAGGTGTGAACAGATCGTTCATTTTTTATCTCTCCTTGGCAGGGTTCTGAATTTGGCATGCTTTTATGTAAACAGGTCAAGCGAAATAATAAATGCATGCTCATGCATATAAATATAATCTTTCCTATATTCGCTGTCAACCCTGTCTTGCTTACAATTATGTAAGGTGACTGTAAGTTTCAGAAATAGCAGCTAAAGTTTACAGTTTGTATAATGAAGACAATCCAAATCACAGAAGGAGCGGACGCACTTGCCCCTGTTAGACGTTCATAATCTATCCAAAATATATGAGGGCAAGGTGTCCATCCATGCGCTTAACCATATCCGCTTTGCTGTGGAGAAAGGGGAGTTTGTCGGTATTATGGGACCTTCGGGCAGCGGCAAAACTACCCTGCTGAACGTCATTGCAACGATAGATGAGCCTACCTCGGGTGAAGTCATGATCGGCGGACGGGACCCAAACAGGCTGGGGCGCAAGGATAAGGCGCTGTTCCGCCGCAAGGAGCTGGGGTTCGTCTTCCAGCAGTATAATTTGCTTGATACGCTCACTGTGGAGGAGAACATCGTGCTTCCGCTGACGCTTGCCGGCGTCTCCGTAGCGGAGATGGAGAGCAGACTGAAGGAAGCAGCGCTGAGACTGGACATCACGCCACTATTATCCAAGCGGACCTATGAGCTTTCCGGCGGCCAGATGCAACGGGTAGCGATTGCCCGGGCGATGATTCACCGCCCGTCGCTGATTCTGGCGGATGAGCCGACAGGCAGCCTGGACTCCAAGGCAGCAGGCGAAGTCATGAACCTGCTGGCCGAGGTGAATGAGGCAGAAGGCGCCACGGTACTGATGGTTACACATGATGCGGTGGCAGCGAGCTTTTGCCACCGGGTGATTTTTATTAAAGACGGACGTTTCTACAGCGAGATGTACCGCGGCAGCAGCAGGGCGGCTTTTTTCCAGAACATCATCGACATGCTGTCGCTGCTGGGGGGAGCGGCTCATGACCTTTCGCCAGTTCGCTTATAGGAATGTCGCAAGGAATAAACGCAAATATGCCGCTTATTTTGTCAGCAGCGCTTTTTCCGTAATGGTTTTCTTTCTCTGTGCACTGTTTATTTTTCATCCGGCCATCGCCAGGGATACGATTCTGAGCACGGCGGCTAATACGATGATGGTGGCGGAAGGGATAATCTTTGTGTTCTCCTCGCTGTTCATGCTGGTGTCCGTAGGCTCTTTTCTGCAGTCGCGCAAGCTGGAATTCAGCATTCTGCTGATGCACGGGATGACCAAGGGACAGCTGAACACGATGGTGTTTCTGGAAAACATGCTGATCGGCAGCTCTGCAATTCTGACCGGCACTGTGCTTGGCCTGCTGCTCGGCAAGCTGTTTCTGATGATTGGAGCGGAATTTCTCGGGATCGCGCCGCTGGAATTTTACTTCTCCTGGCAGGCACCCCTGTTAACGGTCAGCAGCTTCGCCCTCCTGTTCGTGCTGATCTCCCTGTGCACCTTTGCCTTTATCGGCCGGGAATCTCCGCGCGGGTTGTTCCAGAGCGGACGCAGAGCGGAGAGGGAGCCGCGGGTGTCTCCTTTGCTGGCTGTTGTCTCTGCGCTGCTGCTGTTGGGCGGTTATGGTCTGGCAGCTTCGGCAACAGCAGCTTCCGTAGAGATGGTCATGTTCCCGGTGGTGGCCATTACGGTTGCCGGGACCTATCTGTTCTATACACAGCTGAGTCTCTACATCGTTAAGCTCCTGCGGGGGATGCGCCGCTTCTATTGGCATAAGACCCATATGATTATGCTCTCAGGCTTGTCTCACCGCTGGAAGGACAACGGGCGGATGTTTTTTATGGTGACCATTGTTTCGGCAGTCTCTTTCACTTCTGTAGGTGTATTTGCATCCATTCATACCTTGTCTAGAGAGCTGAAGCTGGATTATCCTGCGGCTGTAGGTTATGTGGCCAAAGGAAGTCAGGCCGGCTACAACGCAGAAGGAGATCTACGGGGCATCCGGGATGAGCTGGAGCGTCTGGGCCTGCCTTATGAAACGCTATCAATACCGGTAAAATACGCGGAAGTAAGGTCCCAGACCGGGCCGGACCGGACCCGTCAGCTGCCGCTGATGGCATACAGCGATTATAAGCTGGCTCTGCAGCAGGCCGGATTTATCTCCCATGAGCAGCCGCTTCAAGGGAATGAAGGACTGGTGATGATCGGCTCCCAGCGGGACCGCAGCTTAACCAAGGGCCGGATCAAAGTAGTGTACACCCTGGAACAGGGTACAGAGATTGTGGAGACCGGCTATACGGAGCATGTCCCGATTGCCGAATATCTGTTGCCTGAGCTGGACGGGCGGGACGGCGGGGATTTCAGCGGAGTTGTAGTCAGTGACAGTCTGTTCCACTCCATTGTTCCGGCACAGATTGACTATTATACGGGCTTCTACGTTGATGATTTCCCGCAAACTGCCGGTATTGCAAGGACACTCGCTGATAAAGGCAAAGTAGCCTATGAAAGCTACTCCCCGTATGCGGTTGTGGTCAGCGGGACGCTGTTTGAAATTCAGAAGACGCTGTACAGCACAATGCTGTTCGCTTCGCTCTTGGTCGGTACCGTGTTTTTTATCGCCGCAGGCAGCTTCCTTTATTTCCGGCTATATACGGATCTTGACCATGACCGGCTGCAGTATTCCACTTTGTCCAAAATGGGGCTGACCGATCAGGAGCTGGACCGTTCCTTAACCCTGCAGCTTGCGCTGATGTTCTTCGTGCCGGTAGGGATAGCCATGATGCACAGTTTGTTTGCTTTTATTGCCCTGCAGCGGCTCTTCTATCTGTCTATCGCTGCTGAAACAGGGGCGGTGCTGGCCGGTTACCTGGCAGCGCAGGGGCTGTATTTCATCCTGATCCGCGGCCGTTATCTGCGCAATCTCAAAAAAAATCTGTTCTGAAAGCGGGGACCTGCTAATGAAAACATGGATTACTGACTTTATGGAGCAGTTCGGCTACGCCGGCATTCTGCTGATGCTGGCTCTGGAAAATATTTTTCCGCCGATTCCTTCAGAGATCATCCTCCCGTTCGGCGGGTTCATGACCACCACCTCCGGTATGACCATTACCGGTGTGCTGATTGCGGCTACTGCCGGATCACTTCTTGGTGCAGTCGTGCTGTACTGGATCGGCCGGATGCTGGATGTAAGCAGACTGGAGCGGATCGTCGAACGCTGGGGCGGATGGATCCGGATCAGCGCCAAGGATATCCGCCGGGCCGATGCCTGGTTTGATAAATACGGCTACTGGACCGTGCTGTTCTGCCGGATGATTCCGCTGGTGCGCAGTCTGATTTCGATTCCGGCCGGGATGTCCGGGATGAAATTCGGCCACTTCCTGCTGTTCACCACCATCGGCACACTGGCCTGGAACCTGCTGCTCATCTCGCTGGGTGCGGCCCTGGGAGAATCATGGGAGGATATTGCAGTATATATGGACACATATTCGAACATCGTATACGCCGTGCTTGTTGCCGGGGTTCTTGTACTGGGACTGCTGTATTTCCGCAGACGCCAGACAGCGGGCAAAGCGCGTGGAAAAGCTTAAACATAAGGAGGGATAAACATGGAGCTGCTAACCATTATTAAAGCTATTATTCTGGGTATTGTAGAAGGTTTGACCGAGTTTGCTCCGGTTTCCTCCACAGGCCATATGATCATCGTTGATGATATGTGGCTGAAATCGCAGGAGTTTCTGGGAAAATACACAGCGAACACGTTCAAGGTTGTAATCCAGCTGGGATCAATTCTGGCGGTGGTCATTATCTTCCGCAACCGGTTTATTGATCTGCTGGGCCTCAAGCGGTTCAGCCGCAAGGAGATGACGGCTGTACCGGAAGGCGTGCCGCAGGTGGAGACGGAAGGCCGGCTGAAGCTGGCGCAGGTCATTGTGGGACTTATTCCGGCGGGGATCTTCGGCTTTCTGTTCGAGGATTATATTGATGAACACCTGTTCTCGACCTCGACGGTACTGATCGGGCTGGTAGTCGGGGCGGTGTTCATGATCTGCGCCGACCGTTTTGCCCCTAAGAAGGTCAAAACAGAAAGTGTCGATCAAATTACATACCGGCAGGCGATATCAGTCGGTTTGATCCAGTGCATTTCCCTCTGGCCGGGCTTCTCACGCTCCGGCTCGACGATATCTGGAGGCGTGCTGCTGGGGATGAGCCACCGGGCCGCGGCGGATTTCACCTTTATTATGGCGGTACCGATCATGGCCGGTGCGAGTCTGATTTCACTGATCAAGAACTGGCAGTATTTCACGCTGGATGCGCTGCCGTTTTTTATATTCGGCTTTATTAGCGCCTTTCTGTTCGCACTGATCTCGATGCGCTTCTTCCTGAAGCTGATTAACCGGATCAAGCTGCTGCCGTTCGCGATTTACCGGATTCTGCTGGCCTTAGTGGTCTATCTGATCTGGTTCTAAGCAGCGGACAGAGCGTTACCCATAAACCTAATTTATAGCCCGTTCATTGGAACGGCAATGCCACCCGGTTAAGGGAAGGTATTGCCGTTTTTGTGCGTCCTCTCCGTTGTTTCCGGTCTTTTGGAGTGGAAATCGTGTGGAGAAAGTGCATGGGCTTATGCGGCATCAGCAGTGCTTAGAAGTTCCTGGCGGCATCAGCTATAGGGAATGTGTATAGCTGGAAAGCCAGGAATCTGTTGCGGCAGCCCCTTGCGATTCAGTATGATGGCATCAGATTAGGAAAGCGGGCAGCAGCAGAGCTCGAGCCAATGCCAGAGCCAGAGTCAGAGTCAGTGTCAGTGTCAGTGTCAGAGATACATGGTACTTACCCTGATGTTCCTGTGCAGCGTATAACAACGATATTCATGTGGTCTATTCTAAATAGGAGGGATTTAAAATGGCTGACAAGATTACAACAAGCAGTCTCGGGTATCCGAGAATCGGCAGAAACCGGGAATGGAAGAAGCTGCTTGAGGCGTTTTGGGGCGGTAAAATCAATGAGGAGGTTTTCCGCACAGAAATGGCCGGACTTCAGCTTCAGCATCTCAAAACCCAGCAGGAGGCAGGCATCACTTTAATCCCGGTCAATGATTTCACATTCTATGATCATGTGCTTGATACGGCCGCCATGTTCGGCATTATCCCGCCGCGTTATGGTTATGACGGAGGCGAGGTCTCCCTCGATCTTTATTTCGCCATGGCGCGAGGCAACACCGAAGCAACCGCCTGCGAAATGACCAAGTGGTTTAATACAAATTACCACTATATCGTACCTGAGATTGGCAACCAGACCCCGCGCCTGACAGCCAACAAGCCGCTTGCCGCATACCGGTTCGCCAAGGAGAAGGCGGGCATTGAGGGCAAACCTGTTATTACCGGACTCTATACCTTCCTTAAACTATCCAAAGGGTTCCCGGCGGCGGATATCCGTCAGGTTGCCGATCGGTTCCTGCCTGTCTATGTGCAGCTGTTGAAGGAATTGCAGCAGGAGGGTGTAGCCTGGGTACAAATCGATGAGCCTGCAGTTGTAACAGGGCTGACTACTGAAGAGATCGCGCTGCTGGAGTCAATCTACAGCAGAATCGCCGCAGAGGTACCGGGGCTTAAGCTGCTGCTCCAGACTTATTTCGAAGCCGCAGAGCCGCTGGAAGTCCTGCTGCAGCTACCTGTACAAGGTATCGGGCTTGACTTCGTCCATGATAGCGGTGCCAATCTGGAGTCGGTCCGGCGGCTGGGCTGGCCGGAGGATAAATGGCTCTTCGCCGGCATTATTGACGGGCGCAACATCTGGCGCAGTGATGCCGATGCCAAGCTGGAGCTGGTCCGTGAGCTGAGCACCCATGTGCCGGCCAGCCGGCTGATTCTGCAGCCTTCCTGCAGCCTGCTGCATGTGCCTGTATCAGTACAGGGCGAAGACCGGTTGAAGAGCACAGTGAAGAATGCCATTGCCTTCGCGGATGAAAAGCTGGCCGAGCTGAGTCTGATCGCAGCCGCAGCCGGGGGTGAGCAAGACACCTATGCTGCAGCGCTGGCAGAAAGCCGTGAAGCGTTGGCCCGCTTCCGGGCGCTGCCTGAGCGCGGGCGCCGGGATGTAGCGGAGCAGGTCCGCGAGCTGGAGCAGCTTCCGGACAGACGCAGCCTGCCGTATGCAGAGCGGCTGAAGGTGCAGCGCGAGAAGTGGCAGCTGCCGCTGCTGCCGACGACGACCATCGGAAGCTTCCCGCAGACCGCTGAGGTACGCCAGGCCCGGCTCAAATGGCGCAAAGGCGTGTGGAATCAGGAGCGGTACGACGGCTTTGTCCGCGAACAGATTGAGAGTGCGATTGCCTTTCAGGAGGAGCTCGGACTGGACGTGCTGGTGCACGGGGAGTTCGAGCGGACGGATATGGTGGAGTTCTTCGGCGAGAAGCTGAACGGATACCTCTTTACCAAAGGCGGCTGGGTACAGTCCTACGGCTCTCGCTGCGTGAAGCCGCCGGTCATATATGCCGATGTCGCCTTCATCGAACCGATGACGGTCAAGGAAAGTGTCTATGCCCAGTCCTTGACGACGCTGCCGGTGAAAGGGATGCTGACCGGGCCGGTGACCATTCTCAACTGGTCCTTCGTGCGGGATGACCTGAGCCGCGAAGAGGTAGCGAAACAGATTGCGCTCGCCCTCCGCCAAGAGGTTCAGGCACTGGAGCAGGCCGGAATCGAAATGATCCAGGTGGATGAGCCGGCCATCCGTGAGGGGCTGCCGCTGAAGGCGGAAGACCATGAGCACTATTTGAACTGGGCCGTCAGATCGTTCCGGATTGCTACGAACCCGGTGAAGGCTACAACACAAATTCATACCCATATGTGCTACAGCGACTTCAATGACATGATCGGATCGATCTCAGCGATGGACGCGGATGTCATCTCTATTGAAACCTCACGCAGCCACGGGGAGCTGATCGTGAGCTTTGAAGAGCAGGAATATGATAAAGGGATTGGACTTGGCGTCTATGATATTCATAGCCCGCGTGTGCCGGACGTGACGGAAATGACCGTGAGTATTGAACGGGCTTTGCGCGTGCTGGATGCCGAGCAGTTCTGGATCAATCCGGACTGCGGGCTGAAGACAAGAGGATGGGAGGAGACGGGAGCTGCCCTGCGCAACATGGTACAGGCGGCAGCGATCATTAGGAAGGAAGTCAGAGTATGACCGGGCAGGCCAGCCGGGGGGATTACTCCCCCCGGCCGGTTTTTCTGCTAACAAACAATATAAAACGCCACTACATTCCTGCAGTGACGTTATCATCTACATTAAGGTATTACTTTTCCATAACTGCAAAGTAGTTATTCTCATCATCGGCGAAGTTGAATACCCGGCCGCCAGGCATATTCACTAGATCTCCAACCGTAATGCCTTTCTTCTGAAAATCCTGATACAAGCCATCAAGATCATCAGAGTAGAGGAGAATGGAGGGAGTGCCTAGATTAAGCTCCGGCTGCATTTGGGCGATTAGCTGCTTGTTGTGAAGCACAAACGTCGTTGATGCTCCTTGCACGGGTGCAATTTCAATCCATCGCATTCCCTGCCCGTTGTCCGCTTCCGAAACTTTAGTGAAGCCGACCTTTTCCGTCCAAAAGCGTAAAGCCTGGTCCTGATCATTTACATACAGCATTACCTGTCCGATTTGTCTGATCATCATTTACCCTCCGATTTGTGTCTTCTTGATAACGCATTTTAATTGTACGTTTTTATATCAAGTCATGCAATTTAGCACCCGTCCGGAGGTTGCAGTGTTAGTAACAGATTTTTTTCATGTAAACACTTGATAATAATTCTCATTCTTGATAGAATGAGAAACAGAAAAGAAGGAACCGTGGAGGGTCCCTTCTAAGTCTAACTTATTTACTTTCGAATGTTTTGCAATCTGTTTCTTCAGATTGTGTAGGCTCCTTGGAGCTGTGATAAGCTACAAAGATGGATTCAGCGTTACATTTGTTCTCTTCAGCCCAATAGGTGCAAGAGTTCACTGCACACAGTACGTCTTTTGCCATGAGGGTCACCTCCCCTTATAGTAGATTGGTAATATGCTCAGTGCAAATAGTGCTGCTCTGTTCAGCAAGGTGGAGCTTGTCCGAACAGAACCTTACCCTTGTTCTTCTGAATAAAGGGTATTTGGATTTCCTTGCCTTTTCAGACATTGTAATTGTAGCAAATATAGAGTGGATTCGCAAACAGGAACGTTCAGCCGCTGAATGTTCCTGTTTTTTTTGTGCGGATTGTTAATTTTGGAAAAAAAGGTTCAAAAAAGGATTCGGATCCATAGTTTTAATGCAACCTTCCAGTATCTGGAGCGTCAAAGAGTTAGGCGGATTATTACAAAAATATACAAAGGGTATCTGCCGAACTATTTTTTACAAAAGAAGCGGGAATCCACTACACTTTTGGAGGAATGAGAATGCGAAAATGGGGTCTGCATTACTTGGCGGGATTATTAGTTTTGGCGGTTGTACTGGCTGGCTGCGGTTCCAGTAATGAGAATTCGGCGGCTAATTCAGCCAGCACAACCAACATGAAGTCAGATCAAGGAGCAGCGAATGCTCCTGCAGAGGAAGCAGCACCTGCTGCCGTTGAAGTTGAAGCGGGATCAGTCGGTGCGGATAAATCCGCAAGCTCTGCTGATGCTGATGGCAATGCTGCCGCCGGAACTAAAGGCATGGCGGTAAAGGGTTCTGATTCAGATAAGGCGGCAGAAGCAGCGGCGGGTTTGACTGGTACCGATGTCGTAGCGGGGCTGAACAAGAAGCTGATGTATAAAGCAAACCTCACGATAGAGGTCGAAGATTATGCTGCCGCACAGTCTGAAGTACGCAATATGATCACGCTGTCCGGCGGATATATCATTGGATTTACGGAGAGCATGTCTGAATATGAAAAAGGCGGGACCTTTATTATGAAGGTTCCTGCGTCCGGCTTTTCCCCTTTTCTGAATAATTTGGAGAAGATCAAAAATGAGGGAATTCAGCGGAATATTGAAGGCCAGGATGTGTCGGAAGAATATGTGGATCTGGAGTCGCGGCTCAAGGCCAAACAGCTGATGGAGAGCCAATATATCGAATTTATGAAAAAAGCGACCAAATCCGCGGATCTCGTTGCTTTTGCCAATCAGCTTGGTGCAATTCAGGAGCAAATCGAACAGATTAAAGGCAGAATGCGTTACATTGATCAGAATGTATCGTTCTCAACTGTAGAGCTGCGGCTCTATCAGACCGACATAAGTATCGCGGATACTCAGCAAAAAGAGCAGGGGCCGCTGCTGACGCGGGCTTCCGATGCGCTGACCAGCAGTCTGCATGCCTTGTCCGTCATGTTCCAGTGGCTGATCGTTTTCTTGGCGGCTGCACTTCCTATCCTGATTGTCGCGGGTATCATTCTTGTTATCGTACTGTGGCTGCGGAAAAAGTTGAAGCGCAGGGATGACGGTTATCTGCAGCGGATCCGGGCGGCTAATCGTGAGCAGAACCGGGAATTGTCTGGCCGGGATGGCGGAGAAGTAATACATGGTGATGCTCCAGCCGCAGAGGAAACCGGGAAGGAGACAGAGAATAAAGGTTGATACGCTGTATTATAGAAGTGGGGGAATCGCAGTGACTTTTTCTTTCCGGACGGAACTTCCGGACAGCAATGATTACTATAATCTGTTTCAATCGACCGGCTGGAATGCTGAAGGGCTATGGACGAGAGATATGCTGCAGGAAGCCGTTAGAAACAGCTGGTATGTCGTATCCGTGTATGAGCAGGAGAAACTCATCGCTTCCGGCAGAATAGTCTCGGATGGTGTGATCCAGTGTATCCTCTGTGATGTGATTGTATTGCCCGGTTATCATGGCCAAGGGGTCGGCAAGGCTGTGATGGAACATTTAATCGGTCATTGCAGAGCCAAGGGTATACGGTGGATCCAGCTGTCCGCCGCAAGCGGTAAAGCCGACTTTTATGAACAATTCGGTTTTGAGAGAAGAGCTGCTGATGCACCGGGGATGGGGTTGTTTTTGTAAAATCATACGAAATAACAAAGCCTCCAATTCCGTACTATCACGGACTGGAGGCTTTGCGGCGTGAAATGGGCCTATAACTTATGCATGCTGGAAAAGCACCTGGTACTCGCCATAGCCTTCTTTTTCCAGATCCTCTTTGGGTACGAACCGCAGTGCCGCTGAATTAATGCAGTAGCGCAGGCCGTTCTCGCCGGGACCATCGTTGAATACATGACCGAGATGCGAATCGGCGGTTTTGCTGCGTACTTCGGTGCGGATCATCAGATGGCTGAGGTCTGTTTTTTCTTTGACCGCATAGTCGCGGATCGGGCGGGTAAAGCTTGGCCAGCCGCAGCCGGAATCGTACTTATCCTGGGAGCTGAACAGCGGCTCGCCGGATACGATATCTACATAAATGCCGTCACCATGGTGATCCCAGAATTCATTGCGGAAGGGTGACTCGGTAGCATTATTCTGGGTTACTTCATACTGAAGCGGGGTTAGCCGCTCCTTAAGGCTCTGTTTGTCCTCTTTATGCTTCCAGTGGGTTTCTATAAAGGCCTCCCGGCCGGAGCCCTTCCGGTAACGTTTGTAATGTCCGGGATTCTTATGATGATAATCCTGGTGATATTCTTCAGCAGGATAGAATGGCTTGGCTGGAAGAACCGGAGTCACAATCGGTGCTGAAAAACGTCCGCTGGCCGCAAGTGCAGCTTTGGAAGCTTCTGCTTCGAGCCGCTGTTCTTCAGAATGATAGAAGATTGCCGTACCATAGGAAGTTCCGCGGTCATGAAACTGGCCGCCGGCATCGGTAGGGTCAATTTGCTGCCAGAACAGCTCAAGCAGCTTGCTGTACGGGAAAATATCCGGGTTAAACGTAATCTGAACCGCTTCGACATGCCCGGTTGTCTCCGAGCAAACCTCCTGATAGGTCGGATTAACCGTATGTCCGCCTGTATATCCGGAAATGATCCCTTCAATTCCCGGTAAATCTTCAAAAGGAGATACCATACACCAGAAACATCCACCTGCAAAGGTCGCTTTTTCCGTCTTGAAGCCTATATTGTCAGACTGAACATCACTCATAAATATCCCTCCATCCGTAGAATGCAATTAAATAGATCACAATTCAATTTAATTATAAAGCAAAGAGGCGCTGTCTGCCAGCACCGTCCTTCAGTTCTTATCGGCCTTTTGTACTACCGGCTGGACGCGGGCGCAGAGACAAACCGGCCAGTAAGAGCACAGCGGCATAAAGTACTATTGCGATAACAGCGCTCCGCGGATGCTCGAATAACTGCCCTCCGAGATATGCGTAGAGTGTGATTCCAGGGATTTTACCGAGTCCGGAAGCGGCGAGATAGCTCCAGAAGGGCAAGCCGGCAGCACCGGCATAGATATTAACTGCGGTCTGGGGCACAACCGGTGCAAGGCGGGCCAGGATGATGGACGCGAACGGACGCCGCTGCACAGCGGAGGTGAATTTTTCCAGAGCCGGTACGGACGCGAGATAGGTTCGGGCTTGCTTTTGGAACAAATATTTAACGAGGCCGTACATTATCGCTGCTGCAAGCGTTGTTGCACTCCAGCAAATCAGCGCCCCGGTGAGACTCCCATATGCATATCCGAACAAGCCAATGATTAACTTATAAGGCAGGACCGGAAAGAATGCCAGCGCTGTTGCGGCCAGCAGGGACAGAAATGGGCTATGATCCTCACGCAGCCAGTCCAGCAGATCATATCTGTAGATAAACGCAAGAATAATACCCGAAACATAAAGTATTGCTGTAAGCCATTTTCTCATTTTACTATGCCCTTTCTTAACCTGTTCATCTCATCATACTGAAAAAAAAGTAATTAATGAAGCAAAGATCATTGTCCCGGCGGGATGTCACGGTATAATACTTCTATAAGACAAGTTGTAAAGGAAGATATGCCATGAATACTCCTGTACGTAAAAGAGTGGCGATGATCGGAATCGGCGATATTGCCCGTAAAGTGTATTTGCCGCTGCTCTCCCGGCATGATCAGGCGGAGGTTGTAGGCGTACTCAGTCATTCACAATCCACTGTCCAGGGAGCCGTCCGCTCCTACCGTTTTCCCAAGGGTACAACAGATGTGAATGAGCTGCTGTCCTGGGAGCTTGATGCCGTGTTCGTGCACAGCCCCACGCCTACCCATTATGAGCTTGTTACAAAGTGCCTCGAGCATGGGTTGGCAGTTTATGTAGATAAGCCTCTTTCATATGACTTGGAACAATCCCGGCGGATGGCGGAAATGGCAGAGAATAGAGGGCAACTCCTCGCTGTCGGCTTTAACCGCCGCTTCGCACCGATGTATACGGCAGCCAAAGCCTGGCTTGAGAAGGCGGGCGGCATCAGCCATTGCCATGCGCTCAAACACCGCACCAAGCTGCAGTCCGGCAGCAGCCGCGAGACGATCCATGATGACCTGATTCATATGCTGGATCTGCTGCTCTGGCTGTGCGGCAATGATTATGAGCTGCTGAGAAGCAGCCTGAATTCCGACAGTGAAGGCCGGCTCCTGCAATCTTCCGGAATGCTTGGCTGGAATTCAGGCGCTACCGGAATGTACAGTATGGTCCGGGATGCCGGAGCGGATATTGAGAAGCTGGAGCTTCACGGCAGCGGGAGATCGGTGGAAGTGTCCGATATGGAACGGGCGATCCTGTATGAGAAGGGGGCGCTGCCGCGTACTCAAGGCTTCGGAAGCTGGGATACGGTTCTGGAGCGGAGGGGCTTCAGCGGTGTCGTGAACCATTTTCTAAGTACCATGAATACACCGGAGCAATGCGGCATTTCAGCTTCCGCCGTTTTAGCCAGCCACAAGCTGGCGGCAGAGCTTGCCGATTGACAGATTAACAGAGAGGAGTACGGGTATGGACGATTACCGCAAATCAATGGAGGAACAGATCATAGAGAGCTATAAGCGGGATGAGGAAATGATGATCCTTGTATTTGCCCAGTGGTGTGTGAACAACGGGCTTGATCCGCATGCACTCTATCTGCAGGCTTATCCGCAGCAGGAAGGCAATGCCGCACTTAGCCATGCACTTGCACTTACTGTGCCTGAGGATGAAGCAGGTTATATTTCTGATGATACGGTTCTTGGCGTGTTGTCTTTATACAGCAACGATGACCTCGCATACGTGGTCACAGAGGCAATTGCCCAGCGCAAGCCGCGGCAAGGCACAGGGGATTGACACCGAGGATATAATAAGGTGGGGCTGATGAACTTTTTTTTGGTAAACGATGTTCATTATGCTTTAAATGTGTTAAAATTATATATACTAACTAATCGTAAGTTTCACAACTGAGAGGTGAGAACAATGGAAGAACATCAGCTGACGATGTGCCCAAGATTCGAAACGGCCTTCTCTTTCTTAGGCAAACGTTGGAATGGACTTATTATCCAGACATTGATGAGCGGCCCGAAGCGTTTCAAGGATATTTCGGGACTGATTCCGTCGATGAGCGATAAGATGCTGTCTGAACGAATGAAGGATTTGGAGTGCGAAGGTATTCTGGTAAGACATGTATACCCTGAAACACCGGTGCGCATTGAGTATGAATTAACACCTAAAGGCCGTGCACTTGAGCCGGTTATGCAGCAGATTCAGTCCTGGGCCGAGAGCTGGGTCGAGTAGCCCGCCGTAAGTGTCCTATTGATAGCCCCTTTTATCCGCGTGACGGAGAAGGGGCTTTTTCAAATTTTAATAAATAAAACTTGCACAACTCACTGCAGGATGTAATATAATAGAAAAAACTGCTGCCACCCGCCTGTTCAGTAACTATCGATATTCTGCATATTTATTGTGGAAGCGCAACCAAAATTGGGATATGCTTTCGTGATATGCTTTCGGAGTAAGTTTTGTCGTAGTGAACTCGAAGATGTAACGCTAACAAAACTAAGTGTATGCTTTCGGAGCAAGTTTTGTCGTTGTGACTCGAAGATGTAACGCTAACAAAACTTTTAGGAGGCGAGGAAGATGAAAACCACCTTGTTTTCCCGGGAAATAACCTATGGGAAAGAGGATGTTGCCGAACTGGAAGCCGCTTCGATCAAAGTGCAGCTCATTTATGATAAAGCGCTGTTCATGCTGCACGGCCATCTTCCTGATTCCTTGTGGGACGCGTGGATAGGGGTGCCCTATGAAATTATCTCTTCTTTATATAAAGGAGACAATGATAGCGGCAGCGTTTTTCAAAAGTGGATTCAGAGTCCTTCGGGCTGGAAATGTATAGGCTGTGAGCGGCATTGCCTGGAGCCTTCAGCTGCTGCACAAGGAAAACCTGCAGGCAATCAGCGGTTGTTTACCTTTCACAACGGGATCCGGCAGAGTATGGTTCTGCAGGCGCTAATCTGGTCAATGTATGAGAACACCGTGCTTTTTCAGCCGTATCTGGGTGATGAAGCTTTTCTTAACGGCGATGATCTGGACACTATCTCTTCCTATTTTGTGCCGACCTATTTAAACAAGGTGCGTCTGACGGAGAACGGCAAACCTTCTAAAGAATATAAAGAGAGTAATATAAAAGTATATCAGGAATGGATATCCGCCCCCGATCTTGTCCTCCAGTGGAACGGCGGGTTAACCGAAGGCAGGTGGATGACCGGCGTGTATGTGGACCATTCCCGTTTTGCCGGCCTCGGACCCTATCTGAAGGATGCGCAGGGCAAACGGACCTATATGCAGGCTACGGTTCAGTGAAGTATTGCAGCTATTCTGGGAAAACACCTCTATAAGAGGTGTTTTTTTATGCGGTTTGTTTTCATTTTCTCCATGTTCAATAAAATTTTATGTATTTGTGCGTACAATCACAAACTGAGATTCCGGTGAGCGTTATGGTGTAGGAGTAAAGAAAAACCTAAACCAATAACGTGAGGGAGGGCCCCATATGACGGCCAATCAATTGAACCATACAACAGAAGCGCTTAGCTTTAGCGGCGAGGATCTGGTGAGAGATATCGTACTGCAATTTCCTAAGGCGGCTGATTATTTCAAAGGACAACGGATCGATTTCTGCTGCGGAGGAGTGAAGCCGCTGGCGGAGGCAGCTGCAGAGAAAGGGCTTGATGCGGATACGATGCTAAGCGATCTGCACAAGCTGGCCCAGGAGCATCCTGTGCTAGAGGAAGACACCAAGTGGAATGGAGCATCTTCAGAGGAACTGGTGGAACATATCGTGAACAAGCATCACCGTTACCTGCGTGAAGAGCTGCCTTTGATCAGCCAGAATGTAACCAAGGTATTCCGTGTCCACGGCGAGGATTCCCCGCATCTGGCCGAAGTTTACCGCTTATTCAACCTGCTGCGTGAAGATCTGCTGAAGCATACAGCACAGGAAGAAGAAATTGAGTTTCCAAAAATGCTGGCTTACAGCGCGAATCCGAGCGAGGAAGCTTTGGCTGAACTGCGCGGTCTGCTGTCCGGTCTGGAAGCGGAACATGATGGGGCAGGCGAGATTTTGCGTGAGCTCCGCGCGGTGACGAATGACTTTACCCCGCCCGAGCATGCCTGCACGACTTACCGGTTGACGTATGCCCGGCTCGAGGAGCTGGAAGGAATGACCTTCGAGCATGTGCATCTGGAGAATAATAACCTCTTCCTGCGTTACCAATAATCCAATGTATCGTAAAAAGAAGTCCCTGCGGGGACTTTTTTTGTTGCACTGCCGGAATTGCGATGGCTGAGATATTTTTTTTAAGCAGAAGGGCCATGTTCATATTGCCTTAATTAATAAATCATGTGAAAATAATGAAGCGAAAAGGACATTATACATAAAGACTACAAGCCTGAGGAAATGCTGGAAGCTGTGATCAGGCAAAAAAGGGCGGTGCCGGGAATGTCAGTGAAGTTGATGGGGCGCGTATGTCTGGGACTTCTATTTATCGTGATCATGGGAGGCTGTTCTGCGCTTAATAGCAATCTGGAGGGGAATATTGCAGACGCCGGGGCAACCCAGCCTGGTTTTTCTCTTAAGGTGGGAGACAATGATCTGACAGGGAGTTCAGGCAGACAGCTTAGTGATGCGTATAAGCAGGAGATAACGATCCAGGAATTGCTTAAGAACAGCGGTCTCGTCACTTTTGCTGAAGACGGATCTACGCTGCTTACTGTAAATAAAGTGTCACTGGCTAAAGATATGGTGTGGGAAATCAAATTGAACGACAAGCGGATTACAGATATGAATACCAGAGTTAAGCAGGAAGATAGTATAGTGATTACTGCGCAGGCGGCAGCACCCAATACCCCTTTTCAGCCTGTTATCCTTACAGTGAACGGGGGGAGTGAGCAGCCGGAGCTGACTCATTCATACGTTCAGCCGTTTACGGAAAATCTGTCTGTAAGGGGACTGCTGATGAGCAGCGGAATTGTTCATTTGGCGGAGAATAATAAGACTGTGCTGACTGTAAAGGAGTATAAACCGCTTACCAATGAGGAATGGAAGCTGAAATTGAACGATAAGACGCTGCTGGACAGCGGTATCGATATGAAGCTGAGGATACAGGACGAACTGGAGTTATCACTTGTACTGCGATAGTGATGCTGTGTTCTGACTAGTCTTTGTCTATAGCCATGTTTCTCTGTTGCCGCTACCGGCTGCAGAGGAACATGGCTGTTTTAGTTGGAAACATCCATCGAATCGTTATAAGCTAACACGGCATGTAAATTGTGAAAAGATTCACATTTAATGTGATTACAATCACAAATGCAGTTCAAATTTAAAATGTATAATTCTCTTACGAGATATATTTTCATAGGAATTCAGATGCTTCGGGGAGGTTTTAACAGTGAGAGTGGAGAGAGAAAAATTAGTATTAATAGGCAACGGGATGGCAGGCGTAGGCACAATTGAACAGATTCTCAAGCTGGGCGGCGCTTATGATATTACCATCTTCGGCAGCGAGCCTCATCCTAACTACAACCGGATTATGCTGTCATATGTTCTTGAAGGCAGCAAAAGCATTGAGGACATTATTTTGAATGACCGCCAGTGGTATGAGGACAACCATATTACCCTGCATACGGGGACTACTGTAGTCCGGATTGATGAAGAAAGCCGTCAGGTCATCGCTGATAACGGTTTAAGTGTTTCATACGATAAAGTGATTATTGCAACAGGCTCGAACTCTTTTATTCTTCCCGTTCCGGGCAGCACCAAAGAAGGCGTAGTCGGCTTCCGCGATATCGCAGATTGCGATGCCATGCTGGCGGCAGCACAACAGTACCGTACAGCAGCGGTAATCGGCGGCGGATTGCTCGGACTCGAAGCAGCCAAAGGTCTGGTTAATCTCGGCATGGATGTAACAGTAGTGCATCTGCTGGAAGACCTGATGGAGCGGCAACTGGATCATACCGCTTCGTCCATGCTGCAGGCTGAACTGAAACGTCAAGGCGTGAAGTTTGCCATGGGTAAGCAGACGGTGGAGCTGACAGGCGAAGAGCGGGTTAACGGTCTGCGATTCAGTGACGGTACGGAGCTCCAGGCGGATTTCGTGGTGATGGCTGTCGGCATTAAGCCGAACACTCAGCTTGCCAAAGACTCCGGTATTACAGTTAACCGCGGGATTGTCGTGAACGACTATCTCCAGACCTCTATGGAGAATGTCTATTCTGTCGGAGAGTGTACGGAACACCGCGGGACCTGCTACGGTCTGGTAGCACCGCTGTTTGAACAGGGTATGGTGCTGGCAAAGCATTTGTGCGGTGCCGCTACCCAGCCGTATGAAGGATCGGTTGTGGCTACGAAGCTGAAGATTTCCGGAGTAGATGTATTCTCCGCAGGTGAATTTACGGAAACAGCTGAGCATACGGTTATTTCAGCTAAAGATGAGTGGAAGAGAACCTACAAAAAGATTTTGCTCAAAGACAATATGATCGTCGGCGCCGTCTTGTTCGGTGATGTTACCGAATCGGCCAGCCTGCAGAAGCTGGTGAAGCAAGGCGCAGAGATGACCGATGAGATCTACAGTGAAGTCATGGGCACCGGTTGCTGCGGCGGGGGCGGAGCCAAACAAGGAATGTCTGTTGAGGCAATGGCCGATGAAGAAATCGTCTGCGGCTGTAATGGGGTCACCAAAAAAGCGATTGTCGATGCAGTGACCGAGAACGGATTTACCACTGTGGATGAAATCAAAGCCTGCACCGGAGCCACGCGTTCCTGCGGCGGCTGTAAGCCTGTCGTGGAACAAATTCTCCAGTTTGTCCTTGGTGACAGCTTCCAGGAGAGTGCCAAAGCCGGCATTTGCAGCTGTACAACACTCAGCCGTGATGAGATTGTAGCCGAGATTACGGCCAAAGGGCTCAAGACTACCAAAGAAGTCATGAATGTACTGGACTGGAAACAGCCTGAGGGCTGCTCCAAATGCCGTCCGGCTGTGAACTACTACCTGGGCATGATCTATCCGGACACGCATGAGGACGAGAAGGAATCGCGCTTCGTTAATGAGCGTATGAGTGCGAATATCCAGAAGGACGGCACATTTACCGTCGTTCCGCGGATGTATGGCGGTGTAACTACACCGGAGGATTTGAAGCGGATTGCCGATGTCTCCATTAAATATGATGTGAAGGTAGTGAAGGTAACCGGCGGACAGCGTCTGGACCTGATTGGTGTCAAAAAAGAGGATGTGCCTAAAGTCTGGGAAGAGCTGGATATGCCATCCGGTTATGCGTATGCCAAGTCGCTTCGGACCGTCAAAACCTGTGTTGGTAACCAGTTCTGCCGCTTCGGCACCCAGGACTCAATGGGTGTAGGAGCTATGCTTGAGCGCAAATATGAACGGCTTGATTTCCCGGCCAAATTCAAAATGGCTGTTAACGGCTGCCCGCGTAACTGTGCGGAATCCTGCACCAAGGATATCGGTATCGTCGGCAATGACGGCGGCTGGGAAGTGTTCATTGGCGGAAACGGCGGAATTAAGCCGCGTATCGCTGATGCCTTCTGCAAGGTGAAGACGGATGAAGAATTGGTTGAGGTCTGTTCAGCCGTTATGCAGTACTACCGTGAAACCGGGAACTATCTGGAAAGAACCTCCGAGTGGGTGGAACGAATGGGTCTGGAGAACATCCAGCGCGTGATTATGGATAATGCGGAGAACCGCAAGGAACTGGCTGCACGGATTGATTTTGCCTTGGCCCAGGTTTCAGATCCATGGAAAAAAATGCTGGATGATGATAATACCCGCAGTGCACTGTTCGAAAAAGCTAACCTCTAAAACGGAACCTAAAGGAGAGAAGACGATGGAAAGCACAAAACTTAAGTATACGCTAGGCACGCTTCAGCATTTCCTGCCGCAGATAGGCCGTGTAGTCACCTGCGGTCCGGTGGAGCTGGCTATATTCCGGACTTCTGATGACCAATTCTATGCCGTGGAAAACCGGAGTCCGCATCCAAAAGGCGGTCCGCTGGCTGAAGGAATTGTATCCGGCTATTATCTGTATGATCCGCTGTATGATTGGAAGATCGATCTTCGCACTGGAGAGGTTCAAGCTCCGGATAAAGGCATCGTTGCCACATTCCCCGTTACGGTGGATGGCGATAACGTAAATGTCATCCTGTAAGAAACAATGATCCAAAGCTAAACTATGTAGAGAAATGGCGGGGTGGAAAGATGTTTACGCAAAGTGTCGAGAACATCGTAGAGGCAGCAGTCAGCAAACGTGACAAAATGAATGAGAGTTTGCCGAGGTATTTTCTGGCTGCATTACTGGCCGGGGCTTATGTCGGAATCGGAATTATCCTTATCTTCTCCCTTGGTGCGCCTCTGGCTGCAATCAAATCACCGTTTCAGCCGCTGGTAATGGGAGCCTCCTTCGGGATCGCGCTGACACTGGTTATCTTTGCGGGCTCAGAGCTGTTTACCGGTAACAATATGTTCTTTACGGTAAGTACACTTGCCGGAAGAACTACGGTGTGGGATACGCTCAAGAACTGGGTTATCGTCTTTATAGGCAATGTCGGCGGGGCAATTATTCTTGCCCTGCTGATTCAGGGGACCGGATTGTTCAAGGCTGCACCTGCGGAGCATCTGATTTTCGCTGCAGCAGCCAAAAAGATGACACTTCCCTTCTCAGAGCTGTTCTTCCGGGGGATTCTTTGTAACTGGCTGGTCTGTCTAGCCATATGGATGTCTTCACGTGCTAAAAGTGAAGCTGCCAAGCTGGTGCTTATCTGGTGGTGTCTGTTCGCCTTCATCGCCAGTGGTTATGAGCATAGCGTGGCTAACATGACACTGCTTAGTGTGGCCGTTTTGCTGCCGAATCATCCAGAGACGGTAACGGTTGCAGGCTGGATTCACAACATGATTCCGGTCACACTGGGAAATATAATCGGCGGCGGTCTGTTCGTCGGTATGGCGTATTGGCTGATCTCTCCGGTTCGCTCAAAATTCAGCAAACATTAAGCATGTACTGATAAACTGTTCTGAGGCAATAGCCCTCAGGGCAGTTTTTTTGTTACACTGGAATTTAGGAATGTCCGAGGGAGGGCCACAATGAAGAGCTTTAACCATTTTGGGGTTTACGGGATTTGTGAGCAGGCCGGTAGGCTGCTGGTTATTCACAAAGGCAGAGGGGCGTATACCGGAAGATTCGATCTTCCCGGGGGGCGGCTGGAGGAGAACGAGGCGCTGACAGACGGACTGGTGCGTGAGTTCCTGGAGGAGACTGGACTGTCTGTCCGGGTGAAGAACAACCTGGGAGCCTTTGATTTTTTTGTGCGCTATCAAGAGGATTCTTTTACACATATGCATCACATTGCTGCACTGTATACGGTTGAGATCAATGAAGATCACCCGGTTTCCGATATCGCAACCTTTGCCATGCAGGATTCCCTCGGCTGTGTATGGGTGGATTTACCGGCAATAACCCTGGACTCGGCGTCGCCTATTGCAGTGCTTGCGGCAGAGTGGCTTACCAGCGGATGTCTACCTTCTCAGACAGGTTACCATGAGCATTGGGAGATGAAAGTGCTTGGGAAGCCATAGAACTTATACATAAGAAAAAAGACGCCAGATAAGCGCCTTGACCACTCTATTTTATTGTGCAGAATATTTGGGCCATATATGATTCAATGAGGAGAATAGAGGGTAATGTTACTAGGAAATTAGATACGGCAAATTTCGTTAGGACATAATTCGCAATGGCAGATTTCCTGCAGCATGCTAAGATCCTTAATGACAATCATGCCATTCTCATATTCAACTGCATCTTTTTTACGCAGATCGCTCAGCATCCGGTTGACACTCTCACGGGTAGCACCGATCATGTTGGACAGATCCGTATGCGTAATTTTCTTGTTGATCAGAATATTGTCACCATTCTTCTCGCCGTAGGTGTTGCCAAGACGAATCAGTGTGGAGCAGAGTGCGCCTGGTTTGCCGTACATCATCAAGTCACGGAATTTCGTCTGTGTGAGACGGTGATGGATACCCATCCATTTCATAAAGTCGATGGCGAAGTCGCAGTGCTGACAGATCAGAATCTCCAGATCCTTCTGCTCAATTACGCCAACCTCGCTTTCCTCAATTACTTCGGCAGTGAAGCTGTGCTTCGTGCTGAAGAACGGGTCAGCTTGGCCTACCATGTCACCAGCCTGATACATATAAAGAATCAGTTCTTTGCCTTCGTCGGTAGATTTGGTCAGTTTCACACGTCCACGTTTGATATAAAACAATTTATCCGAGTAGTCACCCTCCCAGAACAGATGTGATCCTTCAGGGACCATACGTTCTTTCATTGTGACCAGAAGTCTGTTAAAGTTCTGTTCGGAGAAACAGTTTGTATTTCCGTGGGCTTCGATAACATTGTAATGTTCCTTTATCATAATCGACATCCCCTTTATTCCCTCAGTTTTTCAGTAAATTTTAAATTAATTATACCTTGTAATTCCTCATAATGGTTAAAAATTTTCGATAAAAAGTGTCGAATTTTTAACATTGTGATAATTTTCACTTCGAACGTGTGAGATTTAATATGATTTTCACCGTAACAGGGGGAGAAAATCCATAGTTATCGTTTATTATAACAGTCAATTCCCAATTTACACAATTGTGGGGAGGCTGTTTTTTTTATCTCCGTAAAAATGCACATAACTCTGATACAGTCGGACATTGGCCTCTTATCTCCTGAAAGGTACGCTGGATATGAGCGTTGACACTCGGGAGAAGGAGAATTCAGATATGGCAAAAGTAGCAGATAAATATTTAAAGGTCGACCCTTGGGCAATTATTGAAGAGGACTTTGATCAGGAGCGGAACCGGACCTCGGAATCGATTTTTTCACTGGGCAATGAGTATATGGGTGTGCGAGGTTATGCTGAGGAAGGCTACAGCGGGGATACGCTCCCGGGCAGCTATTTCAACGGCCTGAATGAAGAGCAGGCGATCGGCAACCATTACAAAGGCATTATCCGTTCTCTGCGCTATATGGTGAATGCGGTGGACTGGCTGTATACCCGGATTACGCTTGACGGCGAACAGCTGGATTTGGCTTTCAGTAAGATATCGGATTACAGCCGCAGGCTGGATTTCCGTACCGGCACCTATTGCCGCGAATTTATATGGCATTTGGAGAACGGCAAACAACTGAAACTAACCTTTACCCGGCTGGTCAGTATGACCATGTCCCATCTCGGACTGCAGAGAGTTGCCTTTGAGCCGCTAAATTTCTCGGGCAATGTCCAGGTGTGTACGGGTCTTGATTTTGGGATGATCCATGAGGAACGGGGCCAGAGTATGTGGAGAGGTCTGCGCAGCGGAGGGGCGGACGGGATTACCGCAATTATGGCGGAGACACTGACTACGGGTAATAAGCTGTTTTCCGGGTTTGTCCTGCAGTCTCCGGTCCAATTCAGTCCATCTCGTGTAGAGCGGGATAAATTTATCGGAGAGTCGTTCACCCTGCCTTTAATAGAAGGAAAAAAGGTCCATTATACGAAGCTTGCCGTCAATTGTGCGGATAGCAGCGGTTCCAAGTCAGCAGACGTACTATGGAAAGAAGGGATGGAGCTTGCTGCAACAACTGCAGGGCTAAATGAGGCTGAAATATTCAACGCTCAAACCGAATACTGGACAAGGATTTGGGAGACCAGCGATATCGTTATTGAAGGTGACCCGGAGAATCAGCAGGGCATCCGTTTTTGTATTTTTCAGCTGTACCAGACGTACCATGGCGACCATCCCGGCTATAATATCGGCGCAAAAGGCTTGACGGGTGAAGCCTACCGCGGGCTTGCTTTCTGGGATACGGAGTCGTACTGTCTGCCGTTCTATATGTTCAACAATCCGAAGGCGGCCAAGAGCCTGCTGGAATTCCGCTATAAAACACTGCCCGAGGCGATTCAGCGGGCCAGGGATGTGGATTGCGAGGGGGCCTGCTTTCCGATTGCGACAATTGACGGAACCGAAAGCTGCGACCTGTGGCAGCACTCTAACCTGCAGCTTCATGTCGGGACGGCTGTGTCCTACGGTATCTGGCATTATGTAAAAAATACGGGAGACAGGGAATTCCTCTACAGTAAAGGTGCTGAAATGCTGATTCAGATCAGCCGGTTTTATGCTACACGCGGTCAATGGGGGGCACGCAGCGGCCAGTTCGGTTATTTTGGCGTAATGGGTCCTGATGAATTCCAATTAATGGTGAACAATAACTGCTACATCAACCTGATGGCTAAAAAATTGTTCGAATATACCCTGGAAACGGTGGCTCATATGCAGGCGGCAGTGCCAGAGGCCTACGCCCAACTGGCTGCTAAGACAGCGCTCCGTGAAGACGAATTGGCAGACTGGAGCAGCAAGGCGGAGCATATGCGGATTCCGTTAGATCAAGATAGCGGTGTTTATGAAGAGCATGACGGATTTTTTGATATGCCGCATATTGATATTCATTCGATTCCGGTGACGGAATTTCCGCTGTATTCGAATTGGTCTTATGACCGCCTGTACCGCTATGACATGATTAAGCAGCCTGATGTACTGATGTTCATGTTCCTTTATAGCGGACAATTCTCCAAGGAAGCCAAGCGTGCCAATTACGAATATTATGAGCCGCGCTGTATTCATGAATCATCGCTTTCACCATCCATCCATTCGATTCTGGCCAGTGAAATCGGCAAACCGGAGGAAGCCTATCATTTCTTCGAATTTGCAACCCGGCTTGATCTCGACAATTATAACCGCAACACCCGCGAGGGCCTGCATACAACCTCCATTGCGGCTGCCTGGATGAACATCGTCTACGGCTTCGGCGGCATGCGCTCGGACGGGGAACGGCTAAGCTTCCAGCCTTCGCTGCCGGAACGCTGGACCTCCTACAGCTTCCAGGTCCTGTACGAGGGAGTTCTGCTGAAGCTGGAGGTTACTAAGGATTCAGTGCGGATACAGGCCGCCTCCGGCGGATGCACAGAGATCATTATGGATGGGCAGCAGATCACGGTTGGGGCAGACCGCATCGTACTCCCGCTGGGGAAAGGGATGATGGCCGGATGAGCTGGACCGTACAGGATCAGGTTTTTGACCGGGAGCGGATCACGACGAACGGGAATAAATTTATGACCGGCAACGGTTATATGGGATACCGTGGTACGCTGGAGGAATTCGGCAAGGAACAGCTTGCCGCGGTCACCTTGGCCGGTGTATATGATCAGGCCGGCGGGAAGTGGCGCGAGCCGGTGAACGCCCCGAACGGGCTGTTCACCAGACTCAGCTGCAACGGACAGCAGCTCGGAGTGCTGGATACTGAGCCCGAGACACATACACAGGAGCTTGATATACGCGGCGCAGTCCACAAACGGGAGACGGTATACGGCCTCGCCGGAGGCGGACAGCTGGTATTCACTGCTGAACGGTTCATCAGCATGGATCAGCTGCATCTACTGGCCGGCAAGCTAAGCATACGCAGTACGGCGGATTGCCGGATTGAGATTGAGAGCGGAATCGATGGGGATGTATGGGATATAAACGGCCCGCATCTGTATGCGCGGCAGGAGCAGTTCGTGGAAGGCGTGCTCCGCTCAAGTGCGGTTACTGGTGAGCTGGGGGTGTCGGTGTCAGTAGCTGAAAGGACAGTATTCAGCTTCGATGCACAAGAAACAGCCGGTGACAGTGCAATCCGGGTAATCTCATTCGATGCCAGAGCAGGAGAGACATATGAATGGTTTAAATTTGCCGCGGTCTACACGGGGCTTGATGCCGGCGGCGATCCGGCTATACTTGCCGAGCGGAATGTCCGTGCGGCGGAAGAAGCGGGTTATGATCGTCTGCTTGAGGCTCACCGTGATGCATGGGAGGAGAGATGGCTGCAGAGTGATTGTATGATTGAAGGGGATGATGCCGCCCAGTTTGCGCTGCGGTACAGCATCTATCAGCTGCTGATTATTGCGCCAACCCGGTCGGAGAAAGTTTCGATACCGGCCCGGGGGCTGTCGGGGCAAGTGTACAAAGGCGCTGTGTTCTGGGACACGGAAATGTTCATGCTGCCTTTTTTCCTCCATAGTGATCCCAGGACAGCCCGTAATCTGCTGATGTACCGCATCCATACGCTGGAAGGGGCGCGACAGAAGGCGGCAGAATACGGATTCTTAGGCGCGTTCTACGCCTGGGAAAGCCAGGATTCCGGTGATGATGCCTGTACCCTTTTCAATGTTAATGATGTGTTTACCGGCCGCAGGGTGCGCACCTATTTCCGCGACAAGCAGGTGCATATCAGTGCAGACGTGGTGCACGGGATCTGGCAGTATGTGATGTTCACCGGAGATGACACCTTACTGACAGATGGTGGTGCTGAGGTGATCTGGGAATGTGCGCGCTTCTTCTATTCTTATGCCTACTATAATCCGGTCAAACAGCGGTATGAGATTCTCGATGTTACCGGGCCGGATGAATATCATGAGCGGGTGAACAACAATGCGTTCACGAATGCCCTGGTGAAAGAAACGCTGGAGGTAGCGCTAAAGAGTGCAGATCTGCTGCAGGCCAAATTCCCGAAGGAGTTCCGGAAGCTGACCGGGCAATTCGCGGACGGCCCGTTTTTGAAAGAATTCCAAACGATGCTGGACAGCTTCTATGTGCCGCAGCCCGATCCGGAAACACTGCTAATCGAGCAATTCGACCGCTATTTCCAGCTGGAAGAGGTGGGGCTCGCAGAACTGAAATCAAGAGTCATCCACAAAAACGAATATTGGGGCGGGGGCAATGGCCTGGCGACGACAACTACTATTTTGAAACAAGCCGATGTTGTGCTGATGCTTAATCTGTTCAAAAGCTCCTACTCCAAG
This sequence comes from Paenibacillus pedocola, assembly GCF_031599675.1. NCBI lineage: Bacteria > Bacillati > Bacillota > Bacilli > Caryophanales > Paenibacillaceae > Paenibacillus > Paenibacillus pedocola. The sequence goes on along the minus strand of NZ_CP134223.1, from coordinate 4,425,823 downwards.
GAAGTGAAGCAGGCGAACTGGGAGTTCTATGAGCCTCGGACAGAGCACGGCTCCAGCCTCAGCCCGTGTATCTATGCGCTGGTGGCCGCCGATATCGGTTCGCCGGATTGGGGGTATCCTTATTTTATGCGGACCGCAACCGTGGATCTTACCGGAGAGTCCAAGCAGTATGTCGGAGACCTCTATATTGGCGGAACGCATCCGGCTGCTAATGGGGGAGCCTGGATGGCGGCAGTGCTCGGCTTTGCGGGCGTGCAGTTTGACGGTGAGGCGCTCTACATCAAACCAGCATTGCCGGAGCATTGGAATGCCGTGGAATTGCCGCTGCTCCTGCATGGGGACGGTTTCAGGCTGCGGATTAGCCGTAATGAGATTACAGTGACTGCAGCTACGGGTAATCGTAATGCCCTGGCGCTGATTACGTTTGGCGGTGAACGGCAGCTGTGCCGGCCGGGAGTGCGGCTGCGCTGCAGCTGGCAGGGGCAATAACCGCAGATGAACAGCAAGGCGCTTTATAGTCTTTGCAGAATGTTCAAGATTAGGGAGGACAGGAAAACATGCTGGAGCAAATGAAAGGCGCAATTTTTGATCTGGACGGTGTAATTGTGGACACGGCTAAATATCATTTTCTGGCTTGGCGTTCACTGGCCGGAGAGCTTGGCTTCGAATTTACAGAAGAACATAATGAACGGCTGAAGGGAGTCAGCCGGATGGCGTCGCTCGATATTCTGCTGGAGATTGGCAGCATGGAATTTACGGAGGCCGAGAAGCTTGAGATGGCGGAGAAGAAGAACCGTCTCTATGTAGAATACATCTCGCAATTGGATGAGTCTGAGCTGCTGCCCGGCGTAAGAGAGTATCTGATCAGGCTGAGGAAAAAGGGTGTGGGAATCGCTCTTGGTTCAGCCAGCAAAAATGCGCTGTTTATTCTGGGTAAGCTGAATATTGCCGGGATGTTCGACGCTGTTGTTGACGGCAACAAAGTATCCAGAGCGAAGCCGGATCCAGAGGTGTTTCAGACGGCCTGCCATGAGCTTGGGCTGCAGCCCCGGGATTGTGTGGTGTTCGAAGATGCGGAAGCGGGAGTGGCAGCAGGAAAAGCGGCAGGCATGCAGGTGGTCGGCATCGGCAGAACGGACGTGCTGCGTGAGGCGGATCTTGTCATTACCGGATTGCATGAATTGTAAGGGCTTGATAGACTAATGGTCGAGGGTAAAGCAACTCCTTAGACTAATTATTCTATTATAGAAGAAAGCTTGAGGGATGCAGATGGAAACATTATTGTTATGGCCGGAGGGGGCTCCGGGAGCACTGGGAAGCAGCGAGGAAGATTGTCCGGCGATTACGCCGTATCTGGTGGAAGGCAAGGGGAATGCCGCAGTATTGATCTGTCCGGGAGGCGGCTATTGGCTGCGTGCAGATCATGAAGGAGGTCCAGTAGCCGAGTGGTTGAATACGCTCGGGATTTCAGCCTTTGTGCTGCGTTACCGCGTAGCACCATATCAATATCCAAGTGCACTGCAGGATGCTCAGAGAGCGCTGCGCACTATCCGCCTGCGGGCAGATGAATATGGAATTGATCCGGGCAGGCTTGGAATCCTGGGATTCTCAGCCGGGGGACATCTGGCTTCGACTGCTTCCAGCTTATTTGACCGGGGGAATCCGGAAGCGGGCGAGGAACTGGACCGCCAGTCCTGCCGGCCGGATTTCTCGATCCTTTGTTACCCGGTCATTTCCATGATGGAAGGCGTGACGCATGAAGGTTCAAAGGCCAATCTGCTCGGAGAGCATCCCGCTGAGGAGCTGGTCCGTCAGCTCAGCGGCGAGCTGCAAGTTACAGCTGATACACCGCCTGCATTCCTCTGGCATACCGCGGATGATGAGAGTGTGCCGGTGGAGAACAGCCTGCTGCTCGCCGCTGCGCTGCGCCGCCAGGGGGTTCCGTTTGATCTTCATGTCTATACCCACGGGACACATGGTTTGGGGCTCGCCACCGGGGAGCCGCATACCAGCGGCTGGACGGGAGCCTGCGCTTCCTGGCTGCAGATGAACGACTACGTCAAATAATTCAACTTTTTTTGATATGAACGCCAAGGCAGAGCCTTTCATGTGTTCTTAGAACATGATGGAGGGCTCTTTTTGCTACGGCTTGCCCGAATAAAAGCATGGCTTCGCAGTTAATAAAATATCAGATTCCATCCCCGTTAGGACCCTCCTGCTGAATGATTTCGTGCTATGATTGAATATGGTTAAATTTAGTAGCGATAGAGGGGGATTATGAATGAAAAAGCTGCTTCACGTGCTTTTGGCTTTGAGCTTGCTTATGAGTATTAGTGTGATGGAAGGCAAGGAGGTATCAGCGATAGGAGCGAAGCAGGTCTTAAGGATTGGTGTGGACGCTATTCCTGCAGTGCTTGATCCTGCTCCAGCTGTTCATGATACGGCATCTTCGGTAATTAAAGGCTTATTTGAAGGCTTGGTCCGTCTGGATGAGTCCGGTCAGGCAGTGCCTGGAATAGCGAAGTCTTGGAAAATATCCAATGACGGCAAGACGTACACCTTTGCGCTGCGATCCAGTGCCAAATGGAGTAACCAGCAGTCTGTAACAGCATCGGATTTCGAATATGCCTGGAAAAGGGCGTTGTCCCCGCAAGCTTCCAATAGTCTGGCATTCAAAATGTTCATGATTGCCGGGGCAGAGAGCTATCACAACGGCAAGCAGAAAGACGCCTCAAAAGTAGGGATAAAGGCGCTGAACGACTATACGCTTCAAGTTACTCTTGCAGAGAAAAACTATACCTTCCTTCAGATGCTTGCGGAAAGTATCTACCTTCCGGTTAATGCAGCAGTGGCCAAAGCCAATAAAAACTGGGCAAGCAGCACAAAGTCTTTTGTAACAAACGGCCCTTTCAAGCTTGCAGCATGGGACACTTACAAAATCGTCTTGGTCAAGAATTCCAACTATTATGGAGCAAAGGAGATTCAATTCTCAGAAGTTCAGTTTCTTGTTCCATCAGCGGGAAGTGACTCATCTACAGCGGCCTACATAAATGGTGAAACCGATTGGCTAGGCGGTGGGGGGACCGGTCCTCTTGATTATTCCTTGTTAAGCTCACCAACCTCAAGCGAACTTTATGAAATGCCTACGGGTTCAACCTATTTCTATCAATTTAATCTGTCTCAAGCCCCTTTTAACAATCTAAAAGTTCGTCAAGCTCTAGCCATGGCAATTGACCGCGAAGCACTTAGCTACGGCACGCCGGCTTTTGGCTTTGTTCCACTGACAATTCATGGGACTATGCAGACCTACCGGTCAGAATTATCAGATCAGCCATACTTTAATGAAGATGTTAAAACAGCCAAGAAGCTGCTCCAGGAGGGACTGAAGGAAGCAGGACTTGCGAGGATGCCGGAGTTCTCAATTATTGTGAACGAAGGCAATCATAAATTCATCGCCGCGAAGATAATTAACAATTGGGAGAAGAATCTGGGGGTTACTGCAACTGTAGAGGTCCAGGACTGGGAGCAGATGCTCAATAATCGTATTAATCAGAATTATTCGATAGCCAGAGCCGGGTGGACGGCAGATTATAACGATCCAGCCTCTTCTCTGGAACTGTTCGCCTCCTGGAGTTCGGATAATGATTCTGGCTGGAGTAACAAGCAATATGATACTTACCTGCGGCAGGCACGGCAGCAGCCCGAGCCCCGTGAGCGAATGCATCTGTATGCAAAAGCGGAGCGGCTGCTCATCAGCCAAATGGCCATTATCCCGCTCTATTACTACACCTCAGATGTCTTGCACAAGCCCAATATCCAAAATGTGTACGTAGACTATGATGAATCAATAGATTATACAAGGGGTTATTTTAAACCATAACTCAAAACATAAGCCATGCGAGAGAAATAGTCGCATGGCTTTCATAATTATATGTACGGATAACTAATTGCCGGGCAGTTGGATGCCACGCCAGCCGTTTATATCGCATTGTCCATTCTGATTATCACCCGCAGCAACTACCGTACCGTCTGATTTAAGCCCGATCGTATGAGCGCAACCCGCTGTAACCGCCACAATATCACGCCAGCCGCTTACATTACATTGCCCATGCTCATTCCAGCCCGCAGCCGCCACCGTGCCGTCAGATTTAAGCCCGATCGTATGACTACTACCCGCCGCAATTGCCACAATATCGTGCCAGCTGCTTACATTGCATTGTTCACGCTTATTCCAACCCGCAGCCGTCACTGTGCCGTCTGATTTAAGCCCTACGGTATGAAGGTACCCCGCCGCAACCGCCACTATATCGTGCCAGTCACTGACATTGCTTTGTCCATACCGGTTATTGCCGGCTATCACCACCGTACCGTCCGATTTAAGCCCGGCAGTATGCCAGTCACCAGCTGCAACCGCTATGATCTCACGCCAGCCGCTTACATTACATTGGCCTTCATTATTTCGGCCCACAGCAACCACCGTGCTATCCGATTGAAGCCCGACGGTACGACGCCAACCCGCTGCAAGCGCCACAATATCGTGCCAGCCGCTTATATTGCATTGGTCATACTTATTCCACCCCACAGCTGCCACCGTACCATCCATTTTAAGTCCGATAGTATGAGCACTACCTATGTGAGCATTACCCGCCGCAACTGCCACAATATTGCGCCAGCCGCTTACATTGCATTGGCCATATTTATTATCGCCCACAGCCGTTACGGTGCCGTCCGAATGAAGCCCGACGGTATGACGATAACCTGCCGCGATAGCGGATCGTGCGCCAACCAGTGAGTAGCTGCCCTTAGGTGCAACGGGTTCCATAATCTAATCCCCTTTAATTCATAATTTATAGCTAGTATTGCAGAACCATCGGGAATTTACAACGATTCACTGCGATCGGCGACCAGTTTCTCTGATTAACATTTCGGCATAACTTTCTGCAAAGCGTAGCCAAGTTTTTGGCTGTCTGATTCATGCTATAATCCTCTAAAAATTTGCTATACGGTTAGATAAATATTGAATATAATAGCATTATATTTAGAAAAAAATGTAAGTCGTGCTGTGTTTTGTTTTGGCACGGATTGTCTTCTTTTTAACAATCAATAAGAAAGTAGAGTGTGTTCCGTGAATTGTTTATCCGTGACCGAAACTCCGGACGGATCTGGCGGGATCATCTCTGTCGAACTCCAGGACATCATGTTTCTTAAGTGCAATACTAGCGAATCACAGTCTATCCTGGTACATACGAGGGAAGGCGTATATTACATCGTGGGTCCCTTGCGTTACTGGGTCAGTGCGCTTAACAGCACCGGATGTCATTTCAGCATCGTAAATCGGGGGGCGGCAGTTAACATTGATAACGTATCACGTCTGGACAGAGCTTTCAAAGCTGCTTATTTTAACCTTATGAACGGCCCCAATGCTCTTATTTGTACGATTGCCCACCATCGGTACAGACTGGTTGAGAAAGAACTGATCCGTAGAAATCCTAATATTATAGTGTGTTAATAAGCTGTGTGCGAGGGGACTGTCAGATGACAGTTCTTTTTTGCTGCTGCCCGCTTCTTCTCCCCCTGCCGCCACCCCGTATGCAATCTTTTTCGCTTTGCAGTCTCCAGAGAGGCTGGAGTCATGGAGCAGAAATTTGGAACCGGAGGAGCGTTAGCGTCCGCCTTTGTCTCCGGATTTTATCCGCTGTGCGGTATAAATCATAGAAATCCGGAGACAACAGCGGCCGGAGGTCCAAATGTTTGCGTAATGACTCCATATTGTTCCTCCGGGTTCTTCTCCCCCTGCCGCCACCCCGTATGCAATCTTTTTCGCTTTGCAGTCTCCAGAGAGGCTGGAGTCATGGAGCAGAAATTTGGAATCGGAGGAGCGTTAGCGTCCGCCTTTGTCTCCGGATTTTATCCGCTGTGCGGTATAAATCATAGAAATCCGGAGACAACAGCGGCCGGAGGTCCAAATGTTCTGCGTAATGACTCCATATAGCCTCTCCAAGCCCTGCCGGCCGGAAAAATTGCATACAAACACACCTAATTGACTTTAAAATAGACCTATGTAAGCGCTTATCCATTTGTTATATTATTGAAACTGGAGGTGAATCCGGGATGTTGTCCGCATTTATGAAACCTATTGTCAGGCTGAGCGTCAAGCAGCAGCTGATTCTGTTGTTCCTGATTATGTTTGCGCCGATCCTGATTCTTAACAGCTATGGGAACTACAAGGCGGAGCAGATTTTAAAGCGTCATGTGACGAATGCCTATGTGGAGCTGAATAAACAAAATTTTGCGATCATTAACAGGGATATCGATACGGTGAATAAGATCACTACGACAGTGATTCAAAATCCGATTCTGCAGCAGCTGAATATGAGCGGACTTGATCCGGTGCTGGAGCGCGTCGAACGGTATGAAACGATAGAAAAGCTGCTCGGCAGCTATTCGCAGGGGGCGGAGCGGGGCGATGCGATTTATTACTCGCTGTACGTATATGATCCGAACAATTATTACTTTTTTGCCCCTAATTTTCCGCAGGTGAAAAAGGCGGGCGTTTATTTTTTTACACAGAAAGAGGAGCCTTTCTGGTTTAAGCAGGTAGTGGGGCAGAAGGGCCGGGGGTATCTGATGTTCATGGACCGCCTTAGCCCGCAGGCTGAGAACCTGAAGACCCTTACTTACGTCAGAGCGGTAAATAACATCTATCTTGGGGCAGGAACAATAGGCGTGCTGGTGGTGACCAAAATGGAGGCGAAGATCGGCGCATCGATGAAATCCATTTCACTGCCGGACGGGGAAATCTACTTGACGGATATGAATAACCGGGTGCTGGCTTCGACCACGAATTCCACCGGAGAGGTTATTGAGCTGCCCGAGGGTGCGGAGAGCGGAGATCCGGAGGGTACGCGGGATGTGATTACCAATGATTTTATTTATGTCGTGAACAATAATCATATGCTGGGGCAGAAGCTGGTCTATAAGGTTCCGGTAAAAGCGCTCCTGCAGCAGCAGAATGAAATGAAGCGGGTCATTCAATACATAACGGTTGCCTACGCCTTGTTCGGTCTGATCATAATCACTTACTTTTGGCGTTCCCTGATGACACCGCTGCAGAAGCTGGCTTTTTTTGTGCGCAAATATGAGCCAGGCAACCGGGTTCCCGAGACGCCCAAAAGAGGCAGCAATGATGAAGTCAGCGTGCTGATCGCCTCGACCTATGATATGGCCCGCAGGCTGAACAGCCTCATAATGTACAAATACCAGATGGAGATCAAGCAGAAGGAGTCACAGCTGCAGCTGCTGTATCAGCAGATCAACCCTCATCTTCTATATAACACTCTGGAGAGTATCTATTGGAAAAGCTCGCTGGAAGGCAATGTGGAATCTGCGGAGATGATCAAGGAATTATCTAAGCTGATGAAAATCAGTTTAAGCCGGGGCAGAGAGCTGATTACCTTGGAGGAGGAGCTGGAGCATGCCGGCGCCTATATCAAGCTGCAGCAGCACCGGTATGATTATGTGTTTGCTGTCATCTGGAACATTGCCCCGGAAACGAAAAGCAACCTGATTCCCAAGATTACACTGCAGCCTCTGATCGAGAATGCCATTATTCACGGGGTCAAAAATATGGATGAGGACGGGGAGATCATCATTACAGCAGCAGCCATAGAGGATACGGTGCTGATTACCATTGCAGATAACGGTTATAGGCAGGTCGACTACGAGGCGATCGCTCATGTGCTGAATGATGATAGTCCTAATCCAACGGGCGGCTACGGCATCCGGAATATTAACCAGCGGGTGCAGCTGCATTTCGGCCCTGGCTATGGTATCCGCTACGGCCCCCGTCCGGGAGGCGGAACAGTGGCTTCTGTCGTGCTGCCAAAAACGGAAGTTAAAGAATAGAAGGGGGAATCACCATATGTTCAATATTCTGGTTGTGGACGATGAACCGCTAATTTGCAAGGGGCTCAGCAATCTGCTTGCTTCTTCCGGACTGGATATCGACCATATTTATACCGCGAACAGCGGTTTTGAAGCGCTTGACTGTATCCGGATGGAGGAGGTCGACTTACTGGTGACCGATATCCAGATGGGGGCGATGAGCGGTATTGAGCTGATGCAGCATGCCAAGCTGGCGAAGCCCTGGGTGCAGACAATCGTAATCTCGGCGCATGAAACCTTTCAATATGCCCAAATGGCGGTAAGGCTGGGGGCGAAGGATTATTTAATCAAGCCGCTCAACAGTGAGCAGTTTCTTGATTCTGTACGGAATGTCCTGCTCAAAATGGACCGGCCATCGCCGGAACTGGCCACCTTCATGGCCGGCCTTGGCGAGAGCTTCAAGCTGGAGGAGCCGCTGCCGGAATACAGTAAGGTGCTGAATGCGCTGCTGTCAGACCCGGCTGCTGTTCTAAACGAAGAGGAAGAAATGGCGAAGCTGGATGAACTGAGGCTGCAGGGTCCTTATTTCTCCGTACTCAAGATTAAGCTTCCGCTGCCTGATGAAAGTATGGGGGGCAAGAACTATAGCTCCCGTGACAGAGGCCTGCTGCGTTATGGGGCGCTCAATATTGCCAAAGAACTGCTGGATCAGGAATGGAGCTCTACTGCGTTTTACTCCCCGGCTGAAGAAATCACAGTCATTATTCAATGGGACGAGAAGAGCTACGAAGAAGCGGGAACGGGCCAGGTAGGCAGGCTTGATACGCTTGGCAGAAGTCTGCATTTTAACATTCATAAATTTTTGCATCTGAATGCAGTCATTGGAATCAGCCAGATCCTTAAGGGGCTGTCATTCATGGAGGTGCTGAACCGGCAGGCATCCAAGGCCATTCTCTGGAACAAGGAGCATATCGACCATTATGTGTTCTATTACGGCGATTTCAACTGGAACAATTATGCCGCCGATCCTTCGCCCGAGGAGCTGCATACGCGCAGCAACCTGATCGTGCAGAAGGCCAAGGAGTATATCGATGAGAATTACGCCCAGAAGGGATTAACCATCCATGAGGTTGCCAAAAAAAATCATGTCAGCCCCAACTACCTCAGCTACCTGTTCAAAAAAAATACAGGCCACAACCTGTGGGAATATGTGATCAAGCTGCGGATGGAGGACAGCCGGGAGATGATTCTGAATACCGATCTGCGCCGGTATGAGATTGCCGAGCGGGTCGGGTATGAATCGCCGGAGCATTTCAGCAAGATTTTCAAAAAATACTATGGCATCAGCCCGAGTGAACTGAAGAAGTAAGAACGCTCATGACTTCGGTAGATATAGACATGTTCAGCCTCCCCCGCCTTTCCTACAATTAAGGTAAGAAGCACTTTGTCAATGTGCTGCAAGAGGAAAGGAATGAGGGAGCCAGATGAACCAGACCGTTGTATTAAACGACGAGTTGCAGTTGAAGCCCGAGAGTAAACCGTACAAACAGAACCGCTGGAAAAAGAATTTTTGGGGCTATATGTTTCTCGTGCCCGCCCTTGTCATCTTCATTATGTTTATGTGGGTGCCGATTTTCAAAGGCTTTCTGTACAGCTTTTATACTGTGGATTTTGTTAAAGGAAATACCTTTGTAGGCTTCGGCAATTATGCTACAGCGCTCACGGACCCCGATGTCCTGATCGCAGTCAAAAATACACTGTATTACATGCTGCTCTGTCTTGTCGTCGGCTTCTGGGTGCCGATTGCCTTCGCTATTGCGATCTCAGAACTCCGGAGGTTCGGAGGGTTTGTGCGGGTAGCAGCTTATCTTCCCTATGTAATGCCTGCGGTGGTTCTGTATGGGCTGTGGAGATGGCTCTATGATCCGGTCGGACCGATTAATGCCTTGCTGGGTACGCTTGGGGCGGACCAGATCCCCTTTTTGACGGACAGCAGGTGGTCTATGCTCTCGCTTGTGTTTATGGAAACGTGGCAGCAGTTTGGCTCGGGGATGCTGATCTATCTGGCCGCTGTGCTCAGTATTCCGCGTGACTGGTACGAAGCGGCCGAGATTGACGGAGCCGGTGTCTGGGCGCGTATCCGCCATATTACACTGCCATCCCTGCGCAATCTGATTGTCCTGATGCTGATTCTGCAAATAATCGCGACCTCTCAAGGATACCAGTCACAGCTGGCGCTGCTGGACGGCGGGCCGAATAAGACCACGCTTACCTATGCACTCCTGATCGTGAAGTATGCGTTCACCCGGCTTGATTATGGAACGGCAACGGCGTTAGGCATGCTGATGTTCATCGTCCTGGGCGGTTTGGGCATTTTACAGTTCAAGCTGGGGAAGGAGGATAATTAGGATGAAGAGCGCAGAGAGAGGAATTTTGTCCGAACATGATCTTAAAAAGACAAGCAATAAAGTTGTCTACGGCCTTATGGTATTCCTTATTGCCATAATGGTTTTTACCATGATGTATCCAATCCTGATGACCATGTTCAACGGCCTGAAATCCAACCAGGAGGTTAACTCCTTTCCGCCGCATTTTTTCCCGCAGGAGTGGCATTTCAGCAATCTGAGGGATGCGGTGAATTACATTGATCTGCTGATGTTCCTGAAGAATACCCTATATATATTTGTCGGGAATATGGTAGTGACACTGGTAGTGCTCGGCATGGCTTCGTTCAGTATTTCCCGGATGAATGTACCGTACCGGAAAGCTTTCTATTTCTTTTTCCTGATGACACTGTTTATCCCGGCAACCAGCTATATGATTCCGAACTTTGTCAACCTGAAGGAGCTGGGCCTGCTCAACCAGTATGCGGCATTCTGGCTGCCGGCAGGAGCGAACACGTTCTTTTTTCTGCTGCTGAAGAACTTTTTTGACGGAATTCACCAGGAAATCTTTGAAGCTGCGCGGATTGACGGAGCCTCGGAGCCGAGAAGCTTTTTCTCTATCGCTGTTCCGCTGTCCGTGCCGATTTTCGCCACGCTGGCCATTTTTATTTTCTCCACAGCCTGGAATGACTGGTTCTGGCCGTCACTGGTCATGCACACCGAGGATAAATATACGCTCGCGACTGCGATCTATAAGTATGTTATCAACGTCAAGGCGCTGAATACGAACATTAAGTTTGCAATTCTCTTCCTGGTGTCTCTGCCGCCGATTCTCGTGTTCCTGATCTTCCAGAAATTCATTATGCGCGGAGTGACATTGTCGGCTGTGAAAGGGTAGGCGCGGAAGACGCGATTTTACGGGGGATCGTAAACCTGCACATGAAAGGAATATAAATACACCTCGTTTGTAAACGATTTCTCTTTTAAGATGAATTTGTAAGTTAATTATGAATTGAAAAGGGGAGTTTCAATGCGTAAATTTTCCAGCGTATTAGCATGTCTCCTTGTGGCCGGTTCGTTGTTATCCGCTTGCGGCGGCAACAATAACAACAACGGAAATGCCCAGGGAAATACAGGGGAGGAAGCTTCTCCGGCACCTGCCACAGCAAATACGGATAACAGCACTGCTGCAACAAATGCACCTGCCGATGATATCACCCAGCGAAAAGTAACGATCAAAATCCACTATCCGACACCTGACCTGACAGAGATGCGGGCTCAGGAGGACGACCGGATCAAACGCTTTCAGGCGGAATATCCGAACGTAGAGATTATCAAGGATGACTGGCAGTACAATGTCAGTGAAATCGGAGTGAAAATGGCCGCCAATGAAGCGCCAACCTTCTTTAACACCTATGCTACAGAAGCCAAATTCCTGGTGGAAAAGGGCTGGGCTGCCGATATTACGGAGCTGTGGAACAAATATGAGTACAAGGATCAAATCAATCCGGTGCTGCAAAATCAGTTCATCATTGACGGTAAGGTCTACGGTGTAACCCAAAAAGGGTATGTAACCACAACAATGATTAATAAGAAGATGCTGGATGACAAAGGCGTAGCCGTTCCGGCGATGGACTGGACCTGGGAGGATATGCTGAACACCGCCAAAGGGGTAGCTGATCCCAAAAAAGGGATTTCCGGAATCGCCCCAATGGGGAAAGGCAATGAAGCTGGCTGGAACTGGACCAACTTCCTGTTCGAAGCGGGCGGAGAGATCCAGAATGTGGAGGGCGGCAAGGTCGTTGCTACCTTTAATTCCGAAGCAGGGGTAAAAGCACTGGATTTCTACAAGAAGCTGAGATGGGAAGCGAACGCTATTCCGCAGGACTGGGCACTTGGCTGGGGTGATGCAGTTGGGGCGTTCCAGCAGGGACGTACGGCGATGGTGATGGCTGGCTCCGACGGCGTCATTGAACAGGCACTGAATCAGGGCGGACTCAAACCCGAGGATGTGCTCACCTATCCAATGCCAGCAGCTGAAAAAGGCGGCAAGCATACCGGAGTGCTCGGCGGCGATTACCTCGTAATCAATCCGAACGCTTCTAAAGACGAGCAGGAAATGGCCTTCCGCTATATTACATTTGATTATTTCTCTGATAAAGGCCTGGAAGCGCTCGATGCGATTCTGCAGCAGCGCAAAGCGGACGGCAAGTATTTTATCCCGCCGCTTCTGGACTATTATGCTGCTGACTCTGACTTCGGCAAGAAAACAAAAGCCGTATACGACAAGTATTCCGACATTGTGTATCAATACAACCCTGACATTATGGCTCTACTGGATGGTAAGCCTGAAGCACAGTACAACACTCAGGATTATTACGCAACGATGTCCAATGTGATCCAGGAGCTGTTCTCCAAAAAAGGCACAGACTCCAAAGCGCAGCTGGATGCCGCCGCCAAAACGGTGCAGGAGAAATTCTTCGATACTATTAAAGTAGAGTAGAATACGCTGGTAACGCCAGAAATGAATACAAGACGGGCCATTCTTCCGAATAGGGAGAACAGCCGTCTTGTTTTTTTGTTTTCCAATATCAGACAAAAAGCAGCAATTTCAAATCCCTGTAAACCTTGAGAACCTGGGTTTCAGAAGTCAACAGAGAGCCGCAATATAAATATTACCAAAATATTTTATAAAAAATGGTATTAAATCCTGATTATGATCGAATGAAAGCGCTTTGAAAACAAATCAAAAAAACTTTATACTTTGTGAAAGAATTCACTATACAAGACGAGGAGGATGTGATAAGATAAATGTGTAGAGAAAAACAACCTAAAAATTGACAGGAGGACGAGGGAGATGGCAGTTAAAAACGAAGTCGCCGCCCAAGTGAAACAAACCACCGCTGAAGAGTATATTCAGACTTTGGTGGATAAAGCAAAGAAAGCCCTGGATGCGTTCATGGAGCTAGATCAAGAGCAGGTTAACACAATCGTTCATGCAATGGCGTTGGCAGGTCTCGACAAACATATGTACCTGGCGAAATTGGCCGTCGAAGAAACAGGACGCGGAGTATACGAAGACAAAATTACGAAGAATATCTTCTCAACTGAATATATCTGGCACGGAATTAAGTACGACAAGACAGTAGGCGTTATTGAAGATAACACTTATGACAACTTCCAGAAGATTGCTGAACCAGTCGGAATTGTAATGGGTATCACACCGGTAACCAACCCAACATCCACCACGATGTTTAAAGCATTGATCGCCGCTAAGACACGTAATCCTATTATATTCGGTTTCCATCCATCTGCGCAAGAGTGTAGTGCGGCAGCAGCCAAAATTCTTCATGATGCAGGCGTAAAAGCTGGTGCACCTGAGAACTTCATCCAATGGATTGAACTTCCTACTATGGACAAAACAAACGCACTGATGAACAATCCAGACGTTGCACTGATCCTCGCAACCGGCGGATCGGCAATGGTTAAAGCAGCTTATAGCTGCGGCAAACCGGCACTCGGCGTAGGTCCTGGTAACGTTCCTGCCTTCATCGAGAAGAGTGCTAACATCGATCAAGCAGTAACAGACATCATCCTTTCCAAAACCTTTGACAATGGTATGATCTGTGCTTCCGAGCAAGCCGTTATTATTGAAGAAGCAATCTTTGACCAAGTGAAGAAGAAAATGATCGCGAATGGCTGCTACTTCGTTAACAAAGATGAAGCTGCTAAGCTGACAAACGGCGCAATGAACGTAGAAAAATGCGCAGTTAACCCAGCAATCGTAGGTCAATCGGCAGTGAAAATCGCTGAAATGTGCGGTATTCAGGTTCCAGCCGGCACTAAGATTCTGGTAGCTGAAATCGAAGGCGTAGGCACTAAATATCCGCTGTCCGCTGAAAAACTCAGCCCGGTTCTGGCTTGCTACAAAGTTAAAAATGCAGACCAAGGTATCGAACGCGCTGCAGAAATCGTTGAATTTGGTGGCATGGGCCACAGCTCGGCTATCCACTCCAACAACGAAGAAGTTATCATGAAGTTCTCGAACCGCCTGCAAACAGGACGTATTCTTGTGAACTCGCCTTCGACACATGGCGCCATCGGCGACATTTACAATACGAATATCCCTTCGCTTACCCTGGGCTGCGGATCTTATGGACGCAACTCGGTATCGCAGAACGTTACTGCAATCAATCTGATCAACGTGAAAAGGGTGAACCGTCGTACCGTGAATATGCAATGGTTTAAAGTACCTGACAAAATTTACTTCGAAAAAGGATCCACACAGTACCTGACTAAAATGCCTAACATCAGCCGTGTAGCAATCATCACGGACCCAATGATGGTTAAACTGGGTTATGTTGAGAGAGTAGAACACTATCTGCGTCAGCGCCAAACACCTGTAGCTATCGAAGTGTTCTCGGAAGTTGAACCGGATCCATCGACTACTACAGTTGAAAAAGGTACTGCTATGATGAACAGATTCCAACCGGACTGCATCATCGCACTCGGCGGCGGTTCCCCAATGGATGCTGCAAAAGGAATGTGGTTGTTCTATGAACACCCGGATGCTGACTTTGACGGATTGAAACAGAAATTCATGGATATCCGCAAACGCGTCTACAAATTCCCTGAGCTGGGCAACAAAGCGAAATTCGTTGCAATCCCAACTACATCGGGTACAGGTTCGGAAGTAACTCCATTCGCAGTTATTACTGACAAGACAACTGGCAACAATACTAAATACCCATTGGCTGATTATGAGCTGACTCCAGATGTTGCGATCGTTGATCCAGAGTTTGTATACAGCTTGCCTAGAACTGCTGTTGCTGATACCGGTATGGACGTATTGACACATGCAATTGAAGCTTATGTATCTGTAATGGCTAGTGACTATTCCGATGGTCTGGCAATCAAAGCAATTCAATTGGTATTCCAGTACCTGGAAAAATCGGCTCTGACTGGCGACAAACTGGCTCGTGAAAAAATGCATAACGCATCGACACTCGCTGGTATGGCTTTTGCTAACGCGTTCCTGGGCATTAACCACAGCTTGGCGCACAAATGGGGCGGTCAATACCACACAGCGCATGGTCGTACCAATGCCATCCTGATGCCGCACGTTATCCGTTACAATGCTAAAAAACCTACGAAGTTCGCTTCGTTCCCTAAATATTCCCACTTCGTAGCTGACGAGCGTTATGCCGAAATCGCCCGCATTCTGGGATTGCCGGCCCGCACTACTGAAGAAGGCGTAACTAGCCTGATCAATGCAATCCGCGATCTGAACAAAAAACTCGGTATCGAAGAGTCGTTCTCGGCGCTTGGCTTCGATCCTAAGGATTTCGAATCGCGTGTAGATTACCTGGCTGACCGTGCATTTGAAGACCAATGTACTACTGCCAACCCTAAACTGCCGCTGGTAACTGAGCTGGCTGATGTATACCGCAACGCATTTTACGGAAGATTCGACGTATAATTGGCGATTGCTTAGCAAAAAGCAAGTTTAAAGGTTAATATGGGACTAGATGGTAGTGACAAATATCACCGGAAAGGTGATATTTGTCACAGTCCTTTTTGAGAAAATAAACTAAAATGTTTATATAAACAACGTTCCCGGATATGAAGTCGCGATTGTGAATTTTATAACAACCATATCATTGGGATCACGAGACACGGGATTAACCTTCAAGCCCGCGATCTCTACAAATAATATAAATATAAATGGAGGGATTTAGCATGTCGGTGATTGAAAAAGATGTACAAGAAGTAAAGTCCGGTTGGAGAAGTTTTGCAAAAGGTAAATGGTCCAAGAAAGTAAACGTAAATGATTTTATCGAGAAGAACATCAATCCTTATGTAGGTAAGGAAGATTTCCTCGCAGGTCCTACACATAACACAACAGAACTTTGGAAAATTGTTTCTGAAATGACCAAGCAAGAAATTGCTAACGGCGGCGTGCTTGATGTAGACGTTAATACTGTATCTACAATCGTATCCCACCAGCCTGGTTACATCGACAAGGACAAAGAACAAATTGTCGGTGTTCAGACAGATGCTCCTTTCAAACGTTCTATTCAACCTTTTGGCGGAATCAAGATGATGATCGATGCTACCAAAGCATACGGCTTCGAACTTCCGCAAAACATTGTTGAAATGTTCACGAACATCCGCAAAACGCATAACCAAGGCGTATTTGATGCATATACATCCGAAATGAGAGCCGTACGTAAAGCCGGTATCATCACAGGTCTTCCTGATGCTTATGGCCGTGGCCGTATTATCGGTGACTACCGCCGCGTAGCACTTTACGGTATTGACTTCCTGATCAAAGAAAAGAAGCAAGATCTTACAAACCTTGAAGTGGATTCCCTGACAGATGACATTATCCGTCTTCGTGAAGAAATTTCCGAACAAATTCGTGCCCTTAGCGAATTGAAACAAATGGCACAAATGCACGGCATGGATATCAGCAAGCCTGCAAACAACGCTAAAGAAGCTTTCCAATGGGTATACTTCGGTTACCTGGCTGCAATCAAAGAACAAAACGGTGCTGCAATGTCCCTTGGACGTGTATCTTCCTTCCTTGATATCTATGTAGAACGCGATATTGCTGAAGGTACATTGACTGAAGAACAAGCACAAGAACTGGTTGACCATTTCATCATGAAATTGCGTATCGTGAAATTCCTGCGTACGCCTGACTATAACGAACTGTTCAGCGGTGACCCAACTTGGGTTACAGAATCCATCGGCGGTATGTCCGTAGACGGAACAACACGCGTTACTAAGAACAGCTTCCGCTTCCTGCACACCCTGTACAATCTGGGACCAGCACCAGAACCTAACCTGACTGTACTGTGGTCTGAAAAACTGCCTGAAGGCTTCAAAAAATATTGTGCGAAGGTTTCCATCGAAACCAGCTCGATTCAATATGAAAATGACGATTTGATGCGTCCAATCTACGGCGACGACTACGGTATCGCTTGCTGCGTATCCGCAATGCGTATCGGTAAACAAATGCAATTCTTCGGAGCCCGCGCTAACCTGGCAAAAGCTCTGCTGTATGCAATCAACGGCGGTGTGGATGAAAAATCTGGTGCTCAAGTAGGACCTGAATATCCGCGTATCACTTCTGAATACCTGGAATACGACGAAGTAATGAAACGTTTTAAACCGATGATGGAGTGGCTGGCTAAGACTTACATGAACACACTGAATGTCATTCACTACATGCACGATAAATATTCCTACGAACGTATCGAAATGGCTCTGCATGACCGCGATATTCTGCGGACTATGGCTTGTGGTATTGCCGGTCTGTCTGTTACCGCTGACTCCCTGAGCGCAATCAAACATGCAAAAGTTAAAGTGATCCGTAACGAACAAGGTATCGCGGTTGACTTCGAAACTGAAGGTGAATTCCCTTGCTACGGTAACAATGATGATGCTGTTGACAGCATTGCAGTAGAACTGGTTGAATCGTTCATGACTATGATCCGCAAACACCATGCATACCGTGATGCTCTGCCGACACAATCGGTACTGACTATCACTTCGAACGTAGTATATGGTAAGAAAACAGGTACAACTCCTGATGGACGTAAAAAAGGCGAGCCGTTCGCACCAGGTGCTAACCCAATGCACGGACGCGACAAAAAAGGCGCTTTGGCTTCCTTGAGCTCCGTAGCTAAACTGCCTTACGAAGATAGCTTGGATGGTATCTCCAACACCTTCTCTATCGTGCCTAAAGCACTTGGTAAAGAAGAAGAAGGACGTAAATCCAATCTGGTATCGATGCTGGACGGATATTTCGGCAGCAAAGGCCACCACTTGAACGTTAACGTATTTGCCCGCGAACAATTGATGGATGCTATGGAGCACCCAGAAAACTATCCACAATTGACTATCCGCGTATCTGGTTATGCTGTTAACTTCATCAAGCTGACTCGTGAACAACAACTCGATGTTATCAACCGTACTTTCCACGGTGCAATGTAATTAAATTAACTGCTAACCGCAGTTACGCTTATACAATGCAATAGCTGCAAGGTGATACCGCTCTTGTTTCAAGGGCGGTAAAATCTTGCTTAAAATTCATTAAAATTTGAAGTTTTATTTCGAAAGGATGTCATCATATGGCTAATGGACACATACATTCCTTAGAAACCTTTGGGACCGTGGACGGGCCTGGTATCCGTTTTGTTCTATTTATGCAGGGTTGCCTATTGAAGTGCCAATATTGTCATAACCCGGATACCTGGGGTCTTAACGAAGGTAAAGAAATGAGTATCGAGGATGTACTCTCAGAAATTCAGCCTTATTTGAACTATTACCGCTCTTCAGGCGGTGGACTTACCGTTTCAGGCGGGGAGCCAACACTCCAGGCACATTTCGTAAAGCAATTGTTCACGGAAGTGAAGAAACGCTGGAACCTGCACACTACACTCGATACGAACGGGTATAACGAAGGCGATAAGATTACTGATCTGTTAGATGTAACGGATCTGGTGCTGCTGGACCTAAAGCATATTGATGATGAAGCTCATATCAAGCTAACAGGTAAATCCAATGACCGTACGTTGAGACTGGCCCGCTGGTTATCAGATCATAATCGTAAAATGTGGATCCGCCACGTTTACGTTCCTGGTATTCATAACAAGGAAGAAGACCTGCTGAATCTTGGGCGGTTCATCGGAACCCTAAACGGTGTTGAGAAGTTTGAAATCCTGCCTTATCACCAGATGGGGATCTATAAATGGGAAGTGCTTGGCCGTCCCTATGAGCTTGAGGGTGTACCTTCACCAACAGAAGAGGAAGTGCAGCGCGCTTACCGGCTGATCGAAGAAGGACGTCAAGAGACAGCTTTGGTAAAATAATGATCGCAATTGAATGAAGCCGTTCCTGACAGTAGCTAATATACTGGGGGACGGCTTTTTGCTGTCAGGTTAAGAAAGTAAATATAGAGGTAATTCACATTGTGTATAGGTTTCATAACAAGAATGAGTTGTCATTTCACTGGGTTTTTAATATTATGTCATAAAATATAACTTAATATGTGACTAAATGCCATTGTATTCGCTTACATTAGAGGTTTTTATCCCTATTGTAGATGAATCTTAACCTTACGATTACAAAGTCTGTTTTCTATAATAAGAGTTGTAAGTGAAATCATAAATCATTAACCAGGGAGGGTCACCCGTAATGAGAAAAAGTATAACCATGCTCTTGTCCCTAATGTTTGTCACCTCAGCCCTACTGACTGCTTGCGGAAATAATAATAATTCAGGCAACAATGGTGAAGCCGCTGCAACTAACAGCGGGACTGCTGCAACCAATGCCCCGGCAACAGAAGAACCGGTGAACACGGAGCCTTTTGAAATGACAATCCGTCATACACAGGTTGGTGCCGATAAACAGAAACGCCTGGCGATTCTGGAAGATGTCGTAGGCAAGGTGCAGCAAGAGGTGCCGGGTCTGACCTTCAAGCTGGATGGTGTGGATTCGGATGTGAACCGCAAAGAGAAGCTGCGCGGTGAAATGGCCGCCGGTAATCCGCCGGAAATTTTCGACCTGTTCGGCAGCCCTGATTCCAAGATCTACGCGAAAGAAGGCAAGCTGCTAGATCTCACCCCGATCCTCGAAGAACTCGGAATCAAGGATAAATTCTCCAATCTGGATCCTTTTACTTATGAAGGCAAAATCTACGGATTGCCGATTGGCGGTTCGGGTGAAGGATTCTTCTATAATAAAGAATATTATGCAAGCAAGGGCTGGAAAGCTCCAACTACCTTCGCGGAACTGGAACAGCAGCTGGCTGACATTAAGGCGGACGGCAAAGTGCCAATGGCAGGCGCATCCAAAGCCGGTTGGGTACCGTTGATGCTGGCTAATCACCTGTGGTCCCGGTATGCCGGTCCGGATGTTACAGCGAAGTTTGCTACGGGTGAAGCGAAGTGGAATGATCCGAACGTTGTAAAAGGATTCGCCAAATACAAGGAATGGGTCGACAAAGGCTACTTCAAAAAAGGTGAGCTCGGGTTCGAATATGCTGAATATACGACCCAGTTCACCAGCGGTGAAGCGATTCTGATGTATGACGGAACCTGGAAATCCTCGGTCTTCAAGGCTGGTCAATCCGGCGAAGGGCTGATCGGTAAGGTAGGATTCTTCAATATCCCTGCGGTTGAAGGCGGGGTAGGCGATCAGACGGCCCTGATGCGTGATGTGAACAACGGCTATGGCTTCTCCGCTTCAGCAGGTGAAGACGAACGTCAACTAGCCGCAGTGAAGTCGTTCATCAAAAATATGTACAATGAAGAAATGCAATTGCGCGGATTGGTGGAAGACGGTGTGCTTCCGGCGATGAAGATTGATCAGGCGGTGCTGAACGAGAATATCACAGATGATCTGATGAGTGAAATTGTGGCAGTGCTGAACAGCTCGGAGTCCTCCTTCCCGGCGTTCGACTCTCTGGTACAGGCGGATGTAACGACCGAAATCAGCAATATTCAAATTCAGAAGCTGATCGGCGGTCAGACTACACCTGAGAAGATGGGCGAAGCGCTGCAGAAGGTTCAGGAAGAAGCGAACGCAGCGGTAGAGTAAGCAGCAGCCAATGAAATGTACCCTGGTGCTTGCTCCAGGGTGCATTTTTGCACTCCGGCCTAATCATTCCCAGATGTCAAAGCTATCGGAGGTAGTCATGAATAAAGCACTCAAAAACCCCTTGGTCTTCATCCTGTTCGTTATTCCTGCACTTACATTGTTCTTTGTATTCTTCATCTATCCGATCTTCAGTTCAATCTATTATAGCTTCACCAGCTGGAACGGCGTATCGGATACCGTCAAATACACCGGTCTAACCAATTTCAAGAAGGCGCTGGGCGATGAACGCTTCTGGGTCTCCGTGAAGAATAACGGCTGGTTCATCCTATTCTCCGTATTTATACAGGTTCCGCTGATCGTCTTTTTCTCCTTATTGATTGCCAATGTGAAGAAGCTCAAAGGATTATATAAAACAGCCGTATTTATGCCTTCCATAATGTCTACAGCAGTAATCGGTATTCTGTGGGGCTTTATCTATGAGCCTAATATCGGGCTGTTCAATAAACTGCTGGGGCTGTTCGGAGTGGAGCCGATTTATTGGCTGTCAGATGAGCGTTTTGCCATGCTGTCGATTCTGATTACAAATGCCTGGCAGTGGACCGGATTCTACATCGTCATGGTGCTGGCAGCGATCCTATCCATTCCCAGTGAGCTTGATGAGGCGGCAGCGATTGACGGCGCAACCGGCTTTCAGCGGGCTACCCGTATTACTCTGCCGCTGATTGTACCGATTATTTCCGTGGTGATTATGCTCTCCATTGCCGGGGCCATGAAGGCTGCCGATATTGTCATCGTTATGACCAAAGGCGGACCGGCAGGCTCGACTGAAGTCATGGCCACCTACATGATTAAATATGCTATCACCAATTTTAAGTACGGGTACGGCAATACCATTGCAGTCCTAATCTTCGTGTTTACTCTTGTCGTTACGGCACTATATCAGCTGCTGTTTAACCGGCGTAGTGAAAGGATTGAATACTGATGCCGCGTACCTTGAAGAAAAGTCTGCCCCATGTTGCTTTGCTCGGCTATCTTTTAGTGGTTCTGTTTCCGTTCTTATTCGTGCTCTTCTCCTCCGTGAAGAAGGACAATAACTCGATCGCCCTGAATCCATTCGGCATCCCGAAGGAATTCGTGTTTAACAACTATGTAGAGGCGTGGGTTAACGCTAAGATCAGCACGTACTTTTTCAACAGCTTGTACATTTCGGTCCTGGCATCGGTGGTATCGATCCTGCTGGCTTCGATGTTTGCCTTCGCGGTCACGCGGATGCGCCAGGGCAAATGGAACACGATACTGTTTTCGCTGGTGCTGATCGGAATGCTGATTCCGAATAATGCGCTGATGCTGCCGATCTATACGATTGTACGCAAGCTGCATATCTTGAATACGCACTGGGCGCTGATTATCCCTTATATTGCCAACGCGATTCCGTTTACGATTATCATTCTGGCCGCTTTCATGCGTTCCCTGCCCAGTGAAATTGAGGAAGCAGCGGTAATGGATGGGTTGAAGGCTCCGGGCATCTTTGCTAAGATTATTGTACCTCTGACGGTTCCCGCCATGGTTACAGTATTCATAGTCAATTTCCTGGGAAATTGGAATGAATTTTTGCTGGCTAACTATTTTCTTTCGAACGATGAGCTGCGTACGCTTCCGGTGGGAATGGTCCAATTTCGTGATCAGTACCAGATGAACTACGCGCAAATGTCTGCCGGGATTGTCTATAGCGTGCTGCCGGTAGTCATAATCTATGCTGTTTTGCAGGAGAAAATAATTGAAGGTGTAACGGCAGGCAGCGTAAAAGGTTAACCCTATCACAGTCAGGAGCGCAGCCGATGAATTTGCGCTATAAATTGTTTACGGCATTTTTGGGTTTGATCATTATTCCGTTATTTATCCTTGGCATGATTATGTTCTTCGTAACTTATAATTCAATTGAGAAGAAATACAGCCAGCAGTCGGAGTATTCGCTCAAAGCGATCAGCTACAGCATTTCCAATGTCTTCAAGGATATGAACAATGTGACGGACAACGGAATTGCCACCTCAGTTTTTCATATGGCGCTTAGTGCGGATGATCCCTCCAAACAGGACCTGACCGATGCCGAGCAGCTGAGTCTGAATGCCAGCCAACGCAATTTCCGCAGTCTGCTCTATAATCATCCTTCGATTAGTTACGCCTTTTTATACAATTTTAATGGAAAAGGCAGCTCAGAGATTGTCTCGGTCTTCACCAAAGAGAATTTCCGGACGCTTCCCTATGACAAGTTCAAAGGAAGTGCGCTGTACCAGGAGGTTATGGAGCTCAATGGAGTGCCGAAATGGCTGGCGCCGCATGAGTATCCGGAGCTGACCGGAACCGAAGCGGTATTTACGCAGATCCGCTTAATCAAAGAGCTGAGCTTCTTTCAGAATATCGGCATTCTGGTAGTGCAGATCAAAAACTGGGAGTTCGAATCCATCTTCCGTAATTTAAAGATCGGCGGCAGTAACCAGAAGGTTTCGTTTATGCTCGTGAATGATGACGGAATGATTCTGCTTGATCCGGACCGCAATCTGGACGGCCAGAGTTTAAGCTCTTTTACAACTAAGAATATTACCTATAAGCAAGGCTTTCAAAGCTTCAAAACCCAATTCGGCGGAGAGAAAAGCATTCTGTCTGTATATCATCTGAAAGACTATCCATGGAGCCTGGTGTCTGTGACCTCATGGGGTTCGTTGTCCCGCGAAGTTACCGTATTTGCCCGCTGGTTTGTCGCCGTAATATTCCTGTGTTTTCTGGCAGCGGTCATTTTCAACCTGTTCTTCATGAACCGGATTACCGGCGGGATTGCTGTCATTGTCCGTTTTATGCGCCGGGTTGAAGATGGTGATCTCACAACGCGGGTGGAGGAGAAGGGCAATGACGAGATGACACTGCTGGCCAAAGGGATCAACGACCTGATGAACAAAATAAATATGCTGTTTAACCGTATTCAGGTGGAACAGCGGCGGAAAAATCAGGCGGAAATGCGTGTACTGCAGGCGCAGATCAAACCGCATTTTCTTTTTAATACCCTGGAATCCATCAATGTGCTCGCCGTTCAGAACGAAGGAAGCAAAGTCAGTGAAATGGTCTACCGTCTGGCCAGCATTCTACGGATCAGTATTCAGGACAGGGATGAGATCACACTTCACGAGGAAATAACCCATCTGCGCAATTACCTTGATATCCAGAAATTCCGATTCGAGGATGTATTCGATTATGAGATCGATATTCCGGAGGAGCTTATGAGCTGCGGTATTCTTAAGCTGACACTGCAGCCGCTTGTAGAGAATAGCATCCAGCACGGGTTCGAGGGGATCGGCTACCATGGCCGGTTGAGTGTGAAGGGCTGGGAGGATCAGGGGAATCTGATTCTGCGAATACAGGATAACGGAATCGGCATGACTTCTGCCCAGCTTTCGATGTTCCAGTATATGATCGGTGATTCGGCGGAGCAGAGTGCGGTCAGCCAGGAGGATCAGGGAATGCACCAGGAACGGCGCGGGCTTGGCGTACGGAGTGTAGCCGACAGAATTCGGATTGAATACGGCAGCAGATATGGTATTTTCATCTGTGCCAGCCCCGGCGAGGGCACGATTATCCAATGCGTCATACCTAAATACGAGCAGGGGGAAGATCATTATGCTAAAAGTATTATTGGTTGACGATGAAGCCCCTATCCTTAACAATCTCAACAGAGTGCTGC
This sequence comes from Paenibacillus pedocola, assembly GCF_031599675.1. Taxonomy (NCBI): domain Bacteria; kingdom Bacillati; phylum Bacillota; class Bacilli; order Caryophanales; family Paenibacillaceae; genus Paenibacillus; species Paenibacillus pedocola. The sequence continues at coordinate 4,401,214 of NZ_CP134223.1, read as the reverse complement.
CCTGGTCGGAGATGGGGATGGAAGTTGCAGGCATGGCGCGAAGCGGTATGGAAGCACTGAAGATTGCTGAGGAAGCGGCGCCGGATCTGGTGCTCTGTGATATCCGCATGCCGGTGATGGACGGACTGACCTTCATTGGCAAGCTGCGGGAAATGGGGTTGGAGAGCGAGGTGCTGCTGCTGAGCGGATATCAGGAATTCGATTATGCCAGGGAAGCCATCCGGCTTGGGGTGAAGGAATATATCTGCAAGCCGATTCATTATGGTGAGCTTGGCAACAAGGTGCGGGAAATCGGCACGCAAATCCGCAACCGGCAGTATAAGGACAAATTGTACAATAGCATCCCGTTGTTCCAGGAGCTGCCCGCGGCAGAGGATACGGCCAAAAAAACACCGGATCAGCTGATGAATCTGGCGGCGAAAATTATTTCCGAACGGCTGAGCTATGATCTCGGGATCGAGGAGGTCGCGGGCAGGATCGGGATCAGCAGCAGCTATTTCTGCCTGTTGTTCAAGAACCGTTTTGCGATGACCTTCGTGGAATATGTCACCCAGCAGCGGATTGAAGCCGCCAAATTCATGCTGTCCAGCACGGACAAGAGCATTACGGCGATTAGCTCGGGCGTGGGGTATCAGGAGCGGCGGTATTTTACCAAGGTTTTTCTGAAGCAGACGGGAATGACACCCAAAGAATACCGTGATCAGAAGAAACGCGCGGAGACGCAGTGAAACCTGTATTCCGGACAATTAGATGACAGATCCACTGAAATGTTTACCGGAGAAGACGATTAACCTTACTTTTTAAGGGGAATCGTCTTTGTTGTTTGAAGCAGCATAGGCAAAAGTGTTTACTGAAATGGCAGGCAATGGTATGATCTAGGTTCTGTGAGATAGAGTTGGATATCGGCGGGACTCCTTAACAGGGAACTGTAAGGTGAAGTAAAAAATGTATTTTCAAGTTATTTTTTATTTGCGCTGAATGAAACTTTTTGAGGTTCGATGCGTCTAATACTATGTTTTGTAAAATGGACGTGGCAAAACATCACCTGCCGGCTTTTGAGGAGGATTATGTTTTGCGGGGAATATAAGGATCAGAGAGATAAATTACTGCCTTATAAACTACAAATGGGAGCAGAAGGAGTCATACCATGAATTTGAAAAAACTAACATTAGTCGCTGCATTGGTTGTATCGCAAGCTGCAGCAGCCGTTCCGGCGTTTGCCGTACCGGTCAGTACCGCAGGGGTATCCAGCACTGTTTACGCAGCAGAAGCTGCTAAGGTGTCTGAGGTAACGCTTCAGCCGGAGGCTACCGATCCGCTGCCAAGTGAAGTTCCAGCCGGAACGGTTACATCAACAGCAACCCCGAATCCTACGGCAACAACAACCCCGGCAACAACCCCGGCAGTGACCCCGGTTCCGTCGGAAACTGCAGTTCCTGCTGCGACTGAAGGTATTAATGCCCAGCCAGTAAACACGGTGACAGCCGTTTATGCAGCAACCTCCAATCAGCTCATACTAATGATGAACAGCAATAAAATGTACAAGAACGGCACACCGTATCTGGCTAATCAGCCGATGGCCGTCAAATACGGAGTATCCTACGTCTCCATTCGCGCTATGGTGGAGATGGTGGGCGTGAGTTACACCTATGATTACAAAACTAAAGAAGTCATTGTTACCAAAGGCACCAGTGTGATGCGTTTCAAAACAGACAGCAAAATTTATACCGTAAACGGCAGTAAAGTGACGATGAAAGGTCCGGCTTACCAATATAAAGGAACATTTATGGTTCCTCTGACCTCCATTACCTACGCGCTCGGAATTCCGTATACGGTTGATAACATAGGGAAGCGTGTCATTCTGACACTGAACACTAAGCCGACAGCTACTTTTAGCGTTCAACCGACGGAAATTTATGCCGGCCAGACCTATATTACTTATAAAACCACTAGTTCTTCTCCAAATGGAACACCCATTGTTGAGGAAATCTGGAGCGGTAATAAGCAGGATATGTATGATCAGCCCGGGTATTATACAGTGACTTATTCTGTCCGGGATGCAAACGGGGTGTTAAGTGACCCTTATTCTGTGACGATTAATGTGCTGCAGCCTAACCAGCCGCCGGTCGCTAATTTCACAACCAACAAAGAAGAGTACAAGATGGGTGAGCCGGTAACCCTTACTGATCTAAGCTATGATCCGGAAAATGAAGCACTGACTGCCGAGTGGACGAACCGCGCTTTGGCATTCTTTAATCCAGGTCCGGTGTCGATTCAATTGAAAGTAACGGATAAGCACGGTCTGAGCAGTACTTTTGAGAAAACCATTAATATTACCAGCGAACAGCTGTATACCCAGGATGAAGTAGCGAAGCTGTTCACTCTGCCGGGAGACATTATTTCTATGGACGGCGGAATGATTCCTGGATTGACTAATGTGAATAATACCACTTCATCCGAGGATTACTTACTGATCCGCAGCAACAGTCCAGAGACAGTTAATACGGAAGGAATATTGTACCGTGAAACTGCGGTCGGCAAGACACGCTTCCTTGTTCATCACATGAACAATATGTCTACAAGACAGAAGCTGTATGTTATCGCAACCAACAATAATCTGTATCCGACGACCATTACAACGCAATATTCAGGGATTGCCGGTCCGGTTACTTCCCCGGAATATACCGGTAAAATCTCGATCCTGAAGTATTACACATCTATGCTGACTAATGAAAAATACAGCTCCGTGACGCTGCAGCCAGGCCAGAGCATGCCAATCCTGACGGATATTAATAAAGTGTCCATGAAGCCGGGTGAAGTACTGTCTCTTAGTGCCGATCTGTTCAGTGATCTCACGGTTCAATACAATGTGGTGATGGTCGAAGAAAGTAAGGATCCAGTGGCTCTGCTGCCAACACTGCCGATTCTGGACCGTGACGGCGTACACAACCGCGGAACCTATCCGAATTCCACACGGATCATTAATGTGAGCGATGTGGTCGGAGCTACACAAGCTAAGCTGGTGCTTGGTGATAACAAGAACGACTTGAATCTGATTGGTATGGACCCTATGACCGGAACCACAGCGTCCAATGCCGGAAACTTCGGTGTGCTGTACAAAATCAGACTCGAACGCGTCGCACCAAACACCCTGATTACGTTTAACCCGCGCGGAGGCAATTATCTTGGCTCATTGATGGTGAATAATACCATTGTCAACCTGCCGAATAAAGGCAACCTGTCCAGCTCGGATATGAATGCTGTAGTCTACCGCTCCGGCAATTATGAAGGCCCGGTAGATATCGTATTCTCCGTGGCTTCCGGAAGCAATCTCCCGGTTAACTTTGTCTTCACGCCGCTTCCTGCATTGAAGCAATAAGAGATTCATCGAGTATGTGTAATTCAAACCGGCTAAGGCTCCTTGTGGAGCTTTGGCCGGTTTTTGTATATCTGCAGGATAGGGATGTCCTTTAATTACTCTTTACGGGCGAAATCCACGGCGGCACTTCATTGACGGGGCATTTGTTTTGGGGCATTATAAAGAGAGTGCAACACCAATGACTTATGTTATGGGAGATGAGCGAATGCTGTCGACAGAACAAATACTGGAAGCAATGTCGGGGCAGGGTCTGCGAATCACCGATCAGCGCAAAACGCTTGCCAAGTTATTCGGCGAGAATACGGGATATTTGTCGGCGAAGGATGTTTATGATCATATGGGGCGCAAGTACAGCGGACTCAGCTTCGATACGGTCTACCGCAACCTGCGTGTGATGGAGGAGCTCGGCGTACTGGAGCAGGTGGTATTTGAAGAAGGCGTCAAATTCAAAGCCAGCTGCAGTCAGGACCACCATCATCATCATATGATATGCCTTCAGTGTATGAAGACTTACCCGATCCATTTCTGCCCGATGAATTTAACGGATACCCCGGATCAGTTCCGGGTAGTCAAGCATAAATTTGAGGTGTTCGGTTACTGCAAGGAATGTGAAAGCAGCCGTGAAGAAGACTCAGCCGTAGCGGCTCACGGCAAAGAAGGCCGCTGATATGGCTAGCCTGCGCAGAACAGTTCAAGCTCCTATCCGGGTATACCGCAAGTTCATCTCACCGCTGAAGCCTGCGACCTGCCGGTTCTATCCGACATGCTCCGCATACGCGCTGGAGGCGATTGAGGTGCACGGCCCGGTGAAGGGCTCATGGCTCGCCGCAAAGCGGATTGCCAGATGCCATCCCTTCCATCCCGGAGGGCTGGACCCGGTGCCGCCGCGGGAAGATCAGCCGCCAGGTGAGAGCTCTGCCCGCACGACTTGACAGGGCGGGTTATTTTTGGGTATATTTTGGAGAATAACAAGAATTCCAAGGAACGGATGAGTAGATCGGGTTGGCCATTACAGAGAGCCGGGAGTGCTGGGAACCGGTATGGTACACAGATTGAATATGGTCCGGGAGGAACTGTGTTCGAGCAGGAGCGGATAATACACCGGCTCTGGTAAGATAACAGCGTGATCCAGCGTTAATGGACAGTTCCCTTCAGGGGAACTGGCGAAGCCTGTGCTCTGTGAAGAGCCGGGGAACTTTGGGTGGTATCGCGTGAGTATACTCTCGCCCCATATAGGGGCGGGAGTTTTTTGCGTTAATTAGTATTAAGAGATTTGTCATGACGAAAGGATGACCCATACCAATGAGCGAGAAGAAAACATTTTATTTAACGACCCCGATCTATTATCCAAGTGATAAGCTGCATATCGGGCATGCCTATTCGACGGTTGCCGGTGATGCAATGGCCCGTTACAAACGGCTGCGCGGCTATGAGGTCCGTTATTTGACCGGTACCGACGAGCATGGGCAGAAGATCGAAGAGAAGGCAGGCAAAGCCGGAAAGACGCCTCAGGAGTTTGTTGACGGGATTGTCGAGGGCATTAAGGAGCTGTGGCGCAAGCTGGATATCTCCAATGATGACTTCATCCGTACAACCGAACCCCGCCATAAAAAAGTGGTGGCCGATATCTTTGACCGCCTGCTGAAGCAGGGAGATATCTATAAAGGTGAGTACGAGGGCTGGTACTGTATTTCGGACGAGACGTTCTATACCGAGACTCAGCTTGTGGATATCGAACGTGATGCGGACGGCAATATTACCGGAGGCAAAAGCCCGGACAGCGGCCATCCCGTGGAGCTGGTCAAGGAAGAAAGCTATTTCTTCCGGATGAGCAAATATGCTGACCGGCTGATCCAGTTCTATGAGGAGAATCCGGAGTTTATTTTGCCGGAATCACGCAAGAACGAAATGATCAACAACTTCATCAAGCCGGGCCTTGAGGATCTTGCGGTTTCGCGTACAACGTTTGACTGGGGCGTAAAGGTTAAAGGCGATGACAAGCATGTGGTCTATGTATGGATTGATGCGCTCACCAACTATATTACAGCCCTTGGCTATGGTTCCGAGGACCGCACCCTGTATGACAAGTTCTGGCCTGCGGATGTGCATATCGTCGGCAAAGAAATTGTACGTTTCCATACCATCTACTGGCCGATTATTCTTATGGCGCTGGGCGAGCCCCTGCCGAAGAAGGTTTTCGCCCACGGCTGGCTGCTGATGAAGGACGGCAAAATGTCCAAATCGAAGGGCAATGTCGTTGACCCGGTTACGCTGATTGACCGCTATGGTCTGGATGCGCTGCGTTACTACCTGCTGCGTGAGGTTCCGTTCGGTTCGGACGGCACGTTTACACCGGAGAGCTTCGTCGACCGGATCAACTACGACCTCGCCAATGATCTCGGCAACCTGTTGAACCGTACCGGAGCGATGGTGGAGAAGTACTTCGGCGGCGAGCTTCCGGCTTATGCAGGTCACGTTACTGCATTTGACGGGGAGCTGGAAGCGGCAGCAAACAGCACCTATGTCAAGGTAGAAGAAGCCATGGAAAAGATGGAGTTCTCCGTGGCGCTTACCGCGATTGGAGCTTTTATCAGCCGGACGAATAAATATATCGACGAAACCCAGCCATGGGTGCTTGCCAAGGATGAGAGCAGAGCCGGCGAGCTGGGATCAGTAATGAGACATCTCGTGGAAGGACTGCGCACAGCCTCAATTCTGCTTCAGCCGTTCCTGACCGGTGCACCGGCCAAAATCTGGGAGCAGCTTGGCATCCAGCCGGGTGAACTGACTACTTGGGACAGCGGCAAGACCTTTGGCCTGATTCCGGCCGGAACGAAGCTGGCCAAGGGCGACCCGATCTTCCCGCGGCTTGACGTCGCAGTGGAAGTGGCCTACATCGCAGAGGCAATGGGTGCAGGCAAGCCGGCAGCCGCCGAGGCGGAAGCTGCACCAGCAACTGCAGCCCCGGTTGCCGCCGAAGCGGAGCAGGAGGAAGAGCACAAAGAAGAAATCGGCATCGACGATTTCGCCAAAGCCGAGCTGCGCGTGGCTCAGGTTATCGCAGCAGAGCCGGTTAAGAAGGCAGATAAGCTGCTGAAGCTGCAGCTGGATCTGGGGTACGAGCAGCGGCAGGTCGTTTCCGGGATTGCCAAGTTCTATACACCGGAAGAACTGGTAGGCCGTAAAGTCATCTGCATCGTCAACCTGAAGCCGGTGAAGCTGCGCGGCGAGCTGTCGCAAGGCATGATTCTGGCGGCCTCCAAAGGCGACCAACTGACCATCGCTACTGTTCCGGACAGCATGCCAAACGGAGCTATTGTTAAATAAGCATAAATCAATAGGAGGAAAAGAACGCCAGCATGCCGGGAACGGCTGCAGGCGTTCTTTTTCATCCTGCCGTTCGGGAAGAGTTCGGTGTTGACTTATCGTAACGATTACTATTATAATTCTCATAGTAAAATTTACGATTTAAGGAGTCGATAGTTATTATGTCTTTCAAAGGTTTGCACAGAGGACTGCTGATTGCGCTTGCCCTGCCGGTTCTGTTGATGCTCGCAGCCTGCGGCACTAAGAGCAGCGGGAGTATTGTCGAGGGTAAAGTAAACGTGGTCACAACTTTTTATCCCATATATGAATTTGCCGGTGAAATTGGCGGCGAAGATGTGAATGCAATCAATCTGCTGCCGGTTGGGGTGGAGCCCCATGACTGGACACCGCGCAGCCAGGATATTATCAATACCTCCAAGGCACAGTTATTCCTGTATAATGGAGCGGGCCTTGAGGGCTGGGTGCCGAATTTCCTGAAAAGTCTGGAAAGCGACAGTGAAACCAAGGCTGTTGAAGTCAGCCAGGGCGTGGATTATATTATGACTGACGAAGAAGATGGACATGATCACGGTGAAGCAGAAGAAGCGGAGAAGCATGCGGCGGAAGGCAGCAGTGACAGTCTGCATACGGATCCCCACACCTGGGTAAGTCCAAAATCGGCACTGATCATGGCGGAAAATATTAAAGAGAGCCTGATTGCGGTTGATCCAGCGCATAAAGCGGGCTATGAGGAGCGTTATAACAAGCTTGCTGAGCGTTTGCAGGCATTGGACAGCAAATTCGAGACAGAGCTTGCCAAGATGCCGAATAAAGAGATTGTCGTCTCCCATCAGGCTTTTGCGTATCTGGCACGCGACTATGGCCTGACCCAGCATGCCATTATGGGCTTATCGCCGGATTCGGAGCCGCGCGGTCAGGATCTGGTGAACCTGGCTGCACTCGTGAAAGAGGAAGGCATCAAGTATATCTTTTTCGAAGAATTAGTCTCCGATAAGCTGGCCAAAACACTGGCAGGTGAAGCGGGTGTGGAGACGATGGTACTGAATCCGGTGGAGGGACTGACTGAGGCTCAGGAGAAGAACGGGGATAATTATTTCACTTTGATGGAGAAAAATTTGCAAAATCTGATTCTGGCTTTACAATAAAAAGGAAAGTATAAAGGAAAGGCGGTACAACTCATGCAATCGGTATCCCTGGACTGCCATCAGCATATGATTGAAATACAGGATTTGTCCTTCTCCTACGGGGAGCAGAAGGTGATTTCCGGTCTGAATTACACGGTGAAGGAACGAGATTTTCTAGGCATTATCGGTTCAAATGGAGCCGGCAAAACCACATTGATGAAAATGATCGTCGGCCTGCTGCCCCCAACCGGTGGTGACATCAAGTTGTTCGGCCAGTCGGTGCGGAAATTTAAGGATTGGGAACGGATCGGCTATGTTCCGCAGAAAAATGCTTTTAATCCGCTGTTCCCGGCCACGGTCCGTGAAGTCGTGTTGTCCGGGCTGTACAATAACAAAAATCTGATCCGCCGGGTATCCAAGGCTCAGCACCGCCAGTGCGAGGACGCGCTGGAAGTCATGCGGATTCAGGATATCGCCGAGAAAAGAGTAGGCCAGCTGTCCGGCGGCCAGCAGCAGCGTGTATTCCTGGCCCGTGCGCTGATCAACCATCCGGATCTGCTCATTTTGGACGAGCCAACGGTGGGGATTGACGCGGAGACGCAGGCGGGATTTTTTGATCTTATCTTCCATATGCATGCCCACCACCACATGACCTTCCTGATGGTATCGCATGACATTGACATGATCAAAAGCTATCTGGGTAACGAGCCGGTGCAGAGTAACGGCAAAATCAACTTCTACTGCCGCCACTCCCACGAGGCCCAGGATTGCGTGGTAGAGAATCTGCAGCATACGCTGACGTGAAGCGAGAGGGATCTGGGGTCTGAGGGATAGGCACTAGTACTAAACTAAAAGTTATAGTATTAGCTGTGTACGAATTGCACTTTATACACTTATTGCTCGTCGCTCTCTATTCTTTACCCAGAAACTAAACAAATCCAAAGTAAAGCGTGTCCCGCAAGGGACGAAAGCGATCCTTCCTCATCCTATCTAGATAGCTTGAGCCTAACCTCATACGCCAGTTGCACTTAGCGGGTGTCCAGAGGGCAGAGCCCTTGGGGCCCTCCCTTGGAAGGGAGGGTTTGGGAGGGATCGAAATTTTTTATACAAAAATCTTAAAATGCAATTGAATTTCAGAGGAGATATCATCTTGGAAATCCTATTCAGTGACTTTTTTCAGCGGGCGCTTGCGGGCGGGCTGATGATCGGTATTACGGCGCCGCTTATAGGCGTTTTTCTTGTCTTAAGACGTTTATCCATGATCGGTGATACGCTGGCGCATGTAACCATTGCCGGGGTGGCGCTGGGCTTTTTGACCGGATTTTATCCGCTTGGAGCAGGTCTGATCTTTGCAGTGGTGGCTTCTTTTGCCATTGAAAAGCTGCGGAAAGCTTACAAAAGCTACGCCGAACTGTCGATCGCTATTATTATGTCTGGCGGTGTGGCGCTTGCCTCGCTGTTCTTTACCTTGGGCAAAGGGTATAATGCGGATGTAATGAGCTATCTGTTCGGAAGTATCTACACGCTCGACAATACGGATCTGGTTGTAGTGGGGATAGTGACTATTGCAGTGGTTGTTGTCGTTACACTGTTCTTCAAAGAATTTTTCCTGCTCAGCTTTGAGGAGGATGCGGCAAGTGTCAGCGGACTGCCTGTAAAGCTGCTCAATATGCTGATTACAGTACTGACGGCGCTGGTCATCAGCACTGCAATCAAAATTGTCGGTTCCCTGCTCGTGTCTGCGCTGCTGACCATTCCGGTGGCGATCAGCCTGCTGTTGTCACGCAGCTTTAAGTCATCGGTGGTGCTATCTGTGATTATCGCGGAAATCGCCGTTGTCGGCGGTCTGGTTGTGGCCGGAGTATGGAATCTCGCACCCGGAGCGACAATCGTCCTCCTGCTTATCGCAATGCTCACCCTGACCCTGATCGGTAAAAAGGGGCTGCCTGCCTAATCTCTCAAGCACCTGCGGAATTGCAATACATAAAGTGACCCCGAATCCGAAAGGAGAGCTGCCGCTTTGTCCAATCTGAATGCAGGAATCGCTTTTGCCGCCGGAGTGGCGTCGTTTATCTCCCCTTGCTGCCTGCCGCTCTATCCTTCGTATTTATCGTATATTACCGGACTGTCGGTCCAGCAGCTAAAAAACGGAAGCGACAGCAAAGAGGTCCGTTTCCGGACCCTTTCGCATACGCTGGCCTTTATTTTGGGTTTTTCGGCAGTGTTCTATACGCTCGGCTTCGGTGCCGGGCTGTTCGGGCAATTTTTCAACGGCCAGCGGGATTTGATCCGCCAGCTGTCGGCGATTCTGATCATCGTCATGGGCCTGTTCCTGCTCGGTATATTCCAGCCGCAGTTTCTGCTGCGCGAGCGTAAGCTGGATCTGAAATGGAAGCCGGCAGGGTATGCCGGGTCCTTCATATTCGGCATCGGCTTCTCTGCAGGCTGGTCACCGTGTATCGGGCCGATTCTGACAGCGATCATCGCGCTCTCGGCCAGTGATCCAACCACATGGTTTGCCATGATCACAGCTTACAGCATCGGGTTCGCGCTGCCGTTTTTTGCACTGGCCTTTTTCATTGGGAGTGCCCGGCGCATTCTAAAATATTCTAATGCCTTGATGAAGGTTGGCGGTGCGCTGATGATCTTTATGGGCTTATTGCTATTCACGGACCAAATGTTCCGGATTACGATCTGGCTGCAGGGAGTAACGCCGGACTGGCTGATTTTTTAGCAGCAAGGTGCAGTAGGGTCCCCGCAAAGTATTCGGAACCTACTTACTGTGTCGCTTCACTATGTGGGGTGGGTTTTAGGTGAAATAATCAATGCCCGCTTCCGGGAAATGTTCAAAGATCCGCTCTGTGATAAATTCACGCAGGGCGGTTTGCTGTTCGTCCGGATAGACATATTTATTCTGTCCCCAGCGGCCCCATTTCTTTTTGCGCTTCTCGATGTCCATCTCGAGCTTGGATTTCGGATAACGTTTCTCGATGACGGCTTTGGCGGTCTTGGTGAACCGGTGCTGAATCATCTCAAAGGTCAGGCCTTTACCGGCGTCCGGCGGCAATGTCTCTGCCAGCTTGGACAGCAGCTCCCCATAGCCCTCCTCCCAGCCGTCATGCCAGATAATCGGCGCGATAATGAAGCCGAGCGGGTAACCGGCACGGGCAACCTTTCCGGCAGCCTCAATCCGTTCCTCGAAGCGGGAAGTGGCAGGTTCAAAGTTTTTGATTACGTAATCAGCATTGATGCTGAAGCGGATCCGCGTATGACCATTATGATTAAGCTTCAGCAGCGGATCTACATGCTGGTATTTGGTAACAAACCGCAGCCGGCCTAGTGGCTCAGCAGCCATGAAAGTGATCAGCTCGGCCAGTGAACCGGTAATATGCTCAAGCCCCAGGGGATCAGAGGTACATGCGGCTTCAAAAGTTGTGATTTCGGGAGCACGCTCATCAATATATTTTTTGGCTGCGTCCAGGATATCACCTGTATTTACATATACTCTTATATAAGGCTTCGCGCCAAGCGTGGTCTGCAGGTAACAATAATGGCAGTGGCCCATGCAGCCGGTGGCAATGGGTATCGCGTAATCGGCTGAAGGCTTAGACTGGTCAAAAGCCAGTGTTTTTCGAAGACCGACCACAAGGGTCCGTTTGGCGATTTTATACTGCTCCACCTCGGTTTCGCCGGGCAGATTCGTAATCCGGTTATGCGAGGTGGTCATCCGGAAGGGGATGTTACGGGCTTTGACCCATTCCATGATCTGCTCCCCTTTGGGGTAATTCAGCGCATCCGGCTCAAAAAAAACAAGCTCAGGGATGAACAAACCGGTGGGCTTCCTTTGTTTTTTTACGGCAGGGCGTTCAGGTGCTGCGATCGTCATGTATTCACGCTCCTTTGGATGGTCATACCGATATTGTGCCTTTCTCCGGGCCGCTGAAATCATGGTAAACATCGCTAACGGTGGCGTTTCAGCACCGGAGGACTTGCCAAGGAGCGGCAGAAACATGTATCATTGTTAGAGCAAGGTTGGCCCCCGTGCCACGCTCATTATAGAAAAGAGGTAAACTTGAATGCCAACACCCAGCATGGAGGATTATTTGGAGCGCATATACAAGCTCATCGACGAGAAGGGTTATGCGCGGGTCTCGGATATTGCCGAGGGATTGGAAGTACACCCCTCATCTGTGACCAAGATGATCCAAAAACTGGATAAGGACGAATATCTCATCTATGAGAAATATCGTGGGCTTGTCCTAACGAGCAAAGGTAAAAAAGTGGGAAAACGGCTTGTTGACCGGCATCAGCTGCTGGAGGAGTTTCTTGGCCTGATCGGAGTGCAGCAGGAGCATATTTATAAGGATGTCGAAGGCATTGAGCATCATTTGAGCTGGGATTCCATTACGCGGATTGAAACGCTGGTGGAGTATTTCCGCCGCGATGAAGAACGCGTGAAGACCTTATATGATATCCACCATGAACTGGTCAGCGATTCATAAAGAAGACTGTTTCTGTATCGTTTACCGCAACCTTTCCAGTTTTTTTACGTCAAAACGGATAACGTCCTTTAATGAAGTATAAGAAAGTATAGACTTTCCGTTATACTTTTTCTTGTATTTCCGCAGAAAGACAGTTTCTGCCTGACTCCGTTTTTAAAGAAACGGCCGTCTCCCTTATTCAAGGACGAGAAGGCCGTTTCTTTTTTTTTGTTAAAAGCAATATTAATTTTTTTACAACCGGGAGGAATTATGAATTACCGTAAATGGATTATGGGAGTATTGGTGTTGATGTTATGCCTGCCGGTGTGGTCAACAGGCGCACGGGCGGCGGCAGCGGTTCAGATTACAATTGAACTGGACGGGGAGACGCTGAGCAGTGACGTGCCGCCATACATTACAGCCTCTAACGTAACGATGGTGCCGGTCGGCGTTGTCAGTAAAGGGTTAGGTGCGGCTGTCGAATGGAATCAGAGCAGTAAGACGGCAACAATCAGCAAGGAGGATACCGTGCTCAAGCTGACCAGCGGCAAGAAGACAGCTTTGGTTAATGATGCTTCTATCGGCCTCGATACCTCCGTGCAGATCAAACAGGGGCGGGTGATGGTGCCGCTGCGGTTTGTTAGCGAACAGCTGGGGCTGCAGGTGGTGTGGAATCAGGCGGCCAAGCATATCGCACTATATTCAAATGCCGAGATCAATAATCCGGCGGCTCCAACGGTTCCGGCTGTACCAACGGTACCCGCACCGACAGTACCTGCGCCAACAGTGCCGTCCGTGCCGTCCATCCCGGGTGTCAAGACGGGGAAGGAGATGAAGGGGGCATGGGTCTCCACTGTATTCAATCTGGACTGGCCGTCGGCAGCCTCGGCGAATAATGCTGCGAAGCAGAAGCAGGAATTCGATACGCTCCTGGACAAGCTCAAGGCGACCGGGTTCAATGCTGTTTTTGTACAGGTCCGCCCCTCGGGGGACAGCCTCTACGCCTCGCAGCTGGTTCCCTGGTCCAAGGTGCTGACAGGTACGCAGGGAAAGGCCCCTGGTTATGATCCGCTGGAATACATGGTCAGCGCGGCGCATCAGCGGGGCATGCAGATTCATGCCTGGTTCAACCCGTTCAGGGCAACTACGGACACCGGTGCAGCAACACTTGCCGGGCTGGCTGCGAATCATGTGACTAAGCTTCATCCGGAATGGATCGTTCAGGCAGACAGCAAGCTGTACATAAATCCCGGCATTCCGGAAGCGCGCCAGCACATTATAGATACCGTGATGGAGGTTGTACGCGGTTACGACATCGATGGTATACATTTAGATGACTATTTCTACCCTTCCGGCGTTACCTTTGCTGATGATGATGCTTTTAACGCGTATAATTCAAAAGCCATTGTGAGCAAGGCAGATTGGCGGCGGGACAATATTAACGAATTTATCCGCCAGCTGGGCCAGGAGATTCACACCGCAAAGCCTGCGCTCTCCTATGGGGTCAGTCCGTTCGGTGTCTGGCGCAATAAGAAAGCTGACAGTTCTGGATCGGATACCGCTGCGGGCGTTTCCGCTTACGACAACATGTATGCGGATACCCGCACCTGGATTCAGAACGGCTGGATAGACTATATTGCTCCGCAAATATACTGGAGCCTATCCTTCACGGCCGCCCGATACGACAAGCTGGTGGACTGGTGGGTGAATGAGGTTAAGGGAACAGGTGTTAAGCTCTACATCGGCCAGGCAACCTATAAGGTAGGCGATACCAAACAGAGTGCAGAGTGGCAGAGCGGCGAGCAGATCATCAACCAGCTGAAATATAATGAGAATTACGAGGAAGTTTCCGGTAGTATCATGTTCCGGGCTAACGATATTGTCGTCCGTGACCCGTATGGGCTATCAAGCTTATTGTCCTTTTATTTTAAATCCTAAGCGGAATTCCCTCATCCCTATTTAAAAAGTCATTAAAGCTCCCCCGTGCTCATAGATAAGCATTAGATCTATGGAACGGGGGATTGCCGTGTATGGAGATTAACGCAGTATTTGAAGGCGGAGGTGTAAAAGGCGTAGCGCTTGCCGGTGCGGTTGAGGCTACGGAACGGGCAGGGGGCATCTTCAAAAAAGTGGCCGGTACTTCCTCCGGTTCCATCATCGCGTCTCTCCTGGCCGCAGGCTATGACGGAGAGACCATGAGCCGGATTATCAGGCAGACCTCTTTTACCACTTTTTTAAAGCGGGGAATGCTGTACAATACCGCTATCGTTGGCCCTGCACTGCGTGTAATGATTAAGAAAGGGTTGTATTCCGGAGAGGCGCTGGAGGCGTGGATCCGTGGCATTTTACGGGACAAAGGCATTGTTACTTTCAGTGATCTGCCGCGCGGCAAGCTGTCCATCATTGCTTCCGATATCACGAATGGGCGAATTATTGTACTGCCCGACGATCTGGAGGACTACGGGATATCTCCGGGCGGATTTGAAGTCGCTAAGGCGGTACGGATGAGCTGCAGTATTCCGTATTTCTTCGATCCGGTGATGCTGCGTCTAAACGGGCAGGCGGCGAAGGGCAAAACCTTTATGGAACAGTTTATTTATGTAGTGGACGGCGGCCTGCTGAGTAATTTTCCGCTATGGCTGTTCGATGAGAAGGAGGGCTTTAAAAGCCCGGAGCGCAGGACTCCTACGGTCGGTTACCAGCTGATCGGGAAGGCGGAGCCGCAGGCGCACCGGATCACCGGTCCGTTCAGCATGCTGCAGGCAATGGTGGGTACGATGCTGTCTGCGCATGACGAGCGTTATATTGAGACAGAAAAGTTCGTGCGTACCGTCAAAATTCCGACCCTCGGCGTATCCACGACGCAATTCCATATCTCTCCAGAGCAGAGTGATGAGCTGTATGCAGCAGGAATGAAGGCAGGGGAAGTATTTTTCAAACATTGGCGTCCTTACAAGCCCTAACTACATCCTTTAAACCTTAAGCTACAGGCTGTAATTCCTAATAAAAAAGCATCCCGCATGATTGCTGGCGCAACATCGGGATGCTCTGATAAACTGTAAATTATACTTCAGAAACAGCGGTTAATGATATTTGGGAAGATGTTCATCATTCTTTCCCTTGCTGCCTTCAATGACTTGAAACGGGTAAGTTTTGCGTTTGCCTGGAGCGGCTTGAGTCTTGCGGACCCCTGCAACTTTGGCCATGGTTTTCTGGGACGGCTTTACTTTGGGTCTTGATCTGCCCGGACCATTCGGCTTCTTCTGAGTTAACCGGTACGCATAGATCAGAAGGGCGCACAGCAGCAGAGTAGGAAGCAGCGTCCAAAACAGCCAGCCTAGGCCATAGTCCATAATCCCCGTAACTAATCCAAGTACTGCGAGCGAAACTGCAATCCAAAAAATCAAAGCATGCCTGATCATAGGCCACTCATCCTTTCGCAGGATCCAATATGCCGCCTGACACACTTTCCTCCGCATATCCTCTTGCTTCAATCGCGGCGTCAAGCTCCCGCATCCGGTTGAACGAAGCGATCGATACTTCCACCATATCGTCTTTAGGTTCCTTCGTTGTAAGCAGCTGGAGCCACAGTCCCGGATACCCCAAATATTTCAGGCCCGGAATATCCCGTACGGCGTTGGTTCCTTTCAGAACCTCAAACGAAACACCGATGACAACCGGCAGGAGAATAATCCGCTGAAGAATGCGCTCCGTAAGGTTGCTCCAAGGGACAACAGAGTAGATTACCACGCCGAGTATAATGGTCAGCATCATAAAGCTGCTGCCGCAGCGGTAATGCAGACGGCTGTATTTCTGTACGTTCTCTACAGTTAATTCTTCGCCGGCTTCAAAGGCGCTGATGACCTTGTGTTCGGCTCCATGATACTGGAACAGCCGCTTGATCACAGGAGTCTGCGAAATAGCTGTCAGATAGACTAACAGCAGAATTAGTTTAATGCCGCCTTCTACGAGGTTGTGCAGGATATAGTTATCAAATGCATCTTTGAAAAGGAAATTCTCCACGAAGACAGGCACCAGCGTGAAAATGAGCTTACCGAACAGAAATGACAATATCCCCATAACGGCGACGCCAAAAATCATGCCAAGGCTCCAGCCTTCTTCCTTCTTCTTAGTCTTTTCCCTCTGCTTCGCCAGCTCTTCCGGCTCTGTCTCATCCTCGGCATAGGATTCAGCCGAATAATTGAGGTGCTTGGAGCCTTTGGCGCTGGAATCTATAATACTGACAATGCCGCGAAGCAGAGGAATCCTGCGCAGTTTGATGACCCAGCTCTTATCGCTCTTCGGCACCTCCAAAAATGTGATTTCCTGATTCTTCCGCCGTACGGCTGTTACGTTGATATGCTTGCCGCCGAACATGACGCCTTCGATAACGGCTTGGCCGCCGTAACTGGGAGTTTCCTGGGACAACCAATTCACCTTCCCGCATATTAATATGATTTATATAATCCATTGTAACTAATTTATGCTTACATTGCTAGTTGGATTGCCTTTTCCTGAGCATACTAGCATATAGAGATCTGAGAAGCGTACCGCACACCATTTACCTGAAAGTGAGGCTATATAATGAATAAAGCAGTCAAGAGAGAAACTGAACATACGAATCAATTCTTTTTTGCGATTGAACTGGGGATATTTGCGGGATTGATCTGGGGAGGTATCCGCTGGCTGATGTATACACTGCATTTCACTAAGGTGATCCCGGGCTTTTTGGCGGAGCCCTTTTTTAAGCATGAGTTCTTAATCAAGCCTGCCGGGCATCTGCTCGGATATTTGTTTTATATCGCGTTTTCTGTAATTGCATCACTGATCTATGTGCTGATTTTCCGCAAGCTGAAAGGGCCTTGGCCGGGGATGATTTACGGCATGCTCTGGTGGGCGGGAATTTTCATTGCCGGCTCATGGATGTTCCTGCTGCAGCCCATGTTCAAGCTGCCCTGGAACTCTGTCGTCAGCGAGTTTTGCATCTCTTTACTCTGGGGATTATTCATCGGCTACACAGCGGCAATTGAATATACTGATGAACGAAAACGCGAACAGCGGACAAAGCTTGCCTGAACGCCCGAAAAAACTTCTCAAGGGCATGACCCTATGTTAAAATACAATGTGGCTATTTCGAGAGGAGAATGAGAATGGGCAACAAGCGCGTCTCCAAGCTGCGTAAGGTTTTGCAGGAACAGGGATTGGATGCGATGTTAATTACCAGCGGCATTAACCGCCGTTATTTGAGCGGATTCACCGGCTCCTCCGGTTACGTGCTGGTCACTGGTGATGAGAGTTATCTGTTGACTGACTTCCGGTACCGGACACAGGCGGCAGAACAGGTAGCAGGGTTAAAGGTTGTTGAGCATGGTCCAAAATTCATTGACACTGTGCGTGAATTGCTTCCGCAGGGCGGCTCGGTCCGAGTCGGCTTTGAACAGGATGACGTTACCTTCAGCGCATATACGGCTTATGCTGCAGCGCTGCAGCCTGCAGTCCTGGTTCCGGTATCTAAGTCTGTAGAGAATCTGCGCATGTTCAAGGACGAGGACGAGCTGGCTGTGATGCAGCGGGCGGCGGATCTGGCGGATGCGACCTTCAGTCATATTCTGAATGTGATCAAGCCCGGCATGACCGAGCGTGATGTTGATCTGGAAATGGAATTCTACATGCGCACCCACGGCGCAACCTCTTCATCGTTTGATACGATCGTCGCCTCAGGCGAACGTTCCGCCATGCCGCATGGTGTGGCCAGCAGCAAGGTGATTCAGAACAACGAATTCGTTACTTTCGATTTCGGGGCGCTGCTTGACGGCTACTGTTCGGATGTAACCCGCACTATTGCACTGGGGACTCCCGATCCGAAGCTGAAGGAAATCTATGACGTCGTGCTTGAAGCCCAGCTGCACACGCTGGCGAACATCAAGCCGGGCATGACCGGACGGGAAGCCGACGCTTTGGCGCGCGACATCATTACCCGTTACGGCTACGGAGAATACTTCGGCCACAGCACCGGGCACGGTCTGGGCATGGAGGTTCATGAATGGCCGCGTTTGTCCAAGCTTGCCGATGAGATTCTGGAGCCGGGGATGGTCGTTACCGTGGAACCGGGAATCTATCTGTCAGGTCTTGGCGGCGTGCGGATTGAAGACGACATCGTGATCACGGAGAGCGGCATTACTCTGCTGACGCATTCGTCGAAGGATTATCTTGTACTGTAATTCTGCTTTATCATGTTAATTAATCCAGGAGGGATTTTTAGTGATTTCAGTTAATGATTTTAAAACAGGTTTGACCGTAGAGGTTGACGGAGATATTTTTACCGTTCTTGATTTCCAGCACGTAAAGCCGGGTAAAGGCGCGGCATTTGTCCGCTCCAAGCTCAAGAACCTGCGCAACGGCAACACTGTTGAGCGTACATTCCGTGCCGGTGAAACGATCGGCCGCGCAATTATCGAAAACCGTGGTGTGCAGTATCTGTATGCCAGCGGTGCAGAGCATGTATTCATGGACAATGAAACCTATGACCAGTTTGAGCTCAGTGCCAAGCAGCTGGAATGGGAGCTTAACTTCCTGAGAGAGAATATGACGGTTAACATCGTCAGCTACCAGGGCGAGATCCTCGGAATCAACCTGCCTACAAGTGTTGAGCTGAAGGTTACTGAAACAGAACCGGGCGTTAAGGGCAACACAGCTCAAGGCGCAACTAAGGCGGCTACGCTGGAAACCGGCCATACTGTACAGGTTCCGCTGTTCATTAATGAGGGAGATGTTCTCCTGATCGATACCCGCGAAGGTAAATACATTTCCCGCGCATAGGACAAGTACGGCATTAGCCGCAGTCCGCTTTCAAGAAGGCCTCCCCGCATAGCGGCGGAGGTTTTTTTTGTGAAACCATTAACGCTTGATATGAATTTCGTATTATACTGGGTTAAAGCGTTAAACCAAATATAAGCTTCATAGAGCGAAATAGGGAGTGAATGGGACTTTGTCACTTTATGTCATGAAATTCGGAGGCAGCTCCGTCGGCGACATTGAACGTATGAAACGGGTCGCTAAGCGCATCGCAGACAAGCAGGATGAAGGTCACCGCTGCGTTGTGGTGGTATCCGCTATGGGGGATACTACGGATGATTTGATCGATCAGGCCAAACAGCTGAATGAGCAGCCGCCTGCACGCGAAATGGATATGCTGATGACGACCGGGGAACAAATTTCAGTTGCTCTCCTGTCCATCGCGCTGCACGGGATTGGCAGGGATGCCGTCTCTTATACAGGCTGGCAGGCAGGCTTCCGCACCGATGAGACCCATGGACGGGCCCGGATCAACGAAATTGTGCCGCGGCGTGTTCTGGAGTCCCTGGAACGTGAACAGATCGTCATTGTAGCCGGATTCCAGGGGATGACGCTGGACGGCGAGATTACAACACTGGGCCGCGGAGGTTCAGATACGACAGCTGTAGCGCTGGCTGCCGCGATCAAAGCAGATGTCTGCGAGATCTATACGGATGTCGACGGAATTTATTCTACGGACCCGCGTATTGTGAAGACGGCGCGCAAGCTGAAGGAGATTTCCTATGACGAGATGCTGGAGCTGGCCAACCTGGGTGCTGCGGTACTCCATCCCCGTGCCGTTGAATATGCCAAAAGATATCAAGTAAAGCTGGTCGTCAGATCAAGCTTTAATCATAATGAAGGTACTGTTGTGAAGGAGGAAGCAAGCATGGAGCAGGGAGTTGTAGTTAGTGGTATTGCGTATGACAAGAACGTGGCGCGGATCAGTATTCTGGGAGTTCCGGATGTTCCGGGCGTACTGGCCCAGGTATTCGGCAAGCTGGCTGCTGAAGGCGTTGATGTTGATATTATCGTGCAAAGCGGTGTCCAGAACGGGAAAGCGGACTTCTCCTTTACACTCGCGCTGAGCGAGCTTGAGCGGGCCAAGGGAGTCATTGAAGGGCTGCACAGCGAATTGCCTTACCGCGAAGTGACCTCAGAGGATAATCTGGTTAAAGTTTCGATCGTCGGTGCAGGTATGGTCAGCCACCCGGGGGTTGCCGCACAGATGTTCGAAGTGATCTCCGGCGAAGGGGTCAGCATCAAGATGGTCAGTACCTCTGAAATCAAGGTGTCCTGCGTCATTGAATCAGGTAACCTGCCTACGATCATCCAGGCGCTTCACACCGCCTACAACCTGGATACAGAAGAGCAGGCCTTCGTTGGTGGTCCTAAGGACCGCCGCTAGGCCGCTGCTTATATGAAAAAAAAAGGATGTTTCTTCAGCCGTAGGGCTGGAGGGACATCCTTTTTTTGCTGTATAGGAAATATCTATGCATTTGCGGAAAGCAGGCGGGAAGGCGGAAACGGGCAACTAGCTGGAAATAGCAGGAAAAGTCCCGTTGATTTCAGCGGAAACGGGCAATTAGCCGGAAATAGTGGGAAAAGTCCCTTTGATTGCAGCGGAAACGGGCAATTAGCCGGAAATAGCGGGAAAAGTCCCGTTGATTTCAGTGGAAACGGGCAATTAGCCGGAAATAGTGGGAAAAGTCCCTTTGATTCCAGCGGAAACGGGCAACTAGCTGGAAATAGTGGGAAAAGTCCCGTTGATTTCAGCGTAGTGTTTCGGGGCATAGAGCCCGGGAGCGCGCTTTTTCAATTCCAGCTAACCCAGCCGTCTGAATCTGCCTACGATCTCCACCGTCTCCAGCACGTTGACAAAGGATTTGGGATCCGTCTCCAGAATCGTCTTCCGCAGCTCAGCCAGCTCATAGCGTGTCGTGACCGTCATCAGCATCGTGTTGCCCTCATGGCTGTATCCGCCCTCCGCATTGACAACGGTGACGCCGTGCGGAAGCAGGGTCAGGCGGTCCAGCATTTTTTCCCGTTCCTTCGTTACAATGAAGCAGGTCAATTTAATATGGCGGATATGAATCATATCCACAACTCTGCTTTTGACGAAGATACAGAGCATCGCATACAGGGCGGAGTCCCAGCTCTTGAAGAAGCCGAGGCTCAGAATAACCAGACCGTCCATTACAAACAGCACAGTCCCCATTGGAATATCGCGTTTGCGGGTAATAATTGAGCCTAAAATATCAAATCCTCCGGAAGATCCTCCCGCACGAAGCGAAAACCCTACCCCGCCGGCAATGATCACTCCGCCAAAAATACTTGCCAGAATCGGATCCTTGGTCAGCTTAATCACCGGAATTACAGTCAGGAACCAGGTGGTGGACACGACTGACAGCATGCTCAGACAAATATATTTTTTACCTACGGCCACAAAGCCCCAGATCAGAATTGGAAGATTAATTGCAAAATAATACAGTGAGATATATTTCGGATTTGTCAGATAGCCGATGATGGAAGCCGTCCCCGCCACCCCGCCGCTTAGCAGCTGATGCGGAATAAGGAACAGCCGGAGCCCGCTCGCAACCAGAAAGGCTGAAAAAATAATGATAGCTACATCTTTTACCTGCTTAGCCACAGTGCTTGATACGAGCGGTACTACGAGATTACGAACTTGCATGATAAAAAATCCCCTCTTTTAAGTTGTCTTTAATCAGATGCAGGAAAGCCCTGATGCTGAAAATATAAGGATGTCTTAGTCTAACCAACCGCATGCACTTCTATTTTCAATTAGGCTTAACTCTAAATAACAAATTTATTTTATCACACTGATGATATTTTTTTATGATTACTTTCACTATGATTTCTTTCACATTCCGCTTCCCTGCCCTGCCGATTTTCGGTTGTCTGTCTAAAGTGGGATGCTTCCGCATATCCATGGAATACAGCTTGTTTTAAAACAGCTAAAGAATAGTTCTAGCAATAGATTTGGAAAAAGGAGTGGAGCGGATTGGACAAGTATGTAAGCTGGATGGCGGTGCTTAGGCTGCTCTCCGGCAGTGTGGAAATAACGGCTGCCCTAATCATGCTGAAGCTGAATCAGGTAGATAAGGCGCTGGCGGTCAATTCCGGGCTGGCCCTGGTTGGACCGACCATACTGATTCTGACGACGGCTGTCGGCCTTTCAGGGATGGCTCAGGAGCTGTCATGGGGCAAGCTGGGCTGGATTGGCTGCGGAGTAGCCTTTCTCTTAATCGGTATTTTGAAAAAATGATAGATGATAGTCATAAAGCACAGGTACAAGCATAAATATGGAATAAAGCTATAAAAGTAGAGGACAACTTGGGGGTACTCTGTATGGCAAATGACTGGCTTTTATTGTTTCCTGAAAAAGTAAGGGTGCTGCTGAACGGACTCCCGCTCCCGCTGCTCGCGAAAGTAGAAGAAATCAGGGTGCGTGAAGGGCGTCCGCTGGAGATCAACTATTCCGGCCACTATCATTTCCTTACCGGGAGCGGCAGCCTGACGCAAAATCCTGGCGAAGCGTACAAGCCAAGCCGTGAGGACACGCACCGGCTGCTCGACCTGATCAGCAATCATTCACTGTATACGATGGAAGAAGAGCTGCGCAAGGGCTTCATCACCATTCCGGGAGGGCACCGGATCGGCCTTTCAGGCCGGACAGTGCTTAGCGGCGGCGGTGTGGAGCATCTGCGGGACATCACCGGATTCAATGTCCGGATTGCCCGCGAGATTCCGGGCATCGCCGACAGCGTGCTGCCGTACTTGCTGGAGCGGGGACGGCAGCGGATCATGCATACGCTGATCCTCTCACCGCCGCAGCACGGCAAGACTACGCTGCTCCGGGACCTTGCCAGGCAGATCTCGGCGGGGAGCCGGGAAGGCCGTGAGGGCAGCCGGGCGGGCCTGAAGGTCGGCATCGTCGATGAGCGTTCGGAGATCGCCGGCAGCCGCCGCGGCATCCCCGCCTTTGACGTCGGGCCGCGTACAGACATCCTCGACGGCTGTCCCAAAGCGGAAGGCATGATGATGATGATCCGCTCCCTCTCGCCGGATGTGCTGATTGCCGATGAGATCGGGCGGCTGGAGGATGCCGAAGCCGTCACTGAAGCGCTGCATGCCGGCATCTCGGTGGTGGCCTCGGCACACGGCAAGGAAGTGGCCGAGCTGGCCCGCCGTCCCGGCCTTGGCGGACTATTGGAGCACCGGATGTTCGAGCGGTACGTCATTCTGCACCGCACAGAGGCGGGACTTACCTTCCGCATTCTGGACGGGCAGAAGCGGGCGCTGCTGCTGATCTCGCCGGAGGAGCGGCTGGGCGGTGAGCGCCATGCTTAAGCTGCTCGGAGCTGTGCTGATCGTGCTGGCCGGCACGCTGGCCGGGTTCAAGCGGGCTGCCCAGTATGCAGACAGGCCAAGGAACATCAGAGCCCTCATCGCCGCCCTGCAGCGGCTGGAGACCGAAATCCTGTACGGGTACACCCCGCTGCCGGAGGCTCTGCACCGAATCGGGCAGCAGTCGAAAGAGCCGCTGCGGACTTTTTTTACCGCAGCGGCGGATGAGATGAGCCCGCCGCAGAACCGCAGTGCCGAGGAGGCCATTCAGCGGGCGATGGAGCTTCACTTCAAATCCGCCGCCCTGAAGGGGACGGAGAAGGAAATTATCCGGCAGCTGAGCTGCACCCTGGGCACAAGCGACAGATCGAATCAGAGCACGCATATTGCGCTGGCTCTGCAGCAATTGAAGCAGGAGGAGACAGTAGCCAGAGAAGATCAGGGCAAATATGAAAAAATGAGCAAAAGCCTGGGTCTGCTGCTTGGAGCATTGATCGTCATTTTGATCTTTTAGCGAGGTGCCAGGAATGAATATTGAAGTCAACGCGATCTTTCAAATCGCCGGCATCGGCATCATCATCGCCATGATTCACACGGTGCTTAAGCAGATGGGGAAAGAGGATATCGCCCACTGGGTGACCATTGTCGGATTTATCATCGTGCTGTTTATGGTGATCCGCATGCTGGACGGACTGCTTCAGGAAATTAAAACGATTTTTCTTTTTCAATAGGCAGGCGATATGGAAATTATTCAAGTAGTGGGAATAGGACTCTTGTCGACGGTGCTGATCCTTGTGCTGAAGGAACAAAAGCCGATGTTCGCCTTTCTGCTGACTACGGCGGCAGGCATACTGATTTTCCTGTTCCTGATCGGCAAGATCGGCACGATTCTGGGGACGCTGGAGCGGGTGGCGGAGTCCTCGGGAATGGAAATGATCTACATCAAAACCGTGTTCAAAATTATCGGAATTTCCTATATCGCGGAGTTCGGGGCGCAGATTGTGCGTGATGCCGGGCAGGAATCGATCGCCTCCAAAATTGAGCTGGCCGGCAAGGTCCTGATCATGGTACTGGCGGTGCCGATCATCAGCATTATTATCGAATCGGTAATGAAGCTCCTGCCCGCCTGAACCGTGCTGAAGCCCAGAATAAACCAGAGAAAGGCGGTGGTAAGCCCATGTGTGAGCGCAGTGTGTTCCGGCCTCCGAAATTAAAAATGCTGCTGCTCCTCCTGCCCTGCCTGCTGTTTCTCTGGTATGCGGACACCGCCTGGGCCACCAGTGCTCCGCAAGCTTCAGGTGGTTCGTCCTCACCCGTTGACGGATGGGTCAAGGGTCAGGTGGAGAACCTGCCGATGGACGGGGTTGAATCATACTGGGATCAGCTGATGAAGGAATACGGGGGATTTTTTCCGGACGGTAAAACGCCGTCGCTGATGGATATGCTGCTTCCTGGTGAGGACGGGCTGAGCTTCAAAAGTGTCCTGTCTGGGCTCACCCGGTTCATGTGGCATGAAGTGCTGTATAACGGCAAGCTGCTGGTCACGATCGTGATGGTCAGCGTGCTGAGCATGATTCTGGAGACGCTGCAGACCGCTTTTGAACGGAAATCCGTCAGTAAAATCGCCTATATGCTCTGTTATATGGTAGTGCTCGTCATCGCCGTTAACAGCTTCAATATCGCCATCGGGTATGCAAAGGATGCGATTGACCGGATGATCGACTTCATGATGGCCATGATCCCGCTGCTGTTCGCACTGCTGGCGTCCATGGGCAATATCGTGACCGTGTCGGTCACCCATCCGCTGATTGTATTCATGATTCATACCGTAGGCACGCTCATCCACACCATTGTGTTTCCACTGCTGTTTTTCTCGGCGGTACTGCACCTGGTGAGCGCCATGTCGGACAAATACAAGCTGACCCAGCTCGCTAATCTGCTGCGCAATATCGGTGCCGGACTGCTGGGCGTGCTGCTGACGGTATTTCTCGGAGTGATCTCGGTCAGAGGCATCACAAGTTCGGTGACTGACGGTGTAACGATACGGGCCGCCAAGTACATTACAGGTAATTTCGTGCCGGTCATCGGCAAAATGTTCGCGGACGCCACGGACACGGTGATCTCGGCTTCACTGCTTGTGAAAAATGCAATCGGGCTCTCAGGCGTCATTATTATCCTGTTCCTTTGCGCATTTCCGGCAATCAAAATATTGGTTCTGGCGCTGATCTACAATGTAGCCGCCGCTGTCATGCAGCCGCTGGGTGATACACCGATCGTATCCTGCCTGCAGACCATCGGCAAAAGCATGATCTATGTATTCGCGGCGCTGGCTGCGGTCTCCCTGATGTTCTTCCTGGCTGTCACAATCATGCTGACCGCCGGCAATGTCACCGTCATGATGAGGTAAAGAAGCCGGATGCTCACAAACTAAGCAGATGCTTTCGAAGTGAGTTTTGTACGAAGTAGTTCGAAGAAGGAATCTCAACAAAACTTAAGCAGATGCTTCCGGTGCCAGTTTGCGAAGCAGGATTCATGAAGCGGATGCTCACAAACTTTTAGGAGGTACTCAATGACCTGGTTAGGCGGGTGGCTGCGGGAGCTCATTCTGGTGGTTCTGATGGCTGCCTTTGTGGAAATGCTGCTTCCAAGCAAGTCGATGGAGCGTTACGCCAGGCTGGTGCTCAGCCTGCTGGTCCTGCTGACGATGCTGAGCCCGATTGTCTCCCTGCTGAAAGGGGATGCCGCGAAAGAGCTGAGCGTCGCCATTGTCCAGCAGGAGCAGGGTGGCGGGCTTCTATCCGGTGCGGGAAAAGGGGCAGGTTCGCTGGAGAAAATTTTGGCGGACGGGCGGAGGCTGGCAGCCGGAGCCAAGGAGCAGAGCCTCCAGCTGGCCGCAGAGGAAGTGGCCGGACAGATGCGGGAGCAGATTGCGGGCAGTACAGGCGTGAAGGGAGCCACAGTTACAGTGAAGCTGGGGATGGGCAAATCCTCCGCCGGTCTAGGCGGTGATGAGGTTCCAGTAATTTCTTCGGTAACAGTCTCCCTGCCGGCAGCGGCGGGACCGGCACAGAGCGGCAGCACGGGTGGAGATACAGATATCGCAGCAGGAACAGAGCCGATTGAAATCGAGCCGGTAGCTCCTGTGCAGGTGGAAATTGACGGAGAAAATGCGGATTTAGGCATTTCAGCCGCTGAGGCAGCTGCTTCACAGGCAGACCTAGCTGGTGCTGATGGTACTGCCGGAAAAGCGGCTAACAACGATACAGAAGCAATCATCAAGCTGCTGGAAGCGAACTGGAATCTAGAGCGTGAATTGATTCAGGTAGTAGGCAGCGGGGCGGATACAGGGAAATCATGAAAAGCGATGTGAAACCTGCGAGGGGGGATAGAAGTGGGCAATTGGTTAAAGAAGCTGGAGCAATGGGCAGGCGGCGGCTCCGGCAGTCCGAAAAGGAGTCATACCTTCCGCTGGCTGATCATTTTGGGACTGCTGGGCGCGGCGATCATGCTGTTCAATTCCTTCGTGAATGTGAAGAAGCTGGACAGTGAGAACACGGGGCGGGAGCCGCCGGTCAGCGAAACGTCACAGGCCACCCTGCAGCAGGGGGATATGGGCTCTCCGAATTCTTTCGATGGTATTGAACAGGCGATGGAGGAGCGGACCAAGGAAATTCTGGAGAAAATCGTCGGTGTCGGAACCGTGGACATCATGGTAACGGTAGATTCTACAGAGGAAATCGTGGTGCAGCGGAATATGAATGATTCGCAGCAGCAGAGTGAAGAGACCGATGCCAGCGGCGGCAAACGCCATACGACTCAATACACAAGAGACGGTGAGATTGTCACCTACAGCCAGTCGGGAGACGAAACCCCGATTATCACCAAACGGATCAAACCACAGGTGCGCGGCGTCCTTGTCGTCGCCAAAGGCGCAGAGAATAAAGTCGTCCGTGGACTGATCGAAGAGGCGATCCAGAAAGGCCTGAATGTGCCGAGCTACCGCATCTCTGTCGTGCCGCGGAAGCAGGAATAGATTCTAGGCTGTGAAGAGAGTTTGCGAAGCGATTACTAAGAAGTAAATGCTATCAATAATTTTTAGGAGGAATAAGAATGAAGGGCAAAAGACAAACAATTTGGTTGGTTTCCATGCTTAGCTTGATGGTGGTGCTCTCGGCATACTATTTATTTACGGAAGACACAGGTGCTTCTATCCCCAAGGAAACGGCGGGAACTATCCAGGTAGACAGCGCGGATAACGGAACAGGCGGAACGGACTCCACGGTGCTTGATAACGGCCTGGTTGTCAATGAAGTGGATACACAGGGTGCGCTTGCAGCTGATGCTGATTCAAAGGATGCAACAGCAGGCGATGACAGCAGCACAGCAGCTGTTACAGATCCGGCAGCTGTTACAGACCCTGCTGCTATTACAGAAGACAGCAAAGCGACTACAGCTTCAGAGGACACCAAAGCCGCTGAGACTACTAAAGATAAACCTGTTGCTGCAACAAGCGGGGATTCAGATAAGACGGCCGCAGCAGATTCGGATGCTGCAGCAGATAAAGACACCGCGAGTGCTTCAACCGGCAACACACCGGCTAAGGGCGATGATGAAATTCTGAAAGAGGTTGCCGCCCAAAGCTCCTCCGCAAGCAGCTTGTTCAACAATTATCTTTTTGAACGCGAGCAGCAGAATCTTAAGAACTACAATGACCTGATTGCTCAGATCAATGACATGGAGAAGACGCCTGCCGAAAACGCGGTTGCCCAGGAGCAGCTCAGCAAGCTCGAAGAAAAAGAATCGAAAATCAACGATATTGAAACCAAATTACAGCAAAAATACGGTGAAGCCATCGTCAAAGAAGAAACAGGCGAGAGCTACACAGTGGTTGTGCAGAGCGATAAGCTGGATGTGAAAGAGGCGGTTGGCATTGTTGATCTCGTTATGAAGGAACTGAGCGTCACCCAGGACAAGATCAGAGTCCAATATGTTTCAGAGCAATAATTTACTGAAGAATACAGCAAAAAATGCCGAAAGAGCTCGGGTTGTCCCGGGCTCTTTCCATTTCTAGCGTTTGTGATATAATACATAAAGTTATCTTGATGAAAGCGACCCCAGGATTGCGCAAACAACTGAAGCTATGCAAGGAATAGCGAAACGGCGTAGCCGTTTTTTGCTTGAAAGATAAGAATTTATTTGCTTTACGCAATAAATGATCCTTCTCTTTCCCGCAGAAACGGATACCGTCCCTATATGGATGGCATGGTCGTTTCTTCTTGTCCGCACCAGAAAAGTGGCTTCGAGAGAAAGCTGAAGGAGTGAACTATTAAATGTTCAAGTTAAGTGAGATTAAGGAATTGATTAAATTGCTGGACCAGACCTCCTCTGTACATGAGCTGGAGATTGAAAGCGAAGGCATGAAGCTGGCTATACGTAAACCGGATCGCCCTGAAGCTGATGGAAACGCAATTCAGGCGGCTCCTTATGTCTATCCCTTTACGCCGGCACCGCAGCCTCAGAGCCCGCAGCATGTAGCACCTACGGTTTCAAGTGAGATTCCAGCTGCTGTGCAGCCGCAGGTCTCTTCTGCCGAAGGAGCATTACATAAAATTGTTTCTCCGATGGTAGGAACCTTCTATAGTGCAGCTTCTCCGGAAAACCCGTCCTTTGTAAGTGTAGGTGACCGGGTGAATGAGAAAACAACGGTCTGTATCATTGAAGCGATGAAGCTGATGAATGAGCTGGAAGCGGAAGTTAAGGGCGAAATCGTGTCCGTGCTTGCCGAGAACGGCCAGCTTGTAGAATACGGCCAGCCGCTGTTTCTGGTAAAACCGGAGTAAACGCCGCAGAACTAGAGGAGCTAGCAGGCCTCGTTAAACTTTGGGAGGAAACGCATGAACATTCAAAAAGTGCTGATCGCCAACCGCGGTGAAATCGCGGTCCGCATCATTAGAGCTTGCCGTGAACTGGGCATTTCCACCGTCGCGGTCTATTCAGAGCCTGACCGGGATTCACTGCATGTCCGGCTGGCGGATGAAGCTTACTGCATCGGCCCGATGCCGTCCAAGGATAGTTATCTGAACTTTACCAATATTATGAGTGTGGCTACTCTAACCGAGTGCGATGCTATCCATCCGGGTTACGGATTTTTGGCTGAGAACGCCGATTTCGCAGAAATCTGCGAATCCTGCAATATCACCTTTATCGGGCCTTCACCGGATGCCATTACCCGTATGGGCGACAAGGCTGTGGCCAAGGAAACGATGAAGCTTGCCGGTGTTCCCATCATTCCCGGCTCTGACGGGCTGGTAGGGGATGTTGAGGAAGCAGTTATGCTGGGCCGCGATATCGGCTATCCGATCATTGTTAAGGCTACCGCAGGCGGCGGAGGCAAAGGTATCCGCATTGCCGAGGATGAGGAATCCCTGGTGAAGCAGATTACAGCTGCCCAGCAGGAAGCGCAGAAGGCCTTCGGCAATGCCGGAGTATACCTGGAGAAATTCCTTACCGGCATGAAGCATGTGGAGATTCAGATCATTGCCGACAATCACGGGAATGTGGTTCACCTGGGCGAACGCGACTGCTCCGTGCAGCGCCGCCGCCAGAAGCTGGTGGAGGAAGCGCCTTGCTCCGTGCTGACACCGGATATCCGCGAAGCGATGGGCCAGGCTGCTGTACGTGCGGCACTCGCCGTGAATTACTCCGGAGCAGGTACCCTTGAGTTCCTGCTGGGACCGGACGGGCAGTTCTACTTCATGGAGATGAACACAAGAATTCAGGTGGAACACCCGGTAACTGAGATGGTGACTGGCGTTGATTTGATCAAGGAGATGATTTCGGTGGCGGAAGGCAATCCGCTTTCCTTCACGCAGGAAGACATCGTGATCAACGGCTGGTCGATCGAATGCCGTATCAATGCGGAGGATCCGGAACGTAACTTCATGCCTTCGCCGGGCAAAATCGGCTTTTACCTGCCTCCGGGCGGACTGGGAGTACGGGTTGACAGTGCGGCTTATCCCGGCTATACAATCTCGCCATTTTATGACTCGATGATTGCCAAGCTGATCGTCTGGGCGCCAACGCGCCAGGAGGCGGTTGCGAAGATGAAACGGGCACTCGCTGAATTTGCTGTAGAAGGCATACATACCACGATCCCATTCCATCAGAAGCTGCTGGAGCATCCTGTGTTTTTGGACGGAAATTTCGATATCAAGTTCCTTGAAGAATATGAAATTTAGGATGGCTTCACATTGTTTGTCATAAAGTTCGGCAAATGATATAGTATGTTTAATAAGAGACGTGCTCTCCGCTAGAAATGTTGAACAACTTTTTTATTGAAAGGGTTGAAGTCCAAAATGAGTACATTGCCGACGGAATACGAACGTACGGAAATCGGCGAAATCCAGATCGCTCCAGAAGTGATCGAGGTTATCGCTGGTTTGGCAACCGTAGAAGTTAAAGGCGTGGCTGGCATGAGCGGCGGATTTGCGGGAGGAATTGTCGAGCTTCTCGGACGCAAAAACCTGTCCAAAGGAGTCAAAGTAGAGGTTGGACAGCGTGAGGCTGCAGTAGATGTGTCCGTCATTATTGAATATGGCAACCGTCTTCCGGAAGTAGCCGGTGAAATTCAGCGCAACGTTAAACGTTCCATCGAGACAATGACCGGTTTGACCGTAGTCGAAGTGAATGTGCATATTCATGATGTGCAGTTCAAAACGACCAGCAATGTAGATAAGAACGAAGATACAGAAGCGGTTCTCCGCGTGAAATAAGGGCCATCGTTTATCCATAAACCCCCGACAGCACCGTCGAGGGTTTACTCTAATTTAAGGAGGTTATGAGACTCGTGGCAAAAATTTTGGACAGGCTTCTGCTGTTTCTGTACAGCTTAAGCATCGGAATATTATCTGTAATTGCCATCCTCCTTCTAAGCGGCGCAATTCCCGATACCTTGGAAATACAGGATGGTCCGGCCGCCTATATTGCTGCAATTGCGGTGGCTGTCATTCTGTTCCTGCTCAGCATCCGGTTCTTCTACATTTCTCTGCGCCGCGACCGGGCTTCACAGCCTTCGGTAGACCAGCGTACGGAATACGGGGACATACAGATTTCCATGGAAACGATTGAGAACCTGAGCCTGAAAGCAGCCGGCAAAGTCAAAGGCATCCGGGATCTGAAGTCGCGCATACGCGTTTCGCAGGCCGGGCTTGAGATTATGATCCGCGCAGTGGTGGACGGCGAGCATTCGCTGCCGCTGCTTACGACGGAGGTCCAGCGTCAGGTGCACGATTTCGTGCAGGAAACAACCGGAATTCCGGTTGCAGACGTGTCGGTCTATATTGCCAACCTCACACAGTCTCCAAGCTTCAAAAGTCGAGTGGAATAGAGGTGAGTTTCCCTTATGCCCTGGAGAGAAGTATGGGAAAGTCACGGGGGTAGAATTACCGGAGTAACCTTCGGTATTATTCTTGGATTGATTTATTTGATTAGCGGTTTTTGGGATATGCTGTTCTTTGCACTGGTAGTGTTCATCGGATATACGCTCGGCAAAAGAAAGGATACCGCACAGCCCCCGCTGTTTCAGTGGCAGGAGCTGGCTCAGCGGCTATCCGGACGCTGGCGTCCCTTCAAATGAACCGCGATAGTCTTTCTCCCGGAGCATGGAACCCGTCCCTTTGAGTTGCCTGGCTTGCCGGAGGAAAGGCTATGCGGTTTTTTTGATGAGAAGAATCTATCTGTTGCTGAGCTAAGAAAACTATGTCTTCTTGTGAAGATAAGTTACGAAGAGAGTAGTGTAATTGTATTTTGTGCAACTAAAAGCTGTTAAGACACCTCAATGTTGGTTTAACTGTATTTCGTACAATTAAATCCAGGAACGAACGCAGAAATAGCCCTTTTTCTGATTTTTAATTGTACGAAATACAATTAGGGATAGAATTTGCTGATATTAGCTCAAAATAGCTGCATGAAATACAATTATTTATTTTATAAACAGCAAGAAACAATGGAATACCAATATAAAAGTATGCGAGATAAGATTGTAGGAGGAACACATGAAGAGACGTTTAGCAAGAGAGATTATTGTCCAGAGCCTATACCAGATGGAAATGAACGATGTAGACAGCGCGGAAGCAGTAGAGATGCTGATTGCCGAGGCTGCAGATGAGAATGAGACGGAACATGTAATTACGGATGAGATTGAGCTGAAGGCGTATGTTGTGCAGCATGTGAACGGCGTGTGGGAGCATAAGGTCGCAATTGACGACATGCTGGAGCATTACTTAAAGGGCTGGCAGATGAGCCGCCTGTCGCGCGTTGACCGCCAAATTCTGCGTCTGGCCACCTTTGAAATGGTCTTTGCAGATGATGTGCCGGCTAAGGTTGCCGTCAATGAAGCGATTGATCTGGCCAAGCATTTCGGTACGGAAGACTCCGGAAAATTCGTGAACGGTGTACTGGGGAAAATGATTCAAGAGGTTGACACGCTAAAAGGCGATCTGTAAACCGTACGATAAGGCATTAAAGGTTTAACATCCATCTACAGTAGATAAAAGGGGAGAGACTTACATGACAGCAGCAATCATCAGCGGTAAACAAGTATCAGACGAAATTCGTATTGACATTGCCCAGCAGGTTAAACAACTGGCCGAACGCGGCGTGAAGCCCGGTCTTGCTGTCGTGCTTGTCGGTGAAGATCCGGCTTCTCAGGTCTATGTCCGCAATAAAGAGAAGTCTTGCATAGAACTGGGCTTCCATTCCGAAGTGCACAGACTGGCTGCTTCGACTACCCAGGACGAGCTGCTCACGCTTGTGGCAGAGCTGAACAGCCGTGACAACATTGACGGAATTCTTGTCCAGCTGCCGCTTCCTAAGCATATTGAGGAGAAAGCGGTCATTGATGCTATCGCTGTTGAGAAGGATGTTGACGGCTTCCATCCGGTGAACGTGGGCAATCTGATGATCGGGGATGATAGCCTGCTGCCTTGTACACCTGCTGGTGTTATTGAGTTGATCAAGCGTACGGGCACGGGGCTATCCGGTAAACATGCCGTAGTGATCGGGCGCAGCAATATTGTCGGCAAGCCGGTTTCCCTGCTGCTGCAGCGTGAGAATGCTACAGTGACAATGTGCCATTCCCGCACAGCTAATATGGCTGAACTCAGCCGCCAGGCAGATATCCTGGTAGTGGCGATCGGCCGCGCCAATTTCATTGACGGCTCATATGTGAAACCGGGAGCAGTTGTGATCGATGTGGGGATGAACCGTCTGGATAACGGCAAGCTTGCCGGAGATGTGGATTATGAAAGCGCCAAGGAAGTGGCCGGCTATATTACGCCAGTGCCGGGCGGCGTAGGCCCAATGACCATTACAATGCTGATGAGTAATACGCTGATTGCGGCCAAACGCCGCCACGGCTTGGAATAGGCTGCTTATGGCGGCAGAACGGCAAGTCTACTCGATCAAAGACCTTAACCGTTATATCCGCATGAAGCTGGATTCGGACGTTTTGCTCTCGGATGTATGGATTCGCGGTGAGATCTCTAATTTCACCCATCATGGCAGCGGCCATATGTATTTTACGCTGAAGGATGAGAGCAGCCGGATCAAAGCGATTATGTTCGCCTCGCATAACCAGCGGCTGCCCTTTGTTCCCAAGGAAGGCACCAAGGTCATCGCCAGAGGCAATGTGACGGTATATGAACGGGACGGGCAGTATCAGTTCTATGCGACCCATATGCAGCCTGACGGAATCGGCAGCCTGTATATGGCCTACGAGCAGCTCAAGCGCAAGCTGGAGCAGGAAGGGCTGTTTGCAGCGGAGCGCAAGCGGCCGCTGCCGCGCTTTCCGCGTTGTGTCGGGGTCATAACTTCACCGACGGGCGCAGCTGTACGGGATATCATTATCACCCTGCAGCGGCGTTTTCCGCAGGTGGCGGTTGTGCTCTATCCCGTGCTGGTGCAGGGCAAAGGGGCCGGCCCGTCCATTGTGAAGGCGATTCAGAACATGAACGCCATGGGCGAGGCCGACGTGCTGATCGTCGGCCGTGGCGGCGGTTCACTGGAGGAGCTGTGGGCCTTCAACGAAGAAGCCGTCGCGCGGGCGATTGCCGGCTCAGAGATCCCGGTGATCTCGGCCGTCGGTCATGAGACCGACTTCACGATCGCCGATTTCGCCGCCGATCTCCGGGCGGCAACCCCTACGGCGGCGGCGGAGCTGGCAGTGCCGCATGCCGCCGAGCTTGCTGCTCAGCTGCGCACAGCTGAGCAGCGGCTGCGCCAGGGCCTGCTGCGCCGCTCCCAGCGCGGCGGCGAGCGCCTGGCTTCGCTGCAGCGCTCGCTGGCGCTGGTCGGCCCTCGCCGCCAGCTGGCCCAGCACGCGCAGCGGCTGGACATGCTGCGCACGGCGCTTAGCCGCGCAGCCGAGAGCCGGCACCGCCGGGCGCAGGAGCGCCAGGCGGTGCTCAGGCACAGCCTGCAGCGGTTTCACCCGCAGGCCAGTGTTAATGCGGCCAGGCAGCGCACGGAGGGCATCACCCGTCAGCTGGCGGGTGCGATGCAGGCGCGCCTGCAGGACAAGCGCTCGCGCTATGTGGCCGAGTTGCGCCATTTGGATGCGCTCAGCCCGCTGAAGGTGATGTCACGGGGCTACAGCCTCGTGTACGACGAGAAGGAAGAGCATTTAATCAAATCGCTGAAGGAAGTAGAGCTCGGCGATGTGGTCAACATAAAGCTGAATGACGGACAGCTAAGCTGCCAGGTCTGGGGAATGAAGGAGGATGGCTAAGACGATGACGAAGGAAGCGGAGCTAGATTTTGAAGGTGCAATGGGGCGGCTGGAGGAAATCGTACGTGAGCTTGAGCACGGCGACGTTCCCCTGGAAAAGGCCATCGACTTGTTTCAGCAGGGAATGAAGCTGTCGCAGCTCTGCGGCAGCAAGCTGGAGCAGGTAGAACGCAAGATTGAAATGATCACTGAGATGGACGGGGAGCTGCGCAAGAAGCCTTTTGGCGCGCGGCTGGAAGGGGACAGCGATGAGCCGGTCTGAGCATAATCTGGAGATGAACGCTGCAGAAGGCGCGCGCCAGACGCTCGCGGATTATATTACCGGAGTTACTTCGGCTGTCATGCAGGAACTGGAGACAACGCTTCCGGCAGACTGGAATGTGCCCGGCCACTTAAAAGAAGCGATGGATTATTCCCTGCAGGCCGGAGGCAAGCGACTTCGCCCGCTGCTGGTTATAGCTGCCTGTGAAGCGCTCGGGGGCAGCCGGGAGGCGGCCTTGCCGGTGGCAGCAGCGATTGAGATGGTGCATACCTACTCGCTGATTCATGATGATCTGCCGGCCATGGATAATGATGATTACCGGCGTGGCAAGCTCACGAGTCATAAGGTATTCGGCGAAGCAACCGCCATCCTGGCCGGAGATGCACTGCTGACACATGCTTTTTATAGTGTTGTGCAGGCTTCCCGCCGACACGGTGTACCTGCAGAGCAGGCGCTCTCCATCGTAGAGGATCTGGCGGAAATGGCCGGTCCCCGCGGCATGGTCGGCGGGCAGGTGGCCGATATGGAGGGTGAGCAGGGCCTTACCGATCTGGAGCAGCTGCAATATATCCATCGTCATAAGACCGGGGATCTGATCGTGTTCTCGCTGCTTGCCGGCGGCAGGATTGCCGGAGCAGATGCCGGGCAGCTGGAAGCGCTGCGCGAATTCGGTACACAGATTGGCTTAGCCTTCCAGGTGCAGGATGATATTCTGGATCTGGTTGGAGATGAAGGCAAGCTCGGCAAGAAGACAGGCAGCGACATCAAGCAGCAGAAGGTTACCTACCCGTATTTTATCGGACTGGAAGCCTCGCGGGCTGAGGTGAAGAAGTTGACGGAAGCGGCCCGCAGCGCGGTGCTTGAAGGCGGTTTTCCGGACAATTCGCGCCTGCTGGAAATTGCCTCATATCTAATGTCCAGAGATCATTAGGGAAAATTCGGAAGCGGCTGTGTTTCGACAGCCGTTTCGTTTGTGTTATAATGGGGTTTATATTTTACAACATCTAGGAAAGCGGGGAAGACTCGTGCTGCTTCCAAATATAAATGATCCGAAGCAACTGAAAACATTGTCGGTGCCTGAGCTGGACACTCTGGCAGAGGAGATCCGTAGGTTTCTGATTGAGAAGCTTACTGTAACCGGCGGGCACCTCGGATCCAACCTGGGGGTAGTGGAGCTAACACTGGCCCTGCATTACTGCTATGACAGTCCCCGGGACAAAATGATATATGACGTAGGACACCAGGCTTATGTCCACAAAATTCTGACCGGCCGCCAGGACCGCTTTGACACCCTTCGCAAGAAAGACGGACTTTGCGGCTTTGTGAAACGTTCGGAGAGCGAGCATGATGTCTGGGAGGCCGGACACAGCAGCACCTCCTTGTCTGCAGCCATGGGAATGGCGATGGCACGTGACCTTAAGGGCGAGGACAACAAAGTTATCGCTGTAATCGGCGATGGTGCCCTGACCGGCGGGATGGCCTTTGAAGCATTGAATCATATTGGCCATGAACGCCGCAAGCTGATGGTTATTCTGAATGATAATGAAATGTCCATCGCTCCTAATGTAGGGGCAATGCACAATTATTTGAGCAAAATCCGTTCGGACCGTCATTATCTGCGTGCGAAAGATGAGGTTGAAGGACTGCTGAGAAGAATTCCGGCAATTGGTGGGAAGCTGGCCAAGACTGCTGAGAAGCTGAAAGACAGCCTTAAATATATGATGGTTCCGGGTGTACTCTTTGAAGAACTGGGCTTCACTTACCTGGGTCCGGTGGACGGCCATGATATTGAGAAAATGATCGAAACCTTCCATCAGGCGGACAATGTATCAGGACCTGTTCTGGTGCATGTGCTCACTACCAAGGGCAAAGGGTACAAACCGGCTGAAACCGATTTCTACAAATCACATGCGATTTCTCCTTACAAAATCGAGTCCGGCCAGTCCCTTAAGGCTGTCGGCAATCCGATGTACACGGAAGTGTTCGGCCAGACGCTGATTGAACTGGGCCATGAGGACAAACGGCTCATTGCTGTGACTCCGGCAATGCCGGGCGGATCAGGACTGTTTCCGTTTGCCAAGGAATTCCCTGACCGGATGATCGATGTCGGTATTGCCGAGCAGCATGCCGCGACGCTCTGCGCAGCACTCGCCATGGAGGGGATGAAGCCGGTGTACGCCGTCTACTCCACCTTTATGCAGCGGGCCTACGATCAGATCGTCCATGACATTTGCCGCCATAACGCCAATGTCATGTTCGCGATTGACCGGGCAGGCTTTGTCGGTGCTGACGGCGAGACCCATCAAGGGGTATACGATATTGCCTTTATGCGTCATATTCCGAATATGGTCATGATGATGCCGAAGGATGAGAACGAGCTTCGCCATATGATGAAGACAGCGCTGGAATATAACGACGGGCCGATTGCCTACCGGTATCCCCGTATTGACGGAACCGGTGTGGCACTGGATCCCGAACTGCGCGTTCTGCCGATCGGTTCCTGGGAGCGGCTGCGGCCTGGTGACGATTATGCGGTGCTGGCCTGCGGCCCGATGGTTCAGGTGGCGGAAGAAGCAGCAGAGGTGCTTAAGCGAGAAGGCATTCAGGTGGGTGTAGTGAATGCACGATTCCTGAAACCGCTCGACAATACCATGCTGCTGGAACTGGCCCATGCCGGAACCTCTATGGTAGTGATGGAGGAAGCCAGCCAGGCGGGAAGCCTTGGCAGCGCAGTGCTGGAATTCTTTTCGGAACAAGAAATTTATGATGCCCGTGTCCATTTAATGGGCGTTCCGGATATCTTTATCGAGCACGGTTCCGTCAAGGAGCAGCGCCAGCAGACCGGACTTACCGTTGAAGCGCTGTGTGCACGCATTAAAGCGATGAAGGCGCTCAGCAAATATACCTACAAGACGACTTCTACTTCCTAAAGTCCGGAAGAGAAACTCGTTAGCCCAAGAATGATCGGGAGATGAACATGGAACACCCTAAAGAACGGATAGATGTATTGTTAGTGGAGCAAGGCTTTTATGAAAGCCGGGAGAAGGCTAAGGCTGCGATTATGGCCGGTCTTGTTCTGGCGGATGAAGAACGGATCGAGAAAGCCGGCATGAAGGTGCCCCGCAGCTCCACCCTGAAAGTGAAGGGCGCCGTGCATCCTTATGTCAGCCGCGGCGGCCTCAAGCTGGAGAAGGCTTTACGCAAGTTTGAGATCGGCCTGAATGGACGGATTATGCTCGATATTGGGGCTTCCACCGGCGGGTTTACTGATTGTGCGCTGCAGAACGGGGCAAGCTACGTCTATGCCATTGATGTCGGTTATAACCAGCTGGACTGGAGCCTGCGCAATGATGAGCGGGTCAGCGTGATGGAACGGACCAATTTCCGTTATATGACGCCTCCTGACCTGCAGGGTCCGGTTCCGGACTTCGCGAGCATTGATGTATCCTTCATCTCGCTCAAAATTATCCTTCCTCCGCTCAAGGCACTGCTGAACCGTCCGGCGGACATTGCCGCACTGATTAAACCGCAGTTCGAGGCAGGACGTGAGAAGGTTGGCAAATCCGGCGTGGTGCGTGATCCGGCGGTTCATAAGGAAGTGCTGGTGAATGTGCTGACTATGGCTGCAGGGCTTGGTTACCGGCTGGAGGGCCTGACGTTCTCGCCGATTACCGGCGGGGAAGGCAACATTGAGTTCCTGGCGCATTGGAAGCTGCTGCCTGAAGCAGAGGATGCCGCAGGTGAAGCGCAGCTGGAAGCAGCGGCTGCTCCCCTCAGCCCTAATGACAATTTCGCAGCGTTGGCTGATGATGTTATCAAGGAAGCCACAGCAACCTTTACTGCGAACACCAACGGAAACTCATCGAAAAAACGATGAGTTTCTTTTGCTTGAATGGAGAAGTCTGCATCCCAAAAGCAGGATTTCAGCGCTGCTCAAGCGAATAAATCACCGAGGTGATTGTGTTGGCAAGCTCTGATAAAACCGTTATGGTGCTCATTGGACTGGCGGTTGCGATATTTCTGGTTTACCGGATCTATATATGGCTGCAGAGTTCACCGCGGTCCTTCCTGAAGGACCGGGTGCCGATCAACAGTGTGATTACGCCGCATCCTTCCATTGAGTGGCTCGAAGCAGCAGGGTACGAGGTGATTGGCGGCAAACTGAAAATCCCGCTTGCTTTTAATGTTGACGGATCTTCAATGTACAGCAGGCTGTTTATCGACTATGTGGCCAGCAAAGAAGAGGATTCCTTTTACCTGGTGATTTTATCCCGTCCCCGTAAGGAGCTGGAATTCACCGGCAGCGCGCTCCGGGATGCACTTCTGCCGTATTTACTGATTTACCCTGACTGCAGCGGCGTGCTGTATGTCAATACCGTATCGTCTGCCATACATGTGATTTCGCTCGGCAGGGATGACGGGGAATCCAATTAATGTTCATCTTTTAAATACAGGAGGCAATAATGAAGGGACACAGGCATATCAAGATCCGTGAGATCATTACACAGAAAGACATTGAAACACAGGATGAGTTGGTGGATTCACTGCGTGAAGCGGGCTTCCAGGTTACCCAGGCAACAGTATCCAGGGACATCAAGGAGCTGCTGCTGATCAAGGTGCCGATGGATGACGGAAGATATAAATATTCGCTTCCGACCGACCAGCGCTATAATCCGACACAGAAGCTAAAAAGAGTGCTGGTGGATAATTTTGTCCAGATTGATTACTCCGGCAACCTTGTGGTTATGAAATGTCTTCCGGGAACGGCTAACTCGGTGGCGGCGCTGATTGACAATATTGACTGGCCGCAGATTATGGGCACCATTTCCGGTGACGATACCATTCTGATTATTTGCCGGCAGCCGGAAGACAGCAAGAACGTAATTGCGCAAATAATGGGATATATCTCCTAATTTCAATTTAAACAAGTTCAATACATTCATGGGAAACATCTTTCCGGAGGTGCAGTATTCGTGTTAGAGACCTTGTCGATCCGCAATCTAGCCGTTGTTGAAGCGGTAGATGTGCATTTTTATCCTGGTTTTCATGTACTTACAGGGGAGACCGGTGCCGGGAAATCGATCATTATCGATGCGCTGGGCCTCATTGCCGGCGGCCGCGGTTCCGCGGATTCCATCCGCTACGGCTGCGAAAAGGCAGAGATGGAGGCGCTGTTCAGTCTGCCCGCCGGCCATCCGGTGTGGGAAACGCTGGAGCGTCTGGGCATCGGGGGTCATCGTGAAGAGCATCTGGTCATCCGCCGAGAAATCACCTCCCTTGGCAAAAGCACCTCGCGCGTTAACGGGCAGATGGTTAATCTCAGCATGCTGCGTGAAATCGGTGAGCAGCTGGTAAATATCCACGGCCAGCATGAACACCAGAATCTGCTTAAGGCGGAGCGTCATCTCGGGCTGCTGGATACATATGGCGAAGCCATAATCGGACCGCTCAAAGCCGATTATCAAGAGAAATATTCCGCGTTTGCCAAGGTGGAAAAAGAACTGCGGGAACTTCAGGAATCCAGCCAAAAAGCGTATCAAATGCTGGATTTGTACCGTTTTCAGCTGGAGGAAATTTCTTCTGCGCGATTAAAACCGGGAGAAGATGAATTACTTGCCGAAGAACGGGTCAAACTATCCCACAGCGAGAAAATGATGGATTCGGTATCCGGCGCATACGAGCTGTTGTATGACAGGCAGGGCCTGGAGTCCATCGGTAACGTCATCTCCCGGCTGGAGGATGCGGTCCGTTACGATGAGAAGGGGCTGCGCTCGGTACTGGATCAGCTGCAGTCGTCCTATTATCAGCTGGAGGATGCCGCTTTTCAGCTGCGGGACTACCGGGAGGATATCGAGTTCAATCCGGCCCGGCTGGAGGAGATCGAGAACCGCCTTGATCTGATCACCGGCCTGCGCCGTAAATACGGGGACAGTGTCGAGCAGATTCTGGCCTATTACGAACAGATTCACCGGGAGACGGATCTGCTGGAGAATAAGGATGAATACATCGAGAAGCTGACTGTGAAGCGGGATGGACTGCTCAGCACCTTAATGGAAGCAGCACGGGCACTTAGCAGGGCACGAAGTCAGTGTGCGGCAGACCTCTCTACTCAGGTTGAAGGCGAGCTCAAGGATCTGCAGATGGAGCGGACGTCGCTCCAGGTAAAGCTGGATACGCTGGAGGATCCGCGGGGCGTAGAATATCAGGACCGCCGTTACCGGCTGACCCGGCAAGGAATCGACAGCGCCGAATTTATGATCTCCCCGAACCCGGGGGAGCCGCTTAGACCGCTAGGCAAAATCGCCTCAGGCGGGGAGCTGTCACGGATTATGCTGGCGATGAAGAGTATTTTTGCCCGGACGGATGCTATACCTGTGCTGATTTTTGATGAAGTGGATACCGGGGTCAGCGGACGTGCAGCCCAATCCATTGCCGATAAATTGTACAAGCTGTCCTCCACGTGCCAGGTGTTCTCCATTACGCATCTGCCGCAAGTGGCCTGTATGGCCGACCATCAATATCTGATCCGCAAAAAAGTCGAGGACGGGCGCACAATGACCGAAGTGGACTCCCTCACAGCAGAAGGCAGAGTCATGGAGCTTGCCCGCATGCTGGGCGGCGTGGAAATTACCGAAAAAACATTGCATCACGCACAGGAAATGCTCGGTCTGGCCGAGGCCAGCAAAGCAGCCATAGGGTAAGCGGGACAATGATTGACAGTAATAAAAGCCTGGGGGCAAGGTTATCTTATAGGTACGCAATTGGCGACCACCTTTTTCGTCAAGCGAAAGAAGCAAAAGGGAGCGTGACAGCCATTGAAGCCGAACCTCAGGAAGTTAATGCCCGGTCTTTTATTTGCCTTCTTTCTAAGCTTATCAGGCATAACGGGACCTCTTCAGAGCTATGCTGCACCGCTTGATCAACTGAACAAGCAGGTGCAAGGAACTGACCAGGAGCTTAAGGTTATTCCGGGAGGTCAGACGATTGGCGTGAAAGTAAAATCTGCAGGTGTACTTGTTGTTGGCCATCATTTGATTGAAGTGTCTGAGCAGTCCAAGCTTTCCCCCGGAGAGAACAGCGGGCTTGTTCCGGGTGACCTGATGGTCTCCATTGACGGGGTGAAGCTGGACGAGGTATCCAAGGTAGCGAAGCTGGTGGAGCGTGCAGGCAAAGCAGGAGACACTCTGACCATCGTGTACAAACGCGGCGGTAAAGAGCATACAGCCAGGCTTACTCCCGCTTATGACCGTAATGACAAGGTATGGAGACTGGGGCTTTATATCCGTGATTCCGCGGCGGGTGTCGGCACCTTAACCTTTTATGCTCCGGAGCAGGGAGTTTATGGCGCTCTGGGCCATGTCATTACGGACATGAACACCGGTACTCCGATTGTGGTGGGCAGCGGTCATATCGTGCAATCCACTGTAACCTCGATCTCCAAGAGCCAGGATGGTGATCCCGGAGAGAAGCGTGCTGTTTTTCTCAAGGAGAGCCAGGTGCTGGGGAATGTGCAGAGCAATACGGATTTCGGAATTTTCGGCAAAATGACCAGGAACCCCGAGCACAGTCTTTATAAACAGCCGATTCCGGTTGCAATGAGCAATGAAGTGAAGGAAGGTCCGGCGCAGATTCTAACCGTGGTTGACGGGCAGCAGGTGGAGCGGTTTGATGTGGAGATCATCCATGTAGCGCATCAGCAGACGCCGGCAACCAAAGGGCTGGTGCTGCGCATTACCGACCCGCGCTTGATTGAGAAGACCGGCGGCATTGTGCAAGGCATGAGCGGCAGCCCTATTGTGCAGGACGGACGTTTAATCGGAGCGGTAACCCATGTATTCGTCAATGATCCCAAATCGGGGTATGGCTGCTTCATCGAATGGATGCTCAAAGACTCCGGTGTAGCAGAGCAAATAGAAGGTTCTCCCTACAATCTTAAGGCGGTATAGCCTTAAGATTTTTTTGTCGAAGCTCAGCGATAAACATCGAAAGATGAAATAAAATAATTAATTATAATCCAACGCCGAAAAAAAATAAAGAAAAATAATTTTCGACAGAAGGATATTTAGAGTGCATGTCGAAAATGTAAGGGAGGACAGATAAATGTTACTTAGAAATCGCAGAGATGAATAAGGAGGAAGCAGCCAGTGCAGAATATTGAAGTGTTGTTGGCCGATGATAATAGGGAATTTACAAACTTGCTTGCCGAATACATTACGGAACAGGAAGATATGACCGTTACGGGCATCGCCTACAATGGTGAAGAAGTGCTTCAAATGCTTAGCGGGGCAAGAAAAATTCCCGATGTACTAATCCTCGATATTATCATGCCGCATTTGGACGGACTCGGCGTTCTGGAACGCCTGCGTGATATGGATCTTAATCCTCAACCAAAGATTATTATGCTGACTGCATTCGGCCAGGAGAACATCACTCAACGGGCTGTGCAGCTTGGCGCCTCTTACTATATTTTGAAGCCG
This sequence comes from Paenibacillus pedocola, assembly GCF_031599675.1. Taxonomy (NCBI): domain Bacteria; kingdom Bacillati; phylum Bacillota; class Bacilli; order Caryophanales; family Paenibacillaceae; genus Paenibacillus; species Paenibacillus pedocola. Next base: position 4,357,177 of record NZ_CP134223.1, on the reverse strand, counting down.
TTCGATATGGAAGTGCTGGCCAACCGTGTGCGTCAGCTGGTCGGTGCACAGGGCAGTATGAGCAGTTCCCCGAACATGTCCAATTATTCCGGTTCAAGAGCATCTTCCAATAACAATGTTGTGCCGCTCTCCAAGGGCAAGAATCTGGATGCCAATATTACTTCGATCATCCACGAAATCGGTGTACCCGCACATATCAAAGGCTATCAGTATCTGCGTGAAGCGATTACGATGGTCTATAACAATATTGAAATTCTCGGAGCCATTACCAAAACGCTCTACCCAGCCATTGCGGAGAAGTTCAAGACCACTCCATCCCGCGTAGAACGGGCCATTCGCCATGCAATTGAGGTCGCCTGGACCCGTGGCAACATCGACAGCATCTCCCACCTGTTCGGCTATACCATTAATATCTCCAAATCTAAGCCGACTAACTCGGAATTTATTGCCATGGTAGCCGACAAGCTGCGGATTGAGCATAAGGTGTCTTGAAAGGGTAAGGAGCAGGATACGTGAGGTTTTTAAGCCGATCTATTTCTTCTCAGTATATGTATAAATTTCACTCCTTTATTGGGTATCAGAATCCAATGAAGGAGTGTTTTATTATGACCAGTTATCGTATTATTGAGCAATATAGTTATGAGGAGCAATCATATGTTTGATAATCAAAATAAAGTGTGGAGCACGTTAATTTTATTTATCATTTTGGGGTTACTTGTATACGGCGGGGCGACTGAAATTTTTATCCCTAGCGGGGCTTCGCTGGAGATTAAAGTATTCAATATGAATTTTACGGGAGAATTCCCCCATATATATACATCCATTAATACTGATCTTACGGTATTACACGGAATACAAAATGGGGTAGCCTTGACGGGAAAAATCATTTGGTCTGGCTTGAAAAGTGTATGGGCAGATTATATTCAGGGATTCCAAGAGGGCTTGAAGCTAAAGATTGTTTGGCTAATTTTGGGGATTCCATTAGAAATTATTAAGAACTTTTTTAAATATTTTATACTTTTCTTTTTAATGATTATTAATTTATTTGTTTTTGGCGGAAATAATTATCAGATTGCTTTAGCTGTTTCTGCGCTTATTCTTCCGGCTTTAGCGGTAGCGTTATATACAATGTATCCTTCTAAATCGAAGGACATTAGGCAAGAATGGTGAGTAAATAATCAGGTATTAATTGTTATATTGAAACACAAAGTGTTATCTTGTGTTATGATAGAGGTAGAGGTGACCCCATGAACGATTTCGATCATTATCCCGATGAGCTCGGAGACTTTATCCGGCACTTCAGGAAAGCGCGAGGTTTGACCTTAAGGGGTCTGGAAGAGAAGAGCGGCATCAGCTACTCACAGCTCAGCAAGATTGAACGGGGAGAAAGCATTCCTCTAAAAGACAACCTGGACAAAATAATCGAAGCGCTCGGAAGTGATCTCAAGAACCGGATGTACCACCTGGCCGATTACATGCCTGATATTGAATATATTAAGACGTTGAAGCAGGGATACAAGCAGTCACAGGATTACAGATATGAGACAGCTTTTAATAAGCTGAAGGCGTTTCGGGCTAAGGAAGGTAAGGAGACGTCTTATGTTTCGTTTGATTCAGACGAAGTGATCGTTTATGAAACGGAATATGGGGCAGGAATGGTAATAGAAAAAATTGAGAAATATAATCTTACGGATGTACTCAATGACAAGTTTGAAGGAAATCTGGATTCACTGCGGAAGCAGCCCCGCAAAGGCCGGCAAGCCTATCTGTTCGGGGAGTGGCTGAGGGAGTATATCTACGAGCTCAAGGAAGAGGAGCAGGACGAGATTATTCAGGCTTTGAAGGAATTTACCCAGTTTAAGGCGCAGCAGGTTAAAGGGGCTTTTAAATAGCTGTGAGCCGGTACAACCAGTTTTCAAAAATGAATAATGTTGCCCTTTCTTGCAGCCATCTATTCATCTTGATCCATAAACCAACAAAAAATGGTTCGACAGAAAAGGGGATATCTATTAATGAGAATTAACATGAAATTTACCACCAAGGGAAAAGCCGCAATCGAAAATTTCAACAATGAAGAGCTACTGGAGATTTTCGCCCGGTACATCAAAACCCTAACCAAGAAATACGACATCGAAGTCGATGTGCCTCTTGAAGTAAACCAGAACATCGTAGGTGACGGAACGGTTATTGCTATGGCACAGAATGTGAAATGTGATGTGGATACCTTCTTCAAGGAACTTGGCCGTGATATTAAGGTGCCGCTCAAAAAAAGACTTGGCGGGAAATTGGATAATGTGTTCAAAACTGAATTTATCGAGTAGCCGGACGAGTATCTCGATGTGTTCCGGTCCGCATGCAAAGAAGCCATCCTCTTCACGGAAGTGAGGGATGGCTTCTTTAGATATGGTTATTGAAAAGAATTATGTAGAAGTGGGCCGGAATAGTGTGCTCACACATCCTGAATCTTCGAGGCTGCAGATTTTCTTCCAGATAGAACACTTACTATGATTTCAATAAAATCAGGCGAAGCTTTTGCCTCCACCGCTAATTCATAGATATTCAACAACTGCTCGTCAGATAATAATTCAAGTGATGAGGGTCGCGGAGAAGGATGAAAATAATAATCCATTAGATTCCTCCATCAAATAGTATAATGATTTAAATTGTAGCTAATCTATTTAAATGGTACCATTTGGAAGGTTATCCGTCTCCTGGCATTCACCCTGCGAATCACCCTTTACAAAACAGGATGAATATGTAATAATATTTGGTTTATTATTGCTAATATTGAATTGAAAATAATCCCGGTGTCTGCTAGACGCTGGGATTAATAGAGAACTAAAAATCCGCAGACGCTCAGTCTGCGGATTCTTTTATGCGGGAAGCCAGAAATCTTTTGATGCGAGGTTCGTTAGACTCCGAGACAGTCGCAAATTGTTCGGCTTGGGAAAAATGAACGATTTTCCGCTCGGCGTCGTACTTGTCAACCTTGTCAAGACTGACAACATTGTTACGGTCAAGGCGTTCGAATCCTTTACCCTTGTAAGCAATCAACAGATCGGAAAGAGTAGTGGGGAGAACAAACTCGCCTTCTTTCGTATGGACGAATATTGCATTCTTAAAACTTGAGAAATACAATATATCTTCTTCCCTAATATCCAGGGAGGAGCCGTCGTTTTGTAAGACACGCATGTTTTCCCCATCCTTGTTTGATTACTTACGCAATTCTTTAGGTGCTTCCGGGCTGTGCAGACCAATCTTCATAACAGTAGCGAAGAATCGGGCGGATGCTTCAAGCATTGAAGAAGTTTGCTTAGCAATGAATGATTTCATACTTTTAACCTCCCTTTCCATGGAATTACTGTTAAGGATTGCACGAGATAAGCCAATCCAATGACAGACGAGCCAATAAAAAAGTTCAACCCTACCAATACTATGGAAGCCAGCTTCAACCCTGGATAATATCTGAACGGAATTTGTGCATTTTTATCCGGGTTGGGGGCAAATAAAAGCATAATGAAAAAGGATAAAGCATTTATTATCCAAAGCGAGGTCCCAGTGATATTTATTAATAAGGGGGGGGCTACACAAATTAAAGTGGTAACAACGTTGCAGGCTGCTGCTGTTTTAAGATGAAAGCCTCCTGAACATAGACGCAGTACAGAAAAACAGAAGTAAAAGATTAATGTTTGAGTGAAATTATTAAACAGCCAGCCAAGGGCAAGGGAAGCTGTGATGGTTAGCAGGGTATTTAGGATGATGTTCAGGGCATATTGCATGATTTCAACAGAGCAGGTTTCCTCTGGATTGGCCCGCTTCAGGGCGACTGAAATTTTTATAGCAAGGCTGTTCAGAAGTCATCACCGCGGTTCGTTTTGAATGAGAAATTCAAATATCCGAATAAGAGTACAGCATAACAAATAGGAATGATAATGAAAAACTGCGAGAAATTCTCAGAAAGATATATCATTAAGAAGATTATAAGAATAGAAGGGAGGCTTAATGCAAAAAGAATCTTTTTATGACTGTTAATAACTAATTTCACTTCAGGCTTGTCCGGGATAAAATCAAATCCTTTTCTTCTTTTCCCGATAAAGCGTCCTATACTGAAGGCTGTCAAGGCAGACAGGGTTTGCATTAAATATACTCCTATCGTCACTGAGTGGAACTCTAAGCCGATGACACCTATAGGTTTCATCAATAAATATAATAAAGATTGGATAAGCATATAGAACTGGTAGACCATACCTGTCATGATAGCGGCATAAAAAACATGAATCCGAAACAGCATCCATATAAAACAAAAGACTAGCAGGTACTGGGTAAAAACATCGATTTCTGCCATGCCACTCTCAATTCGTACTTCATAGGAGAAGAAGGCCATAATTAGACCTGCAAAAACAATTTCTTTCGGATAGAGGTCAATCTTGAATATCTTGAATGCCAGATAAAATAACGCGGTACTTTCAAGTACCGAAAACAAAATGAATAAAAAAAAATCCAGCATGCCTACACTCCCGATGAATAGATTAACTTTTCCTTAATCTTGCAAAGATTATACATAATATACTAAAATACAACAATAACATTTTATGCTCTTGGACTAGTTTTTCATAAAATTGGGAGTGGAAGGGGCCGTTTATATGAATCAGCGTCCGGAAAAAAGCGAATATTTGGAGTATCAGACAGCGTACATCTCTTTAGTACCATCTGAGGGAGATTTGGCAACTATTCTCCGCGAGCAGTCAAAAGAAATCTTTGCGCTGCTGGAGGGTCTCACCGAAGAGCAGGGAAGCTACAGGTACGCCCCGGGAAAGTGGAGCATCAAGCAGATGATTGGCCATTTGACGGATAACGACAGGATCATGTCTTACCGCCTGCTTTGTTTTGCCAGAGGTGAGCAGGCGCCGCTGCCCGGATATGAGGAGAATGATTATGTAGCGGCAGGGGATTTCGACCGGTTCAGCTTAAAGGAAATGCTGCTTCATTACCGGATCGTGCGTGAGTCTACACTTGCACTTCTGGAAAGCCTGCCGGCTGATTCGTGGACCAAGGCTGGCCAGTTCTTCTCGGTACCTATGACAGTCAGAGCCCAGGCCTGCGTGATCATCGGACATGAACGGCATCATATGAATGTATTGCAGGAGCGTTATTTGAAGCAGGCGTGACCGGCGGGACAATAAGCGGTGAATTACAGGAGGAGAAGCGTATGAGCTTAGCCAAAAGCATACTGCATTTCTTTTTACCGCAGGAAAGAACACTGTTGTTTACGACTTTTGACCAGCGGCAATATTTCCTAATCAAGAACCGGCTTAGTGCTGCAGGTATCCGGCACCGTTCTAAAATTAACGGAGGCATGCGTGTCATATCAAGCCGTAACCACTATGGCGGAAATATGGCGTCTAGACATGAGCTGTTCGTAAGCAAAGAAGATGAATATGAGGCACTCAAGGTCATTCAATCCTAAGATTTGCGTCAAAAAAAAAGCATTCCGGCCGTAAAAAGAGCGGTACCGGAATGCTTTTTGCGTTTTTACAAAGGAGGATTCTTGTGACATTTGCGGCAGACCGGGTAATAAGCTTCATTGCCGCCGATTTGGATTTGTTTGCCGCTGTAGACGGGCTTGCCGTTCTCAACCCGCAGCGCCATCGTGGCTTTCCGTTCGCAGAACCAGCAGATGGTCTTCATCTCTTCAATTTTATCGGCGTAAATCAGCATATACTTGCTGCCTTCGAAAAGATTGTTCTGGAAATCATTTTTCAGGCCGAAGGCCATGACCGGAATGTTCAATTCATCCACGATCCGCACAAGCTGGAGGATGCAGTCTTTGCTGAGGAACTGGCATTCATCAATCAGCACGCAGTGGGGCTTCGGCAGATTACGGCTTACAATGCTGAAAATATCTGTATTCTCGTCGACAGGTATGGCCTGCTTGCGCAGTCCGATGCGGGAGGAAATATACCCGACCTCGTCCCGATCGTCCAGGGATGGAGTGAAAATGAGCACCGACTTGCCCTGCTCCTCGTAATTATGGGCTACCTTGAGAATCTCAATGGATTTACCGCTGTTCATTGCCCCATACTTGAAAAACAACTGTGCCACGTCCATCTATCCTTTCGCTCTATAACCTGAAGTATAGTATTCCTAAAAATGCGACTTTATTAGAGTATCATATGAGCAGCCGAGCTAGCTAGTGAAAACATGTTGAACCCCTAAACTTTCAGTCTGCGGGCGCACCTGAGGTAAAGGATCATTTCTGCAGATGTGTTATAATGTACGCACTTGTGTTTTCAGCTGGAGAACTTTTATTAGGAAGGAAGTATGGCAGGTGACGGATAAATTGGAGCAGTTCCAAGAAAGACTGGCTGGGGTGATGGAAAACGGGGGGCTGTCTGCAGAGGCGCAAAGCCTAATGTCGGAAATGATGGACGAGCTGGCAGAACTACAACGCAGCAACAAGGCACTGCGAAGGGTTATTTTGAAGAGCGGACAAGGCTCAGCAATGTCTACCCGTTTGCGGGATGCACTTTACGAATAGAACAAGAGGATAACGCCGATGAACCTAATTTTCTTATATCTCAAAAAATACAGGGTAGCTGCTATTGCCGCACTGGTAATGATGGGAATTGAGCTTACAGTGGAGCTTTCACAGCCCTTGCTGATCGCGAAGATTATCGATAACGGAATCAGGGAAAAGGATATGACAGTGGTCTGGCTGTGGGGCGGAGTGCTTACCTTTAGCGCTGTAATAGCGTTTGCGGCAGGCATTTTGAGTTCATTTTTTGCCTCACATGCCAGCCAGGGCTTTGCTTATGATCTTAGGGATAAGCTGTACGAAAAGGTGCAGTCCTTCACTTATGAAGTGTTCAGCCGTTTTCAGACTTCTTCGCTGATCACGCGGCTGACCGGGGATGTAACGCAGCTGCAGGATACGGTATTTATGGCACTGCGTTTTATGACCCGTGTACCGCTGGTTGTGCTGGGCAGTGTAATCATGGCGCTGGTCGTGCATGTGAAGCTGGGCCTGTTGCTGGCCGTCACGCTGCCGCTGCTGATTGTGGTCCTGACTTGGGTGATGCGCAGGTCTTCGGCCTTGTTCAAGATTGTGCAGAGCAGAGTTGACGGTGTAAACGGTGTCATTCAGGAGAATCTTACTGGTATCCGGCTCATCCGGGTATTTGTGCGTATGGGTCATGAGATCGGCCGCTTTGCTTCGTACAGCGGGAGTCTGATGAAATCCACTGTTGCTGCGTTAAGGTTAACCGAAACGATGGGACCGCTCATTATGCTGATTGTCAACGCGGGAATTGTAGCTGTGCTGTGGTTTGGGAGAATCGAAATTTCTGCCGGGCAAGCTACACTGGGGGAGACTGTCGCGGTTATTAACTACTCCTTGCGTACCATTGGGGCGATGTCGGCCCTTTCCTGGATTATGGCGACTTTCTCCCGGGCTGTTGCTTCGGAGCAGCGTATTTCAGAAGTAATGTCTTCGCCTGAGGACCGGGGAGAAATCGGATCGGCAGATGTACAGGTAAGCGGGTCACATGCGGCAGGGGAAAATCTGGTGAAACAAACCCATGAAGAGGCATCCATCGAAGGCAGAGTGGAATTCATTGATGTAAGCTTCAGTTACCCGGGAAGCGATATAGCTGTGCTGGAGCAAATCTCATTTGCGGTTCAGCCTGGTGAGCGTGTAGCCATCATGGGTGCAACCGGCTCCGGAAAGTCATCGCTGGTAAGCCTGATTCCCCGTCTATACGAGCCTGACAGCGGGATCATCAGGATTGATGGAGAGAACAGCTCTGAGATGGAGGTTAGCAGGCTGCGCAGGTCTATTGGTTATGTTCCGCAGGAGATCATGCTGTTCTCCGGTTCGGTGCGTGAAAATATTGCCTGGGGAAATGAGCATGCTACGGCAGAGGAGATTGAACAGGCGGCTGCGGCAGCCCAGATCCACGAGACGATCACTGGTCTGCCTCAAGGCTATGAGACGATGCTGGGCCAGCGCGGGGTCAATCTGTCCGGAGGCCAGAAACAGCGGATGACCATTGCCAGGGCACTCGTAAGGAAGCCGGCAATTCTGATTCTGGATGACAGCACCAGTGCCCTTGATGCGGTAACCGAGGGGCTGCTGCTGAAAGAACTCAAAAAAATGTCCTGCACCACCTTCCTCATTACCCAGAAGATTAGCTCTACTGTCTCTGCTGATTTGATTCTGCTGCTTGATGAGGGCAGGCTGATCGCCGGGGGAACACACGGGGAGCTGATGAAGGATTCAGCCCTTTACCGCAAAATTAATGAATCACAGAATGAGGAGGCGGCGCAGCATGTTCAAAGCACTACTTGAGCCTTTCCGCCATCCGAAGCTGGAACTGGGGCTGGGTGAGGGGAAGAGCTTCGGATCCCCCGCCGGACGGAAGCCGAAAGCCAGGGCGAAAAATTCATCAGCTACACTGAAACGGATCTGGGCTTATCTGGCTGCACGCAAGGCAAAGCTGATCCTGGTGCTGGTAATGGTGCTGCTCAGCTCCGGGCTTGCCCTGCTGGGGCCTTATCTGATCAGCAGAGCGGTGGATCATTACCTGGAGGGAGACGGGGGCAGCACCTGGATCGTTTTTTTAATCACGCTGGCCTCGGTCTATGTGTTAAATTCTCTTACGTCGTGGCTGCAGAATATCTGGATGATCGAAATTGCCCAGGAGACGGTATACCGGATCCGTACGGATCTGTTCGCACATTTACACCGTCTGCCGATCTCCTTCTTTAACCGCAGGCAGCAGGGTGAGATTATGAGCCGCCTGACGAATGATATCGAGAATATCAGCTCGACGCTTAACAGCTCGGCAATCCAAATTTTCTCGAGTGTCTTGACCTTACTGGGGACGGTTGGAGTGATGCTGTGGCTGAGTCCGCTGCTGACTCTGCTGACGTTCATTGTCGTGCCGCTGATGACATTTGGCATGCGCTGGATTACGCGGCGTACAGGCCCGCTATTTAAGGAGCGCCAGCGCAATCTGGGCGAGCTTAACGGATTCATTGAGGAGACCTTATCCGGCCAGCGGATTATAAAGGCCTTCTCCCAGGAGGAACGGGTAATCAACGGTTTCCGCGAGCGGAACGGGCGTATTATGCTGTCCGGGTACTGGGCACAGTCGATTTCCGGCTTTATTCCCAAATTGATGAACGGGCTTAACAATCTTAGCTTTGCTATCGTTGCAGGGGTCGGCGGTCTGCTGGCCATCCGCGGCCTGGTCACTGTCGGAGTGATTATCGCTTTTGTGGAATATACACGCCAGTTCACGCGGCCGCTGAATGACTTGGCTAATCAGTGGAACACCCTTTTGTCGGCGATTGCCGGAGCGGAGCGGGTGTTCGAAGTGATGGACGAGGAGAAGGAAGCGAGGGATGAAGGCGCTGCACATCTGCTGGAGCATGTGGAAGGTGCGGTGAAGTTTTCGGGGGTATCCTTCTCCTATGACGAAGGGGCTGATATTCTGCAGGATATCAGCTTTGAAGCGAAGCCTGGTGAGATGATCGCACTGGTCGGGCCTACGGGTGCAGGTAAAACAACGCTGATCGGGCTGCTGTCGCGTTTTTATGATCCGGACAAAGGCAGCATTACCCTCGACGGCCAGGACTTGTCCTCCATCCGGCGGGAAAGTCTGCGCAGCCATATGGCTTTTGTGCTGCAGGATTCCTTTCTGTTCAAGGGGACGATCCGCGACAACATCCGCTACGGCAGGCTGGAGGCTACGGATGAGGAAGTGGAGCAGGCGGCGAAGCTTGCTGGTGCCCATGCTTTTATTATGCGGATGCGCGGCGGGTATGACCGGATGCTGTCGGTGGATGGAAACGGGATCAGCCAGGGGCAGAAGCAGCTGCTGGCGATTTCGCGGGCGATTCTGGCTAACCCGTCGATGCTCGTGCTGGACGAAGCAACAAGCAGCATTGATACCGTGACCGAAATCAAGATTCAGGAGGGTCTGCAGGCGCTGATGAAGGGCCGGACCAGCTTTGTCATTGCCCACAGGCTGGGTACGATCCGCGCTGCAGACCGCATTCTGGTGCTCAAGAACGGACGGTTGCAGCAGCAGGGTTCCCATGAGGAGCTGTTGCGGCAGGGCGGACTGTACAGTGAGCTGGTGCGGGGGGCTTCAGCAGCTTCAAGGGCGGAATAAAGCAATACAAAAAGCAGTTCCGGGTTTGCCGGAGCTGCCTTTTGTATTTATATAAGATCGAAATTGAAGACTAAACTAAAGGGGATAGTGTGGAACCTTAGAATGCGGTATGTTTAAACCGTTGTATCCGGTGAGGCCGGCTGCTGGGCTTTTTGCTTTTCCCGGAATCGGGGTCCCACGTAGTTCTTCTTGCGGTCTCTGGTCAGAATCCAGCCGCCGAGGAAGCTCATTCCTGCCAGGAACAGAAGCAGTCCGCCGCCAAAATGCAGCCAGGCGAATACGGGGGTTACAGTATCATCGCCGTGCATGGAGACGTAGTTGAAAATATCATCCTTCATCATCAGGAAGCCCTTCATCGCCATCAGACCCGGAAGAACGAGAATGAGAATAGCAATGAAGCGTGAAATGAGCAGTTTCATTTAGGATTCATCTCCCTTGCAGGCCTTTGGATTCACCCATATGATAACGCTTCAACCGGTAAAAGTCCATGTTTACATGACGTTTATAAGTTTTGTATTAGGCTTAAAAGGGAGTACAATGTAGGGAGTTATGCAGAACTTATGAGTAATGACTGGAGGATACATATAATGACAATTTCCTGTGACGTGGCTATTCTGGGCGGAGGAACCGGCGGATATGTGGCAGCGATCCGCGCGGCCCAGCTGGGCAAGTCTGTCGTCGTCATCGAAATGGACAAACTGGGCGGAACCTGCCTGCACCGCGGCTGCATTCCGAGCAAGTCGCTGCTGCGCAGTGCAGAGGTATATGCTGAAATACAAGAGAGCGAGAGCTACGGCATCGAAACTGCCGGCGTAAAGCTGGTATTTCCGAAAGTACAGAGCCGCAAGGAAGCTGTTGTCGAGCAGCTGCACCAGGGCGTACAGTTTCTGATGCGCAAAAATAAAATTCAGGTGCTGAAGGGCAAGGGACGGATTATCGGCCCTTCAATCTTCTCCCCGCGCAGCGGTGCGGTGGCAGTGGAGCTGGAGGATGGCGAAATGGAGACGGTGGTCTCTACCCATCTGATTATCGCGACGGGCTCCCGTCCGCGTGTACTGCCCGGCCTTAAGCCGGACGGCCAAGTTATTCTCAGCAGTGAGGAAGCGCTGACGCTGGAAGAGCTGCCTTCTTCGATCATTATCGTAGGCGGCGGAGTGATCGGAGTGGAATGGGCTTCAATGCTGGCGGATTTTGGTGTCCAGGTTACGGTTGTGGAAGCAGCAGACCAGCTGCTGCCGCTGGAGGATGCGGAGATTGCCAGGGAGCTCATGCGCCTGCTCAAAAAACGCGGAGTGAAGGTTCTGACCGGAACCACTGTCGATGCGGAGACCTGCGTGGTGACGGAGGACGGTATTACCATCGAAGCCCGCAAAGGGGAGCAGAGCCAGACCCTGTCCGCCGGAAAGCTGCTGGTCTCTGTAGGCAGAGTAGCCAATGTTGAGAATATCGGGCTGGAAAATACCGATATCCGCTTTGATAAAGGGGTTATCGAGGTCAATGACAACATGCAGACAGGCGAGCCCCATATCTATGCGATCGGCGACTGTATCGGGGGATTGCAGCTGGCCCATGCCGCGAGCCATGAAGGTATTCGTGCCGTCAATCATCTGGCCGGGGAGAAGCTTCATCCGTATCATGCCCACCTTGTCCCTCGCTGTGTCTATACTAGGCCGGAAGTAGCCAGTGTCGGTTATACAGAGAAGGAAGCCCAGAGCCTGGGTCATGATGTGGTCACCGGGAAATTCCCGTTCTCGGCCATCGGTAAGGCGATTGTGTATGGGATGAAGGATGGCTTCGTCAAGGTTGTAGCTGACCGCACCAGCGGGGATATTCTTGGGGTGCAGATGATCGGTCCTCATGTGACCGACCTGATCGGGGAAGCTGCGCTGGCGCAGCTGCTGGATGCCACACCTTGGGAGATCGGGGAAGCGATCCATGCCCATCCGACCTTGTCCGAGATTATTGGAGAAGCAATGCTGGCTGTGGATGGCAGAGCAATAGGATTCTAGGAAACGATGCGGGTAATAAAAGGAAGCCGAAAGAGAGCTAATTACGTCAGATGACCGTAAAATAGCGCTATTCCGGCTTTTCCTCTCTTTTCTTTTTGACTGTAAAGGGCTTATAATGATCTTGAGTTAGGTTTAGTACCTGGTTATAAGATCAGGGCATAATAGATGGAGTTGTACGAAGCAGCAGGCAGTATAGCTATCAAAATATTTAGGAGGTACCTCTGTATGGAATCCCAAGGTACTACTGTAGGAACGGTTAACAGACATTCACAGCTTGGACTCACAGACGGCCAGGTCATTGATATGTACAGATATATGCAGCTCGGGCGCAAATACGATGAGCGCAGTTTGCTGCTGCAGCGTGCCGGCAAGATTAACTTTCATGTCTCCGGTATCGGCCAGGAGGCGGCGCAGGTTGCAGCAGCGTTTGCGCTGGACCGGCAGAATGATTATTTTTTACCGTATTACCGTGATTACGCCTTTGTATTGTCGGTGGGCATGACTACGCGTGAGCTGATGCTGTCCGTATTCGCTAAGGCGGAGGACCCCAACAGCGGCGGCCGGCAGATGCCGGGCCATTTCGGCAGCAAGCGCCTGCGCATCGTGACGGGCTCAAGTCCTGTGACAACCCAGGTTCCGCATGCGGTTGGCTTCGCTCTGGCAGCTAAGATGAAGAAGAAGAAATTCGTGTCCTTTGTCACCTTCGGAGAAGGCTCCAGCAACCAGGGGGATTTCCATGAAGCCTGCAATTTTGCGGGTGTGAATAAGCTGCCGGTCATTATTTTTTGCCAGAACAACCAGTATGCCATTTCTGTTCCGGTCCACAAGCAGCTTGGCGGCAAAATCAGTGACCGTGCGCTGGGCTACGGCTTCCCGGGCGTGCGCGTTGACGGTAATGATCCGCTTGAAGTGTACCGCGTGGTTAAGGAGGCGCGGGAGCGCGCGATTGCCGGGGAAGGGCCGACACTGATTGAAGCGATGATGTACCGTTTGTCGCCGCATTCCACCTCTGATAATGATCTGGCTTACCGGACCAAGGAAGAGGTCGACGAGAACTGGAAAAAAGACGGCATTGCCGCGTTCCGCACCTATCTGACCGGACTAGGACTGTGGAGTGACGAGCAGGAGCGTGATCTTGCCGCTGAATATAATTTGGAACTTAAAGAGGCTATCGCATACGCGGAAAATGCACCGTTTCCGAAACCGGAAGACACGCTGCTGCATGTGTACGATGATTCCGGCCTCAAAGGAGGAGCATAACTCATGGCGATGATGGAATATATCGATGCCATCCGTTTGGCGATGAAGGAAGAAATGGAACGCGATGATTCGGTATTTGTGCTCGGCGAGGATGTTGGCCTTAAGGGCGGTGTGTTCACCACCACTAAGGGATTGCAGGAGCAATTCGGGGAAGAGCGTGTAATGGATACACCGCTGGCCGAATCGGCGATTGCAGGTGTTGCCATCGGGGCAGCAATGTACGGCATGAAGCCGATTGCGGAAATGCAGTACTCTGACTTTATGCTCCCGGCCACCAACCAGATTATCAGTGAAGCGGCCAAAATCCGCTACCGTTCCAATAACGACTGGAGCTGTCCGATTGTGATCCGTGCGCCGATCGGCGGAGGGATCTTCGGCGGACTGTACCATTCCCAGTGCCCGGAATCAATCTTCTTCGGTACGCCCGGACTGAAGATTGTAGCGCCTTATTCGGCAGCCGATGCCAAGGGACTGCTGAAATCAGCAGTACGGGACCCTGATCCGGTGCTGTTCTTTGAGAATAAGAAATGCTACAAGCTGATTAAGGAAGATGTGCCTGAAGGTGATTACACCGTGCCGATCGGCGAAGCGAACCTGCTGCGTGAAGGCAGTGATATCACGGTTATCGGGTACAGTCTGCCGCTGCATTTTGCGATGCAGGCAGCAGAGGAACTGGAGCGCGAGGAAGGGATTACCGCGCATATTCTTGATCTGCGCACCCTGCAGCCGCTTGACCGTGACGCGATTATTGCGGCGGCCCGCCAGACCGGCAAGGTGCTGATTGTCCACGAGGACAACAAAACCGGGGGCATCGGCGGAGAGGTGGCAGCGATTATCGCTGAACACTGCCTGTTCGAGCTGGACGCGCCGATCTTCCGGCTGTGCGGCCCTGATGTGCCGGCGATGCCGATTAGCCCGCCGATGGAGAAGTTCTTCATGCTGAGCAAGGATAAAGTGAAGGCGGAAATGCTCCGGCTGGCACAGTACTAATTAACATGCTTCCGAAGCGGGTTTTGTACGAAGTTAATCCAGGAAGCATCTGCTTACAAAACTTTAAGCGTATGCTTTCGAAGTGAGTTTTGTACGAAGTAATCCCAGGAAGCATCTGCTTACAAAACTTTTAAGGAGTGACAACATGTCTGACAATACAAAGCTGACTGATGTGATTATGCCGCAGCTTGCGGAATCGCTGGTGTCAGCTACGATTGGCAAGTGGCTGAAGAAGCCGGGGGATCTGGTAGAGCAATATGAACCGCTCTGTGACCTCATTACCGATAAAGTGAATGCCGAGCTCCCTTCCACCGTGGAAGGTACGCTGGTAGAGCTGCTGGCCGAGGAAGGCCAGACGGTCAGCGTGGGCGAGATCATCGCCCGCATCGCCGTTGCTGCGCCTGCCGGAAGCTCCGCACCGGCGGCTTCAGCAGCATCTGCCCCGAGCACGCCTGCCGCACCGGGCAGACCGGCTGCGCTGGCTCCTTCAGCAGCGGACGCGCCGATGCGCTCCCGCTACTCGCCGGCGGTGCAGACGCTTGCCGCTGAGCACCGCATAGACCTAGGCGCCGTGCCGGGCACCGGACTCGGCGGACGCATCACACGCAAGGATGTGCTGATGTTCCTGGAGAACGGCGGCGCTGCTGCCGCTCAAGCTGCGACCCCGCAGCCGGGCGCAGCGCCTGAAGCCCGGACTGTACCTGAAGCCTCCCAGCAGCCTGCGCTGCAGGCCATTCAGGCGGAGGTACAGGAGAAGCTGGAGCCGGTCCGTCATTCCGGTCTTCACCTGAGCGAGTCCCCGCGTATTCCAACGATTGAGGTGGAAGGCGGACTTGGCAGCAGCTCGGAGTATCTGATCGACGTTACACCGATCCGCAACACAATCGCGACAAGAATGCGCCAGAGTGTATCGGAAATTCCGCATGCCTGGACGATGATTGAAGTGGATGTAACCAATCTGGTCGTGCTGCGCAACAAAATAAAGGATGAGTTCAAACGCAAGGAAGGGATCAATCTGACTTATCTCGCCTTTATGATGAAGGCTGTGGTCAGTGCGATCAAGGATTACCCGATTATGAACTCGGTTTGGGCCGTTGATAAAATCATCGTCAAACGTGATATCAATATCGCGCTTGCTGTCGGTACAGAGGATTCCGTCATGACGCCGGTTATCAAAAAGGCCGACCAGAAGAATATAGCCGGACTGGCCCGCGAGATCGATGAACTGGCCCAGAAAACCCGCGAGGGTAAGCTGCGCCTGGATGATATGCAGGGCGGTACCTTTACCGTCAACAACACCGGTTCCTTCGGTTCTATTCTGTCCTATCCGATCATCAACTACCCGCAGGCGGCGATTCTGACATTCGAATCCATTGTCAAAAGGCCTGTTGTTATCAATGACATGATTGCCGTGCGCTCCATGGCCAATATCTGTCTGTCCCTGGATCACCGGATTCTGGACGGCGTCATTTGCGGCCGTTTCCTGCAACGTGTAAAAGATAATCTGGAAAGCTATACGCCCGACACCAAATTGTATTAGTTTATATATGAATCCTAATTCGGAAGACTGAAATCCAAGCGGGGAGCTGAAGTGATGAATCAACCGGAACCTGGTAAGCTGGAGCTTTCATATCACCCCCTGATGGAGTATGGAACGGCCTGGGAGCTGCAAAAGAAATCCGTACTGGCGATCGATGCCGGAGAGGCTAATGAACAGCTGATTCTTTTGCAGCATCCGCCTACCTACACCATCGGTTCACAGAATCATCCGGAGCATCTGCTCTTAAGCAAGGAACAGCTGGAGGAGCAAGGTATTGCCTTGTTTGAAATCGACCGCGGAGGAGACATTACATATCATGGGCCGGGCCAGCTTGTCGGCTATCCGCTGCTAAAGCTCGGGGAAGAGGGCAAGGTGGATTTACGCGGTTATCTGCGCCGCCTGGAGTCTGTTATTATTGATTATTTGGCAGCCCAGGGAATAGAGGGGACACGCAAGCCGGAATATACCGGTGTATGGGTCGGGGATGAGAAAATCTGTGCGATTGGTGTCAAGTTCAACAAAAGCAGATCACGCAGAGGCTTTATCACCAGCCACGGGTTTGCCTTCAATATCTCGGAGGGAATCGGACGGCGCGGATTTCAGGGGATTATTCCTTGCGGCATTTCGAGTTATGGAATCACGTCACTGGAGGAATGCAGCGGCCGTTCTTTTGAACTGGAACAGGTGGCGGAGGCATTGATTCCTTATTTTCTGCGCCATTTTCCTTATGAAGCGGTTCGAGCGGAAAGCCCGGTTCCGGCAGATTAAGCGGCAGCTGCGGCAGGCCAAACAGCGCCCGGAAACCGGACGCTGTTATTAATGTGTCAAGGCTTGTCCGTTAACCGGCCATAAAGGGCTCGATTACCAGCAGCACGGTTGAGGCGACCATGGCGATCAGCATGACATAAATGACGACACGAAACCATTTTTGACGATTCATGTGTGACTCCTTTGGGATTAGTTTAAGTTAAAAGCGTACATGAAAATAAGCATTACCACTATTGTAACGTATCTGTGAAAGAGAGGGAAGCCTAAGTGATAGTACAAGACCGATTGATTCAGGAGTTCATGGAGCTTGTCCGTGTGGACAGCGAAACCGGAAATGAACGGCAGATAGCCGATGTGCTAAAAGGAAAATTCAGTGCTCTGGGTCTAACAGCCATCGAGGATAACTCCCAGGAGCGTACCGGACATGGAGCGGGCAATCTGTTCGTAACCTGGGCAGCCGTCAGCGGTGCGGCAGCACCTAAGCTGCTGTTCACCTGTCATATGGATACCGTGGTTCCGGGACAAAATATCAAACCGATCCTCGGGGAAAACGGCTGGATTACCAGCGACGGCACTACAATCCTCGGCTCCGATGACAAAGCGGGACTTGCTGCCCTGTTCGAAGCGATCCGCGTCATTCAAGAGCAGAAGATTCCGCACGGGCAGATACAGTTCGTGATTACAGCGGGTGAAGAATCCGGACTGCTTGGCGCACGGGCGATGGACCCGAGCCATCTGGATGCGGATATGGGCTTCGCCCTTGATTCCAACGGTGAGGTTGGCGGGATTGCTGTAGCCGCGCCGGCACAGGCGAGAATTACGATGCAGATTTTCGGGAAATCAGCGCATGCAGGTGTTAATCCAGAGGACGGTATCAGCGCCATCCAGGTTGCCAGCAAGGCTATTTCAGCGATGAAGCTGGGACGCATCGATAAAGAAACAACCGCTAACATCGGTAAGTTCGCAGGCGGCGGTCCGACGAATGTCGTCTGCGACCATGTACAGCTGGACGCAGAAGCGCGCAGTATTGTACAGGAGAAGGTCGAGCTGCAGATCGCTTCCATGCGTGAAGCGCTGGAAACTACAGTGCGGGAATATGGTGCAGAGTGCGAGTTCCGCAGTGAGATTATCTATCCCGCGTTCAGCTTCAATGAACATGATCCTGTAGTTCAGCTTGCCGACCGGGCTATTAATTCACTGGGGTTGAAGACCCGCCTGTTCCCTTCGGGCGGCGGAAGCGACGCTAACGTATTCAACGGACTGAAGGTTCCGACGGTGAATCTGGCAATTGGCTATGAGCATATTCATACGACCAAGGAACGGATCAAAGCTGAGGATATCGTCAAAACTGCTGAACTGGTTGTAGCCATCGTAAAAGAAAGTGCTAAAGCCTAATAGAATGAGCTGCCTGCAAGGAGAATAAATGAAATGAAGGAGCTGTTTCCGGGAAAAACCGGGAACAGCTCCTTATGTTTAGCCGGCGGGTGAAGGTGGCAAATGTAATATTCAGCCGGCTTTTGGCGGATGAATCCGGGACTCTGCCTGCAGCCGCAGAACGTAGGCCAGGGGCATATCACGTCCGTACTTTTCCGCCCAGCCTGCAATGACCGCTTTAATCTGCTCAGGCTTGCCTGCGATTGTAACTGCTGATGTGCTTGTACGGATAAGAATGTCCTTCATGCCTGCATTCCTTCTTTCCCCTTAAGTTTGCTATAATACACCTTATGCAGAGCCCAGTTAAAGGAGACCATGAAACTATGAAAAAAGAAGAATTGAACCGCAACCCGGCCTTAGACGAAGAGACATTGTCCACGCAGCCGATTTTTGAAGGCAAAATCATTACCCTTCAGGTAGATACCGTGAAGCTGCCGGACGGCAATACCGCTACCCGTGAGGTGGTGAAGCATCCTGGTGCTGTCGCGGTGCTGGCATTGAACAACAATAAAATGCTTGTGGTAGAGCAGTACCGCCAGCCGATGCACCGCACGGAGGTAGAGATTCCTGCAGGCAAGCTGGATAAAGGCGAGGACCCGCTGGCAGCCGCAGGACGTGAGCTGCAGGAGGAAACCGGCTTTCACAGCGGGGAGCTGAAGTTGCTGAAATCCTTCTATACCTCACCCGGCTTTGCGGATGAAATCATCCATCTGTATGTGACGGACAATGCCCAGCCGGGGGATATGGCGCTGGACGAGGATGAATTCTTAGAGGTCTCTGAGCTGACACTGGAGGAAGCGTATCAGTACATTGCGGACGGGCGGATTGCCGATGCCAAAACCATGATGGCAGTGTACGCATGGCATCTCTACACGCTGACAGGTCAATGGCACTAGAACCGGAACTGCGCAGCTTTTACTGCGATCTCCATGTTCATATCGGCCGGACCTCCGCCGGACAGGCAGTCAAAATCAGCGGAAGCCGGAATCTCACCTTTGCAAA
This sequence comes from Paenibacillus pedocola, assembly GCF_031599675.1. Classification (NCBI taxonomy): domain Bacteria; kingdom Bacillati; phylum Bacillota; class Bacilli; order Caryophanales; family Paenibacillaceae; genus Paenibacillus; species Paenibacillus pedocola. The sequence continues at coordinate 4,337,996 of NZ_CP134223.1, read as the reverse complement.
CATCGCCATAGAAGCGGCGGAACGCAAGGGGATAGAGCTGATCGGCATCATTGACAGCCATTCGCCGGGCGTGCTGCAGGATATCCGTGATTCTCTTGAGTCTGGTGAGATGACCGCGGCAGAAGGCGGGGGAATTGCTTACCGGGGAACGACACTCCTTCTGGGGAGCGAAATCGAAATCCGTGAGCCCGGCCGTAAGGAATGTCATGTACTGGCTTTCCTGCCGGACCTTGCTGCCATGGAGGATTTCAGCGGCTGGATGAGCCGGTATATGCGCAACATCAACCTCAGCTCGCAGCGGCTGTATGCCTCCTCCAGAGACCTGCAGGATGAAATCTGCGGACGGGGAGGAATACTGATTCCCGCGCACATTTTCACGCCGCATAAAGGGCTGTATGGCTGTGCGGCGGAGCGGATGGCGGAGCTGTTTGATCTGGAACGGATTGCGGCGGTTGAGCTTGGCCTCAGCGCGGATTCGGAAATGGCGGGATATATTTCCGAGCTGGACAGCTATACCTTCCTGACCAATTCCGACGCGCATTCTCTCGGCAAAATCGGCCGCGAGTACAATGTAATAGAACTTACGAAGCCTTCGTTCAGCGAGCTGCGCCTTGCGCTTGAGCGTCGTGGGGGCCGGAGGGTCAGTGCCAATTTCGGCCTGAATCCGCGGCTTGGCAAATATCACCGGAGCTACTGCGCCGGATGTGGCAGCATTATCGACGAGGCGTATGCCACCTCGGAACGCTGCCCTTATTGCGGCAGCCTTAAGCTGGTGCAAGGGGTGTTTGACCGGATATTGCATATCGCTGACCGTGAGCAGCCGCATGTTCCGGCACATCGTCCGCCTTATCACTACCAGGTTCCGCTCGAGTTTATCCCGGGCCTGGGCAAGGCCAAAATGAACGCGCTGCTGGCGGCTTTTGGCACGGAGATGAATATCCTGCACCGTGCCGGCGAGGCGGAGCTTGCTCAAATAGCGGGATCCCAATTAGCGGCACAGATCGTTCTGGCGCGTACGGGCCGGCTTGAGCTGACCTCCGGAGGCGGCGGGACTTACGGTAAAGTGAAGAGCACCGAGAGATAGCGGGCTCTTGCTCCGGAACGGCTCATATATCCAAAGGACAAGTCATACAGCGGGACGTTTCCTCATATGGTGTAACATGTGACCTGAAAGGAGAACGTCCCTATGCGCAGTATGCGGCTGATGATCAAGGAACAGACGCCTCTTTATATTTTTGTTGCGGTATTATTTCTGGTTGGGGTCGTTTTTGGGGCACTTATTGTAAGTGCGCTGACACTTGATCAGCAGCAGGAGCTGGGTGATTACCTGGGTAATTTCTTTGTCACGGTGGATCAGCAGGGACTGCCCGCCGCTCCTGATTCCTACTGGAGCATTGCCGCGCTGAATCTGAAGTGGGTCGGCCTGATCTGGATTCTGGGCTTGTCGGTGATCGGACTGCCGGGGATTCTGATCCTTGATTTTCTCAAAGGGGTGCTGATCGGCTTTACGGTCGGCTGCCTGGTCAGCGAGTATTCTTGGCACGGGATGCTGTTCGCGCTTGTCTCTGTGGCTCCGCACAATCTGGTGCTGATTCCGGTACTGCTTGTCAGCAGTGCGGCGGCTATCGCCTTTTCCCTGCTGATGATCCGCAGCCGCGTGCTTGGCCAGCGGCGTACGCCGGTGACCAGACCTTTTGCCATGTATACGCTGCTCTCCCTCGGGATGGCCGTGCTCGTGCTGGGGATTTCCGGGTTCGAAGCCTGGGTGACACCGGAGATGATGAGATGGGTGACACCGATGCTGATAGGTCAGAGTGTGTGAAGCCACTTCTATGTGCATAAAAATAACCTGCCGGGCCATAGCCTGACAGGTTATTTATTTTATTGTTTGTTTAGTCTTGTTAAGGCTGTAAATCCAGTTCTTCCAGACCGCCGGACAGACTTGCATGCATTAATGAAACAGCCATTCCCGGCAAGCATGTCATCGAATATGAAGCATCCTGACAGCAAAATGTAAAAAGCACAATATAGCACATTAGCAGGATACTAAGTGGAAAAACACCTACTAATTCAGCAGGTTTTCCCTGTAGTCAACATGTAAGTGGAATGAATCCACTTACATTGAGCGAAAAGTAGACATTTGCTTAAAAGAGGATAAATTAGATGGACATTTTCCCTTAAAATTCATTATTGTCTCTGCAATCTATAATGTAAGTGGATTCATTCCATTTAGTCTATTACAGATCTCATGATTTAAGTCAATTTCGCTCATTAAGCACTCATACCGTCAAAATCAAGCTCAACAGAATGATAACCCAGAGGCCTGTCCTTTCAGAAAAGCTAGCGGCTACTCCTATCGAGGCGGCGTTTCCGAATATAACTTCTTTGAGGATGTAGTGCAGCATTTTAAGGATGGCTAAGAACATAAGTATAGCCTTAACGGATTTTTTGATTACCTGCGTTCTGATAAAAATCACCACTTTACTCCAAGTACAATCGCTAATCCCAACATACTTCCATTATCTTGCAGGTTTCTGCCGGATTCAAGCATTTTAACGCACCGTTTCATCAAACCTTTATCTTTCATTCATTCTATTTTAAGCTTCCGGGCTTATAGTAGTCACATGACCCCCTTATAATAGAACTTGGCCCTGCCGGACGCCGGCGGGGTCCCTTTTTTTGTGGATACATGCCGCGCGTCCTGCCCTTGAACCTGTTCTAAAAGCGTTTGACTTCTCAAAGCGACTCCCCCTATAATGTAAGAAGTGGTTTTGTGCCCGGTGCGGTAATTTTCCAAGGGGGAGGGAGATAGGTGGAAGCCCGGATAGACAAGATAAAACAACAGCTACAATCCCAAGGATATAAGCTTACGCCCCAACGGGAAGCGACCTTAAGAGTGCTGCTGGAGAATGAAGAAGATCATCTAAGCGCTGAAGATGTGTTTATGCTTGTAAAAGAGAAGGCTCCCGAGATCGGTCTCGCCACCGTATATCGTACCCTGGAACTGCTCAGCGAACTTCATGTCGTGGAGAAGATTAATTTCGGAGACGGTGTTGCCCGCTATGATCTGCGGACGGATACAGCTAAACATCATCATCATCATTTGATCTGTGTGCAATGCGGCTCGATGGACGAGATTCGCGAGGACTGGCTGGGACCGCTGGAAGAGCGGCTTGAGAAAGATTATAATTTTACGGTGCTTGATCATAGACTTGATTTTCACGGGATTTGCCACCGTTGTAATGAGAAGAATGCTGCGGACGGCAACGCTCCCGAATAAGCTTATAGATGAGGAATTACCGCACAAGCTCTCCCCGGTATCTGCCGGAGGGGGCTTTTTAAATGATTTTTCCAGAAGAAATACATACTATCAATATCCGGCGCATACAGTGTAGGACGAGTTAACGCGAGTGGTAACTATATTTCCGTAGACTGTTATGTACAAAGCGTTTCATCGTTACTAAACTTTTAGGAGGTATCTTAAATGATTATCTCTGTGCCCAAAACGGTGCGCCGGTTGTATTTTATGACTATGCTGGTTGCCCTGAGCTGCCTTTTTTATTATGCGCTGAACTGGATCGGCGCCTGGATCAGTCCGGTAGATCATTATGAAATCCCGGAAGGCTCGGCTGTCCGGGCGTTTCAGGATTCCCCGCACCCCGAGGAAGAGCTGAATGCCGGGCAGCGCCTGCGGCTGTACTACTGGTACGGCGAGTGAAGCTGCGGCCAAAAGCAGGAAAAAGCTAGAAGTCTGTCGAATGTAGCTAAGGTGAGTTTGCCCGGTTTGCTGTTACAGGCCGGCTGTCAGACTCATATGCCTAAATGCTGCATAGCCGCGAAGAGCAGCCTGAGCAGACGGGAGAGTGAGTAGAATGAAGTCACATTTGCAGCCTTTTATGCAATATCTGTCCGTTGATAAAGGTCTGTCTTCGAGTACGCTGGAATCTTATGGACGCGATATCTCGCAGTTTTTGGAATTCGCCGGGGAGCGGGGGATCGTATCGCCGGGGGAGATCAGAAGATCGCATCTCATTCAGTATCTCGCCGGACTCCGCGGTGCCGGGCGGGCAACGGCCACGGTTAACCGGAACACGGTATCGCTGCGCGCGTTTTTTCACTATTTGCTTAAGACACGGCTGGTTGAGCAGGACCCTACCCTTGATATGGAAATGATCAAACCCAGCAAGAAGCCGCCGATGATACTGAGTATTGTTGAAATTGAGCGGCTGCTGGCTGCACCTGATGAGACCAGTCCGCAGGGCATGCGGGATAAGGCAATGCTGGAGCTGCTGTACGCAACCGGCATCCGCGTCTCTGAACTGATCTCGCTGAATATAGAGGACGTGCAGACGGAGCTGAAATTTGCCCGCTGCAGTGCGGCATCCGGCAAAGAGCGGGTGGTGCCGATCGGTACCATTGCTGCAGACAGCGTTGCTGCCTATACGGCCGGGATGCGGGACAAGCTGCTGCGGGGGAATCAGGAGGAGCCTGCTTTGTTTCTGAATAGTCTCGGCGGACGGCTGACCCGTCAGGGATTCTGGAAAATCATTAAAAAATACGCGCGTGAAGCCCATATTGAACAGGATATTACACCGCATACCTTGAGGCATTCCTTTGCCGCCCATTTACTGGAAGGCGGTGCGGATCTCCGCTCGGTTCAGCAGATGCTCGGACATGCCGACATCTCTACTACACAGGTGTACAGTGGAATCGCCCGCAAAAATATGAAGGAAGTCTACGAGAGCCATCATCCGCGGGCCAAGTAAACAGTCTTCAGAGGCTGGCCAGTCTTTGCCCGGTACATTAACGTGCTAAAAAGATGCTTTTTGTGAGTAAGATAGTTATGATGGAATCATACTGAAAGAATGGCCGGATCGTCGGTACAGCCGGAAGGTTCTTTCGCAAGAAAACGGGTACCTAACATGCGGGCTATTGCCCGCGGGCTTTCCAGGGGAGTGCCCCCTGCGGAAGAAGGTAGAGCCGTTTCTTCTTGTTTGGATCAAGACCTCAGGAAATGCAAACTTCGAAGGAGTGAATGAATGAATGTCCTCATTTAAACGGATCGGATTTATTGTGCTGGATAGTGTGGGTATCGGTGAAGCGCCGGATGCCGAAAGTTTCGGAGATAAAGGTTCCCATACACTGGGACATATTCTGGAGCGGGTGCCGGGCCTCAAGCTGCCGAACCTGCAAAGATTAGGCCTGGCGAATATTGCGCCGCTGCCGCCGCTTGAACCTGTAGATGCGCCAACCGGATATTACGGCAAAATGCAGGAGGTATCTGTAGGTAAAGATACGATGACCGGCCATTGGGAACTGATGGGGCTGAAGATTGAAGTACCGTTCAATGTGTATCCGGACGGCTTCCCCGCTGAACTGATCGAGAAGTTCGAAGCAGCAACGGGACGTAAAGTCATCGGGAACAAACCGGCTTCAGGCACAGAGATTCTGGTGGAGTACGGTGAAGAGCAGATGAAGACCGGAGCCTGGATTGTCTACACTTCGGCGGACAGCGTGTTCCAGCTTGCAGCACATGAGGAGATTATTCCGCTGGAAGAGCTGTACAGTGCCTGCAAAATCGCCCGCGAGCTGACGATGGCACCTGAATTCTCAGTAGGCCGCGTCATTGCCCGTCCATATGTCGGCGAACCGGGAGACTTCAAACGTACCCCTAACCGTCATGATTATGCCGTGAAGCCTCCGGAACCGACGGTTATGAACGCTTTGGAAGACATCGGCAAAGATGTTATTGCTGTTGGTAAGATCAACGACATCTTTACCGGTGAAGGGGTTACAGCCTCTTACCCGACCAAGAGCAATGAGCATGGCATTCAGATCACGATTGACGAGCTTCGCAAGCCGTTTGACGGCTTCCTGTTCACCAATCTGGTAGACTTTGATTCCCTGTACGGCCACCGCCGTGATCCGGAAGGCTACGGACGTGCACTGGAGGTTTTTGACGAAGCCCTGCCGGAACTGCTATCAACACTAAGCGAAGATGATCTGCTGATTATTTCGGCCGACCATGGGAATGACCCGATCCATAGCGGAACGGATCATACGCGCGAGTATGTGCCGCTGCTCATTTACAGCCCAAGATTCAAGACGCCGGGCAGCCTCGGCATCCGCCAGACCTTCTCTGATGTTGCGGCAACGATTGCAGATAATTTCGGGGCAAAAGCGCCGCAGTACGGGACAAGCTTTTTGGCAGAACTCAAATAATAAAGAAGCCTGCATGATACAGGCATAACCTCAAGGAGGCAACAACCATGGCAGTGACTCAAGACCATATTCAAGAAGCAGTAGCTTATATTAAAGATCAATGTACGGTAGCTCCGGAAATCGGCTTGATTCTCGGCTCCGGTCTGGGCATTCTGGCCGATCTGATTACAGATGAAGTCGTAATTCCCTACAATGCTATCCCGCATTTCCCTGTCTCCACTGTAGAAGGGCATGAAGGCGAGCTGCTGATCGGCATGATCGAAGGCCGCCGGGTTGTCATGATGAAAGGCCGATTCCATATGTACGAAGGCTATGGCCCTGAGACAACTGCATTTCCGGTGCGTGTCATGAAAGAGCTGGGCGTAAACAGCCTGCTCGTTACCAATGCCGCAGGCGGTGTGAACACAGACTTCACTCCGGGCGACCTGATGCTGATCACTGATCATTTGAATCTGACCGGCCGCAATCCGCTGACAGGACCGAATGATAATGCGCTTGGCGTACGTTTCCCGGATATGTCGACCGCCTACAGCCCGCGTCTGATTGCAGTAGCGAAGGAAGCTGCGGCAGCGCAAAATTTTGAATTCAAGGAAGGCGTTTATGCCGGTCTGCTTGGTCCGAACTATGAAACACCGGCTGAAATCGTCATGCTGCGCCGCCAGGGTGCAGATGCCGTAGGAATGTCCACCGTATCTGAGACAATCGTGGCCCGCCATGCCGGCATTGAAGTACTGGGAATCTCCTGCATTACTAATATGGCCGCCGGAATTCTGGAACAGCCGCTGAACCATGCTGAGGTGATGGAGACAGCTGAACGTGTGCGCGAGCACTTTTTGAAGCTGGTTCTGGCGTTTATTCCGAAGATGTAGGCTGCGCTGTTATGAGCGGCATCTGTTGAAAAATTATATTGTACGCAAAACTATTCATTCCGGGAGGTTCATCTCATGACACAGACAACTATCGCTTACGGTACCCAAGTAAAAGAAGCGGCAGCATATATTAAGTCCAAATTCGGACAGTACAGCCCAAGCATCGGACTGATTCTTGGTTCGGGGCTTGGTGATCTGGGCGACCAGATTGAAGACGCAGTCTATCTGCCTTACGAAGAAATTCCTCATTTCCCGCGTTCCACGGTGGAAGGTCATGCCGGCCGGTTCGTAATCGGTAAGCTGGAAGGCAAGGATGTAATCATCATGCAGGGCCGTTTCCACTATTATGAAGGCTATGAAATGCGCAAAGTTGTGCTGCCTGTGTATGTAATGGCTAAGCTGGGCGTAGGAACGCTGGTTATTACCAATGCCGGGGGCGGCATGAACCGGGCGTTCAAAGCCGGTGACCTGATGCTGATCACTGACCACCTCAATATGACCGGTGACAACCCGCTGATCGGACCGAATGATCCGGAGCTGGGTGTACGTTTCCCGGATATGTCCCGTGCCTATGACCCTGAATATATTGAGCTGGCCAAAAAGCTGGCGGTTGACGTCAAAGGTGTTGACGGTGAAGCGCTTGTGCTGCAGGAAGGCGTTTATGCCGGCATCAGCGGCCCGACTTATGAGACACCGGCTGAGCTGAAAATGCTCGCTTACCTCGGCGGAGACGCGGTCGGCATGTCCACCGTACCGGAAGTGATTGTTGCCAGCCACAGCAAGCTGCGCGTGCTCGGCATCACTTGTATCACCGACATGGCGATTGGCGATGAGCTGGAGCCGCTGACACATGAGCAGGTAGTGAAAGTAGCTAACCTGACCAAGCCGAAATTCATCGGACTTGTCCGTGCATTTGTGCGTGAGGTACAGGTATAATGCGTGCGGTTGATCTGATTCAGAAAAAAAGAGACGGCGGCGAGCTAAGCCGTGAGGAAATCGCCTACCTGATCCAGGGTTACAGCAAAGGCGAAATTCCGGATTACCAGATTTCAGCCTGGGCAATGGCCGTCTACTTCCGGGGAATGAACGCGCGGGAAACCGGCGATCTGACACTGGAAATGGCGATGTCCGGCGACCAGGTAGATTTAAGTCCTATCGCCGGAATTAAGGTGGACAAGCATTCCACTGGCGGCGTAGGTGATAAAACGACGGTGGTACTTGCACCGCTGGTGGCTTCCGCCGGAGTTCCGGTTGCCAAAATGTCCGGCCGCGGGCTGGGACACACTGGCGGCACACTTGATAAGCTGGAGTCGATCAGCGGCTTCTCAGTGGAGATGGGCCGTGAGCAGTTCTTCGCCCAGGTCGGAGAGATCGGCGCTGCCGTTATCGGGCAATCCGGCAACATTACCCCTGCCGACAAGAAGCTGTATGCGCTGCGTGACGTGACCGCAACCGTGGAATCCATTCCGCTGATTGCCAGCTCCGTTATGAGCAAGAAAATCGCCGCCGGCGCAGACGCCATCGTACTTGATGTCAAAACCGGCAGCGGCGCGTTCATGAAGACGCTCGACGATTCGATCGCCCTGGCCCAGGCCATGGTCGATATCGGTACACATCTGGGCCGCAACACGGTTGCGGTCATCAGTGATATGGACCAGCCGCTGGGCTTCGGCATCGGCAATGCGCTGGAGGTCAAGGAAGGCATCGAGACCTTGAAGGGCCACGGGCCAAAGGATCTGCAGGAGGTCTGCCTCATTCTGGGCAGCCAGATGCTGGTTCTCGGCGGCAAAGCGAAGGATGAAGCCGAAGCGCGGACAATCCTGATGTCCCATATTGAGGACGGCAGCGCCTTTGATAAGTTCAAACAGATGGTAGCTGCACAGGGCGGCGATGTTACACAGGTCGAGGCACCGGATACCCTGCCGTCAGCAAGCCGCTTCATCGAAGTGAAGGCAGCGTCCGCAGGATATGTGGAGAGCATCCAGGCCGAGGAAATCGGCGTGGCCGCCATGCTGCTGGGTGCAGGCCGTGAGACCAAGGAGTCGCTGATTGATCTGGGTGTCGGTATTCAGCTGTCGCTGAAGGTCGGCGATGCCGTTGCCGCAGGCGATACGCTTGCCGTCCTGCATGTGAACGATGCCAGTGAGAGCAAAGTGCAGGAAGCGGAAGCCAAGGTGCTGGAAGCTTACCGCATTTCCGCTCAGCCGGTTCCGCCGCAGCCGCTGGTATTCGCGCTTGTAACGAAGGATGGCGTAACACGGTACTAAGTAACACACCAAGTGAAGCCGGGTAACGGGGATTGTGCTAGTACTGCTAGTTACACTAAGAACTGCTAAGTAACTCTAAGAACTTATTTGTGTTACCAAGTGGCTAAGACGCTAAAATATTGTACTTTCTTCCGGGACTCTTTTGGGGGCTAAGAAGAAGGCGTCATCGATTAAATGGAAATCCTCCTGCTAATTTGACTCCACCGAGGCTTTTGGAAGAATTAGCGGGAAATACTCCATTTAATGAACCACCTTTTGGATAAAGAGGTGCTTTTTCCGGCAATTAAGTGGAGGTATTCCCGCTATTCGCTCAGTGATTCCGGAAATGGCGGGAATTACAGCCAACTTTTCCACTTAAATTATAAGCCGTATAGAACAATCTGTTCTGTACGGCTTTTTTGCACGTTCACTAATTGCTTGCTATCCGTTAATCCCCAGGAGTTTCCCTACCTGCCAAACAGCTCTCCACCGTCCGCATGATCTGGTAAGCGCCCTTGCTCCGGTTGCAGAGGGCGGCGAAGGTAACACCGCTTGCAGGATAGAACGCCGAGCGAAAGGAGACGCCGGGGTCGGAGCCCATCACATGATATTTGTACACTTCTCCATTCAGCTTGGTAATCCACACGCCATAGCCATAGTAGTTATCCTGATTTTGATGAATATGCGGCGTTAGCAGCAGAGCAGTCGTTTCCTCGTTCAGCAGCCGATGGTTGAACAGGCCGTTCCACAATAGCTGCATGTCTGTTGCAGTTATGAACGCTCCGCCGTCTGCGCCCCCTTTTACCGGTATGGAGTAGATATTGGTGATCAAGCTTCCATCTTCCTCTTCTATATATCCCATGGCCGTATTGGCCGGTAGATTATCCAGCGCAAAATAACCGGAATGCTGCATGCCGCAAGGCAGGAAAATATGCTGCTCCACATAATCCGAGAAAGCCATCCCGCTTGCTGCCTCAACGAGCAGACCGAGCATGATATAACCCGCGTTGTTATAGTGAAATCTGTCACCGGGGTTGAATTTCATCGGCAGGTTCTGGAACATCGGCAGGAAATCCTCAAGACGCCTGAGTGTATACATCGGTATGGCCTTCCACAACTCTGCGAAATCATCCATTGTCTCTTCGTCAAAATAATCTCCGATGCCCGAGCTGTGCGTCAGCAGCTGATGCACGGTTATATCCGGACTGAACAGCGGGAACGCAAGTCCCCCTTCTTGTAACACTTCCAGAGCTCTACTCTCAAAAGAAAGCTTACCCTGTTCGACCAGCTGGCAGATGGCAATAGCTGTGAACAGCTTGCAGCCTGAAGCGATGCCGAAACGTGTGTCGGGCTTATTCAGCCGGTTATCCGCCAGGTTCGCATGGCCGTAGGCTTCCAGAATCAATTCGTGTTCGCGGCCGGATACCAGCACTGTTCCTGAAAACCCTGAGCTTTGGGCTGTGTTGGCAATCGTTTGGTGAAGTTGTTCAATCCTCATATATTCTCCCTCATTCTTGTAGTGACTTTTGTCTATTCAGATATTCGGCAGCGGGCAGCGTTTCCCTTTTAATGGAATAAGAGCTCGCGGCAAAGAGGATGTGATAATACTTGACTGTAAGAGTGAAGTGGAGCAGCATAGAGAATGGGCGGCCTCTGCTGGAGTGCCTGCCGTGCTGTCATACCGCCTAAACCGGTGAATAGATAGCGGAAATGGTGTAATCGGGAGGAAGTTAACATGAGTGAATCAAGGATACTAATCAGCATGAATGTACTGAAGGATTGTCTGGGGCTTAGCCGCGGTGAACTGCTGGCTGTTGTGGCTGATGATGACAAGCGTGAGCTTGCCGAATCTATCTATGAAGCAGGCAAGAGACTAGAGGCTGAATCGATGCTGCTGATCATGCAGCCGCGGAGCAAATCGGGCGAGGAGCCGCCGGCTCCGGTTGCCGAAGCTATGGCTAAAGCGGATGTGGCCGTCTGTATTACTACACATTCCATGACACATACGGCTGCCCGCAAGCAGGCAGCAGCAGCGGGAACCCGTGTCGCCACCATGCCGTGCATGACGGATGATATGTTCAGCAATGGAGCAATAACTGCCGATTATGCGCAGGTCAAAGAGCTGACTGAACAGGTTGCCGCCCTGCTGTCCGCAGGTAGCGAAGTACGCGTGGAGAAGGACGGGCTGAGTCTGAGCTTCTCGATTGACAGCAGAGACGGTGTGCTGAGCACAGGTTTATATCTCAATCCGGGAGAATCGGGTAACCTGCCTTCCGGCGAAGCGTATATTGCACCGATGGAAGGTACTGCGGCAGGACAGATTAAGGTGGACGGCTCCATCGCAGGAATTGGTGCGCTGAAAAGTCCGCTGGTGCTTACCGTGGAGCAGGGCCGTCTAACTGCAGCCGAAGGCGAAGGCGGGGACAAGCTGCTGCAGATGCTTGGAGCAGGCGACGGGCGCTTCCTTGGCGAATTTGGCATCGGAACGAACAACAAGGCGAGAATTACAGGTGTGGTTCTGGAGGACGAGAAGGTATACGGAACTATCCATGTGGCATTTGGCAGCAATAATACCTTTGGAGGTATAGTAGCCGCAGGAGTACATATCGATGCAGTGGTAATGAAGCCTGACGTGTATATCGACGATAAGTTAATTATGCTTGCGGGAGAATTGCTCTAAGTTTAGGAGTGACGACTCTACTGGTGAATTAGCCAAACTATCAAATAATTGTGGAAACTCAAGATAACGGATCATTTGCCGTTGTTGCCTGGGGCTTTCTCTGTAGCATCCTTAAGGATGCAGGGGAAGGCTCTTTTTTTCTGCGTGAATTGGAATAATTTCCTGCCTTTCTGACCAAACTGGAATACAGTACCTGTGAAATGAAGGTTAATGTTCAGGAGGGGAACCACTTTGAGAAAAATTCGTTATATGACGCTTGTGCTATGTATGGCTGTTTCGGTTCTGGGAGCGGCACCAGGCGCATTTGCGGAGGAAAAGGCTAAAAGTACCGGTAATACCGCTGCTGCTGTTGATCTCGCGCCGGGAGCGCGTTCCGCCATTCTAATGGATGCGGGCACCGGCACCATTATTTATGAGAAGAACAGCCATGACAAGCTGCCGCCGGCCAGTATTACCAAAATTATGACGATGCTGCTGACCGTTGAAGCGCTGGATGAAGGCAGACTGCAATTGACCGACAAGGTGCGGACGAGCGAATATGCGGCATCGATGGGCGGTTCGCAGATTTTTTTGGAGCCCGGTGAAGAAATGACGGTGGACGAGATGCTGAAAGGCATCGCTATGGCTTCCGGTAATGATGCCTCTGTTGCAATGGCGGAGAAAATCGCCGGCTCAGAGAGTGCTTTTGTCGATATGATGAACAGTAAAGCGGAGGCGCTTGGCCTGAAGGATACGCATTTTGCCAACTGTAACGGCCTGCCGGCTGCGAATCATTATTCCTCGGCCCATGACATTGCCGTCATCAGCAGGGAGCTGCTCAAGCATGAACGGATTATTAAATATACCGGTTCCTATCAGGACTATCTGCGCAAGGATTCGGCCAAACCGTTCTGGCTGGTCAACACGAACAAGCTGGTGCGCTTTTATACGGGAGCCGATGGTCTGAAGACCGGCTATACATCGGAAGCCAAGTTCTGCCTCTCGGCAACTGCTGCCAGAGACGGACTCCGCGCCGTTGCAGTAGTGCTGGGTGAACCGAACACGAAGACGCGCAACAGTGAAGTGTCGGGCATGTTCGATTATCTCTTTTCACAATATAAAATGCACACGATCTATAAAGCTGGTGACACCATCGGTACGCTGAACATCGAAAAAGGTGTGAAAAAGGTACTGCCGATTACCGCCAAGGAAACCTACAGCGTCCTGCTCAAAAAGGGAATTACCCAGGAAGGTATCCGCAACGAGCTGGTACTGCCGGACAGTGTAAAAGCGCCAATCACCGCAGATCAGACCATTGGCAAGCTGGTAGTCTACCAGGGCACGAGTGTAATTAAAGAATATGAGCTCAAGGCGGGCGAAGCTGTGCCGAAGGCAGGCTGGTGGAAGCTGTTCAAGCGCACGACGGGATCGCTGTTCACGGTTGATTAATTTCTTGCATTTTGTAGATTCCCCTTGTGTCCTCTGTAGATTCTTAGGGGTTTTCTTCTAGTTTTGTCGGGGAGCAGGAATCCTCAATTGCCATGTAGAAAACCTTG